>JBKHYD010000033.1:0-30108 GCA_046565645.1 Acidimicrobiia bacterium | reverse complement strand
TGGGCACGAGGCGGCGGATCGAGCGGAGCGGGTGGGATTTGAACCCACGGACGAGGTTGCCCCCGTCACATCCTTAGCAGGGATGCGCATTCAACCGGACTCTGCCACCGCTCCTCAGGTGGAGGGGGAAGCCTACCAACGGCCCACCCCACCGTTCCGATCCGGCACCGCGGAGCGGGTGGGATTCGAACCCACGGACCCTTGCGGGTCGACGACTTTCAAGGCCGTTGCCTTCGTCCACTCGGCCACCGCTCCGGGCAGGACGATAGCGGCGCCCGCTAGTGGGTCAGCTTGGCTCGCTGGGCGCGGAGCCAGTCGTCGGCCTGGCGCCACGCCTCCTCGGCGTCACGGCGACGGGTGGGGCCGTGCTCGCCGGCGGCCGGGTAGCTGCCCAGGAACTTGATGTCGGCCACCTTGGAGCGGATGTCGCGGAGGCAGTCGGCCACGATCTCGTCGGCCAGGTGGCCCTCGAGGTCGATGATGAAGCAGTAGTCCCCGAGCGCCTTCTTGGTGGGCCGGCTCTCGAGCTTCACGAGGTTGATCGCCCGGGCGGCGAACTCCTGGAGGATGGCGAGGAGCGACCCGGCCCGGTCGGTGCGCTGGAACACCACCACGGTGGTCTTGTCGTGCCCGCTGGGCGGGGGTACCGGCCCCCGCCCGACGAGCACGAAGCGGGTGCTGTTCTCGGGGTGGTCCTCGATGTCCTCGGCCAGCACCTCGAGCTCGTAGATCTTGGCGGCGAGGACCGGGGCCACCGCGGCGGAGCGCCCATCGTGCTCGTCGCGCACCAGGCGGGCGGCCTCGGCGTTGGAGTGGGCGGCCACCACCTCGACGCCGGGCAGCTCCCGGGCCAGCCACTGGCGGCACTGGCCGGCGGCCACGGGAAAGGTGTGCACCCGGCAGATGTCGGCCATCGACACGCCGGGCGGAGCCATGAGGCAGAGCTGGATGCCGAGGACGACCTCTCGCTGGATGAGCAGGTCGTGCTCGAGGGCCAGCGCGTCGATGGTGACGTTGACGGTGCCCTCGATCGAGTTCTCGACGGCCACGAACCCGAGGTCGACGGCGCCCTGGTCCACCGCAGCCAGCACCTCGGCGAACGTGCCCATCGGCACGAGCTCCTGGGCGGCCAGGTCCGGCTGCGAGAGGAGGGCCTGCTCGGTGAAGGTGCCCTCCGGGCCCAGGAACGCGACGCGCCGCAGGGAGCCCGGTGCGGCGTCGTCGGTCACGAGGCGCAATGCTACTGACGTGGACGAAGCGGCCCTCCAGCAGATCCTCGAGGCGGTGCGCTCGGGGGACCTCCACCCCGACGACGCGCTGGCCACGCTGCGGCGCCTCCCCTTCGCGGACCTCGGCTTCGCCCGGGTCGACCACCACCGCGCCCTCCGCCAGGGCCTCCCCGAGGCGGTCTACGGGCCCGGCAAGGCGCCGGAGCACGCGGCGGCCATCGTCGGCGAGCTGCTGGGTGCCGGTGCCAGCCCGGTGCTGCTCACGCGGGCCAGCGACGAGCAGGCCGCCGCCGCGCTGGCGGCCAACCCGGACGGTGTGCAGCGGGGCACCACCGTCATCTGGCGACCGGCCGCTCCCCGCCCGGAGAGGGTCGTGGTCTGTGCCGCCGGCACCGCCGACCTGCCCGTGGCCGAGGAGTGCGTGACCGTCCTCGAGGCCCACGGCATCGAACCGGTCCGGTTGACCGACGTCGGGGTGGCCGGCGTCCACCGCCTCCTGGCCGACGTCGACGTGCTCGACGGCGCCGACGCCGTCGTGGTCGTGGCCGGGATGGAGGGCGCGCTGGCCAGCCTCGTGGGCGGCCTCACCGGGGCGCCGGTGGTGGCCGTGCCCACCAGCGTCGGCTACGGCGCCGGCCTCGAAGGGGTCACTGCTCTGCTGGCGATGCTCTCGTCGTGCGCCGCCGGGCTGGCGGTGGTGGGCATCGACAACGGCTACGGCGCCGCCTGCGCGGTGCTGCGGATCCTGAAGTGACCCGGATCGCCTGGTTCCACTGCTTCTCCGGCATCGCAGGAGACATGGCGCTCGGCTCGCTGGTCGACGCCGGCGCCGACCTCGACGAGGTGCTCGCCCTCGTCCGGCGCCTCCCCGTGGACGGCTGGTCGGTCGAGCCCGAACCGGTCCTGCGCTGCGGGATCGCCGCCACCCACCTACACGTCCGCGCCCACGAGGGCTCGGTGGTGCGCACCGCAGGCCACATCACGGCCTTGGTGCAGGAGGCCAAGCTCCCCGACCGGGTGACCAGCCGGGCGCTGGCCACGTTCCGGGCCCTCGCCGAGGCGGAGGGGCGCCTGCACCGCCGTCCGCCCGAGCAGGTCCACTTCCACGAGGTCGGCGGCCTCGACGCCATCGTCGACGTGGTCGGCACCTGTGCCGCGCTCGAGGTGCTGGCCGTCGACGAGGTGCGGTCTTCGACCGTCGTTACGGGCACCGGGATGGTGCGGGCCGCCCACGGGCTGCTGCCGAACCCGGCCCCGGCGGTCGTCTCGCTCCTGGCGTCGGTGGGCGCGCCCACCACGGGCCTCGACGTCGGCATCGAGCTCACCACCCCGACCGGGGCGGCGCTGCTGGCCGCGCTGGCGACAGGCTTCGGCCCCCTGCCCGACATGCGCGTGGAGGCGACCGGGTTCGGGGCCGGCAGCCGCGAGATCGACGGGCGACCGAACCTGACCCAGGTGGTGCTCGGCCAGCGGACCGAGGCCCTGGTCGACGGCCAGCCGGTGGTGCTCCTCGAGGCGAACGTCGACGACGCCACCGGGGAGGTACTGGCCGGAGCGGTGGCCGCCCTGCTCGACGCCGGCGCCCACGACGCGTGGGTGACGCCGATCGTCATGAAGAAGGGCCGCCCCGCCCACACGGTGTCGGCGCTGGCCGACGTCGCGCTCGTGGCCCAGGTGGCGCAGGTGCTCACGGCCGAGACCGGCTCCCTCGGGGCGCGGGGCACGGCGCTCGAGCGGTGGCCGGCGACCCGGCTCGAGGGCTCGGTCGAGGTGGAGGGCCTGCCGGTCCGGGTCAAGGTGAGCCCGGGGCGGGTGAAGGTCGAGCACGACGACGCCGCCCGAGTGGCCCGCCTGCGGGGCCTGCCGCTGCGCGAAGTGCTCTCCCGGGCGGAGGCCGCCGGTCGGGAGGCGGCTCCGGACGTCGCCCCCGCGCCCCGCGGTGTCGACCGCGGGCGCTACGACCAGCCCGTGCACGTCGTCCCCGAGGACGGCCACCACCACCCATCCGGCCACCGCCACGACGATCCCGACCCCGCGTAGCACCGGTGCGCTGTACTGGCGGGGTGCCGGCTGCGACCGAGACCTGCGGGAGGTGCCGCTTCGACGGAGCCCAGTGGGTGCTCCCCGACATCCTCGGGACGCTGCGCGGGCTCGGGTCGATGTGGCGGTGGACCGTCGAGGGGATCGACGAGGACGTGCTCAGTGCCCGGCCGGGCCCCGAGGTGTGGTCGGCGGCCGAGCACGCCGACCACTGCGCCGAGATCGTGCGCCTCGGCGGGCTCGGCCTGGCCCGCCTGCTGAGCGGCGAGGACCCCGTCCTTGACGAGCGCGGCATCGAGGTCCCTGCGCCGCCCCGGGACGTGCGGTTCGGGGACGCGGTCGACCGGCTGCAGGCCGAGCTCTCCGCGCTCCACGGCCTCGTGTCGGGTGTGGACCAGGACGACCCGCGCTGGGGCCGCACCCTGACCACGGCGGAGGGCACCGTCGACGGCGCCTGGCTGCTCCGCCACGTCGTGCACGACGTCACCCACCACCTCATGGACGTCGGCCGCGGGCTACGGCGGCTGGGGGCGGGTGCCGCCACCGAGGCCGGTGCCGTCGTCCAGCTCAGCGTGAGCGACGGCGGCGTGCCCAAGGCCGCGGTCGAGGAGGTGGAGGTCGGCTACCGGGGAGCCGCCGGGGATCGCCAGGCCAGCCGCCGGCACCACGGGAGGCCGTGGCAGGCGCTGTGCGTCTGGTCGGCCGAGGTGATCGAGGGGCTCCAGGCGGAGGGCCACCCGCTCGCGGCGGGGGCGGCGGGCGAGAACCTCACCCTGGCCGGGGTCGACTGGGCCGGGCTGCGCCCGGGCACCCAGATCCGCGTCGGCGAGGTGCTGCTCGAGCTGTCGGCATGGGCCGAACCGTGCTCGAAGATCGCGCGGTGGTTCGCCGACGGCGACTTCCGGCGGATCCAGCACGATCGCCACCCGGGCTGGAGCCGCGCCTACGCCTGGGTGCGGGAGCCGGGCCGCATCAGGACCGGCGACGCCGCGGTCGTGGAGCCCTGAGACCGACGCGACGTCGCTGGACGGATCTCGGCTCGGGGCGCGCTCCGTTGCGAGGCGCGGTCCGGGTGCGGGTCAGCGCGGCGAGGTGGGGCGGGAGGCGAGGGCCCGCCACAGCGCCCGGTAGCTGGGGTACGTGAGCTCGGGGGTTACGTAGCCGGCCGCCTCGAGCTCGGCGTGCAGGCGGGGCAGGTTGCGCCACGGCACGCCCATGTCCACGTGGTGGGCCAGGTGCCAGCCCGTGTTGAGCGGCACGATGAAGAAGCGGGGCAGCCAGGACTGGTGCACGTGGTGGGTGGTCTCCCGGCGGTCCTTCGACCGCTGCATGCCACCGTGCTCGGCGATGGCCCGGAGCCGGTTGATGACCCGCCAGCTGGTCATCCAGGGGAGGAGCCACAGCAGGGGGTAGAGCCACCAGCGCCCGGCGGCGGTCGCGGCCGCCAGCAGGACGGCCTGGGCGCCCAGGATGCGCAGTGCCACCGGCCGGGCCAGCTCGCTGCGAAGCGCCCCGAGGAGGCCCTTCAGGTTCTTCCAGCCCGAGGTGCCCCGCGCGTCCCGCCAGAGCTTGCGGCGCAGGCTGGCCGGGGTGACCGGGTACCCGACGTAGAGGTTCATGTCGGGCTCGTTGGGCCCGAACTCCTCCTTGTGGTGGGCGAAGTGGCTGCGCCGGTATGCCTCGAGCGGCACGAAGGCCGGGTAGGCGACGATCCAGCGCCCCACCCAGTCGTTCACCCGCTTGTTGGTGAACAGCAGCTTGTGGGCGGCCTCGTGGCCGATGATCGCGAAGCGGGCGAACGCCGGGCCCATCAGCACCACAGCGGCCAGGTAGGCCAACGGGTGGCCGATCCAGACGGCGAGGGAGATCGTGCCGAGCGCCTGGCCCCAGGCGAGGAGCACCTGGCCGGCGTTGCGGACGTCGGCGATCTGGCGCAGCTCGGCCCGCAGCTCGGGCACGGCCATCCCCGACTCGGTGAGCCGATCCGTGGGCAGCACCTGGGGGAGGCGCTCCGCCGGCGGCACCATCGTCGTGCGAGGCTCCATGACCGTGGCCATGGACACACCTTACACTTGGTCGACACATGTCGCCAACTCGTAATACCCGGACGCGGGCCGGCGCCGGCCGGCCGTCCGCCGACTCCCCCGCGAGCGGCCCTCGCCCGGAGCGGAGCTCGGCCTCGCCGCTGACGGCGCGCTCGGTGCTCGCCTCGGTGCTGCTCGGCACGGACCCGCCGTGGCTGCCCACGCCGCTCCTGCTGCGCACCGCCGCGCTGTTCGGCATCTCCGAGGGCAGCGCCCGCACCGCCCTGTCCCGGATGTCGTCGGCCGAGGAGGTCGTGGGCGAGCGGGGCGGCTACCGGCTGGTCGGACGCCTGGTGGCGCGCCAGGCCCGCCAGGCGGCCAGCCGCCGGGCCGAGGTGCGAGACTGGGACGGCACGTGGGAGCTCATGACCGTGGAGGGCGACGGGGCCCGCTCCGCCGCCGATCGGGCCGCGCTGCGCGACGCGCTGCGCCAGCTCCGGCTGGCCGAGCTGCGCGAGGGCCTGTGGGGGCGGCCGGACAACCTCGACGGGGACCGCTCGCCGGAGGCCCGCGTCGTGGCCGAGGGGTGGTGCCGGACCTGGACCGGTGCCCGACCGGACCCGGTGCCGGACCCGGCAGCGCTCTGGGACCTGGCCGGGTGGGCCGTCGAGGCGGAGAGCCACCGCCGCGCCATGGCCGGGCTCGTCGAGGGGTTCGAGGCCGGCGATCCTGCGCAGCTGGCTGCAGGCTTCGTCACCTCGGCCGCCGTCCTCCGCCACCTGCAGGCCGACCCCCTGCTGCCGACGACGCTCCTGCCCGGCGACTGGCCCGGCCCTGCGCTGCGGGCCGACTACGACCGCTACGACGACGCCTACCGCGCCGTCCTGCGGACCTGGTTCGCCACCGCCGGCTGACCGCCACCCACCCAGGTTCGGGGCACCACGGCACCGAACCGGTACCACCCTGCCCGCAACCCCAGGTTCGGGGCACCACACGACCGGAACGGGACCCTCGTGCCCCGAACCTCGCCGGGGTCAGCGGAGGGCGAGCACGTCGACGAGGGTGCGGACGTGGGGGTGGGCGGCCGACGGGCAGATGCCGTAGGGGTCCATGTGGACCGATCGGAGGCCGCAAGCGGCCGCCCCGTCCACGTCGTAGACGACGCTGTCGCCCACGTGCAGGACCCGCTCGGCCGGGAGGTCGAGGCCGGCGAGGGTGGCCTGGTACATGGCGGGATCCGGCTTGCCGACCCCCACGATCCCGGAGTCGGTGATCACCTCGACGGGGGCCCCGGGACCCACGCCGACCTGGAGCCACTCGTGGCGGCGGAGGTGGTCGGCGATCGTGCCGTCGCTGTTGGAGGTCACCGCCAGCCGCAGCCCGGCCGCCGCCAGCGCCGCCACCCCCGCCCGAGCGCCGGGCACCGGCTGGCACCAGACCGGCGTGACGAGCAGGGGGGCCAGCTCGTCGTGGGCCCGGCCCCGGTCCGGGACCGGCACGGCGACCGCATCCAGGAAGCCGTGGAGGTAGTCGGTGAAGTCCTCTGGCTCGGAGACGGCCCGGTCGACGGCGGCCATGGCCCGGTGGTGGGCCACGCCGAAGCTGCTCCGGTCGTAGGTGGTTCGGCACCGGTCGAGGGCCCAGGCGAGGAACCCGTGGTCGGGG
Source organism: Acidimicrobiia bacterium (assembly GCA_046565645.1). Classification (GTDB taxonomy): domain Bacteria; phylum Actinomycetota; class Acidimicrobiia; order Acidimicrobiales; family VFJN01; genus VFJN01. The sequence goes on along the minus strand of JBKHYD010000033.1, from coordinate 23,150 downwards.
ACGACGAGGACGCCGCCCACGTCGAGGCTGACGGCGTCGAAGCTCGGGGCCATAGCCTGCAGAGGATATGAGCGACGACCGCCTCTACTTCCGCCAGCTCCTGGCCGGGCGCGACTTCGCCCGCACGGACCCGATCGCCCGACAGATGGTGAACTTCGTGTACCTCATCGGTGACCGCCAGACGGGCGAGGCCGTGGCCATCGATCCCGCCTACGACGTCGCCGGGCTGCTGGAGGTGGTCCACGAGGACGGGATGCGCCTCACGGGCGCCCTCGCCACGCACTACCACCCGGACCACGTGGGCGGCTCGATGATGGGCTTCGACATCGCCGGGCTGCGGGAGCTCATGGAGCTCAACCCGGTGCCCGTCCACGTCCAGCGCGACGAGGTCCCGTGGGTGCTGCGCACCACCGAGCTGTCCGAGACGGACCTCGTGGCCCACGACAGCGGCGACGTGGTGATGGTCGGCGACATCCCCATCGAGCTGATCCACACGCCGGGCCACACGCCCGGCAGCCAGTGCTTCTTCGTGCACGACCGGCTCGTGAGCGGCGACACCCTCTTCCTCGAGGGCTGCGGGCGGACCGACCTGCCCGGCGGTGATCCCGCCGCCCTCTACCGGAGCCTCACCCAGAAGCTGGCCAAGGTCCCCGACCACGCCCTCCTCTTCCCGGGCCACCTCTACTCCGCCGAGCCCTCGGCCACCATGGAGGACACGCGGCGCTGGAACTTCGTGTTCACCCCGAGCTCGGAGGCCGAGTGGCTGGCCATGTTCGGCCGCTGATGACCGACCGCAGCGCAGCGACGGCATGAGCGGGACCCGCTTCGGCGTGCTGCTCGCGCTCGCCGCAGCCGCGGTGGCGGCCGCGGCCTTCTTCGTCGGCCTGCAGGTGCTCGACGACGACACCCCCGGGCGGCCCCCGGCCGGGGGCTCCACCGCCGGGCCGGGCGCCGCCGACGAGGGCCCCGCCGACGACGACGCGGCGGAGGCGACGTCCCCCGTCGCGCCGACGGTCGCCGACGAGGAGCTCCCCTCCCCGTCGTGGGTGCTCGTGATCTCGTCCGAGGGCGAGGAGGCGGGGGCCCGGGCGGTGGCCGAGGAGGTGACCGCCGCCGGGCACCCGGGGGGCCTGCTGCGATCCGATGCCTACCCGTCGCTGAACCCGGGCTTCTGGGTGGCCTACGCCGGCCCGTACCCGGACGCCGCCGCCGCGGCGGCGGAGCAGCCGGTGCTGGAGGCGGACGGCTGGAGCGGCGCCTACGTGCGCTGCGTGGGGGCCGTGGCCGACTGCGGCGAGCCCGACCCGGACGGCGACGGCGGCGAGGACGACGACGGCTGAGGGGCCGGAACCCGGGGGCGCTGACTAGCCCGCGTCCACCACCCGAATGGCCCGCGCGGGGGATGGCGAGGCCCGCCCGGAATCCCTCACCATGACGGAACACGGTCGGTCTGCCACTCTGCGCGGTCGGCCGTGGGTGAACCGGACGGTCCTCTCCTCGTGAACTCCCTCTCCGACCCTCGACGCTCGCACCCCTCCGCCCGGGCCCGCCCACCGGTCGGTGACGGTCGCCGCACCCTCCCCAGCCGAGCCGCGGGGGCCAGCGCCGCGCTCGTGCTGGCTGCCACCACCGCCTTGCTGCTGTGGCGACCGGACCTCCGCGACGCGAGCGCCGCGCTCACGGCGGCCCTGGGGGGTGTCGTGGCCACCTCGCTGGCCCTCGCCACCTGGGACCTCACCCGCCGGGGGAGGTCGATGCAGCGGTCGATCGAGGAGGCCGCCCGCCTGGCCGTCGAGCGCGAGGAGCGGCTCGAGCTCATCCTCGGCTCCCTGCACGAGGGCCTCATCTTCCAGGACGCCGACCTGCGCCTGCGCGAGTACAACGACGCCGCCGCCCGGATCCTCGGCCTCTCCGAGCAGTCCCTCGGACGCCTCCCCGAGGAGCTCGGGCCCTGGGAGCCGCTCCAGGACGACGGCTCGGTCCTCGCATGGGAGGACTGCCCCGCCGCCGTCACCCTCCGCACCGGCGAGCCCCAGGTCCAGCGGTCGGCGGGCATCCGCTCCCCCGAGGGCACCACCTGGCTCCTGCTCAGCACGGTGCCGGTCCTCGGCGATGACGGCACGCCCGAGGGCGTCATCACCACCTTCCACGACGTGACCGCGGAGCGGAGCACGAGGGACGCCCTCGCCAGCACCGAAGCGGCCGCATCCGTGGCGGCGCAGGCGCTGTCCTGGCAGGCGCGGCACGACCCACTCACCGAGCTGCCCAACCGGGCCCTGCTGCTGGAGCGCCTCACCGAGGCCCTGGCCGGCGCGGCCGCCACCGAGCGCACCACCGCCGTGCTGTCCCTCGACCTCGACCGCTTCCAGCAGGTCAACGACACCATGGGCCACGACGCCGGGGACCGGGTGCTGCTCGAGACGGCCAGCCGCCTCCGCGCCACCCTGCGCGACACCGACCTCGTCGCCCGCTTGAGCGGGGACGAGTTCATCGTCGTCGCCGGGGTGCCGGACGATCCGCAGGAGGCCGTGCAGCTGGCCGAGCGGCTCCGAGCGGTGCTGGCCCGGCCGATCTGGCTGCCGCAGGGCAACGTCACCCTGTCCGCGTCGGTCGGCATCGCCTTCGACGCCGGGCACGGCGCCTCCACCCTCCTGCGCGACGCGGACACGGCGCTCCACAAGGCCAAGGCCCACGGCGGAGACCGCGCCGAGGTGTTCGACGAGTCGCTGCGGGCCGAGGCGATCCGCCGGGTGGCGGCCGAGCAGATCCTGCGCCGGGCCTTGGACGAGGACGGGCTCCGCGTGCTCTACCAGCCCATCGTCGACCTCCACGACGGCAGGCTGGTGGGAGCCGAGGCGCTCCTGCGCGTGGTGGGCCCGCACCAGGAGCTGCTCACCCCGGCGTCGTTCATCGCCATCGCCGAGGAGACCGGGCTCATCGTCCCGCTGGGGGCAGGCGTGCTCGACCGGGCCTGCGCCCAGCTGGCCGCGTGGCAGCGCGACCTCGGCGACCGGGCCCCGCAGCACGTCAGCGTGAACCTCGCCGCTCGCCAGCTGACCGGCCAGTTCCCGGCCGTGGTCGAGGGTGCGCTCGCCGTCCACGGCCTGCGCCCCGACCAGCTGGTCCTCGAGCTCACCGAGACGGCCCTCATCGAAGCCGGGCAGGAGGCGCTCGACTCCGTCAACCGCCTCCACGCCCTCGGCGTCCGGCTGGCCATCGACGACTTCGGCACCGGCTACTCCTCGCTCGCCTACCTGAAGCGCTTCCCTGTCGACATCGTCAAGATCGACCGCAGCTTCACCCGGGGCCTGGGCACCGACCAGCACGACACCGAGATCGTCCGGGCCGTGGTGGCCCTGGCCCGCTCGCTCGACCTCGTGTGCGTGGCCGAGGGGGTCGAGACGGTCGAGCAGCTGCGCCACCTGCACCGCCTCGGCTGCGACGAGGCGCAGGGGTACCTGCTCGCCCGGCCGCTCCCCGGTCCCGATCTGGGCGGTGCCATCGACGCCATCGACACCCTGACCGCCGACCTCGAGCCGGAGCCCACCACTCCCCGGATCCGCGTCGTCGGCCGCTGACCGGCAGGGGCCTCGGGGCCGGCGGTTAGCGTGCCGGCATGCGCGCAACCTCACGGCGGAGGCTCGATGTCGTGCTGCTCGGCGTCGGGGCGGCGGCCACCGGCGGGGCGGCCCTGATCGGCGGGCTCGTCGGGGACACCGAGCGGGTGGCCGGGATGTGGGTCGGCGCCGCGCTGTCGTCGGACGGGTCCGGGGCCGTCACCGAGGTGATCGACTACGACTTCGGCGTCCAGGAGCGCCACGGCATCTTCCGCACCATCCCGGGCGTCAACCGGGAGGACCCGGTGGTCGTCGCCTCGGCCTCCGCGCCCGACGGCATCGCCGAGAGGACCAGCGCCCTGATCGGTGGGGAGGCCGGCGTGAAGCTCCGGATCGGCGACCCCGACGTCACGATCACCGGGCAGCACCGGTACCGGATCGACTACCGCCACCGGGGGCTCGTCGACGCCGCGGGCACGATGGCGTGGGACGCCGTCGGCACCGCGTGGGAGGTTCCGGTGGAGCAGACCGAGGTGCACGTGGTGGCGCCGTGGTCGTTCACCGCCCCCACCTGCTCGAAGGGCACCTCCGGGGCCAGCGGCGGCTGCGAGCTGACCCAGCCCGAGCCTGGGCACCTGGTCGCGGTCGTGGGCCGGCTCGACCGAGGGGAGGGCATCACCGTCGGCGCCCAGCGAGGCGAGGCGCTCGGCGCCGCGCCCGAGCTGCCCGCACCCCCGCTCCAGGCACCGCCCGATCCGGGGGCTGGCCTGGCCCTCCCGGCGGCCACCGCCACGGTGGCGGGCCTCGGGGGCGCCGCCGTCACCTCCCGCCTGGTGCGCCGGGCCGGGCGCGAGCGGGTGGGGGTAGGCGGGGTGGCCGACGCGGCGTGGGCCGGCCAGGGCGGGCCCGCGAGCGAGGTCCTCGTCGACCACGAGGACCTGGCCTCGATGGCCACCACCGAGTTCGCCCCGCCCGAGGGCCTCACCGCCGCGATGGGCGGGATCATCCTCGCCGAGTCGGTGCAGCCCGAGCACAAGGTGGCCTGGCTCATCGAAGCGGCCATCGCCGGCGCGGTGGACCTCGACGAGTCGGGTTCGTCGGTGCGCCTCCTCCGGCGGCCCGGCGCCGGCCCGGCGGAGGTGCAGCCGCCGCTCGACCGGATGTTCGGGAGCCGGGCCGAGATCACCCTCGGCTCGTACGACCCCACGTTCGCCAAGGGCTGGGAAGAGGTGGGTGCGCAGCTGTCCGACTGGAAGCGCCGCAGCGGCCTCTGGGACCCGGCGGGTGACCGCCAGCAGCTGTGGGTCCGGCTCCTCGGCGGCCTGGCCGCGGTGGCGGGCGCCCTCGGGGTGGTCGGAGCCGCCGCGATGGCCGCCCGTCGCGGGGAGGGTTGGCTCGCCGGCGTCGCGATCGCGGCCGTCGTCGCCGCCGGCGGCTTCGCCGCTCTCCTGCGGGGCTGGGAGCTGAAGGTCAGGACCCCGCAGGGCTCCGGGCTGTGGCTGCGGGTCGAGTCGTTCCGGCGCTTCCTCGCCGGCTCCGAGGCCCACCACGCCGAGGAGGCCGCGAAGCGCGGGGTCTTGCGGGAGTACACCGCCTGGGCCGTGGCCGTGGGCGAGATCGACCGGTGGGAGCGGGCCGTGGGCGCGTCGGCCATCACGGACCAGGCCGGCCTCGGCTACGTCCACCTGGCGCCGGTGCTCATGTCGAGCACCTCTAGCGCGTCGACCGCTCCGTCCTCCAGCGGGAGCGGGGGCGGCGGCGGGTCGGTGGGCGGCGGTGGGGCGGCGGCGGCGGCGGGAGCTGGTGATCGCCGTCGCTGGCTGCGCGAGGCTGGCCGGGTGACCACCGAGCGCAACGTCCTCGGCGAGCCGCTCGAGCCGTGCGGCACCGACCCCATGACGGGCTTCTTCCGCGACGGGTGCTGCCGCACGGGCCCCGAGGACCTCGGGAGCCACACCATCTGCGCGGTGGTGACGAGCGAGTTCCTCGAGCACCAGCGTGCGATCGGCAACGACCTCTCCACCCCGGTGCCCGCCTACCGCTTCCCGGGGCTCGTGCCCGGTGACCGGTGGTGCGTCACGGCCGCGAACTGGGCCCGGGCCTACAACGACGGCGTGGCCGCCCCGGTCGTGCTCGCCTCCACCAACGAGGCGGTGCTCGAGATCGTCCCTCTGGCCGCCCTGCAGGAGCACGCCGTGGACGTGCCGGCGGACCCGAGCTCCCTCGAGCCGTAGCCCTCCATCAGGGCCAGCGCCGGGAGCCCGCAGACCGCCCCTCGCGCCGACCCGTCACGGGCACCCGGGGCCGGAGGGGCGGTCGGGTACCGACGGGTCCACCACCTCGATGTGCACGTGCGGCCAGGGCGGCTCGCCGGTGGACTCCTCCACCTGGGACGGGAACGGCAGCGTCCGCGCCCGGGCCGCCAGCGGGGTGACCCCGGCCTCGACGTGCTGTCCGGTGGTGACGGCCAACCCCTCCACGTGGAGGACCTTCACCTCCCAGCCGGGCCGGGCGTCGGGCTCGATCACGGCGTACTCGTCCACGTGGTCGCAGTAGAGCGTGTACCGGCCACCTCGGACCACCGTGCCGGTCACCGGGACGCGCAGCGCCCGGTCGGGCTCGACGACCAGGTCGGCCGCGCCGTGCGGGTGGGTGTCTCGACCCCGGTCCTCCATGGTGAACCACCGGACAGCGCTCGCCGCGGCGACGAACGGCTGCGCGCCGTCGTGGCCGGACTGGTGGAAGCCGACGGCCTCGGTGTGGTCCGAGGGGTGGTGGAGCACCACGGGGCCGGCGGTGGCGAAGGGCACCCACGGTTGCGGGACCACGGCATGCGGCCGAGGGGCTGCGGTCGGCGGGACCGTCGCCGTCGGGGCGGCGGTGGTGGTGGTGTCGGGGGCGGCGGTCGTGGTGGACTCGGGCGGCGGCGCGGCGCTGGTCGCGGGAGCGAAAGCCCGATCGAGGGGCCGGCCGCCTTCGGCCGAGGCGGTGGGGTCCACCGACGAGCAGGCAGCCACGGCCGCGGACGCGGCCAGGAGGAGCGCGCCCGCCCGCCCAGCCCCTCGTCCCCAGGTCACCGCCCCAGGCTACGGAGCCGCACCCCAGGACGCGCCGCGGGCTCGCCGGCCGGGCCCAGGCTGGTCCGACCTCGAGACGGTCCGGACAGCTCACCTGGCTCGATCGGGCGCCCCCGTCGTCGACGCCGGAAACCTCGGTCGAGCGCTCGCCTCGGCTGGTTAGGTTCCGGCGATGGTCGCTCTGCGTGCGGTGTGCGTGTTCTGCGGGTCCTCGAGCGGTTCCGACCCCGCGCTCTCGCGCTCCGCCCAGGCCCTCGGCCGGGGCCTGGCCGAGCGGGGCATCGACCTCGTGTACGGGGGCGCCTCGGTCGGGCTCATGGGCACGGTGGCCGACGCCGCCCTCGCGGCGGGCGGGCGGGTGGTGGGGGTGATCCCCAGGGGCCTCTTCACTCGGGAGATCGCGCATCGTGGCCTCACCGAGCTGCACGAGGTCGCCTCGATGCACGAGCGCAAGGCGCTGATGTACGACCGGTCCGACGCCTTCGTGGCCCTGCCGGGCGGGTTCGGGACCCTCGACGAGCTGTTCGAGGCGGTGACGTGGAGCCAGCTCGGCCTCCACGCCAAGCCGGCCGCGCTGCTCGACGTCGACGGGTTCTGGGAGCCGCTCGTCGCCCAGCTCGACCGCATGGTCGAGCGCGGGCTGCTACGACCTCAGAACCGCGCCCTCCTCTCGACCCACCGATCGGTGCCCGAGGTGCTCGAGCACCTCGAGGCCGCCGAACCGGTGGCGATCGAGAAGTGGATCACCGCCGACGAGCGCTGAGCCCGTCGGCGGCGATCGGGGCGGTCGCCCGGTCGCGCTAGCCCAGGCCGAGTCGCCGGGCCAGCGGGGTCACGGCGGCGGGCTCCAGTACGGACCCGACCAGGCTCCACACGCCCGCGAACACCTCGGGCGGTGCCTCGGCCTGCATGCCGCCCAGCAGCTCGGCGCGGTCGTCCACGTTCATGGCCGGGATCATGATGGCGAGGGAGCAGGCCATCTCGTCGGGCGGGATGCTCGAGATGATGGCGCCGTGGATGGCCGCCACCGCCTCCACCCCGATCGCCTGCTCGAGGGCGGGCATCACGACCCGCTCCTCCACGTCCTGGTGCTCGAGGTACCGGGAGGTGAAGCAGGCCAGTGCGAGGTAGAGGCGGTGGACGGCGAGGCGGGGCTCGGGGTGGTCCAGCCCCGCGGCCTCGGCCGCCATCGCCCGCAGGTCCTCGAGCTGGCCCTCCAGCCCGAGGTGGTCGGTGGCGATGCGCTCGGCCAGCTCGGGCAGCTCCGCCTCGAGCACCGGCTGGATGGCGCCGTCCTCGTGCTCGGCGTGCTGGACGAGCAGCTCGATCACGTCGTCGACGTGACCCGCGAGCGAGGCCCGGTCGAGGCCCGGGGTGGGGTCGAGGGCGCCGGCCTCGCCGACGAGGGCGAACAGCTCGGCACGGATGCCCTTGTGGATGTCGCGGTAGAGGTCGAGGGCGACGGCCGGGACGACGGTGGCGGGGACGAGGTCGATGAGGGTCATCGGAGGCTCCTTCTCGGTGGCGTGCTACGTCGTGGCCCACGATGCGGCATCCCGCCCTCGCCCGCTCCTCAAAGGTGCGTAGCCGAATGCTAAGAACCTGCTCACGGACTGCGAACCACGAGGAGGGCGGGTGCTCGACCCTGAGACCACGGCGTTCCTGCAGACCGGTTGTGCGCTCATCGTGGGCACGGTCGGCCCCGACGGCGCCCCGCACGCCGGGCGGGCCTGGGGACTCGAGGTGCTGGAGCCCGGCCCGACCCCCAGGGTGCGGCTGCTCCTCGACGTGGACGACGAGCAGACCATCGACCACCTGGCCGGCCTGGGGGCGGTGGCGATCACGGCGACGTCGGTGCGGACGCTCGCGTCGACGCAGCTGAAGGGCCGCTCGCTCGGGCTGGACGACGAGCGAGACGGCGATCGCGAGCTCCTGGAGCGGTACGTCGACCAGTTCTTCCGCGACATCGCCGAGACCGACGGCACGCCGCTCGATCTCCTGGACACGTTCCGCCCGTTCGGGCACGTCCCCTGCCTGGTCGAGGTCCGGGAGCGGTTCGTGCAGACCCCGGGGCCGGGCGCCGGGGCTCGGGTCCGATGACGTGGGGCCCCACCGCACCGGGCGGGATCGCCGCCCCCGGTGACGACATCCCCGCCGACGACAGGTCGTTCACGGTGGCCGACATCGCGGTCTGCTTCGAGGGGGCGGTGCCCGCCGTCATCGCCACCGCCAGCGCCGACGGCACCCCCAACGTCACCTACCTCTCCCGGGTGCACGCGGTGGACGCCGAGCGGGTGGCGCTGTCCAACCAGTTCTTCTCGAAGACGGTCGCCAACCTGGCCGAGAACCCGCGGGCCAGTCTGCTGATCGTCGACCCCACCACCTACGACCAGTACCGCCTGACCCTGGCCTACGAGCGCACCGAGCGCCGGGGGCCGGTCTTCGAGCGGCTCCGCACCGACATCGACGTGCTCGCCGCGCTGGAGGGCATGCCTGACGTCTTCAAGCTGCGGGCGGCCGACATCTACCGGGTGCTCCACATCGAGCCGACCCCGAACGCCCGGCGTCGGCCGGCCCGCCCGGCGGCCTCGACGACGTCGGGGTCGCCACCTCAGGTGCTGGCCGAGCTCGCCGCCCGGCTGTCGCGCGCCGCGGACCTCGACGTGCTCGTCGCCGGCGCGGTGCAGGGCCTCGTCGACCTGCTCGGCTACGAGAGCGCCGCCGTGCTGCTGCTGGACGAGTCGGGCCGCCAGCTGTTCACCATCGCCAGCCGCGGCTACCCCGACGAGGGGGTGGGGTCCGAGATCGAGCTCGGCGACGGCGCCATCGGCCTGGCCGCCGAGCGGTGCCGCCCGGTGAGGGTGGGGAACCTGCGGCAGCTGAGCAAGTACTCCCGGACCCTGCGTCGATCCTTCGACGCCCAGCAGGCACAGGGCCCCGGCCCCGAGATCCCGGTCCCGGACCTCCCCGACGCCCAGAGCCAGGTGGCGGTGCCGGCACTCGCCCTCGGCCAGCTCGTCGGCGTGGTCACCGTGGAGAGCAGCCAGCCCGTCGCCTTCTCCGAGGCGGACGAGGCCGTGCTCCAGGTGGTCGCGACCGTGGTGGCGGCGGCGGTCGAGGCGGCGAAGAGCCAGGAGCGGCTGGCGGCACCCGCTCCTCCCGCCGTCCCGGCCCCTGCGCCGGCCCCCGCCCCGCCCGCCACCGCCACCCGGGTCCGCTTCTACGAGGTCGACGGCAGCACGTTCATCGACGGGGACTACCTCATCAAGGGCGTCGCCGGCCGGCTCCTGTGGGCCCTGCTCGGCCACCACCAGCGAGAGGGGCGGGTCGACTTCACCAACCGCGAGATGCGGCTCGACCCCTCCCTGGACCTGCCGGCCTACCGGGACAACTTCGAGAGCCGGCTGATCCTGCTCAAGCGGCGGCTCGACGAGCGGAGCGCTCCGGTGCGCATCGAGAAGACGGGGCGCGGCGGCTTCCGCCTGCTCGTCGAGGGCCCGATCGCGCTCGAACGGGGCTGAGTGGCCGACGGCACAGCAGGAGGCGCCGGACGGGGGGCGAAGGTCTCCAGGTGAGCGCCGCCCCGCCCCCCGGACCCCAGCCCCCCGACCACCACGCGGAGCACCGCCCCTCGACCGGGTACGGCGAGGCCAGGGTGCTCTCTGCCTTCCGGGGGCCCTTCCACGACGGTCCGCCCCCGGAGGCGCTGGAGGTCGACACCCCGCGGCTCGAGCAGTTCGGCGTCGCCGAGTTGCGGCGCATGGTGGTGACCTACCTGGTGCTGACCTTCGCCACCCTCCGCTCGATGGCGGTGTGGGTGGTGCGCCGCCAGGGCCGCACCCTCGCCCGGGCCGCCGCCGACGGCGCCGTGGACGGGTTCATCACGCTCGGACCCACCTTCGTGAAGCTCGGCCAGATCATCGCCAGCTCCTCCGGGCTCTTCCCCGAGCCGCTGCCGAGCGCCTCCCGTCGCTGCCTCGACGAGGTGCCACCGTTCGGGGCGGACGTCGTGCGCCGGATGATCACCGAGGACCTCGGCCTGCCCCCGCAGCAGGTCTTCGCCGACTTCGACGACACGCCGCTGTCGGCCGCGTCGATCGGGCAGGTCCACGCCTGCACGCTGCGCGACGGCCGTCAGGCGGTGGTCAAGCTCCAGCGGCCCGGCATCCGGCCCCTCATGACCACCGACCTGCGGATCATGTACCGGCTGGCCGGCCTCGTGGAGCGCACGAGGTGGGGCGAGAGGTCCGGCGCCCGCAACACCATCCGGGACCTGCACGCCGTGACCTTCCAGGAGCTCAACCCGGTGGTGGAGGCGTGGCGCCAGGACCGCTTCCGGCAGAGCATCCACGCCTTCGGGGACAACAAGATGATCACCGCTCCGGAGGTGTACTGGGACTACTGCGGCCCCCGGATGATCTGCATGGAGCGCGTCTCGGGGATCCCGATGGACCGCTTCGATCTCATGGAGGAGCGAGGCATCGACGGGCAGCTGGTGCTGCGCCGCGGCGCCAAGGTCTGGGCCGAGGCGGTCATGATCCACGGTCCGTTCCACGGCGACATGCACGCCGGGAACATCTGGGTGCTCGACGACGGCCGGGGCTGCTTCCTGGACTTCGGGATCATGGGCGAGCTCACCGGCGAGTGGCGCCAGCTGGTGAAGGACCTCTTCTACACGTGCATGTTCGACCTCGACTTCACCCGGGTGGCGCGGGCCTACCGGCGGGTGGGCGTGTTCCCCGAAGGGGTCGGCAGCGACGAGGAGCTCGGTGCTCGGCTCGGGGCCATCCTCGGCCCGATGCTCACCGGCGGGATGGGGGCGCTCAACCTGGGCGACCTCATCACCCAGAGCCTCGAGCTCATGAAGGCCTACGACGCCACCTCGCCGCAGGAGCTCGTGCTGCTCGCCAAGCAGCTCCTGTACATCGAGCGGTACACGAAGGGCCTCGCCCCTGGCTACCAGCTCGTCGGCGATGCCTTCATCGTGAAGAACATCTTCCCCGAGGAGGCGGCCGCCAAGATGGCCGAGGCGGGCGAGCCCTGGCCGGAGTGATCCGAACGGCCCTCTGCCCACGAACCTGAGAAGGTCCTACCCTCTCGGCGGGTGCCTCCAGGCGAGATCCGTCGAGGCGCCAGCAGCATGACCGACGGACACGAGGACGAGGCGGCGGACCAGGGGAAGCGGCAGGTGACCGAGCGCGCCCGGGTGAGCCCCGACGCGCTGCCCCGCCACCTCGACGCCTTGGCGGCGGCCGAGCGGATGGCGAAGGTCGGATCCTGGACCTGGGAGGCGTCCACCCGCGAGGTCCACTGGTCACCCGGCATGCACGAGCTCCTCGGCCGTCCACCCGAGGGCCCGACCTCCACGGCGCTCGTGGTGCACCCCGACGACGCCGACCGCTACCGCACCGCCATCGAGGCCACCACCGCCGGTCGAGGGCGGTTCGACGAGGAGTACCGGATCGTGCGGCCGGACGGATCGATCCGCTGGGTCCACGGTCGCGCCGAGGCGGAGGTGGACGAGCGCGGTCGGCTGGTGCGAGTCGTCGGCTTCACCCAGGACGTGACCGAGCGCAAGGAGGCGGAGCTGCGCCAAGCCGCCTCCGAGGCGGAGCTGGCCCGGCACCACGGCATCCTCGAGCGCATCGCGCTCGGCGCTCCGCTGCCGGAGACCCTCGAGGCCATCTGCCACCTCGTCGAGGACGACTTCCCAGGCACCCGCTGCTCGGTCCTGCTGGTCGACGACGCCGGTCGCTCCCTCCACCACGTGGCCGGCCCGAGCCTGCCCGCGGCGTACCTCGAGCAGCTGGACGGCCTGGAGGTGGCCGAAGGGCGGGCCGCCTGCGGCACGGCGGCCGCCCGCAACGAGGCCGTCGTCATCGAGGACACGCTCGACGACCCGCTGACGGCCGACTTCCACGAGGTGGCGGTGGCCCACCAGCTGCGGGCGGTGTGGAGCCAGCCGCTGCGGCTCGCGTCCGGCGAGGTCACCGGGTGCTTCGCCGTCTACCGCTCCGAACCCCACCGTCCGGATGCCGACGAGCTCCGGCGCGTCACCGCCCTCGGCCACCTCGCGGCGCTGGCGGTGGAGCGCGACCGGAACGTCCAGGCGCTCACGACGGCCGCCCAGGTCGACGGGCTGACCGGCCTGCCCAACCGCGCCCAGTTCCTCGACGAGCTGCGCCAGGCCATCAGCGATCGCGACGGGAAGGTCGCCGTGCTGTTCCTCGACCTCGATCGCTTCAAGTGGATCAACGACAGCCACGGGCACCCGGTCGGCGACGGCATCCTCGCCGAGGTGGGCGCCCGCCTCCGGGCCGGGCTGCGAGACGGCGACCTCGTCGCTCGCTTCGGGGGCGACGAGTTCACCATCCTCGTCCGCACCGACCAGCCCGAGCACGCCGAGCGGGTGGCCGACCGGGTGGCGACGGTGTTCCACCGGCCGTTCCTGCTGCCCAACGGGGCCGAGAGCTACCTGTCCGCATCGGTGGGCATCGCGTTCGCCGATCCCGGGTCGGACGCCGCCGACGTGGTCCGCAACGCCGACGCCGCCATGTACGCGGCCAAGGACGGCGGCCGGGCCCGGCACGCGCTCTTCGACGCCCGGCTGCGGGACCGCGCCGTCGAGCGGGTCAGCATCGAGACCGAGCTGCGCCACGCCATCGACCGGGGAGAGCTCGTCCTGCACCTCCAGCCCGTGGCCGACCTGCGGCGGGGGAGGTGGTCGGCCGTCGAGGCGCTGGTGCGCTGGGAGCACCCGGAGCGGGGCGTCATCGGGCCCGACGCCTTCATCCCCCTGGCCGAGGAGACCGGTCTCATCGTGCCGCTCGGTGCTCTCCTCCTGGACCAGGCGGCCGGGCTGGCCCGACGGTGGGCCGACGAGGCCATCGACCTGCCGCTCGCGGTCAACGTCTCCATGGTGCAGCTGGCCGACGCGTCGTTCCCTCAGGTCGTCGCCGCCACGCTGGCCCGACACCACGTCTCGCCGCGCCGGCTCCTCCTCGAGGTCACCGAGACCTCGGTCATGGAGCACCTCGACTCCGTGCGGGCCGTGCTCGACGAGCTCGACCACGCGGGGGTGCGCATCGCGGTGGACGACTTCGGCACGGGGTACTCCTCCATCGCGCGCATGCGGGACCTGCCGGTGCGGGCCGTCAAGATCGACCGGGCGCTGACGCTCGGGCTGGGACACGACCCGCAGGCGGCCCGGGTGCTCGGAGCCATCACGGACCTGGCCCACGCCCTCGGGCTGCACGTGGTGGCCGAGGGGATCGAAGCGATCGAGGAGCTCGAGGTGGCCCGCCAGCAGGGTTGCGACCACGCCCAGGGCTACCTGCTGGCGGCACCGGCAGCCGCCGACGCGATCGAGCCGCTCCTGCGAGCCGGCCCGCCCCTCCCCTGAGCGTCGGCGCGGCGCGTTCAGCCGCCGCCGGCGTCGACCGCGGGATCGGGGAGGTGGCGGAGCGAGTCCTCGAGGCCGCCGGGGCGGCTGGTGGCCAGCCACGCCTCCTCGTGCAGGCGCCGGATCTCCTCGAGGTCGGCGCGCGCCGCAGCACCCGTGGGGCCGACCTCGACGCCGCCGCGGCGGGCCAGCCGCCACCCTCCATGGCGGGCCAGGCGGACCGCCGCCACCAGGTCGAGCCGGCCGAGCGAGGCAGCCTCGTCGAGCGCGGCCTCCAGCCGCTCGACCAGCTCAGCGAGCGCCTGCGGCACACCTCGCCCCACGAGCGGCACCGGCCGACCCGGGTCGAGCGCGCCAAAGAGCGGGCTGCTGTTGGCGGTCTGGATCCCCGGCACCTGGTGCAACGCCCCCAGGTCCGCCAGCAGCGCCCCGAGACCGGGGCGGTCACCCACCCGGTCGACGACCGGGGTGACGTCCACGTCTGCGTTGGTGTCGGCGCACCACGCCACGCCAGCCGCGTAGACGATCGGCAGCAGGCTCACCACCAGCGGCTGGAGGTGTCCGTTGTCGCCCCAGTCGGTCAGGAGGAGCCCGGACGCGCCGCTGGCCACCCCGGCGGTGGCGGCGTCGAGCAGGTTGGGGCGGGCCTCCGTCCACCGGCCGACCACGCTGTTCCAGCTCGAGGTCCCCGGTGCCACCCAGTGCTCGCGACCCGTCTCGACCACGCTGCGGAGGTGCGCGGCGAAGCCCCGGTGGAAGCCGTCGGGCAGCCCGAGGTCGGCCAGGACGTCCTCGGGGAGCGCCCCGAGGAGCCCTGGGCCCTCCGATGGGGCGTCGTAGTGCCACACCACGGGGACGAGCCCATCGGGCAGGCGGGCCACCAGCGCCGGGTGGCGGCGGAGGACGTCGCCCCAGAACAGCACCTGGCGACCCTCGTCGAGGAGCGGCTCGGCGATGCGGAGGACGTGCTCCAGGTAGACCGCCGGCCGGCCCTCCGCCGCCACCCGGGGTGCGCTCACCCCTTGGCCGAGCTCGAAGGGCTCGTCGGCGCCGATGTGGACCGTGGTGGACGCGAGGGCCTCCGCCTGCTCCTGCACCAGCGCGGCGGCGAACGCCGCGTTCTCGACGGTCGGTGCGAGCGTGGCCGGCGGCATCGGCCGACCGGTGAAGGGGCTGGTGGCGCCGTCGGGGCACTCGGCGCGCCATCGGTGGGCGTCGTGACGGAGCCAGCGCTCCATGTGGCCGAAGGTGTTCTGGTTGGCCACGAGCTCGATGCCGGCCGCAGCGCAGCGGGCGTCGAGCCATCCGAGCTCGTCACGGGTCAGCGGCGACGCCGGTCCCCAGACCACCTCCTGCCCCTCGTACGCGAAGGTGTGCTCGACGTAGAGCTCGAGGTGGTCGTAGCGGAGCTCGGCCAGGACGCCCACCAACCAGTCGAGCGTGGCGAGCGTCGGGACGCGATCCCGGGAGACGTCCAGCATGAACCCCCGCCGGGCGAGGTCCGGGTGGTCGCGGACGACGAGCGCCGGGCATGCCTCGGCCGAGGCGAGCTGTCCGAGGGTGTGGCGAGCGAAGCGGAGGCCCGCCTCGTCCGCGTGCTGGACGTCGGTGCCACCGGGGGTCACCTCGAGGACGTAGCCCTGCCGGGGCAGGTCTGGGTCCAGGACGACCGACCGCTCGACGGGGCGGCCCGTCGGTCCGGTGGCCTCGAGGTGGCGAGGCCGGGGGAAGACCGGCGGCGGGGGCGCTGCCACGGTCGCCGAGGGTACCGAGGACGGCTGCCGGGCGCAGCGGCCGGCTTCGGGTTGCCGCAGTCGGCCCTCCTGGCCGTAGCGTGACGGCTCCCCCGATACCCCAGCGAGCGACCATGCACGACGCCCACGACCACACCATCGACCCGCACGTCTACGACCGGCGCTGGCTGATCCTGGCCGTCCTCTGCCTCAGCCTGATGATCGTCATCATCGGCAACACGGCGCTGAACGTCGCCATCCCCACCCTGGCCCGCGAGCTGGGTGCTTCGACCACCGACCTGCAGTGGATGGTCGACGCGTACGCCCTCGTCTTCGCCGGGATGCTCTTCACCGCCGGCACCCTCGGCGACCGCTTCGGCCGCAAGGGTGCGCTGCAGGGCGGGCTCGTGCTCTTCCTGGTCGGGACGCTCCTCGCCGCCTTCGCCGACTCGTCGACCACCGTGATCGCAGCTCGGGCTGTGATGGGGCTGGCCGCCGCGTTCGTGATGCCCTCAACGCTGTCGCTCCTCACGAACGTGTTCCCGCCCGACGAGCGGCCGAAGGCCATCGCCGTCTGGGCCGGCATCTCCGGCGGCGGCGCCGCGCTGGGCCCGATCGCGTCCGGCTTCCTGCTCGAGCAGTTCTGGTGGGGGTCGGTGTTCCTCGTGAACGTGCCCGTGCTCGTCCTGGCGATTGTGGCCGGCAAGGTCCTGGTGCCGACGTCGCGCGATCCCGAGCAGCCGCCGCTCGACATCCCCGGCGCGCTCCTGTCGGTCGCAGGATTGGGCGCGCTCGTCTACGCCATCATCGAGGGCCCGCTGAGGGGCTGGAGCTCCACCGAGACGGTCGGCACCTTCGTCGCCGCTGCGGTCCTCCTGGCGCTCTTCGGTGCCCGGGAGCTCACCGCCCGCCACCCGATGCTCGACCTGCGCTACTTCCGGGACCGACGCTTCAGCGCCGCCTCCGGGGGGATCACGATGATCTTCTTCGCCATGTTCGGCACGTTCTTCCTCGTGTCGCAGTACTTCCAGCTCGTGCTCGGCTACTCGCCGCTCGAGGCGGGCCTGCTGCAGCTGCCGATGGGCCTCGTGATGATGGCCGTCGCCCCCCAGGTGCCCCGCTTGGTGGCCCGCTTCGGGGCCCGCACCGTCGTGCCCACCGGGCTCTCGGTGGTGGCGTTCGGGCTCCTCGCCTTCTCGCTCGTCGGCGTGGACACGATCGTGTGGCTGGTGCTCGTCCCGGCCCTGTTCCTGGCCAGCGGCATGGCCCTGTCGATGACACCGCTCACCACGCTCATCATGAGCGCCGTCCCGGTCACCAAGGCCGGCGTGGGGTCGGCCATGAACGACACCACCCGCGAGCTCGGCGGGGCGCTCGGCGTCGCGGTCCTCGGTTCGGTTGTCACCTCCACCTACGCCGGGCAGCTCTCCGACGCGGTGTCCGGGCTGCCGGAGCCGGCGCGAGCCGTGGCCGAGACCGGCCTCACGGGCGCGCTCGCGGTGGCGGCCGAGCTGGGCGAGGGCGGCGACGCGCTCGCGACCGCCGCCAAGCACGCCTTCGTCGACGGGCTTTCCCTCGCCGCCATCATCGGCGGCGTCGTCGTGGCCCTCGTCGCCCTGCTCGTCCGACGAGCGCTCCCCCTCCACGTGGCCGGCCCGGTGCCAGAGCCGGCCGATCGAGAGCTGGGCGACGAGCCCGACGCCACCCACGCCGTGGCGGGCCTGCCCACGGACGGCGACGCCCCGCAGCCGTCGGTGGCCCGTACGACCGGCTGAGGCGGCACGCTCCCGCGAAGCGCAGACCACGCAGACCAGGAACGGCGGACCGGACGCGCCGACGGCACCCCCGGTGGGGCGCCGTCGAGCTGATCCTGTGGTCGAGGACCGCTGAGGTCTGACGTGTGGCGGCGGCTACTTCTTGTCGCCGCCGAAGGCGTCGCGAACCTTTTCGGCCACGTCGCCGGCCTTGTCACGGACGCCGTCCACGAGGTCCTTCGCCTTGCCCTCGAGCTGGTCGGCCTTGCCCTCGCGCTGCAGGCGGTCGTTGTCGGTGAGGTCGCCAGCGGCTTCCTTGGCCCGGCCCTTGAGATCGTCGGTGTTGCTCATCTGGGGGGTTCCTTCCGTTGGGGACCCTGGGACCGTTCCCGTTCGACCTGGCCGCGATACCGACGGCTGGAGCACCAGGCGATGACGTCGGTCCCGCCAGGTGCTCGCCCGCTCCCTCGAAACGCCTCTTGTCGGCGGGCGCGCACCGAGCATGATCCGGGCATGCCGATCGTGCCCGACGACAAGGACTGGACCTGGGTGCTCGAGCGTCCGTGCCCGGAGTGCGGCTTCGACGCCTCCGCCTTCCGCGCCTCCGAGGTGGCGGCGGCCGTCCGGGCCAACGCGACGACGTGGCGCTCGCTGCTGGCGCACCCGGCCGTGGCGCGGCGCCCGAGCGACGACCGGTGGTCGGCGCTGGAGTACGCCTGCCACGTGCGCGACGTCTTCCGCCGCTACGACCAGCGGCTGGCGCTGATGCTCGCCGAGGACGACCCCGAGTTCCCGAACTGGGACCAGGACGCCTCCGCCGTCGAGGACCGCTACGCGCAGCAGGACCCGTCCGTGGTGGCCGACGAGATCGAGGCCGCCGGCGCCGCGCTGGCCGACGCCTTCGACCGCGTGGAGGGCGACCAGTGGCAGCGCACCGGCGCCCGCAGCGACGGTGCCCGCTTCACCGTCGACACCTTCGCCCGCTACTTCGTCCACGACCCGATCCACCACGTCTGGGACGTCGAGCAGGGCTACGCCACCCTCGCCGGCTGACTCCCATCCACCCGGTTCTTGCAGGGTTCCGTCGCGGTCTTCCCGACGATCTGGCGCAACAAGTGGGTGGGGGGCGGGCTACTCGCGGCTGAGCTCGGCCTTGGCGTGGGCCTCCACGTCGGCCCGCTCGGGCCGGGTACGCACCTCGAAGGTGACGTGGTGGATGGTGCCGGTGAAGGGAAACGGGGCGTCGTAGTCGTCGACCACCGGGGACAGCGCGTCGCGGCCGATGTCCATGCCGGTGGACCCGAGGATGCGGACCACCTTGGGGACCTCCACCGACGCCAGGTCCTGGCCGTCGACGCCCACCGTCACCGTGCCACCCGGCCCCGAGCGGTCGAAGCGGGCGGTGAGGGCGTGGCGGCCCGGCGTGAGCTCGACCGGGCCGCTGGCCCGGTGGTGGGTGCCCAGCGCGTTGTAGTCGAACTGCAGGGCGCTGTCGTACACGAAGAACGAGTGACCGAGGTTGTGCGAGCCCCGGGCGTAGAGGACGCCCTCGGCCCCGCCGTCGGGCACCTCGACCTCGGCCGTGATCGTCCAGGCCCGGCCGCCGAGGGCGGGGCAGGCCTCGGCCGGGAGGTGGCTGACCGGCGGCCGGTAGACGTAGGTGTCGCGGCGGTGGACCGAGCCCGGGCGAGGCGCGGCCATGAACAGCTCGATGGTGCGGTCGTCGAGGGGGAGCACGCCGTGGTGCTCCGCCTCGGTCCACCACCGCTCGACCATGGCGGCCAGGCGGTCGGGGTGCTGGACGGCCAGGTCGTGGCACTCCGAGAAGTCCTCGTCGAGGTGGAAGAGCCCCCACCGGTCGGCGTCGAAGTCCTCGCCCTCCTGGTGGTAGGTGGTGACCTTCCACCCGTCCTCCCACAGGCCCCGGTGCCCCATCTGCTCGAAGTACTGGACCGATCGGGGTGGGGGCGCCCCCGGGTCGTCGAAGGTGGGCCGGATCGAGGCGCCGTGCAGCGGCATCTGCGGGACCCCATCGACGGCGTCGGGCATCGAGACCCCGACCGCGTCGAGGATCGTGGGCGCGAGGTCGACGATGTGGGTGAACGACGTGCGGATCTCGCCTCGCGTGGCGATGCCGTTGGGCCAGTGGACGACGAGCGGGTCCCGCACCCCGCCGCCGTAGGTGTTCTGCTTGTACCAGCGCAGCGGGGTGTTGCCGGCCTGGGCCCAGCCCCACGGGTAGTTGGAGTGGGCGTGGGGGCCGCCGATGTCGTCGAGGCGGGTGGCGACGAGCGCGTCGATGTCCTCCCACATCCCGTTGAAGAAGCTGAACTCGTCCATCACCCCGTAGGCGCCGCCCTCCCGGGAGGCCCCGTTGTCGGAGAGGACGAGGAGGAGCGTGTCGTCGAGCAGGCCCCGCTCGGCGAGGAAGGCGGTGAGACGGCCGATCTGGTCGTCGGTGTGCTCGAGCTGGGCGGCGAAGGCCTCCTGGAGGCGGGCCGCGAACGCCCTCTGGTTCGGGTTGAGGTCGTCCCACGCCGGGACGCCGGGGTTGCGGGGGGCGAGGGTGGTGCCCTCGGGGACGACGCCGAGCTCGATCTGGCGAGCGAACCAGCGCTCGCGGGCGGCGTCGTAGCCGTCGTCGAAGCGGCCTCGCCACCGCTCGAGGTAGGCGGCGGGCGCCTGGTGGGGGGCGTGGGTGGCCCCGAAGGCCAGGTAGAGGAAGAACGGCCGGTCGGGTCGCACGGCGGTGAGGTCGCTGATCCAGCGCATCGACTCGTCCACGAGGTCCTCGGACACGTGGTAGCCGTCCTCGGGCCGGGCCGGAGGGTCGACGGGGCCGTTGTCCCGGGTGAGCTCGGGGGAGAACTGGTCGACCTCGCCCTGCAGGAAGCCGTAGAAGCGGTCAAAGCCCTTCTGGAGCGGCCAGTGGGTGTGGGGGCCGGCGGCGGAGCACTCCTCCATCGGGGCTAGGTGCCACTTGCCGGCCGCGTAGGTGGCGTACCCCTCGGCCCGCAGGACCTGGGCCACGGTGGCCGCCCGCGGGCTGATCCCGCCCCGCATGTTCGGGTACCCGGTGCTCCAGTTGGCCACGCCCCGCATGCCCACGGCGTGGTGGTTGCGGCCCGTCAGCAGCGCCGCGCGCGACGGCGAGCAGAGGGCGGTGGTGTGGAAGCCGGTGTAGCGGAGCCCGCCGGCGGCCAGCGCGTCGATGTGGGGGGTGGACAGCTCGGAGCCGTAGGAGCCGAAGTGGGCGAACCCGGTGTCGTCGAGGACGACCACCACCACGTTGGGTCGGCCCGGAGGCGGCGGCGAGGACCACCAGGGAGTCGAGTCCCGGTGGGTGCGGCCGATGGTGCCGCCGAAGTCGGGCTCGTTGGGGCTCGTCACCGATGCCCCTCCCCCGGCGCTCGCCGCGCCGTGCTCGGGGGAGCTTCCGGGCCCACGCCGGTTGCCCCGTCCGAGGAGCCTCGGTGGTCGGTGGTCGGGGCCATCAGCCCACCTCCACGCGGTCGAGGTCCGCCGCCACCACGACCTCGCCGTCGAAGCGGGCCGCCGCCAGCGCCCGCCACTCGTCCTCCCCGCCGGGCGGGATGGGCGGCACGCAGTGGGTGAGGACGAGCGTGTCGACCCCGGCTCGGGCGGCGGTGTCCGCCGCCTGCTCCACCGTGGAGTGGTAGTCGCACACGTCGATCAGGCGGCCGATGCCCAGCTGCTCGATGAGGTCGTGGCGCACCACCGTGATGACGAGGGCATCGGCCCCGGCGCAGAGCTCGTCGAGGCCGGGGCAGGGCACGGTGTCCCCCGCCAGGACGACGGCGTGCCCGGCGTGCTCGAAGCGGTAGCCGACGGTGGGCTGCACCGGACGGTGGTCGGTGGCGGCGGCCACGATGCGCACGTCGCCGTGGTGGTGGACCACGCCGGGGCCCACCTCCTCCACCTCGACCGGCGGCTCCCAGGTGAGGTCGTCGTGGTGGGCCAGCCGGTACCCGACGTCGAGCCGCAGCGAGTCCAGCAGGCCGTCAACCACCGCCTGCACGCCGGGCGGGCCGAGGAGGCGCAGCGGCAGCGGCGCGAACGACGTGATCCAGCGGGTCGTGATCACGTCGTTGAGGTCGGTCAGGTGGTCGCTGTGGAGGTGGGTGAGCAGCGTGGCGGTGAGCCCGGCGGCCGCCGCACCTGCCGCCGTTGCTCGCATGAGCACCCCCCGCCCGCAGTCCACCAGGAAGCTCTGGCCTCCCGCTCGCACGAGCGTGGCCGGCCCGGCCCGGTTGGCATCGGGGATCGGGCTCCCCGTCCCCAGCATCGTCACCTCGATCGCAGCCATCCCCAACTATTGACACAGTATGTGTCAGTAGTCAACGCCCATCTCAAGCCCACCCCGGGGCTCGCCCCTCGACGTTGGCATCGGCCGCCGGGCGGGCCAGCCTGGAGCCAGGTCTCCAACCCCGGGAATACCCCCTGGGGTAGGGCGGTTGGACACCGTGCCGACCTCGATCCCAGGAGCCGACCCTCATGGCCACCGTCAACCTCACCGAGTCCACCTTCGAGGAGACCGTCACGAAGGACGGCATCGTCCTCGTCGACTGGTGGGCGGAGTGGTGCGGGCCCTGCCGCATGTTCGCCCCCATCTTCGACGAGGCATCGGCCAAGCACACCGACATCACCTTCGCGAAGGTCGACACCGAGGCTGAGCGGAACCTCTCCGCTGCCGCCGAGATCATGTCGATCCCGACGCTCATGGCCTTCCGGGACGGCATCCTTGTGTTCGCCCAGCCGGGCGCCCTGCCGGCTGCCGCCCTCGAGGACCTGATCGGACAGGTCCGGGGGCTCGACATGGACGACGTCCGCGCCAAGATGGCCGAGCAGCGTGCTGCCCACGGCGCCTGACGGCCTGATCCAGCTGGACCCGGCGCACCTCGAGCGCCGGGGGCGGCGCTGGCTCGTCTGGTCGTTCCTGGCCTGCCCCTGCCACCTGCCGCTCACCCTCGCCGTGCTCGGTGGTGTGCTCGGCGGCACCGCGCTCGGTGCCGCGCTTCGGGAGCACACCCTCCTCGCCGGGTTGGTGATCGGCAGCGCCTGGCTGGCGGGCACCGCCCGAGGGCTGCTGCTGGTCCGGCGCGCCGAGCGAGGGCAGCTGGCCTGCGCCCCCCGCGGTGACCCCCGAGCTCGCATCTGACACGATCTCCAGATCCGGCGTGAGGGCCGCCCGCCAGGCCCCCGCCGTGCAGAGGCGGGCCACCCGATCCCCAGCCGGGTGGCCCGCTTCGCGCTCGGCCAGCTCCACGATGACGTCTCCTGGGCGTAGCCCCTTGCAGGCGGGACGGCCCCCTAGGCTGGAGCGATGTCCCGGGCCGAGCAGGGGGACGAGAGGGAGGGGGCCTCGGCCGGCCGGCGCGGGTTGGCGGTCAACCTCCGGCTCGTGGCGAAGGGGCTCGAACGGGGAGGTCCGGCGGTCGTCGGGACCGACCTGGGCGGGCGGATCACCTACTGGAACGCAGGCGCCGAGCGGCTCCTCGGCTGGCCCGCCGAGGCGGTCCTGCACCAGCCGGTCGACGTGATCTCCTCGGCCTCGGACGACGGGCTCTCGAGCGACCAGCTCCGGCGGGGGCTCACCCGCACCGAGC
>JBKHYD010000032.1:0-6190 GCA_046565645.1 Acidimicrobiia bacterium | reverse complement strand
GACCTCAGAGGTCCCGGGCGTAGGTGAGGATCGAGCGGCCGCGGGTGAAGCCGAGCCCCTCGTAGAGGCGCACGGCACCGGTTGGGTTGTCGGCGTCGACGCCGAGCATGGCCCGCTCGAACCCGGTGTCGCTCTCCGCGATGCGCTGGAGGACGTCGGCCAGGACCCAGCGGCCGACGCCGCGCCCGCGCCAGCTCCGGCGCGTCCCGACGCTGTTGATCCACGCCTCCACGGGCGCCACGCCGGCCTCCCAGTCGGCCGGGTAGGCCGCGCTGAGCACGAAGGCGGCGACATCGCCGCTCGGCTCCACCGCCACGACGGACAGGTCCGGCCGGAACCCGCGGTGGCCCGTGTACCACTGCCGCCACTCCTCCTCGGTGCGGGGCTCGCTCCCCCAGTGGTCCCGGAAGGCATCGCCGTGCGCGGCCCGGCAGCCAGCGTCGAGCTCCGCCGACCACGGCACCAGCCGCAGGCCGTCCACGGGCGCCACCGCCGGCACCGCCTCCGAGGTCGGCCGCTCCATGTCGAGGAAGGTCCGCACGAGCTGCAGGCCCGCCCGATCGACGAGGGCGAGGAGGTCGTGCTGGTGGTCGTGCACCGTGATCCGGGCGCTGACCGGCACCGAGCCGTCCAGGGCCGCCGCCACCTCGGCCGCCCGTTCGAGCTGCCACGCCAGCAAGCGGGTGCCGAGGCCCCGGCGCCGGTAGGTGGGGTGGACGCCGCCCCAGAGCTCGACGTGGTGGGCCTTGGTCTGGCCCAGCTGCGTCTTCAGCCACCCGAAGGCGACCAGCTCAGGGCCGTCCCAGACGAAGACCGAGTCCGTCTCCGGGTGGGCCCAGACCGACGCCCACTCGTCGTCGATCTCGTCGGGGCCGAGCGCCTCGCCGAACTGGTCGACCTGCTCGATGGCGTGCAGCAGCGCCGCCCAGTCGGCGTCGTCGTCTCGGGTGGGGGGCGCCCATCGCAGCTCGGTCACCGGCCGATCTTGGCCGGTGGCTCGGCCGTGACGAAGCCGGTTCCCCGACAGGCGAAGGTCGGGGTCGACCGGGCCTGCTGCGCGCCCCGCCCTGTCGCAAGCTCGGTGGCGGAGCTCAAGCGGGAGCGACGGACAGGGCCGCCTCGAACCGGCGACGGAGCTCGTCGACCAGCGCCGGAGGGACCCGCTCGGCCCGGTCGTCGTGGGCCCCGTCCTCCCGCTCGAAGAGCCCGGCGTGCAGGGCCCGGGCCTGGCTCCAGCCGTGGAGCAGGTGGACGGGCGTCCAGAGCGCGATGCGCTCGGGGTCGAGCGGGGCGTGCTGCTCGTAGGCACGCCGGTAGCGGCGGCCGAGCGCGGGCCCGATCGCTCGCAGCGCCCCCCGCTCGAGGCGGCTGCCCCCGACGATGGCAGCCAGCTCGAAGAGGAGGAGGGTGCGGGCGACGTCGCCGTGGCGGTCGCCGATGCCGGCGTCGGTCCAGTCGATGACCGAGAGGCGGTCGCCGTCGACGAGGACGTTGAGCGGGTGGTAGTCGCCGTGGCACACGGCCCCGGGCGCGGCCCGAAGCGGGGTGGCCAGCGCCTCGACCCTCCGGAGGCCAGCCTGCAGGGCGGCGTCGTCGAGGGCTTCGGCCACGTGGCGGGTGAGCCGCAGCCGGCGGTCGAGCAGGTCGTCCGAGCTGGGGAACCCGTCGAGGGGCAGGGCGTGGAGCCGGGCATGCGCCTCGGCCAGCCGTCCGATCGAGCGCCGGGCGGCCCACGGCCGGGCCTTCAGGGCGTCCAGCAGCAGCCTGCCCGGGGCCCGCTCCATCACCTGCACGGCCCCGGCGGCGAGCTCGCCGGGTGGGTGGACCGCCAGCACCCGCGGCGCGGGGAACCCGGCGTCGGCCAGCCATCCCTGCACCGCCGCCTCCTGCGTGGCCTCCGCCAGCCGATCGGCATCCGCCTTGACCCGCAGGACGAGCGGCTGCCGCCACGCCGCGGGCAGCGCACCGCCGACCAGGTGGACCAGGTGGATCTCGCTGTCGAACCCCTCGGTCTTCGAGACGGGCGGCTCGGCGAGCGCCACCGCGCTCCCCCAGCGCTCCTGCGCGAGCTCGAGCATCGCCTTCACGACCGGCGCCACGTCCCCCGGGCCCACCTCGGCATCATCCCCCTGCGCCATGAGCCGGAGTCTGGCAGCCAGGGAACCGCCTCGTGAGCCGCCGCCGGTTCCGCCGCCGCGCTGGCCCGGCCCCGAGCGGGGGGCACCCGGGCGCGATCGCGCCGGGCCCACGTTCGCCTCAGATCTGACGACGCGTCAGGGCCTCGGTAGCGTCGGAGCAATGGAGGGGTGCAGCGGGGAGGTGCGGCCATGACCCTGGCGGCGACGGTGCGGGGCGCGGCCGAGCGCTTCGGGGACCGGGCCGCGTTCGTCGACCCTGACGGGTCGCGCCTGACCTACGCCGACCTCGACCGGCGGTCCGACGAGGTGGCGGTCGGGCTCCGTGCCGAGGGCGTCGGTCCTGGGGACGTGGTGGTGCTGCGGCTGCCGTCGGACAGCGCCTACGTCGTCGCCTATGCCGCGGCCGCCAAGCTCGGTGCCGTGACGGCCGGCGTGAACCCCCGCCTGGCCGAACCGGAGCAGCAGGCGGTGTGCGAGGTCGCTGGTGGGGCTCGCACCCTTGCCAGCGCAGAGGAGGTGGAGGCCTTGCGGCGCCCGGGAGCGGTGGCGCCGCTGCCCCACGACCCCGACCGGCCGGTGGCCCTCGTGTTCACCTCGGGCACCACCGGCCGCCCCAAGGGGGCGCTGTTCCGGGAGCGGCAGCTGGCCGCCATCACCCGCATCGACGTGGCCGACGCCTGGGGCGACCCGGCCGCGGCGCCCACCCCGATGCTCGCCAGCACGCAGTTCGCCCACGTGGGGTTCATGACCAAGCTGCCGTGGTACCTGCGCACCGGCACCACCACCCACGTGCTGGCCCGGTGGCGAGCCGCGGACGTGCTGGCCACCGTGGCCGAGCAGCGCATGGCCACCCTCGGCGCCGTCGCCCCCCAGGTGGCGCTGCTGCTGCGGGAGGACCTCGACGCCTACGACCTGTCCTGCCTGCAGGCGCTCATCGTGGGCGCCGCCGCCTCGCCCCTGGCCCTGGTGCGCGAGGCACGGGAGCGGCTCGCGCCCGGCTACTCGATCCGCTACTCGTCGACCGAGTCGGGCGGTTGCGGCACCGCCACCGCGTTCGACGCCGACGACGAGGAGCAGCAGACGGTCGGCAAGCCGCGGGGCGGCATCGAGGTGGCGGTCCACGGCGACGACGGCCGGCCCCTCCCCGACGGCGAGGTGGGCGAGGTGTGGCTCCGCTCGCCCACCGTGCTCTCGGAGTGGTGGCGCGACCCGGAGGCCACCGCGGCCACGTTCGCGGACGGCTGGCTGCGCACCGGGGACCTCGGCGTGATCGACGAGCGCGGAAACCTGCGGCTAGCCGGCCGGGCCAAGGAGATGTTCATCCGGGGTGGCTACAACGTCTACCCGGCCGAGGTGGAGGCGGTGCTGACCGACCACCCGGCCGTGGCCGAGGCGGCCGTGGTCCCACGGCCCGACGCCGTGATGGGCGAGATCGGCGTGGCCGTCGTCGTCCCCCGCGACCCGAGCGCTCCCCCCTCGCTGGAGGACCTCCGCGCCTTCGCCGAGAGCCGCCTGGCCCGCTACAAGCTCCCCGAGGCGATCCGCATCGTCGAGGCCCTGCCCCTCACCCCCATGCAGAAGGTCGACCGCCGCGGCCTCGCGGCAGCCGAGGCGACGCTGCCGTAGGTTGCGCGCTGTGGCGCACCCGAAGATGTTCGCTCCGGGTGAGCCCGGGGTCGTGACCTTCGGCCCTTGCCCGCCTCGGGTGACGGCGCATGCTGGTGGAGAGAGCTGGCCAGGGCACGGCGCCGAGGCCGAGGGGTGGTGGACATGAGCGCACCAGCAGCACCATCGGGACCGGCGGCCCCGAAGCTCCCGCCGGCCTGGTTCATCCGCGCCTTCTGGCGGGTGCACCGGACCGTGCACCGCCTCAGCCGGGGCCGGTTCCTGTGGACCACCGATAGCAAGCGCGGGTGGGGTGCGCTCCACCTGACGACGACCGGCCGGAAGACGGGGCGCGAGCGCGGCGTCATCCTCGGGTACCTCGAGGACGGGCCGAACCTCGTCACCTTGGCCATGAACGGCTGGCAGGAGAGCCACCCGGCCTGGTGGCTGAACCTCGAAGCGAACCCGGAGGCCGTCATGAAGCTGCCCCACCAGGAGCCGAGGCCAGTCCGAGCGCGTCGTGCCGTCGGCGAGGAGCGCGACCGGCTGTGGCAGCGCTGGGCTGAGGTGGACGAGGGGCTCGACCGCTACGCCGCCCGCCGGTCCGTCGAGACCCCGGTCGTCGTCCTCGAACCCGCGTGAGCGGCTGAGACCTTCGCGTCGCCACGGCCGCTCGAGCCCGAGGCCCGCCGAAACCCTGCACGGGGGCTCGGGTTCAAGGGGCTCAGGTGAGGCGCCCCTGGAGGTGGGCGGAGCCGGTCTCGGGATCGCCCACCAGCTCGTGGTGGGCGGTGAGGAGTCGGGTGGGCGGGTCGGCGTCGAGCAGGTCCTCGCAGCGGGGCGGACCGTCGACCATCGCCTCGGTGTCGACGGCACGACCGACGGTCAGGACCTCGTCGAGCAGCGAGCGAGCGGCCTCATCGAGGAGTGAGAGGTCGTCGGACACGAGCGCCATCCCGCCTGACGCGGCGACCCCCAGCGCCCACGCCCGCACCTGCTCGGCATCGAGGTCGGTGTGGTCGGTTCGCAACATGAGGCAGTCGGGGTCGTTGAGCCAGAGCCGTCGGTGCATGAAGGACCGCCCGAGCGTGTTGCGCCACGCGTTGACGGTGGCCGGCAGCACCGCCTCGTGGCCGGGCGGGATCCAGCCGCTGGTGTCGGGGTGCCAGCGGGGGGCGACGTCGGGCCCGATGCGCATCCCGTCGACGAGGCCCACCGTCGGGCCGAGCGGGGCGCCGCAGCCGAGCAGGAAGGCGTCGTCGCCAGCGCCGCGGCGGACGGCCTCGAAGCCGGCCCGCACCCGCTGGGCCGGGGTGAGCGTGGGGTCGCGGTAGGTCCCGGGCAGCGACGGGGCGTAGGTGAAGTCGAGCTTCAGGTAGGGGAACCCGAGCCCGACGAGCTCGGCCGCCACCGCCTCGAGGTGCTCGAGGACCTCGGGGTGCGTGGTGTCGAGCACGTGGACCCAGCCGCCCCACCCGGCGTTGAGCATCCCGACCAACCGATTCGAGCCGTGGTGGGCGAACCAGTCCGGGTGGTCGCGGGCCACGTCGCTCTCCGGCCCGGCCAGGAACGGCGCCAGCCAGATGCCGGGGACGCAGCCCTCGTCCGCGATGGCCGCGGCCAGGCCGTCGAGCTCGGTGCCGAACTTGTCGTTCGTGCGGAGCCAGTCGCCGATGGCCCGCTGGTAGCCGTCGTCGAGCTGGAAGACCTCGAAGGGCCAGCTGCTCGCCGCGGCCAGGTTGGCCCGCAGCGCGCCCTCGGAGATGTCGTGGAAGTAGTGGTACCAGCTGCACCAGCCCACCTGGTACGGGGCCGAGACGCGGGCGCCCGCCGCTTGGCCGAGGCGGCCGGCCCAGGTCTCCAGCAGCCCGCTCGGGTCGTGCTCGCCCTCGCCGATCCAGACCTCGTGGAGGGGGCGCTGGTCTCCGACCGGCAGCAACGCTCCCCCGAGGTGGGCCTCGACCCACACCTCGATGGCGTCGGAGCCGTCGCGGGCCGGGCGGACCCGGAAGGTCCCGTCGTGGTCGGCGCCGCCAAGGAAGCCGAGGACGAGCACGGCTCCGGTGGCATCGCGCAGGGCGGTGACGAGCTCGCTGCGCAGCTCGTCGGGCTCGGCCACCTCCGGGTCAGCGTGGTACATCCCGAGGACCAGCTCGGGTACGCCCTCGGCCCGGGACGGGTCCTGGTCGACCCGGAACGTCGACACCCCGGTGCGGCTCCACGACTGGTACCCGTGGCACAGCACCTGCAGCGGCTCGACCGCGCCCTCGAGGCGAGCGACCAGCGCCACCGCGTCCACGGCGACGGACTCGACCGGACCGTTGGCCAGCGCCCAGCGGACCACGTCGCCCTCGAGCGACCAGTCCACATGGAGGTCCTCGGGATGGCTGGCCCGCACGTCCACCCGGTCGATCCGCAGCTGCATGGCGGCGCAGCGTAGGTGCGAG
>JBKHYD010000031.1:0-5108 GCA_046565645.1 Acidimicrobiia bacterium | reverse complement strand
GCTGGTCGTCGGGCAGGCCGATCCAGAAGTCGAGCCCGAGCGGGCCGGCGATCTCCTCGGCGAAGTAGGTGCCGAGGGTCCTGCCGGTGGCCCGGCGCACCACCTCGCCGACCAGCCAGCCGAAGGTGACGGCGTGGTACCCGTGGGCGGTGCCGGGCTCCCACGAGGGGGCCTGGTGGGCGAGCGCGTCGACGACCGGGTCCCAGGCGAGGACCTCTCGCAGGCTGAGCGGGTGGTCCACGTAGGGCAGGCCGGCCTTGTGGCAGAGCAGCCAGCGGACCGGGATCTCGCCCTTGCCCTCGGCCGCGAACTCGGGCCAGTACTCGGCCACCGGGGCGTCGAGGTCCAGGTCGCCCCGCTGGGCGGCCAGGTGGGCGCAGGCGGCGGTGGCCCCCTTGGTGGTGGAGAAGACGAGCTGGAGGGTGCCCTCGCCGTAGGGCTCGGTGCCGCCCTTCTCCTTCACGCCGCCCCAGA
Organism: Acidimicrobiia bacterium; assembly: GCA_046565645.1. Classification (GTDB taxonomy): domain Bacteria; phylum Actinomycetota; class Acidimicrobiia; order Acidimicrobiales; family VFJN01; genus VFJN01. The sequence goes on along the minus strand of JBKHYD010000031.1, from coordinate 4,634 downwards.
GGTCGACGACCTTGTGCCCGTCCTTGTACACGCTGACGCCTGCGCCGACCTCCCCGTGCTGGGCGAAGTTGCGCTCGAACGCCTCCCGGACGCCCTCGAACCCCGGCTCGACGATCCCACCGATCTCGGTCACTGCTGTCCCCCTGCACGCGGTCTGCGGTCGCCCGCCAGGCTGGCACGCGCGCCGCGGTTCTTGCACCTCGCGTGCAAGGCGGCACTGCGGGCGCACCACCACCGCGTCGACCGGGCGCCCGGCCCGGGAGTGCCCCGGAGCTGCCCGCCTAGCATCGTCCGTGGTGGCGTTGCGGTTGATCGAACGTGAGGAGTCGCTCGAGCGTCTGCGACAGGCGTTGCCCGGCGACGGCGAAGAGGGCCGACTCGCGCTGGTGCACGGTGAGGCGGGCGTGGGCAAGAGCACGCTCGTGGCGACGGTCCTCGCCGACCTCCCGGGCCGCGTGAAGGTGCTGCGGGCGGGTTGCGATGCACTGTCGACGCCACGGCCGCTCGGGCCGGTCCGCGACCTCGTGGGCGAGTGGGGAGAAGCCGTCGAACGAGCCCTCTCGGCCGGGGCGCCCGCGCACGAGCTGTTCTCAGCTGTGTTGGAGCAGCTGCGCGCGACGTCGACGGTGTTGGCCATCGAGGACGTGCACTGGGCTGACGAGGCAACGCTGGACCTGGTGCGGTACCTCGGCCGCCGGATCATGACGACCCGCTCGACGCTGTTGCTGACGTACCGGGACGTCGAGGTGGGTCCCGGAGGCCTCTTCCATGCGGTGCTCGGTGACCTGGTCCGAGAGCCGTCGACAGTGAGGATCGCTCTCTCCCCGCTTTCCGTGGACGGGGTGGTCGATCTTCTCGACGGATTGCCGCTGGACGCCGAGGAGGTCCATCGAAAGACCAGCGGCAACCCGTTCTTCGTGACGGAGGTGATCGCGAACCCCGATGTCCCGGTGCCGGACAACGTTCGCGATGCGGTGCTCGGCCGTGCCCAGGGCCTGGGCGCTGCATCCCAAGATGCGCTGGACCTGTTGAGCTGCCTGCCTGCGGGCGCGGGCCCGGCGTTGCTCCCGAGCTTGGGTGTCCCGGCGGAGGCGGTCGACGAGCTCGCTCGCCGTTCGCTGGTGGTGTGGGACGGGAGCGCCGTGCGGTTCCGTCACGAGGTCGCCCGGCTGGCCATCTTGGAGGCGCTGCCCCCCGGCCGCCGCCAGGAGCTGCACGGCCGGCTTCTCGTGGCGCTCCGGGGCACGGGCGACCACGCACTCCTCGTGCACCTCGCCCACGAGGCCGGCGATGCAGGCGAGGTGGTGGAGCACGCGACGCCGGCTGCCGCGGCCGCCGCCGCGGCAGGTGCCCACCTGCAGGCGGCCGCATTCCTGGAGCTGGCGGTGGCTGCGAGCGGCGGTGCCGGGCGAGCGTCGATGCTGGAGTCGCTGTCCTACGAGCGCTACCACGTCGACCAGATCAACGCCGCGGTGGACGCGATCTCCGAAGCCCTGCGGCTGCGCCGAGAGGCGGGGGAGTGGGCGATGGCAGCCGCCGACCTGCGGTGGCTCTCCCGCTTGGAGTGGTTCCGTGGCGACCGCGCGGCCGCGGAGCGCCATGCGGACGAGTCGCTGTCGTTGGCCACCGGATCCGGCGACGAGCGCGCGATCGGCTTCGCCCACGGACAGCTGGCGATGCTGGCGATGACGCGGGGCGAACCGGCTCCGGCACTGAGGCACGGTCAGCTGGCCTTGGCCGTGGCTGAGCGGCTCGACGACGACGAGCTGCGGGCCCCGACGCTGACCACGGTGGGCATGGCGGAGCTGATCACCGGAGAGGCGGGAGGTGCGAAGAGGATCCGCGACAGCGCGGCCATCGCCGGTCGTCTCGGGATGGACGAGCACGCCGCGCGGGCGCTGAACAACCTCTCGTTCTTCCTGGCGGAGGAACGGCGGCTGGACTCCGCCGACGAGGTGCTCGAGGAGGGGATGCGGTTCACGGCCGAGCGCGACCTCGACACCTTCCACCTCTACTCGTTGGGCATGCGGGCCCGGCTCCGGGTCCATCGAGGCCACTGGACGGCCGCCTGGGACGATGCCATGGCGGCCCTCAGGTCCTCGCCGGCACCGCTCAATGCGATCTGGCCCCTGTGGGTCCGCGGCGTCCTCGGGGTGCGCCGTGGCGACCAAGAGCCGCTCGTGGCCCTGGAGCGAGCGTGGGAGGTCGCCTCCGGCTTCGACGAGCTGTACCGCCTCGTCCCTGTCGCCGCCGCGCTCGTGGAGCACGAGTGGCTCACCGGATCCGATGTCGGTGGCGCCGAGCGACTCATCGGACTGGCCGGCCGGTTGCAGGGCACCGTGGGTCGGTGGCAGATCGGCGAGGCGAACGTGTGGCTGGTCCGCTGCGGTCACGACCCCATCGATGCGCCCGCGACGGCCACACCCTACGTCGAGCAGCTGACCGGCGACCCGAGATCGGCGGCGGACGCCTGGGCCGCGCTTGGGATGCCCTACGAGCAAGCGCTCGCGCTCATCGACGCCGACACCCCGGCCACGCTCACCACCGCGCTCGAGATCTGCCAGGACCTGGGCGCCACGGTCACCGCCGGATGGGTGCGACAGCGGCTCCGCCATCACGGCGTTGCCAGCCCACGAGGGCCCCGTCCCAGCACCCGGGCGAACCCGGCCGGGCTCACGGCACGACAGGTGGACGTGCTCCGGCTGCTGCGCGAGGGGGCCACCAACGCCGAGATCGCCCAGCGACTGTTCATCTCGGAGAAGACCGCCGGGCACCACGTCTCGGCGATCCTCACCAAGCTGCAGGTCGGCTCACGCCGCGATGCCGCGCAGCTGGCGGCGGAGCTGGGCCTGGCCGCCGAGAGTGCCCCACCACCGCCGGCATAGGGAACCCGGGCGCCCAAGATGCGGACCGGGTCCCGATGTGGCCCAGGGTGGATTCCTTCATGGTGCGTCTCCGAGGCCCGCAACCGGCGAGGCCCGTAGCGAAGGAGACACCACCGATGCAGAAGTTCATCATCGAGCGCAACGTTCCCGGCGCGGGGCAGCTCACCGCCGAGCAGATCCGCGAGATCGCCGAGAAGTCGAACGACGTCGTCGCGTCTCTCGGCGTGCCCTACGTCTGGCACGAGAGCTTCGCGGCCGGCGACAAGATCTACTGCGTCCACTCGGCGGAGTCGGCGGACGTGATCCTCGAGCACGCCCGCCGCGGCGGCTTCCCCGCCGATGCGGTCACCGCCGTCGGCACCACGTTCGGCCCCGATGACGGGAAGGCCTGACGCCCCGGACCGGGCTTCCACTTCACCGTCGGCGCCGCGCCGGGAGCATCGTTCTGCGTGCCTCAGGCGGACTCGGCCGACCGCTGAGCGCCAGCTCCGGGTTGCCGGCCGCCGCGGGGTAGCCGGCGACCCGGCGCGGGCCGCCATCTGGGCCCAGCGTCCTGGACGCCGTTCAGTCGTGATGGGGGGCGTGGTCTGGGAGGTGGGGGGCGACGTCGACGTTGTCGGTCCGCCTGAGACCGGCGGCGGCCTCCTGGGCGAGGAGGACGAGGAAGAACAGGGCCACCGACGTGCCGGCCATGGTGGCTCCCGCCGCGGTGCCGTACCGGTAGCTGAGGACGAGGCCCACGACCACGGCCAGCCAGCCGAGGGCGACCGCCACCAGCATCGTCAGCCACACCCGCCGCACGAGGAGGGCGGCGGTGGCCGGCGGGCCGACGAGGAGGCCGAACACGAGGAGGGTGCCGACCGCCTGGAACGAGCTCACGATGGCCACCGCGATGAGCCCGAGGAGCGCGAGGTGGGTGAGGCCGGGGCGCAGGCCGAGGCTGCCGGCCTTCACCTCGTTGAACGACAGCGTGAGGAAGGCCCGGTAGCCGAGCCCGCTGGCGGCGACCACCACGCCGGCCGCGAGGGCCTGGATGCGCAGGTCGCCCCAGGTGACCCCGAGGACGTCGCCGAAGAGGAGGCTCTGGACGTCGGTGGCGAACGACCGGCTCTTCGAGATGATCACGACACCGAGGGCGAGCATCCCGACGAAGAGCAGGCCGACGGCGGTGTCCTCGGCCAGGCGGGCCCGTCGGTTGACGAACGTGATTCCACCCACCATCAGGGCGGCGGTGGCGAGGGCACCGAGGGTTAGGTCGAACCCCCAGAGCACCGCCAGCGCCATGCCGGGGATCACGCCGTGGGCCAGGGCGTCGCCGAGGAAGGACAGGCCCCGGAGGACCACCCAGGTGCCGACCACCGACGACGCCACCACGGCCAGCATCCCGGCCCACAGCGCCCGCTGCATGAACGCCGCTGCGAAGGGGTCGGTCAGCCAGTCCACGGCACCAGCCTGCCAGGGTGCTGGCGCTCAGGCGGCCAAGGCGTCGGCGATGCGCTGCGCGTTCGTGCGGACCATGCCGAGGTAGGTGTCGGCCCCGCTCCCCGCCTCCCCGAGCGACTCGGTGAAGAGCTCGACCACCTCGACGTCCGCTCCCTCCCCGGCCAGGGCCTCGGCCAGCCGAGCCGGGGAGGAGGTCTCGGCGAAGAGGGCCGGCACGCCGGCCCTCTCGATGGCCGCGGCCAGGTCGGTGAGGTCGGCCGCGCTGGGCTCGGCCAGGGTCGAGCCGCCGGGGATGATCACGCCCAG
>JBKHYD010000030.1:0-2610 GCA_046565645.1 Acidimicrobiia bacterium | reverse complement strand
ACCACGATCACGGGAGGCGACCATGGCGGTCACCGAACAGCAGCGGCACCGGCTCCTCACCTGGTTCGAGGAGCACATGGGCCCGGACCTCGGAGCCACGATGATGGACCTCATGCCCCCAGCAGATGCGTCGGCGCTGGCCACCAAGGCCGATCTCGCGCTCTTGCGGGCGGACATCGCCGAGGTGAGGGCGGAGATCCGAGCAGACGTGAAGGAGGACCTGCTGCAGCTGCAGCGCACCTTCGGCACCTGGCTCTTCGCCAGTCAGGCGGCCGTCATCGCCGTCGTGGGCGTGGTCACCGCGGTCACCTGAGCCCCGCGCCGGCGGCGGGCGCCGTTCAGTCGGCCGGAAGGCCGAGGGGGGTGATGGTGGGGAACCAGTCCTGGGCCTGGACGGCCCGGGCGTGCGGGCGCACGAGGGTGCGGAGGCGCTCGGTGACGTTCTCGCCCAGGTGGGCCCACGGGGCGAGGGAGCCGGCGTCGGTGCGGGCCTCCACGTCGTCCACCAGGGCTCGTCCGGCGTCGGTCAGCTGGTCGTCGCCGCCGGGCGTGCGCTCGAGGAGGCCGCGGGCGGCCAGGCGGCCCGCGGCGGCGTCCCACTCCTCGTCGGACCACGAGCGGCTGGCCTGGAGGATGGGGCGGCTGGCGCGGCCGGCGGCGGCGGCGAGGACCTGGGCCTGGCAGCCGTCCACGCCGGCCGCCACCAAGGCGGCGTTGTGGGTGTCGCCCCGGTGCTCACGGACGAGCGTGGCGGCGTGCCACAGCACGAGGTGGGGCTCCTCGGGCCAGGGCAGGTCGAGGTGGGCGGCGAAGAGGGCCCGGCCCACCGGGTCGCAGGCGTCGGTGGCCCGGCGGGCCAGGTCGGCCGCCTCGGCCAGCTCGGGGCTGCTCACGGCGTCGCCCAGCACCTCGCGCAGGGTGGCGTCGGCCCCCCGCATCCGGGCGGCGGCCGCCTCGGCGGGTTCGATCAGGTCCCACACCGCCGGGATGGCCCGCTCGACCATCGAGGGGCGGAAGCCGAAGAAGGTGGCCGTGACGACCGGGGCGGGGGTGCGCCCGAGCGGGGCGGCCCGACCGGCGAAGTAGCCCCGCCAGAAGCCCCGCAGGCCGGCGTCCTCCATGGCCTGCCGGGTCTGCGGCGAGAAGTACACCACCGCGTGGTACGGCTCCAGCACCTGCCACATCCGACGCGCCACCGAAGGTTCCATCCCGCCGGTCTAGCAAGGCCCCGGCCGGCCGCGGAACGTCAGAGCGCGGTGGCGTTGGTGGCGATCGCCACCCGGGGGGTGGGAAGGCCCTGGTCCGAGATCTCGTAGTCCACGCCGGTGCCGTTCCCCTTCGCCACGACGGTCACGGTCGGCTCCCACATCGGTACGCAGATGCCGACCGCCAGGTTCAGCCCGGTCTGCAGCGCCTGCTCGAAGGCGGCGCCCAGGCTGTCGCTCACCGTGCTCCAGGCCTGCGCCATCGAGATGTTGAAGCTGCCGCCGATCTGCGAGGCGGTCAGGTCGACCAGCGCGTCGAAGGCCTTCAGCCACATGCTGGCCGCCTTCCCGATGAGCCGATCGCCGCCCCAGCGGCTGACGATGTCGAGCAGCTTGCCGAGCTTGCTCCCCACCAGCTTGCCGACCCCCGGCGGCAGCGGCAGCGCGCACAGGTCGAACGAGCCGGTGAGCTCGGCCGTCGTGGCGTCGAGCTTGTCGATGCCGCCGGCGTTCGAGTCCGGGTCGTACTGGATCGAGAACATGGCCGAGAGCACCGCCACCGTCAGGGAGGGGAGCACCACCTCCCCGCTGCGGCCCAGCTGGCTGAGGATCGGGCCGGTGGTTTCGGTGCCGCCGCAGGCCCGTCCCCACGTGTTGAAGCGGAACCAGTCGAGGCCGGCGATGTCACCGATCACGTCGACCTGGAAGGCCTTGCAGGTGGGGGAGTCGGGATCCTCGGGATCGGGGTCCTCATCGGGTGGATCAGGTCGATCGTCGACGGGATCGCAGGCGTCGCCCAGGTTGTCCTCGTCGACGTCCTCCTGCCCCGGGTTGGCGACGGTCTTGCAGTTGTCGACGTCGTCCCACCAGCCGTCGCCGTCCTGGTCGGGTCGCGGCACCTCGACGAGCACCTCCTTGGTGGTGGAGGCCGTGTCCCCGTTCTCGGTCCTCACCGTGAGCCGCAACGTGTAGGTGCCGGCCTCGGTGTAGGTGTGGGTGGCGGCGGGGGTGGCCTGCGGCCCGACGCTGGTGCCGTCGCCGAAGTCGAAGGTGTACGACTCGATCGGCGACGGGCAGCTGCCGTCGTTGCTCGTGCTGCCGGATCCGTCCGCCAGCACCGGGAGGGGGACGTCACCGGCCTGCGGTGTGACGCTCAGGTCGGGCGTGGGCGGGTACGAGGTGCAGCCTCCGCCGATGCGGGTGATGGCCAGGACCTGGCCGTCGAGCGACACCACCCGCATCAAGCACCCGATGATGATCGTGAACCGCTCGCAGGATCCGCCCTCGTCGAGGTAGTGCTGGCCGTCGAGCTGCCACGAGGCGAAGAGCTCCATGTCCTGCTCGAACGCCCCGCCTCCGTCGGCCGTGAAGGTCGTGGGCGAGACCTGGTAGCGGAGCGTGTTGA
>JBKHYD010000029.1:0-21585 GCA_046565645.1 Acidimicrobiia bacterium | reverse complement strand
AGCCCCGGCGCAGGCCCTCGGTGACGGCGGTGATCTCGTCGGCCTCGTCCTCGGGCAGCGTGACGAAGTGCCAGGTGCTGTCGTCGCGGGCGTCCCAGATCCAGAGGGGCGCCGTGAAGCGGTAGCGATGCGAGCTCACCGGCCCACGATGCCACCCGATCCCTGACACCCGCTGCCAGGGATCTCGACGCCGCGACGACGCCACCATCGAGCTGCCGACGCCGGGTAGGCGCCCTGCCTCGAGGCCGTCAGGCGGCGACCAGCTGCAGCGGGCTGACGGTGGCCATGAGCTCGAAGTCGCGGTCGAGGTGCAGCACCGGCTGACCGAGGCGCAGCGCGGTGGCGGCGATGAGGCAGTCGACCATGCTGCGCACCGCCCGTCCCTCCCGGCGGCAGCGGCGCTGGAGGGCGGCCACCGCCTCGCTGTCGACCAGCGGGGCGAGCGGCACGACCTCGAAGCTGTGGAGCATCGTGCGCAGACGGCGGGCCATCTCGTCGTCGGTGGCGCCGACCAGGATCTCCATGACGACGAGCTCGGGCACCACCAGCTCGGCGCCGGCCTCGATCTCCGCCCGCAGGCGGCGGTGCACCGCGGACCCGGTGCCGCGCAGGAACTCGACCCAGGCGGAGGTGTCGACGATCACCGGCGCCGGCGGGGGGCGGGCCCGCGGAGCTCGACCGGTTCGTCGACGCCCTCGAGCTCGTCGTTGCCGAGCGGGAAGCCGCTGCCCTCCATGGCCAGGACCTCGTCGGTGGTGAGCGCCTCGCCGACGAGCCGTTCGAGGGCCAGCTGCACGGCGGCCCGCTTCGACTCGAGCCGGTAGAGCCGCATCGCCCGCTCGACCAGGGCGTCGTCGAGGTCGATGTTCGTCCGGCGAACGCCCACCACGATACACCTCATGGTGTATCAGGGTGCCGGGGCGCTAGGGCGTCACGATCGGGAAGATCCGCTCGAACGTGTCGATCGCCTGCGCGAGGCGGGACACGAACGCCGCGTCGCCGGAGACGTCCAGGCCGCTGGTGTCGGTGGCGCCGTTGGCGAGCGCGATCAGGTCGGCCGACGTGCACCTCACCGTGGCCACGGCGTCGTCGCGCTGCTGGTCGGCGGTGTGGAAGAGCGTGCGGTTGGAGATGCCGGCGACGTGGCGCTCGTCGCGGTCGGTGATCTCCCAGTTGACCGCGCCCGACAGGCCCTCGAGGCGCTCGGGCACGAGGCGCACGGCGATGGCGTCGAAGAGCATCTCGGTCGTCATCGACGGGGCCAGGTTGCCGAGGTCGGCGTTGCCCAGCACGGGGTGCCCGTTGCGAAGCTCGCTGGCGGCGGACAGGTAGAAGTTCCGCCACACGGCGGACTCGGCCTGGTAGCCGAGCTGCTCGAGTGCGTCGGCCTGCAGCGCTTTGGCCTCGAGGTTCTCCGGGTCGGCGAAGACCACGTGGTTGACGACCTGGGCGACCCAGCGGAAGTCGCCGGCATCGAAGTCGGCCCGGGCGCGCCCGAGCACGGCGTCGGCGCCGCCCATGTACTCGACCACCTTCTTCGCGGTCACCTCCGGCGGGTGGGGGTGGAGGTTGGCCGGGTTGGCGTCGAACCAACCGAGGTAGCGCTGGTACACGGCCTTCACGTTGTGGTTGACCGTGCCGTAGTACCCGCGGACGTGAAGCTCGGTCTCGAGCTCCGGGGCCAGCTCGAGCTCCTCGGCGATCTCGGTCATCGTGAGGCCCTTGTTGGCCAGCCGCATGGTCTGGTCGTGCAGCCAGCGGTAGAGGTCGCGCTGCTGCACCAGATACGCGCGGACCTCGTCCCTCCCGAAGCGGGGCCAGTGGTGGCTGGCGAAGCAGATGTCGGAGTCGTCGGCGAAGCGCTCGATGGCCTCGTTGATGTACTTGCTCCACGCCAGCGAGTCGCGCACCAGCGCCCCGCGCGGCGTCAGCAGGTTGTGCATCGTGTGCGTGCAGTTCTCGGCCATGCACAGCAGGCCGAGGTCGGGGAAGTGGAAGTTCATCTCGGCCGGGGCCTCGGCCTCGGGGGTCATCTGGAACACGATGCGCACGCCGTCGATCACCAGCTCCTGGCCGGTGTGGGTGATGTCCTCGGTGGGCGGGACCAGGCTCACCGTGCCGATCGGCGTGGTCTTGCCCAGGCCGGCGTCGACCTGGCCCTGCGGGCCCCGCGGGAGGAGCGGCCCGAACATGTAGAGCGAGCGGCGCAGCATCGCGGGGCCGGCGATGACGTTCTCGGCCACCGCCTCGTGGAGGAAGCCCTCGGGCGCGATGACCCGGCAGCGGCCGGCCGCCACGTCCTCCTCCGTGGTCACGCCGAGAACGCCGGCGAAGTGGTCGATGTGGCTGTGGGTGTAGATGACGGCCACGACGGGACGCTCGCCGAGGTGCTCGTTGGCGAGCTGGAGCGACGCGGCCGCGGTCTCGCAGGAGGTCAGCGGGTCGATCACGATCCAGCCGGTGTCGCCGGCGATGAAGGTGATGTTGGAGATGTCGTAGCCCCGGACCTGCCAGACGGTGCCGGACACCTGGAACAGCCCGTGAGTGCAGTTGATGCGGGCCTGGCGCCACAGGCTCGGGTTGACCGTGTCGGGCGCCTCCGGCGACTCGCGGAGGAAGTCGTACTGGTGGACGTCCCACGCCGCGAAGAGCGGCCCGTCGATGACACCGGTCGGGTGCTGGGCCACCAGGCCCCGGGTGGCCCGCTCGAGGTCGGCGTCGTCGCCGAGGGGGAGCCGCGCCGCGAACGCCGCGTTGCGCGCCTTGGTCGCCGGGTGGGCCGGCTTCGGGGACAGGTCAGCCATCAGGATCTCCGTTGGTTGGGTTGGGTGGACGGGGCCTCGACGAGGCCCAGGCAGGCGTCGACCAGCTCGGTGGTGAGCTCGTCGAGGGAGAAGCCGGCGGACATGGCGCCCACCTCGTGGGCGGCGAGCACCACGCAGGCGTACCCGAACACCGCCTGGACGCGCAGCCTGCGCAGGGCCGGCGGGAGGTGCTCGAGCCGGTCCTCGAGGCGCGACTGGGTGACCCGCAGCGCCCGGTCGTCGATGGCCTCGATGGCGACCAGTCCGGTCGTCGGGTCGCTGATGGCCTGCAGGAGGAACCGGGCCCAGTAGCTCGGCGTGCGGGAGAAGACCGCTTCCACGAGCGGTGCGACCAGGACCTCCACGAGGTCGCGGGTCGACGCGTCGGGGCCGAGCTCGAGCAGCATGGCGGTGCGGCGCTCGCTCGTGGGCGCCATGCGGGTGGCGATGATCGCCTGAACGAGGCCCTGGCGGCCGCCGAAGTGGTACTGCACCGCCGACTTGTTCCGCTGGCCGGCCGCCTCCTGCACCGCCTGCACCGTCAGGGCCCGCAGCCCGTGCTCGGCCGCCAGGCGCTCGGCGGCCTCGATCATCCTCGCCGCCGCCTCCTGCACGGCGACCACGTTAAGGGTCATTCCTTAGCCTGGCAAGGAGATCTCCTGGCTCAGGTCGGATCGGCAGCGTCCCGGCCCCGGTGGAGGCAACCCCGGTCCCCATCAACCGGTCTCGGTCCGCCCCGACCACGAGCTCGCCGGTCGGGGTCAGCCGGACGGCCGCCTGCGCGGCCGCTTCCGCGGCTCAGCCCAGCTCGGCGTCCACGGCGCCGAGGTAGACCCAGTGGCCCTCGTCGTCGCGCACGAAGCGGCTGAGCTCGTGCAGCACGCCCGACCGTCCGCGGCGGTCGTAGTGGGCCCGGAACTCCACCTCGCCCTCGGGGTCGAGGAGCTCGCCGGCCACGGTGGCCAGCACCTCGAGCCGCACCCAGCGCTGCCCGGGGACGAAGCTGATCGTCGGGGGCCGGGTGGACCGGTGCCAGGAGCGCAGCAGGTGGGCTTCGGCACCGAGGGCGAACGCCGTGAACCGGGACCGCATGAGCCGCTCGGCCGTCGGTGCCGGCCGCTCCCCGCTCACGATCGGCCCGCAGCAGGCACCCAGCGAGGCGCCCGAGCCGCACGGGCAGGGATCGTCGACGTCAGCCATCCGACGATCATGGCCGCGCCCGGGCCTGCCTGTCGGAGCTCGCGTGTCCAGCGTTGTGCGACAACCGGCCGACGACGAGGGGGGCGAGATGGCCGTCGTGGTGATGACGACGATCCCGGTGAGGCCCGGTGTCATCGACGAGGTGGCCCGGCTCTTCGAGGAGACGAACCCGGCGCTGGTCGCCGATCAGGCCGAGTGGCTCGGAGCCACGTTCACCGGCAACCGGGAGCGCAGCGAGATCACCAACCGGGAGTCATCGCGAAGCCGGCGCCCGAGGCGGCTCAGTGCTCGCCCTTGATGACGAAGTAGGAGCCGCGGATGGTGCCGGCCAGCTTCGACCTCTGGCGGGCCCACTTGAACGAGCTGAGCTCCTCGGGGGCGTCCATGCCCTCGGAGAGCTTGAAGCCGACGGCCCGCTTGCCGCCCTCCCCCGTCTCGTAGAGGACGTTGACGGCGAGCCCGCTCTCGTAGAAGACGTGGGCCCACTTGATGCCCGGCACCTCGACGAGCGCGGCCTGGAGCGGCGGTGAGGAGATCACGATCCCCCGCTCGGCGTCGAGGATGCCGTGGACCCAGTCGACGACGTCGGCCGCCTCGCTCGCCGGGTGCACGGTGAAGTCGTGGTCGTACTTGTTCTTGAAGTAGCGGGCCTCGTTGGCACGCAGACCCGCCAGCGCCTCCGCGTGCGGGGACGACTCCAGCCCGACCGTCGACACCTCTTTGAAGTCCACGGTGTAGCCCGTGCCAGCGTCCTTGGTCCCGGCCATCGTGGTTCCTCGCTTCCTGGCCGCATCGGCCTCCGTCGTCCCTTGTTGAGAGTATAACTCTCGTTTTGAGAGTGCTACTCTCACATCGATGGACGCGACCGTCAAGCGCGGACGAGGCAGGGCCACACCGGTGCCCCAGGCCCGGACGCGCCGGACGAAGGCGAGCGTCGTCGACGCGGCTCGTCGCCTGTTCGAGGAGCGGGGCTACGCGGCCACCACCATCGAGGCCATCAGCGAGCGCTCGGACACGCCGCAGGCGACGATCTACCGGCTGTTCGCCTCGAAGCTCGGGATCCTGAAGGCGGTGATCGACGTGGCCATCGTCGGCGACGACGAGGACGTGGCCATGGCGGACCGTCCGCCGGTGCAGGAGCTCCTCGCCGACCCCGACCCTGTGCAGCGGCTGGCTCGCTTCGCTGCCCTGCTCGCTGATCTGATGGCGCGCACCGCGCCCGTCCACCGCCTGCTTGCCGACGCCGCCCGGTCCGACCCCCAGGCGGCGGACCTGCTGTCCGAGATCTCCCGGCAGCGCCAGGAGGGCCAGCTCCGCATCGCCCGCTCCCTCAGCCGGTCGGGCGCGCTGCGCCCGGAGCTGCGGGAGCGCGACGCCGCCGACGTCATCCACGCCCTGGCCTCCCCCGAGGTCTACGGCCTCCTCGTCCTCGACCGAGGCTGGACCGGGGAGCGCTACGAGCGCTGGATGGCAGACACCCTCCGCCAGCAGCTGCTCCCGTAGGGGGGTGGCCTCGACACCGGGCCGTCAGCGGCGCGAGAAGGACGGGCGCACGAAGTGGGTCAGCACGTACACGGGCGAGTGGAACGGGGGGACGTCGCCCCACCACCCCTGCCACTGGTGGTCCTCCCAGGGGCCGCGGTGGGGGCTGAGCTTGTTGCGGCCATGATCTCGGCCCCGATGTTCCGGCGGAAGTCGCGGACCATGTAGTCGTCGAGGCCCCGGGACCCGCCGGGGTCGGTGCGGTTGGGCCAGTGGTCGGTGGCGAAGGCCCAGCCCCCCAGGGCCACCGGGTCGGCGTGACCGAAGGGGCGTTCGAGGCTCTGGCCCTCGCCGGCACCGAAGCCGTCCTGGGAGACGAAGAAGCTGTGGACGCGCAGGAGCTGGGTCAGCGTGAGCCTGCCGGACGAGGACGTGGAGTACCTCGACGAGTACGCCCGGACCCAGGGGCTCGAGTCCCGCTCCGCGGCAGTGCAGAAGGCGGTGCGACTCCTGCGAGCGTCCGAGCTCGGCCCGGCCTACGAGGAGGCGTGGGCCGAGTGGGCCGACGGCGAGGACAGCGAGCTGTGGGACGCCGCCGGTGACGAGATCGCCTGATGCGGCGAGGTGAGATCCGCTGGGTCGATCTCGACCCCACCCTCGGGTCCGAGGCGAGCAAGCGCCGCCCCGCGGTGATCGTGAGCAACGACGGCGCCAACACCACCGCCGCCCGCCTTGGCCACGGCGCGATCACCGTCGTCCCGGTGACCACGAACAGGGCTCGGGTCTACCCGTTCCAGGTCCTGCTGCCGGCGGCGAGCACCGGACTGCCCCAGGACTCCAAGGCACAAGCCGAGCAGGTCCGTTCGGTGGCGGTCGAGCGCATCGGCCGCCGCCTCGGCATCCTCGACGAAGCGCTCCTGCTCGAGCTCGACGACGCCCTCCGGCTCCACCTGGCGCTCTGACCCTCTGGGGACCGCCGAGCGCCGACCTGGCCTACAAGTCGAGGAGGCGTCGGAGGCGGGCGGGATCCATCGCGCCGGGCCCAGACGGGAACCGGTCGAAGGAGTCGAGCAGTCGGAGCAGGTCGTCGCGGCGGGTCGGGTCTTCTGCCGCCTGGCGGGGGGTCACGCCGCCGAGAGCGGGGATGGATTCGTCCACCCACGCCTCCTCCATCTGGCTGACGACCTGGCGCAGGACCTCCTCCACCTGCGGGTCGGTCGGATCGAGCGCGAACCCTCCGGCGCCCACCGGCTCCGGCGCCCCAGCTCGCTCGGCGAGCAGCTCGGCGTAGGGGGTGCGCTCGTCGGCGAGCACCTCGGCCCCGGGTGCGACGTCGAGGACCAGCGCGACGGTGCGATCGGCCCGTTCGTGGCTGTTGGCGGTCACGGTGGCGATGTCCTCGCTGAGCTGGATCCGGGAGCGCTGGCGGGGCATGCCCATCGTCTCGACGGTCTCGTCCCAGACCGGCGCACCGTCGGCGTCGCTGCGCTCGAAGCGACCGTCCAGCTCGTCAGCGAGCCGGGCGGGGTCCGGGACCCGGATGGTGACCGTGCAGTCGACGAGGTCCTCGCCCTCGGTGTTCGTGATGCTGGGCGGCGCGAAGCGGGCCGAAAGGAGCGCCACGAGCTCGACGGGATCCGGGTCGTCGAGGAGCTCGATCACCGTGTCCCGCAGGTGGAGCGGGACGGGCTCGACGCCCCCGACGAGCTGGAGCTGCTCCCCCACCGGCACGACGCGGGTGCAGACGAGGTCCCCTGGGCGCAGGCTCCGCGAGGCGGTGCGCTCGGTGACCTCGTGCCGGTCACCGGTGCGGACGTCGCGCAGCCGCAGGCCGCGGTCCGGGCCCGCCTCCACGACGTCGTAGAGGGAGCGCTCGACCAGGGCCCACTGCTCGAGGACGGCGCGCTCGTCCTCGGGCAGCAGCGCACCGCGCTCGGCGAGGAAGTCGCGGTAGGCGCCAGCCTCCGCGAGGGCGACGTCGTGGACGAACGGGTCGCTGAGGGCGTCGAGCAGCGCGCCGTCGCCGAGCGGCTCGGCTCGGGCCATGGCTAGGCGGAGGACGAGCTGGCGGTGCGGGCCCTGCTGCAGGTAGTCGGCCGTCTTGGCCACCAGCCACCCGCTGCGGGCTTCGATGGGCAGAGCCGGGCCGCCGTCGCGATGGCACTGCTTGCGCTTGCGGCCGGATCCGCACCAGCACGGGTCGTTGCGCCCGACCGCGGACGCCGCCGGCGTCCGGTGGGCCTCGAGCACCTCTACCAGCGAGTCGTCGCGGGGGACCCCGGCGCGGCGCAGGAGTCGCAGCGCATGGTCGGCATCGCCCCGGTCCGACGCGAACCGGCCGAGGTCCTCCAGGATGAGCGGGTGCTCCGGATCGAGGGCCAGGGCCGCTCGAAGCTCGCCTTCGGCCTCCTCCACGCCGCCGAGGCGCTCCAAGACCTTGGCCCGCAGCCATCGCAGGGACGCCCGGGCCCGGCGCGGCGCGTTGGGTTCGAGCGTCTCGGCGAGGACGCCGAGAGCGGGCAAGCCCTCTCGGCCCATGCCGGCGCACTCCCCGAGGAGGGCCGCGGCCGCGTCCGGGGAGGCCAGCACGGCGCTGGCGGCGAGCGCGGCGTCTCGGGCCTTCTGCAGGTCGAGGCCGGCGCCGGGCTCCTCGCCGTCGCGATCGGTGCCGGCACCGGATCTCCCGTCGTCGCGGTCGTCGGCGCTCGCCAAGCCGGTCGGCGAGCCCGGCGCAGCATCGGTGCCGGGCGTCGCGTCGCCGGGTGGCTCGTCGCCGTCGTCGGCAAGGTCGTCGGACAGGCCGTGGATGATCCCGTCGAGGAGGGTGTGGTGCTCGATGAGCACGAGGAGGTCCTCGGCCTCGCTGCGTCGCAGCCGGTGGGTGGCGGCGATGCGCTCCAGGCGCTGGGCGCGGTACCAGCCGGCGATGTCCACGCCGGGCGCCGCCACCTGCGAGCGGTAACGGCTGGCGCCAGCGTGGTCCAGCAGCTCGGAGACCGGAGCGGTGGGCTCGGTGAAGGCCTTCGGATCTTCGGCGCAGAGGGCCCACACGAGCTCGTCGACGTCGACCGGCGTGTCGCCGAGGTGCCCCGTGATCTCGGCCACCAGCTCCGATGGGGTGGGAACCGGGCCCTCGACGCGCTCCACGACAGCTCCGTCGGAGCTGAACCCCAGCGAGATCAGGTCGCCGGCCTGCACGCCGAGGTGCGCGAGGTGGCCGACCGGCAGCACCAGCACCTCCTCACGGGGCAGCGACCCGATGGCGGCCGGGTTGCGCTCCGCGATCAGCCCGGCATCCTCCTCTGCGTCCAGGACCGGAGACGGTGAGCCGTCGGCCAGACCGACCCCGGCGTCGAAGAGCGGCGCCGCGGCCACGAGATCGGCGTCGAGGACCACCACGTCCAGGGCGACTTCGCCCGCGGTGATCCGGCGGGTGAGGCGCCGCGGCGCCAGGAGGGACGGCAGCGAGACCCACCGCCCGTCAGGGAGGGAGGCCACGACCCCGGGCGGGTAGTCGAGCACCTCGCCGACCTCCCATTCGCTCAGCCCGGCACGGCGAAGCGCGCTGACGAGCTCCGGCTCCGCCAGCGGCCCGTGCGCTTCGAGCACCTCCAGCAGGGCGACGTACGCGTCGTCGAGCTCCACCGTCCGAACGCTACCCGTGGCGCACGGCCCTCCTGCCCGGTCGCGTGTGCTCCGGCCCCCAGGTCGGTGCGATGGCCTCGGCCTGCGCCTGACCCGGCCGAACCTCGGGCATCAGGAGCCGCAAGCGGTCTGGTGGCGCACCCTGCGACACCCACGTCGCCGGCCCGGTCAGACGGTGTCGAATTCATCTACAGCCTCGTCATACGACGCCTGCACAGTCCGGGCAGATGGACCGAGGAGACCCCAATGGCTGCCACCACGAAGGACGCCCGTCTGAACCTGCGGCTCCGAGCCGTCGACGCTGAGCTGATCCGCCATGCTGCCGACCAGACCGGACAGAGCGTTACCGAGTTCCTGACGACCTCGGCGATCGAGCGTGCCCACGAGGTGCTGGCCGACCAGCGCCGCTTCGTCCTCGACGAGGCCACCTGGGACGAGTTCGTCGCCTTGCTCGACGCCCCCGTCCATCCAACGCACGGCTCATCGAGCTGTTCACGAGGCCCGAGCGCATCACCCGCTGACGGCCCGTGAGGCACCAGCGGTTTGACCAGGCGAGACCGTCGAAGGCGCAACGGAGCGCGTTCGACTGCGGTGTGCCGGCCCTGAACCGCTGGTTGGCCTCGCAAGCCCGACAGAGCATGGAGACCCGCGACGCTGTGACGTTCCTTCTGCTCGACGACGAAGCCGGCGATGAGCCCCGCATCGCCGGCTACCACTGCCTCTCCCCGGGCGAGGTCGCGCGGGACGCGCCCCCGCCCAGATCGCAAGGCGAGCACCCACCCCCATCCCCGCCGTACGCATGGGTCGGTTCGCCATCGACCTCGACTACCAAGGGCAGGGCTGGGGTGCCGACCTCCTCCGTGAGGCCCTCCCCGGAGCCGTCACGGCAGGTGAGCTGATCGGCGTTCGCGTGATGCTCGTCGACGCGAGCAGCGACGCGCGGCCCTGGCCTTCTACGCCCGGTACGGCTTCACCCCCTCGCTCATCCACCCGATGCAGGTCTTCTACGACCTCCGGGTGGTGGCTGCCTCACGAGCAGACGACGCACCCGCCGGCTGAGCGCCGCTGACGACGACTCCGGCGGCGCGGCGCGGTGTTCTCAGTCGACCTGTTCAACGAGGGTGTCGACGTGCCCGCCGTCGACACCGTGCTCATGCGGTGCCCCACCGAGATCGTCCTGCGCAGCCTTCGGGAGGTTCCAGGGCGGCGTCGCCTCACGGGCGGTGGTCATGGTGGTTCCCTTCAGGGGTGCGGTGACGTGGTCAGGGTGGGACCCCGATGGCTCGGCTCGACGGCACCGCGCCGAGGAGCGTCGGGTCACGAGGCGGCGGTACGGCGACCCCCGCGACGGCCGACGGCCATCGTTGGCTGCGGAATCCCCTCCCCCGCGTCACACCTCGCGCGTACTCTGAGGGTGTCCCATCCAGAGCGCCCGAGAGACCTGGCTCGTCGACGGCGCAGCAACCGACCGCAACCGGCACGGTGCTCCCGCCAGGATCGATGGAGGAAGCCATGATCAGGCGTCACCTGTACTGGGCCGACCCCGAGCCGGCCACCGGCTCCCTGCGGATCTGCGGTACCTGCCACCGCCTCCGCGGACCCGTGCCCGACCACGACGACGGCGCCGAACAGCTCTGCGACTGCACGCCGCAGGAGGTCCGCCACGCCCAGCCACTGTGGGGCGGCGACCACAACACCTACGCCGAGCTGTGCCGGTGCTGCGGGCTGCGCCTTCTGAGCAGCGGCTCCCGGTTCAGCGTCTGGTTCTGCGACTACTGCAAGCCGCTCGTCGTCACCCTGAACCGGCAGCTGGGCCGCTACCTGGTGCCGATCGGCCGCCACTCGATCATGAGCGGCGTGGCCGTCCGCCCCGCCGAGGTGGGCTTCACCGCCGCCGCCGAGCTCCTGGCCGACATCACCCACGAGATGATCGCCGGCATCGGCAACATCAAGGACTGGGCCCGCACCGTCGTCGCCCGCAACCTCGAGGTCCTCGGCTTCGAGCCCGACACCGACGTGTACCTCGGCAAGTACCTCTGGACGGTCCGCAAGGCCGACCTCCACCCCGCCCCCGCCGTCGTGGCGCTGATGCTCCACGTCCTCGCCAACCGGAAGGAGGCGGCATGACCACCACCGACGGAACCGACAGCCGGGACGTGAGCCTGCTCGCCCTCGAAGCCTTCGAAGCCGTCATCGCCCGCGAGCTCACCCAGGACGCCAGCGTGGAGGTGCGGACCCTGCTGGGCACGGCCTTCGCAGCGGCCTTCGAGGCGATCGAGGCGGCATCCGGAACGGTCGAGGTCGACGAGGCGTGGCGCCTCCCGGGATCGCTCGACCGGCTGCGCCACCTCGATGCCGCCGAGCTGACCGATCCGCACTGGCACGCCGACGTCCAGTTCGACGACCGGGAGGAGCTGATTGACCTGCTCTCGGAGGCGGTCGACGAGATCGAGTGGCTGGCCTCCACCGACGACAGCAACTACGCCGGGTTCACGAGCTCCGGCGGCGCCGACTTCTACGCCGTACACCACCGCGGATCGGTCTTCTGGTTCCAGACGAACATGGACTACGGCGATCCGTACGTACTCGAGTACGGGCACGCGGAGGGTGACGAGGACGGCCGACGGCGGATGCTCGGCCAGCTGATCGACGACTACCTCATCGCAGGTTCGATCGACGTCCACCTGAGCGACGCCTTCGACGACGAGCTCCGCCGTCACGCACGGCTCGTCGCTGAGGCCAACTTCGGTGCACCCTGGGACACCGGTATCCTCGACAAGGTCCTCGACGCCTGCGACGACGAGGACCTCGCCCGACATGCCGTCGAGCTCGCGGAAGCCCTCGCCGTCGATGAGGATGAGATCCTCGCCTCGCTGCGACGCCTCCGCGACGACCGCATCGGCACACCAGCCACCGAGCTGGACCGGATCATCGCCTGGAACGTCAGCTGGCCCGACCTCCGGTTCCGGAGCTGAGTGCCCCACCTGGCCAGCCGGACCACCCCGACATGAGCTCCTCGGCCTTCGACCCAAGTCGCCCTCGGCCACGTCGGCGGCGATGGCTCGCGACGCTTCGTCTCCGTGAAGCCCAGTCAGGATTCCCCGTACTCGCCCCTGCTTCCCAAGGAGGCGCCCCTGGCCACCGCGGCCATCTGGGCCAACGGTGTCTCAACTCCGCTGACACGCTCCAGCGAGCACCGGCACCCCGGACCGCTCAAGCACGGCGCATGCAGTCACGGTGAGCTCGTAGCTTCTCGTCGTGGACGACCTCGGGCCCGGCCTCTACGAGTCGCTCGTCACCGAGGGGCTGCGCGCTCAGCTCGAGGCGATCGATGGACGGGTCGTTCCTCAGCGGCAGGCCCTACGGAGCGCTGAGACGCCGGATCGGATCGCCTGGCATCTGAGCCGGCAGATCCAGCGGGCGCTCGCCGACGTGAGCGACGAGGACCGAGTCGCCGTGGGCGTCGCAGTGGCCCGAGACCTGCTGGAGCGTCTCGGCGAGCTCGTCACGACGGATCCGCAAGAGCGCCCCGTTGATCCAGCCGAGGTCCTGACCGCCATCTTCAAGCGGCACCCAGACGGCACTCCTGATCCGATCCAACCACCGCTCATCCCGCTGCTCGACACGACGCTGCTCACGAACGCTCCTGGTGAGCCTGGCCTGTGGAGCCAGCTTCGATCGGAGATCGAGTCGGCCGACGCCATCGACGTCGTGATGGCGTTCATCCGGCGCAGCGGCATCGCCCCGCTTCTCGAGGGGCTGCGCCGCCACTGCGAGGCCGGCAGGCCGCTGCGGGTGCTGACCACCACCTACACCGGCTCCACCGAGCGTCGGGCCCTCGACCAGCTCGTCGAGCTCGGGGCCGACGTCCGCATCTCCTACGACCTCGGCAGCACCCGCCTGCACGCCAAGGCCTGGGTCTTCCACCGCCGCTTCGGCTTCTCCACCGCCTACGTCGGCTCCTCCAACCTCACCCACCAGGCCCAGGTCACCGGGTTGGAGTGGAACGTCCGGGCCTCGGCCGCCCGCAACCCCGACATCGTCGACAAGTTCAAGGCGGTGTTCGACAGCTACTGGGAAGCTGGCGACTTCGTCCCCTACCGCGCCGACGAGTTCGACGAGGAGCAGCGCCGCACCGGCCGGACTGACGACGGCCCGCTCGTCATCCTCAGCCCGATCGAGCTGCGCCCGGCCCCCTTCCAGGAGCGCCTGCTCGAGCAGATCGAGGTCTCCCGAGAGAGGGGCCACCACCGCAACCTCCTCGTCGCTGCCACGGGCACCGGCAAGACGGTCATGGCCGCCGTCGACTACGGGCGGCTCCGTCAGCGGCTCCCTCGCGCCCGCCTGCTGTTCATCGCCCACCGCGAGGAGATTCTCGACCAGAGCCTCGCCACCTTCCGCTACGCCCTGCGCGACGCCGCCTTCGGCGAGAAGTGGGTCGGTCGATCACGGCCACAGCGCTTCGAGCACGTCTTCGCGTCGATCCAGAGCCTCAACCGGGCCGATCTCGCCGACCTCCCGCCCGATCACTTCGACGTGGTGATCGTCGACGAGTTCCACCACGCCGCCGCCACGTCCTACGAGAAGGTGCTCGACCACCTCACGCCCGTCGAGCTGCTCGGCCTCACCGCCACCCCCGAGCGCAGCGACGGCCTGCCCATCCTCCACTGGTTCGACGACCGCATCGCCGCCGAGCTGCGCCTGTGGGACGCCATCGACCAGCAGCAGCTCGCCCCCTTCATGTACTTCGGCATCCACGACGGACTCGACCTGCGCGACATCCCGTGGAAGCGAGGCCGGGGCTACGACGTCGACGCCCTCAGCGCCGCCTACACGAGCAGCGACGCCTGGGCTCGCCTCGTCGTCAAGCAGGTGGAGCAGCACGCCGCCCCGGCCACGATGCGCTGCCTCGGGTTCTGCGTGAGTATCGACCACGCCCGCTTCATGGCCCGCCACTTCACCGCCCACGGGATCCCATCGGTGGCCGTCTGGGGGGACAGCCCTCGCGACGAGCGCCAGGCTGCCTTGCGTGACCTGGCCCAGGGAACGGTTCGGGCGGTGTTCTCGGTCGACCTCTTCAACGAGGGCGTCGACGTCCCCGCCGTCGACACGGTGCTCATGCTGCGCCCCACCGAGAGCCCCACGCTGTTCCTCCAGCAGCTTGGCCGCGGTCTGCGCCGGTCACCGGACAAGGGGTTCTGCACCGTCCTCGACTTCGTGGGCACCCATCGCCGCGAGTTCCGCTTCGACCGCCGCTACCGGGCGCTGCTGGGGGGCACCCGTCGGGAGCTCGAGCGCACCGTGCAGCAGCAGTTCCCGTTCCTGCCCGCCGGCTGCCACGTGCAGCTCGACCAGAAGGCCACCGAGATCGTCCTCCGCAGCTTGCGGGAGGCCATCCCGTCGCGCTGGCCGAGCAAGGTGGAGGAGCTGCGCTCCCTGCGCCAGGTGCGCCCCGACATCGACCTGGCCGGGTTCCTCCACGAGTCGGGCCTCGAGCTCGACGACGTCTACGACGGCGCCAAGTCCTGGTCCGACCTCCAAGCCGCCGCCGGCGCCCCGATCCTCCCCGAAGGCCCCCACGAAGCCGAGCTGCGCCGAGCCGTCGGCCGCCTCCTGCACCTCGACGACCAGGAGCGCCTCGCCACCTACCAGGAGCTCCTCTCCCTGAGAACGGCACCGTCCGTGGACGCCATGCCCGAGCGGCAGCGACGCCTCGTACGCATGCTCGTCGCTGCGGTCACCGGCCGGGCCATCACGAAAGGCACCAGCCTCCAGGACGCGGTCGACCTCCTCTGGGCGCACCCGCAGGTGCGAGCCGAGCTGATGCAGCTCCTGGCCGTGCTCGACGCCCAGGTCGACCACCTCCACGCCCCGCTCGCCACGCACCCCGACGTGCCCCTGCAGGTGCACGGCCGCTACAGCCGCATCGAGATCCTGGCCGCCTTCGGCATCGGAACCGGCGCCAAGATCGCCTCCTGGCAGAGCGGCGTGTACGAAGCCAAGGACGCCAACGCCGAGCTCTTCGCCTTCACGCTCGACAAGACCAGCGGCAGCTTCTCCCCCACCACCCGGTACCGCGACTACGCCATCAGCCGCACCCTGATCCACTGGGAGAGCCAGTCGATCACCCGGGCCGACAGCCCCACCGGCCTCCGCTACCGAAACCACGAGCGAGACGGCCGCTCGATCATGCTCTTCACCCGCCTCCGAGCCGACGACCGAGCCTTCTGGTTCCTCGGCCCCGCCCGCTACCTCCGCCACGAAGGCGAAAAGCCCATGGCAATCACCTGGGAGCTCGCCCACCCGCTACCGGGCGACCTCTACGCCTCGTTTGCTGCGGCGGTGGGTTGAGCTCAGGCGCGAGCCCTCCACAGGACGAGGGCGGCCTGCAGACCGTCCAGCGATCAGGACCGATCGAAGGACGGGAAGCTCTCGAAGCCGAGCCGGTCGGCAAGGCCACCCGCCTTCTTCCGAACCTGGTTGATGCGAGCATCGATGCGCCCGCTGTCGGTCAGCGAGGAGAGCAGGAGCAGGTCGAGCGCCGCCGACTCCACCCAGTCGACCTCCTTGCGGTAGCCAACCACCGCCTTCGCTCCGGTCGCCCGATGGAACTCCGCCACCGCGTCCCGATCGCTCATGACGCTGCAGGCGCCGAAGTGGATGACTCGGCCCGAGGCCGACCCCTCGAGCTTCTCGGCGAGATCGGAGAGCGGCACCACCCCTCTGCCGACGTCGATGCCGCCCCGCACGCCGTGGAAGGCGAAGTACAGCACCGAGTAGGCGTGGTACCCGCGCTGGGCCCACTTGGCGAGGTAGTGGTACAGCTCGTCCGAGGTACCGACGACGCGGTGGATGTAGCGGATGTGGCCGATGCGCTCGAGCAGCTCTAGCGAGGGCAGGACGCTGGTGCGGTCGTCGAGCCTGCGCTCCCACGCCCCCTCGAGGCAGAACACACCGTTTGCTCTTGCAGCCACCACTGGCCTCCTGCGGACAGGGGCCGTCCTCCCCAACCGGGACGGCGCGCTGGGTCGAGAAGGTAGGTCAGCCGGAGCAACAGGGCGCGGCATCTCGAAGAGGTCTGAGCTCGCAATGCCTAGATGGTGTCGGGTGGGTCGGGCCCGGCGTCGGGGTCGCCGAGGTCGGGAGTGCCGGGGGCGGTGTCGTCGGGGTGGGTGTTCCGCCAGCGGTTGTGGAAGCCGCAGCCGAGGCGACCGTTGCGCTGGGTGGTCTTGCCACCCTTGTGGGCTTCATGGATGTGATCGACCTGGGGGCGGTCAGGCACCTCGTCGCAGGTGGGGTGGAAGCACGTCCGGTCCCGCACCTCGATGGCTCGACGCAGGGCGCCGGTGAAGAAGCGGCGCTGGGCACCGACATCGATCACCCGAGAGGGTGACTCGAACACGATGCGCTCCACGTCCGCCTCGGAGAGCCAGTGCACGACCGCGGCCGGGGTGAGCACGGTGCGGTTGAACAGCTCGAGCAGCGGCCCGGTGAAGGTCTCGAGCCCGACGACGACGGTGAACAGCGGCGCCGGGCGACGCCCCTCCTTGGGAGCCGTACGGGCCCGGATGGCCATCTCGACCTCGGCGTCGGCCCGACGCTGGGCCGGGGTGCGACCGAGCTCGGTGACGAGGGGATCACGCCCGAGGCGCTCCTTGGCCGCCTTCCAGTCGGCTTCGAAGAGCTCCTGCTCGATCATGCGCAGCGTCTCGGCGACGATGGCTCCGCTGACCGGGTCGAACGTGGAACGGCCGAACCACATGCCCCCGAACGACTGGTTCAGGTGGACCTCCCGTGCCTCGCGGTCGTCCCGGGTGCGGTCCTCGGCGCCGTCAGGGTCTCGGAAGAAGCCCCAGGTGTCGCAGTGGCGCTTGAAGTCCACGAAGCCCCGGGTCTTGGCCGACTCGAGCAGGTCCTCGTGCTCGTCGTCGAACGCCCCGCGGGTGCGGGCAGTGCGGGCACCGAAGAGCGTGGTGAGGTGGGTGCGGTCGATCTCGCCCGACGCCCACGCCTCGGCCACCGCCTCGTAGCGGCGTATGAGGCGGGCATGGCGCAGCCGGCGCCGGGCCTCGGCGATCGGGATGCGCTGCCGGGACGACAGCCAGGCCGCTCCCGTACGGGCGCCGCTGGCGCGCCAGGTGCGCTGCCGATCCCACTCGGACAGGACCCGAGCCTCGGCCGCTTCGAGCGCGCCGCGCAGCTCCTGCAGCGTCATCAGCGCACTCGACAGGTGCTCGCCGTCGACGCCGTCGAGCTCGACCGACCCGAGCACCGCCAGCGCCTCGCGGGCCGCGTGGAGCGCCGCATCGACATCGGCGGTGCTGCCGTCGAATGGCGCAGCCTCGGTGACCGACACGGGCTCCTCCTTCCGGGGACCGGCCGAGCCGCACGCCACGAGGTGGCGGGCTCGACGAGGGCGGGTTGGCGGGGACCGTCACCTCGGTCCCGAGAGGGGAAGCCCTTGCACCATATCGAACATATGTTCGGATTGCAACCCCCATCCATGCGAAGCCGTCGACTGAGACCGCTCTGGTGGCCCCTGGCGCCGTCGCCAGGAACCCCCGGGGAGTTGGCGCGCTCACAGCGCTCCACCCGCCACACGGGCGCTGGGCTCTAACGTGACCGGGCCAACGGGTGAGGGCGAGAAGGTGAAGCGTGGCGCAGGGACTCGGTGACAGCCCGCAGGGCGACCTGTTCTCGGCCGACGCCGCCGTCCCGCTGCGCCACGTCCTCGACGGGCTGGCCTGGCCGCCCACCGGTCGCTTCCCGGTGAACCGCGCCTCGGCGTCGGTGCGCAGCGTCGTCTGGGCCGATCTCGTCAGCTCCCGGCGCCCCCGGGTCGTGACCGGCTACGCCTCGATCGACCAGCTCATCCAGCTGATCGCCGACTGGCGGGCCCAACCAGAGGCCGAGCAGCTCCAGATCGTGCTCGGCAGCGAGCCCTTCCCCACCACCCGGCGATCCTTCGGATCCCCTCGCGTCCGGTTCACCGAGGAGGTGGAGGCCTACTGGCTCGACCGGGGCATCCGCGTCGACCTGTCGGCCAAGGTCCTCGCCGCGCTCGACGCCATCCGCACCGGCCAGGTCGCCATCCGCGCGGTCACCGGCGACACCGCCCTCCACGCCAAGGTCTACGTGGGCGATGCCGCGGCCACCACCGGATCCAGCAACTTCACCGCCGCTGGCCTCGGCCGGCAGCTGGAGGTGAACGCCCGCTTCGTGCGGGCCGAGCGAGCCGACACCAAGCGCTACGACGAGCTGACCACCATCGCCGACAACCTCTGGCAGGTGGCCGAGGACTGGTCGGCCGAGCTCGTTGCGCTGCTCGAGCAGCTGCTGCGGCTCGTCGGCTGGCGCGAGGCGCTGGCCATGGCCTGCCGGGATGTGCTGGAAGGCGACTGGGCTCAGCAGTACCTGCGCCAGAGCGGTGACCTGGACCGGCTCTTGCCGTCGCAGGTGGCCGGCATCGCGCAGGCCATGTGGATCATCGAGACGGTGGGCAGCGTGCTGGTGGCCGACGCCACCGGCTCGGGCAAGACCCGCATGGGCGCCCACCTGACCCGGGCCGTCCGGGACCGGCTCTGGGCCACCGGCCGGGTGCGGCGAGACCTCACCGTCCTCGTCTGCCCGCCCGCTGTGCAGGACACCTGGCGGGCCGAGGCGAGCCGCTGCGGCCTGAACCTCTCCACGATCAGCCACGGTCGGCTGAGCCGATCGGGCACGTCGGCCTCGATCCTCGACAGCGAGGAGGTCCAGCGGGCGCAGCTCCTCGCCGTCGACGAGGCCCACAACTTCCTCAACCCGGACTCGAAGCGCACCCGCCACCTGCGCCGCAACGTGGCCGACCACGTACTGCTGTTCACGGCCACACCGATCAACAAGGACGCCAGCGACCTGCTCGACCTGGTGGCGCTGCTCGGGCCAGACAGCTTCGAGGACAGCACCCTGGTGCTGCTCGACCGGATGGTGCGCTGGGGGTGGCGGGAGGCAGCCACCGTGGAGGACGTCGAGCGGCTCCGGGCCGAGATCCAGCGCTTCACGCTGCGCCGCACCAAGCCGCAGATCAACGCACTCGTCGACCGGGAGCCCGAGGCCTACCGCCACCCCGAAACCGGCCGGGTCTGCCGCTACCCGAGCCACCGACCCCTCACCTACCCGACCGGCGAGACCGAGGCCGACGACGCGGCCGCCAACGAGATCCGCCACCTCGCCGCCGGCCTGTCCGGCATCTCGCTCCTCCCTGCGCGCATCGCCGTGCCCCGCGGGCTGCGACGCCGGGTCTCCCCCGAGGCATGGCTCCAGTTCCGGCTCCGCTCGGCGGCCGGCCTGGCCGGCCACCACGTGCTGGCTGCGCTGCGCTCGTCACGAGCCGCGCTCCACGAGCACCTCCACGGCACCACCGCGGCGACGGAGGCCTTCGACATCCCTGCAGGCTTCAAGGCCTCCGACACCGGCGACCAGCTCCAGCGCATCACCGACCGCCTGACGGCGGGACCTCCCGAGGTCAACCTCGACTGCGAGGTCCCCGACTGGCTCCTCGACGCCGAAGCGTGGGAGGCCAGGTGCCGAGAAGAGCTCGAGCGCTACCAGGCCATTGCCACGGCGCTCCACGCGGTGTCCGACGCTCGGGAGCGCACGAAGGTGGCGCTGCTCCAGGAGCTCGCCTCCCGTCACGCCCGGGTCCTGGCCTTCGACCGGCACCTCATCACCCTGAGCGTGCTGCAGCAGCTCCACGGAGAGGCGGCGCCCCAGGTCCTGATCGCCACCGGCCAGGGCGGCTCCGACCGCAACCGGGTCATCTCCCTCTTCGCTCCGACAGGCACCGAACGAGGCATCGCGCTGTGCTCCGACGCGATGAACGAGGGGCTCAACCTGCAGGGAGCGTCCGCGATCGTGCACCTCGACCTGCCCACCACGTTGCGGGTCGCTGAGCAGCGGGTCGGTCGGGTCGACCGGATGGACAGCCCGCACGACACCATCGAGGCCTGGTGGCCCCGAGACGGGCACGCCTTCGCCACCCGCGCCAACGAGCGGCTGCTGCGCCGGGCCGAGGAGAGCGAGGCGCTGCTCGGGGCCAACCTGCAGATCCCGAACCTGTCGGAGGCGCCGATCGCCGACGAGCGGGAGGTGGACGTCACCGAGGTGCAGCGAGAGGTGCAGGCGCTGCTCGATCGCCCAGCCGACCACCTGGCCGACGCACTCGCCCCGGTGCACGACCTCGTCACCGGCCCGACCGCGCTGGTGAGCGAGGCCGACTACCAGGCGGCGGGACCTGCGCCCACGGCCGGGGCCCGGCTGGCTCCCGTCGCCGCCACCAGCCCGTGGGCCTTCCTGGCCGTGCGATCCACGGTGCACGGGGCGCCACGGTGGATGCACCTCGACCTGAGCGACGGCTCCTGCGTGACCGACCTCCCGACGGTTGCGCAGCGCCTCCGCACCGAGCTCGGCGCGGCACCACAGGACCGCCCACTCGACGACGCCGCGCTCGCCGTGCTCGAGCGAGCCACGGCCCTCGCCGCCGCCAAGGAGACCGAGCTCCTCCCCCGCCGACACCGCCGTGCCCTCGACCAGATGGGCACCGTGCTGGCCCACTGGGCGCTGCGGGCCAGCAGCGAAGGCGACGAGCTCGGCGCCCTGCGCTGGCGGTCCATGGCTGAGCTCCTCAAGCCTGACCCCGACCACGACCACCCTGACCTCGCCGCCGTTGCCGAGCGCTGGCTGGACCTCATCGGCCCGGCGATGGAGGCCGCTCGCGAGCGGACCCGGCACCGCTCCTACGCCACCATCCAGGCGGCCACGGCCACCCTGATGAACGACCCGCTCGAGCTCACCCAGGTCGAGGAGGCGCTCGCCACGGTCCCCACCGCCTCACCCCTCATCGAGCGTGTCAGCATCTGCATCCTCGGGGTGACGTAGTCCGTTCCCGCTGGACAGTGCCTGCGTCTGGCGGAGCACCTCCGCTCATGACCGCGCTGAAGCTCCTCCCGACCATGCCGCCACCACACGATCAACGATCGGGATAAAGAGGTCGCACGCCTCTCGCACCGCCTGGACGAGCGAACTGCGATACGGGGCCAGGTCGTCCCAGCAGTCCTCGTACTCACACGGCACCTCTCGGTAACGCGGCCAGACGTTCTTCCCGAGGGGCGACCCCTTGGGGAACCCCTCCTTCCCTGCGCCCGTTGCCGTCAGGACCTCGCCCAGAGCCTGTCGGAGCGGCTCCTAGCCCTCGCTGCGCCGAGCGCGTAGCCCGACCCAAGGAGGGTTTCTCGGCGAGGCAAACCGGATCGACCTCGGATACCAGGCCAGCTGGATGCATACCGCTGGGCGCTCATCGTCCCATTCCCAGGTGGGCCGAGCGAGGGCGATCATTGCCTCCCCTCCAACCGGGACGTACTGGGCGGCCATGTCCTCATAGTCCGATGCCACCGATTGAAGGTCCTCTTCAAGGCTG
>JBKHYD010000028.1:0-2559 GCA_046565645.1 Acidimicrobiia bacterium | reverse complement strand
CTCTTGACCGGGCAGTCAATAGAGTCGGCGGCCATGGATCTCAACGGCATCTCAGCGATCGTCACCGGGGGCGCCTCTGGCCTCGGTGAGGCCACCGTCCGTCAGCTCGCCGCCCGCGGCGCCAAGTGCGTCGTGGTGGACATGAACGCCGAGAAGGGCGAGGCCGTGGCCAAGGACGTCGGCGGCGTCTTCGCCCAGGCCGACGTGGCGAACACCGAGCAGGTCATCGCCGCCGTGGAGGCCGCCAAGGAGATGGGTCCGTTGCGGGCGCTCGTCACCGCCGCCGGCATCGGCTGGGCCACCCGCACCATCGGTCGAGACGGCCAGTACGAGTCGGCCTTCGACCTCGACGTGTACCGCAAGGTCCTCGAGGTGAACCTGGTCGGCACCTTCAACTGCATCCGCCTGGCCGCCACCGCCATGAGCCAGACCGAACCCCTCGCCGACAACGAGCGGGGCGCCATCGTCACGGTGGCCTCGGTGGCCGCGTTCGACGGCCAGATCGGGCAGGTCGCCTACTCGTCCTCCAAGGGCGGGGTCGTCGGCATGACCCTCCCCGTCGCCCGTGACCTCGCCGCGGTCGGCGTCCGCGTCAACTGCATCGCCCCGGGCCTCATCGACACCCCGATCTACGGCCAGGGCGAGGCCTCCGAGGCCTTCAAGGACAAGCTGAAGCGCGACGTCCTCTTCCCGAAGCGCCTGGGCACCTCCGACGAGTTCGCCTCCATGGCCTGCGAGCTCCTGTCCAACAGCTACATGAACGCCGAGACCATCCGCGTCGACGGCGGGGTGCGCATGCAGCCGAAGTGAGTCCTCGCTCTCGAAGCGGAGCTTCGAGGGCGAGCTAGAGCAGCTGGTGACGGCCGCCCTTCGGGGCGGCCGTCGCTGGTTCGGCCTGCGGGGTCGGCGGAGCCGCCCCTCCGGCCATCTGTGGGGGAGACCCCCACGCCTCCAGCGCCTTTGGCGGCGCGCCGTCCGCTCGTCGTAGCGCCCTTCGTCCTGCGGGCTTCAGGGCCCTGCGTCGTCGGCAGGCGCGCTGCGCCGCTGCAAGCGGCTCGCGGAACGTGAGCCGGCTTCGCCGGCTGGCTGGCGCCTTGCCGGCTACTTCAGGACGTGCCTGAGCGCTTGCTCGACCTCGTCGTGGTCGAAGTGGAAGCCGGACTGCAGGAGCTTCTCCGGCTGGGCTCGCTTGCTCTCGAGGAGGAGGGTCTCGGCCAGCTCGGAGCCGAGGACCAGCTTGGGGCCGAACGACGGGATGGGGAGGAAGGCCGGGCGGTTGAGCACCCGGCCGAGCGCCTTGGTGAAGTCTGCGTTGGTGGCCGGGTTCGGGGTGCAGAGGTTCACCGGGCCCGCCACCTCGGTGTCGATGAGGTGGCGGATGGCGCGGACCTGGTCGTCGAGGGCGATCCAGCTCCACCACTGGCGGCCCGACCCGATCTTCCCGAGCAGGCCGAACCGGGCCAGCTGGGCCATGCGGGGCAGCGCCCCGCCGTCCTTGCCGAGGACGATGCCGCTGCGGAGGTGGGCCACCCGGATGCCGGCCGCCTCGGCGGGAGCGGTGGCGGCCTCCCAGTCCCGCACCACGTCGGCCAGGAAGCTGCGGCCCCGGCTGCTCGACTCGGTGAGCACCTCGTCGCCGCGGTCGCCGTAGGCGTCGATGCCCGAGCCGGACACCAGGACCCGGGGCTTCGACCCGAGCTCGGCCAGGGTGTTGGCGACGAGCGTCGTACCGAGCACGCGGCTGTCCCGGATGCGGCGCTTCTGCTCGTCGGTCCACCGCTTCTCGGCGATGCCCTCGCCCGCCAGGTGCACCACGGCGTCCAGGCCCTCGAGCGCGGTGGCGTCGAGGGCTCCGGAAGCAGGATCCCAGCTGACCGCTCCGGGGCCGGAGGCGGAGCGTCCGATGCGCAGCACCTCAGCCCCGTCCTCCTCGAGCGACGCGGTGAGCGCCGAGCCGATGAACCCGCTGGCTCCGGTGATGGCGACGCGCACGAGATCCCCTTCGGCAGACGGTGGCCAGGGTTACGGTACCGGCGCGTCGGGCGGATGGTTGCGAGCTGCCGAGGAGGCACCATGCTTCAGGAGTTCAAGAAGTTCCTCATGCGCGGCAACGTGGTGGACCTCGCCAGCTCTGATCGGCCTGGCTGTCGACCCGGTGCTCGGCACTCGTAGAATCGGTCCCCCGGTGACCTCCCACGGGTCCCCGAGCCCCATCCATGAGCACCCGACGCCTCATCCTCGCCGCCCTCTTGTGCGGGCTCGCCATCCTGCTGGCCGCCGCCATCCAGTTCGGGCTCATCCTCACGTCCTGAGGTCGCGGTGAGCCGCGTCCGGAGGTTCCTCGCTCGCCTTGTTGGTCGGGGTCGCCCGTCCAGCGTCGAGGACCTGCCCGGTAGAGTCGAGGGCGACATCCCCCAACCGGCCCCACTCTCGGAGGTGGTCACCACGGCCGAGCACTACGACGTCGTCGTCATCGGCGGCGGCCCCGGCGGCTACGCCACGGCGCTCTACGGCGCCTCAGCCGGGCTCAACATCGCCATGATCGAGAAGGGCAAGCTC
>JBKHYD010000027.1:0-7617 GCA_046565645.1 Acidimicrobiia bacterium | reverse complement strand
GTGGCCTTCGAGTCGTCGGACGAGGAGGCCGCACCGGCGGTGACCGCCTCGATGACCGGCTCGAAGGGGCCGGCCTCGGGCAGGGGCAGGTCGGCGTCGAGCGCGGGGGCGGCGAAGTCCGAGCCGATGGACAGGGTGGGCACCCCGAGCGGCGAGAGCTGCAGCGAGAAGCCGGAGGGCACCGCCGGGACCCGGCTGGTCCCGAACCCGTCGACGCTCGTTCGCAGCGGAGCCGAGAAGCCGGTGGGGGCACCTGAGCTGGTGGCCGTGGCCGAGCCGCCGGGGGCGCCGCTCCCTTCCGGCCCCGGGGTGGGGCTCGGGGCAGGGGCAGGCGCGGGCTCGCCGGGGGCGGTGGGAGCGACGGGCGACGGGGCCACCTCGCTGACGGCCTCGGTCACGGGGGCGGCCGCCTCGGTGACGGGCTCGAGGCCGTCGAGGACGGGCTGGACGGCCTCGACCACGGGCTCGACGACCGGGTCGGTGGGGTCGAGCAGGCCCTCGACCTCGCTCACGAGCTCACACACCGGCTGGGTCAGAACCCCGAGGGTGCCGCACGCGGAGGCGGTGAGCGGGTCCTGCGCGGGGGCGGCGCCGGCCACGGCGATCCCGAGCGGCAGGGCAGCGGCTCCGGCGGCGACGAGGGCGGCGGCGATGGTCTTCGAGCGGCGCATGGGACGAGCTCCTGGTTCGAGGTGGCTGCGGGCACCGGGGTGGGCGCTGCCAGCGCCCGGACCGGTGTTCCCCCGTGGTGCATCGGCTTCGCCCTGGCCTCGGCGTTCTCCTGCCCGTGGGGCCGGGTTTTCCGTCGGCCCGAACCTCCGAACAGGCGTGAAGGCCGCGAACCAGAGAAACCAGAAGCCCGGCCGGATGACCGGGAGCGGCCACGGCGGACCGTGCGACTGGGGGCGGGCGGAGCCGGGTGCCTACGCTCGCCTGCGCCATGGTGCCCTACCCGCCCCACCACCGGCGCGAGTCGCCGCAGGTGTACCGCGTCCGCCGGGCGATCGCGCTGACGGTGCTGGTGGTGATGGTGTTCGGGGTGCTGCGCCTGGCCGGCGTGGGTGGCGCAGGAGGCGGCGGCGACGAGGCCGGCACCACCACCTCGTCGACCACCACGACCACGATCCCGGCGGCTCCCGCCTGCCAGACCGGCGAGGTGCTCACCCAGGACGACCCGGCCACCGGCTGGCAGACGATCGTGGTCGACACGGAGCGGGCGCTGCCGGACGGGTACGCGCCTGACGACCTGGTCAACATCTCCGAGGCCGGCTTCCCGTTCACGGACGGGCTGGCCCTTCGGAGCCTCGTGGTGGCCGACCTCAACGCGATGCGGGAGGCGGCGGCGGCCAACGGCACCCCGCTGTCGATCCTCGCCGCCTACCGGAGCCACGCGCAGCAGGCCTCGCTCTACGAGCGGCGCGTCGACGACCTGGGGGCTTCGGAGGCGGGTGGGAGGGTGGCCCGGCCGGGCCACTCCGAGCACCAGCTGGGCACCACGATCGACGTGACCAGCGAGGGGATGGACGACGTCGACCAGGCCTGGGGCGCCTCGCCGACCGGGCAGTGGGTGGCCAGCAACGCCCACAAGTACGGGTTCCTGGTCAGCTACCCCTCCGGGGCGTCGGGGTCGACCTGCTTCGACTACGAGCCCTGGCACCTCCGCTACGTGGGCCGGGAGATGGCGGCCGAGGTGGTGGCCTCCGGTCTCACCCTGCGCCACTACCTCTACGTGAACCACCCGCCGACCGGGTGGGACCCCACCGCTCCCCCGGCCACCACGTCCTCGACCGTCGCGGAGGTCACCGAAGGCTGACGGCCACGCCGCCGGGGGACCTCGGAGGGGGGACGGTACGCTCACCCGGCCCCCCACGACGCCGCTGAGGTCTGCCGCTGTGCCCGATGAACGCCGCCGAGCCCTGACGCTGCTCGGGCTCGTGATCGTGTCGGTCCTGGCGCTGGTGGCGAGCTTCGCCGTCGACCACCGCGAAGACGGCGAAGCGACGTCCTCGGGCACCGAGGACGGTGGCGGCACCGACGGAGAGGACGGCGGTCCGACCGAGGACGGCGGCGAGGTCGGAGAGGGCGAGCCCGACGAGCCCGAAGGCGAGGTCTTCCGCACCGACTTCGAAGGCTGGGCCGATCCGGCCGGCTTCGGGCGGCCCTACCCGAACGCCGCCGTCGAGGGGGTCCTCACCTTCCGCGGGAACCCGTCGCGCAGCTACTACGGCGCCGGGCCGGTGCCCCGCAGCACCCCGCAGGTGCTGTTCCGGTTCCCCGACGAGCCGATGTGCCGGGAGTCCCTCAACCTCGGCGAGAGGAAGGTCTGGTGCGGCATGGGCTGGACCGGCCAGCCCACCATCGCGGTCCGCGAGGATCGCACGTGGGCCATCTTCGGCGGCTACGACGGCAACATCCACTTCATGGACGCCGACACCGGGGAGCGGATCCTCCCCGACGTCGAGACGGGCGACATCATCAAGGGCACCCCCACGATCGACCCCGACGGCTACCCGCTCGTCTACAGCGGGTCGCGCGACGACCTCCTCCGCGTGATCGCCTTCGACCGCCCGGGCCAGGCCGAGGTCCTCTGGACCCTCCATGCCGACGCCGTGCAGCCGGTCATCTGGAACGACGACTGGGACGCCTCCCCCATCGTGATCGGCGACTACCTCGTCGAGAACAGCGAGAGCGGGCGCTTCTGGGTCATCAAGCTGAACCGCACCACCGACGCCGCCGGCCTCGTCCAGGTCGCGCCCGAGGTCGTGTTCACCACCCCGGTCTGGGACCAGGAGGTCCTGAGCCTCAACGGCGACACGGTGGCGTCGGCCGAGAGCTCGCCCGCCATCCACGGGAACACCGCCTACCTCGGCACCTCGGCCGGGCTCATCTGGGGCTTCGACCTCTCCGGCCTCGAGGACGGGGTCACCCCCGAGCCGGTCTTCCGGTTCTGGACCGGCGGGGACAACGACGCCACGGTCGTCGTCGACGACGAGGGGATGCTCTACGTCGCCGGCCAGTACGACCGCAACCTGCAGCGGGCCCGCGACGTCGGCCAGCTCACCAAGCTGGACCCCTCGAACCCGACCGACCCGATCGTGTGGAAGATCGACGACCAGGGGGCCCTGAAGGGCGGCGTGTACGGCACCCCCGGCATCAGCGGCGACGTCCTCTACTTCGGGACCAACGGGGGCCGCCTCGTGGGCGTCGACCGGATGACCGGGGCCGTCCTCTGGGAGAAGCGCCTGGCCCCGCCCGTGTGGGGCAGCCCGGTGGTGGTGGACGACGTGCTCCTCGTCGGCGACTGCGGCGGGATCTTCCACGCCTTCGACGTGTCCGACCCGCTGGTCGACCCGCCCCCGCTCTGGCAGGTCGACCTCGGCGGCTGCATCGAGGCCACCCCGGCGGTCTGGGACGGCCGCATCTACATCGGCAGCCGCAACGGCCACCTCTACGTGCTGGGCGCGCCCGACCCCGCCCCGGACGCCCCGGTCACCACCGACACGGCCGAGGCCAGCGCCGAGTCCGGCGGCACCGAGGGCTGAGGTCCGGTTGGCGGCGCCGGCGGGGTGCGCCGGTAGGTTCGCCGGCGTGAACGACGCTGCTGCCGACACCGAGCCCACCGCCCCGAACGCCGCCCGGTTCGCGCCGCTCGAGGACGCCGAGCTCCTGGCTCGCTGGTCGAAGTTCCCGCAGGGCTGGGACCGCACCTACTTCCCGAACCTGGTCGGGCTGGAGCTGGAGGAGGTGCGCACCGACTACGCCCGGCTGCGGCTCCGGTTCCGACCCGAGCTCGAGCAGCCGGCCGGTGTGGTGCACGGCGGGGCCATCGCCACCCTCATCGACACGGTGGTGGTGCCGGCGGTGGGGCAGGCCTACGACGCCGGCACCGCGTTCTTCACCGTGCAGATGGACGTCCGCTACCTCGGCTCGGTCGTCGGCCAGGACGCCATCGCCGAGGGCTGGATCGAGAAGCGGGGCCGCAGCATCGTGTTCTGCCGGGCCGAGGTCCGCGTCCCCAGCGGCCAGCTCGTCGCCGACGGCACCCTCACCTACACCGTCCGCTGACCACCCGAACAACGTCTGTGTGGGGTTCCACGCCGCTACGGCGCAGGAGTACACACAGACGTCGTTCCGGCGGCGGCGGGTCTACCCTCGGCCGGATGCGTCGTCGACCGCTCGTGCCCCTCGCCGCCGGTCTGGTGGCGCTCCTCGGGCTGGTCGCCGGGTGCGCCCAGGAGGCCGACGACGACCCGTTGGGCGGCGCCACCACGACCGCTCCCGACGGCGGGGACGACACCACCACCACCGAGGGGCCGGGGGGCTTCACCCCCGACCCGATCGAGTGGGAGCCCTGCAGCTACGGGGAGTGCGCCACGCTCACCGTCCCCCTCGACTACGAAGACCTGACCGCCGGCACCACCGAGGTCTTCGCCGCCCGCGCGCCCGCGGCCGGCGATCGCATCGGGGCGCTGTTCGTGAACCCGGGCGGCCCGGGGGCGGGCGGGGCGGACTTCGCCAGCATCCTCGCCATGATCCTCCCGACCGAGATCACCGAGCGCTTCGACATCGTGGGCGTGGACCCCCGCGGCACCGGCCAGAGCAGCCCGATCGACTGCGGGGTCCCCGCCGACGAGCTCTACGGCACCGACCACAGCCTCGAGGACGAGGCCGACGCGCAGGCCCTCCTCGAGATCACCGAGGCCTACGTGGACGACTGCGCCATCAGCTACGGCGACGTGCTCCAGCACGTCGGCACCCGAG
Source organism: Acidimicrobiia bacterium (assembly GCA_046565645.1). Lineage (GTDB taxonomy): Bacteria > Actinomycetota > Acidimicrobiia > Acidimicrobiales > VFJN01 > VFJN01. The sequence continues at coordinate 2,856 of JBKHYD010000027.1, read as the reverse complement.
ACGTGGCGCGCGACATGGACACCGTGCGGGCCGCCATGGGCGACGACCAGCTCAGCTACCTCGGCTTCAGCTACGGCACCGCCATCGGCCAGGTGTACGCCGACCTGTTCCCGGAGCGGGTCCGGGCGATGATCCTCGACGGGGTGCTCGAGCTCGGCCCGACGGGCCTGGAGCTGGCCGCCGAGCAGGCGGCCGGGTTCGAGACGGCCCTCGACCGCTGGGTCCAGTACTGCCGGGCCGGTGAGGGGTGCCAGACCGCGGACGACCCGCTGGGCGCCGTCGAGGCGGTCCTGGCCCTGTCCGAGGAGCCGGGGGGCATCCCCGCACCGGGAGCGGACCGCGACGCGGGCCCGGGCGAGACCACCCTCGGGATCTCGATGGCGCTCTACTCGCAGACCCTGTGGAACGCCCTGGACCGGGCGCTGGCCGACGCGCTGGCGGGCGACGGCGGCGGCCTCGTGGACCTGGCGGACCAGTACATCGGCATCGGTGACTTCGAGGTCTACTTCGCCGTGAGCTGCCTCGACTTCGAGTGGCCGGACGACCCGGCCGAGTTCTTCGCCTTCGCGGACCAGACGGCGGTCGAGGCCCCCCACTTCGGCGAGGCGCTTGTCAACGACTACGTCCGCTGCGCGTCCTGGCCGGTGGAGCGGGAGCCGCTCGAGCCGGTGACCGCCCCGGGCACCCCGCCCATCGTGGTGATCTCCACCACCGGCGACCCGGCCACGCCCTACGAGGCGGGCGTGGCGGTGGCCGAGCGGCTGGAGAGCGGCGTCCTCGTCACCAACGAGGGCGACGGGCACACCGTGGTCGCCGACGGGAAGGGCTGCATCGACGACCTGGTGATCAGGTACCTCGTCGAGGGCACACCGCCCGACGACGGCACCACCTGCTGACCTCCCGCCCGAGCGGCAGACGTCGTGCGCCGGGTCCCGACCTCGGTCGGGCGGCGGCGGACGACGTGACCCCGGCCGGGTCAGCGTGGAGGGTCAGGTGAGGATGATGATGAGCAGGATGACGAGGATGAGGGTGCCGATGCCGATGTACATGACCGATCCTTTCGGGCGGCGCCGATCGCCGCTGTCGGTTCAGGTACCTGCCCGTCCGCGCCCCGCCTGATACCTCCCAGGGGTACTGGACGAACGCCGCGAACCGCCCGCCTCCCCCCGCCACCCCCGTTCCTGCGAGCTCCACGGACGATCTTGGTCCTTCAGCCTCGCAAGCAGGCGGTGGTCAGCCGGCGGTGCCTTCGGCGACGAGGCGCTCGAGGACGAGCTCCGGGTGGTCGCCCTCGACCCGGGCCAGCCAGTACGGGGACTCGAAGAGGGCGTAGCGCAGCCCGTCGACCCGCAGATACACGGCCACGCCCTGCAGGCCCCGCAGCGTGGCGGTCGAGGCCTCGTCGGTGCGGCGGGCCACCCGCCACGACGTGGGCTGCAGCTCGGTGGGGGCGCCGAACTCGTGCTCGAGCCGGTGCAGCGCCACCTCGAACTGCATGGGGCCGACGGCCGCGAGGATGGGCGCCTGGTCGCCGAGGTCCGGGTCGCGCAGCACCTGCACCACGCCCTCCTCGTCGAGCTGGGCGATGCCCCGACGGAACTGCTTGAAGCGGCCGGTGTCCCTGACCCGAGCCACCTGGAAGTGCTCGGGGGCGAACTCGGGTAGGCGCGGGAACTCGACGGGCGGGCTGAGGTAGAGCGTGTCGCCCACGCGCACGTCGGTGGCGTTCACGAGGCCGACGACGTCGCCGGGCCAGGCCTCCTCGATCGTGTCGCGCTCCTGGCCGAACACGGAGTGGGCGTACTTGGTGCCGAAGGGCTTGCCGGTGGGGCCGTGGGTCACGACCATCCCGCGCTCGAAGTGCCCGGAGCACACCCGCACGAACGCGATGCGGTCCCGGTGCGAGGGGTCCATGTTGGCCTGCACCTTGAACGCGATGGCCGAGAACGGCGCGTCGAGCGGCCGCGGCTTGCCGTCGACATCCTCGCGGGGTGACGGCGGCGGCGCCATGTCCACCACGGCATCGAGCAGCAGCCGCACACCGAAGTTGGTGAGCGCGGACCCGAAGAAGATCGGTGTGACCTCGCCCATCTGGAACAGCTCGGCGTCGCCGGTGTGGCCGACCTCGTCGAGGAGCGAGAGCTCGTCGACGGCCGCCTCCCACGCCGAGCCCTCCTGGACCTGCGCCGCCTCGGGCGTGAGCCGCTCCTCCCCCGCCTCGGTGGACCCGTGGGCGGTGCGGGTGAAGCGCACGTACTCGCCGCTGCGGCTGTCGATCACGCCCCGGAAGTCACCGGCGATGCCGACCGGCCAGGTGATGGGGGTGGGGACGATCGAGAGCTGCGACTCGATCTGGTCGAGCAGCTCGAGAGGCTCACGGCCCGGGCGGTCCCACTTGTTGATGAAGGTGATGAGCGGCAGGTTCCGCTCCCGACAGACCTCGAAGAGCTTGAGGGTCTGCGGCTCGATGCCCTTGGCGGCGTCGAGGACCATGATCGCAGCGTCCGCCGCGGCCAGCACCCGGTACGTGTCCTCCGAGAAGTCCCGGTGGCCGGGGGTGTCGAGCAGGTTGAGCACGTGGTCGTGGTACGGGAACTGCAGCACCGTCGAGGTGATGGAGATGCCGCGCTTCTGCTCCATCTCCATCCAGTCGGACGTGACCCGGCGCCGCTCGCCCCGCGCCTTCACGGCGCCGGCCGACTGCACCGCCCCGCCGTAGAGGAGGAACTTCTCGGTCAGGGTGGTCTTGCCCGCGTCCGGGTGGCTGATGATGGCGAACGTGCGGCGGCGCGCCGCTTCCCCGAGGACGTCGGACATGCCGACCAGGGTACGGGTCGCTAGATCAGGCGCCGATCG
>JBKHYD010000026.1:0-37844 GCA_046565645.1 Acidimicrobiia bacterium | reverse complement strand
CCTGCACCTCGACGACCACGAGCGCCTCGCCACCTACCAGCACCTCCTCGCCCAGCCGACCGCACCGTCCGTCGACGTCATGCCCGAACGGCAGCGACGCCTCGTCCGCATGCTCGTCGCCGCCGTCACCGGCCGGGCGATCGCGAAGGACACCAGCGTCCAGGACGCCGTCGACCTCCTCTGGGCGCACCCGCAGGTGCGAGTCGAGCTTACGCAGCTCCTCGCCGTGCTCGACACGCAGGTCGACCACCTGCACGCCCCGCTGACCACGCACGCTGACGTGCCCCTCCAGGTGCACGGCCGCTACAGCCGCATCGAGATCCTGGCCGCCTTCGGCATCGGAACCGGCGCCAAGATCGCGTCCTGGCAGAGCGGCGTGTACGAAGCCAAGGAGGCCAACGCCGAGCTGTTCGCCTTCACGCTCGACAAGACCAGCGGCAGCTTCTCCCCCACCACCCGCTACCGCGACTACGCCATCAGCCGCACCCTGATCCACTGGGAGAGCCAGTCGATCACCCGAGCGGACAGCCCCACCGGTCTCCGCTACCGCAACCACGAGCGAGACGGCCGCTCGATCATGCTGTTCACCCGCCTCCGGGCCGACGACCGAGCCTTCTGGTTCCTCGGCCCCGCCCGCTACATCCGCCACGAAGGCGAGAAGCCCATGGCCATCACCTGGGAGCTCGCCCACCCGCTACCGGGCGACTTGTACGCGTCGTTCGCGGCGGCGGTGGGCTGAGGCGGCTTAACCGTGGGGCCAGACGCCTCGGCTTCACTCTTGGGGATCGTCCTCGACCAGGTTCCAGTAGTCCGGGTCCTCGGCCACCGCGCCGATCTCCACCACGTCGCCAGGCAGCAGTGCGCCGGTGAACACGAGGGCGCCGAACACCGGATCCACGAAGGGAGGTGGCGGATGGCCGGGACGTCGTCGTACGGGCGCGCTCGTCGAGGAAGGTGGCCTGGAAGATGACGTCGGCGCCGGCCGCCATGGCTTCGCGGGTCTCCGCCTCGCGCTGACGGAGGGCGCCGAGCGTGACCCGCCCGTCGAGCACGGTCAGGTGCGGACAGGCCAGGTGCCCCACCAGATCAGTGGCGCTCACCACCAGCTCCCCCTCGATCCGCTCCACACCGTCCTCTCACGCTGACCCGGCCCCAGCCGAGCCTCTCCCTGCACCTTACGAACGAGCCGTGACGGTGCGGGCGGGGACCTCGAGATGGGTGCGGTGGCGCGCCTACCCGTCGGCGGCCGGACCGTGGAACTCGACGATCAGCAGCGTTGCGTCGTCGCTCAGGCCGGAGGCGTCGGGTCTGAAGATCGATGAAGCGAGCCGCCGAAGGGTCTCGGCGGGCGGCAGGCGATCGTGGGTTGCCCGAACGAGAAGGTCCGCCAGGCGCTCGACGCCGAACTCCTCACCCTCCGGCGACCTCGTCTCGGTGACGCCGTCGGTGAAGAAGAGCACCCGGTCACCAGGCTGCAGGCGCTCGGTGGCGATCTCGGTCACGGATCCGCCGAGGCCCATCGGCATGGACGGGGCGCAGACGAGCTCGCCGACGTAGCTGTTGCCCCGCACGAGCACCGGCGGCGGATGGCCAGCGTTCAGCCATGTCAGCTCACCGGTCTCCGTGTCGAGTCGACCCAGCTGGCCGGTCACGAAGTTCGAGTCACCGAACTGGGCCTCGATGGCCGCACCGGTGTCGTAGTACGCGGTCTCGAGGTCGTGGCCCTCTCGCCGAGCGTTCCGCAGGCCGTTGATCGCGAGCGAGGCCATCGACACCGCGGGCATGCCGTGGCCGACGGCGTCGAGTATGGCGAACTCGACCCGCCCCGGGTTGAAGGCGTAGTCGAAGCTGTCACCGCCGATCGAGTACGCCGGCTCCAGGATGCCGCTCACCGAGACCTGCTCGGTGGAGCACGTGAGGGGCGGAAGCAGATCCCATTGGATCTCTGCTGCGAGGGACAGCGGCTGGCTGCGCCGGCTCTGCAGGAGGACGTCGGTGTAGCGCCGCTTGCTGACCAGGACGAGCACCAAGATGCGCAGCACTGGGGCCAACCGGTCACCCAGCTCGTCGGTCCAGCTGGCATGGGTGAGCTCGAGCACCCCCAGGCGCTCAGACCCTTCGGCCAACGGCAGCCACACGGTCGGCCCCTGATCGGACACGACCGTCTCGCCCATGGCGAACGCGCGGCCGGCCATCGTCCCCTCGATCGGTTGACCAGCTCCGGTGCGGCCGTCGGTCCCGAGCTCGTGCATCGACACCAGCCCGTAGTCCGCCAGCAGCACGCGGCCCGACTCGGCGCCGGCGACCAGCGCGACGACGTCCACGACCTCCACCAGATCACTGGGACCCAGATCGGCCGTCAGCGTGAGGAGCGCGCTCAGGTCGTCACCCACCACGCCCTGCACCGCGTCCGGGGGCGTGCTCAACGGCCGTCGACGCTGGGGTGAGCTCGTCTGACCATGAGCCGTCCAAGCTATCCCCATCGTGGCCCTCGTCGACGCCAGCGACCGCCACCACGCCGAGTGTCGGGGGCTGCTCGAGTCCCACCCCGGGCCCCTCGTCGTGCCCACCCTGGCGCTGGCCGAGGTGGTCCACCTCGTCGGGACTCGCCTCGGATCGGCACCCGAGATCGCCCTCCTCGGCGACCTCGCCGCCGGGCGGTTCCTCGCCGAACCGGTCGCACCGGGGGACTGGCTGCCGATCGCCGAGCTCGTCGCGCGCTACCGGGACCTCGGCCTGGGGACGGTCGACGCGTCGGTGGGCGTGGCCGCGAACCGCCTCGGCCACCGCGCCATCGCCACCCTCGATCGCCGCCACTTCGAGGTCGTGCGCCCCGAGCTGCCCGACGTCGAGCTGCTCCCCTGACGCCCTCGGTGGCCGACCTCGGGCGGTTCGAGGTGGCCCGCCCCTGACCGTCACCGCTCGTCGTCAGCGCTCCCCGGGCGGAGGGGTTCGTCCCAGCCGGATCCGTAGCCGGCGTCGGCCAGCACGAGTGCCTGGAGCGCATCGGCCACCGTGCCGAAGACGGCGACGTGCGGCGCCGCTCCGTCGAGGACCAGCTCGGCCTGCCGGTGCCGAGGGACGACGAGAGCCGTCGTGACGAGGCGGCCGGGGTGGGCCGTCACGGCGGGGGTGAGGATGCGACGCAGCGAGGGATCGCCGTCCCATCTGAGCTGGGAGGCATCGATCACCACGGGCTCGGCGTCCCCGAAGGCGGCGAGGGAGGAGCCGAGCACAGTGGCCAGCTCCTCGTCGACGACGCCCCTGACGGCCACGACCTGGGCGACGCCGTGCCGACGGACGGTCACCTCGATCGTCACCGCAGGTCAACCTCCTCCTCCGTCGGTCACGGCCACCGCGGGCGCGGCGCTCGCCGACTCCGCCTCGTCGATCGCTCGCATGCCGAAGCCGATGGCGATGACGCTGAGCAGCAAAGCGAACGCCGCCACCACGGCGATGATCGCCGTCCAGGTGTCGCGCACCAGGCGGAGGCTCTCGACGGTGCGACGGAGCTCGCGGAGCTGCTCGTCCAGCGTCCCGGGGCGCTGATCGGTTCGGTCGGTCGCCGGAGCGGCCGTGGACCGGGCCGGCGGGCGGTCGGGCATGGTCCGCACGCTCCTCACCTGACCTCGATCCGGCGCGGCCGGTCGCGCTCGGGCTTCGGCAGTCGAAGGGTCAGCACACCCTCATCGAGCGTCGCCTCGACGTGATCCTCGTCGACGTCGCCGGGGAGGGTCACCTCGTAGTGGAACCGGCCGACGATGCGCTCGCGACGGCGAAGGATCCCGACCCGCTCCTTCTCCTTGCGCTCGCCGTGCACGGTGACCCGGCGACCGGCCACCTCGACATCGAGATCGTCGCGCGCCACGCCGGGGAGCTCGACCTCCACGACGTAGGCGTCATCGGTCTCCTCGAGGTCGGCGAGCGGCGTGAAGCTGCCGCCCAGAAGGCTCGGCAGCTGCCGAAACGAGTCCAGGTAGCTCGACAGCTGGCGGTTGAGGCGATCGAGCTCGTCGAAGGGGTCCCAGCGGGCGACGCCGGGCTCGGCAGGGACGGGGCGCTCGTCGCGCGTGCGGCGGATGGGAAGGGTCATGGGTCCACCTCCTCGAGGTCATGTCGGTCGGGGATGACTGCCGGGATGGGCCTGCCGGCCCCCGGATCGCCCGAGGGCCGGCCACGGCGCTCAGCTCTCGTCGGGGCCCGTCCCGAGCGCCTTGGTGCCGTTGCCGGACGAGATCTCGACCTTGCGCGGCTTGGCCTGCGCCGCCACCGGGATCGTGACCGTGAGCACACCCTGGTCGTAGCTCGCCTCGATGTGATCCGTGTCCAGCCCCTCACCGAGGAAGAGCTGGCGGCGGAAGCTCCCGTGCGGCCGCTCCGAGGCCAGCACCTGCACCTGTTCATGAGGCTCCCAGGTGCGCTCGGCGGAGACAGTCAGCACGTCCTTCTCCACGGTCAGGTCGATGGACGTCGCCTCGACGCCTGGCAGGTCCACATCCACCACGACTCGGTCGCCGTCGCGATAGGCGTCCATGGGCATGGCCGTCGGGCGATCGCGATCGCCGAAGACCTGATCGGTGAGGCGGTCCAGCTCACGGAACGGATCGGTTCGCATCAGCACGTTCGCGTCACCTCCTCTGACGTCGTCTCAGCCCGGCTCAGGGGGGCTGCTTCCACAAAAGTTGACAACATCAGACTCAGGTTTATTCCCGCGCTCGACGAGCGAAATGGCCGGTTGCAGCCGAAATCACACCGGTGTAATCTGGGGCTGCTTCCCCTTCGGGACCCGGGTCGATCTGAGGGTCCCCAGCTGTCCGTCGTGGCGCGTCCCGAGGAGGTGAAGGCATGGCTGAGGAGCCGTTGGACTACGAGCGGTGCACGCCCGATGAGCGCGAGGTCCTGCTCAACCGGCTCCTCGCCCACCGCAACGCCCTCCTCGACGAGGCCCTGCGGCTGATCCTCGTCGCCGGCGAGCTGGAGGACCACAAGGCCGACGGGGCGCACTCGATGGTCGACTGGCTCGTCCAGCGCTGCAACATCTCCCGCACCACGGCCGGCCACTGGGTCCGGGCTGCCGCCGCCCTCGAGGACCTGCCGCAGATCCGGGCCCGGTTCGTCGAAGGCGCCCTCAGCTTCGAGCAGCTCCGCCACGCGCTCGCCTTCGCCACCCCGGAGGACGACGCCGCCCTGGCCGAGCTGCTCCCCGCCCTCTCCTGCGCCGAGATCGAGCTCATGGCCAAGCAGCGCCGCCGGGCCGACCAGTCCGAGCACGACAGCGCTCGGCGCCGCACCCACCTCCGGCTGCGGCCCGACCGCTCGGGGCTCGGGATGCGGGTGACCGGCTTCCTGCCGAACGAAGACGCCGCCACCGTGCAGGCCGCGCTCGACCGTCGAGCCGAGGCCGCCGGCCCCGATGCCGAGACGGCCCTGTGGGCCCCGCACGAGGAGCGGACCGCCGGGGCCCTGCGAGACCTGTGCGCCGAGGACCTGGCTCGCGCCTCCCGATCCGGCTCCGAGCCCGACGCCGCCATGGTCGTCGTCCACGCGCCGGCCGAGCTGCTCGAGCGCGACGACGTGGCCCGCAGCGCCACGGTCAACGGCGCCGCCATCACCAACCACGCGCTGCGCCGCATCCTCTGCGACGCCCGGCTCGAGGTCAGCTTCGACACCCCCGAGGGGCGCACCGTCGGGGTGGGTCGGGCCACCCGCAACCCACCGGCGTGGCTCCGCCGCCGGGTCATCGGGCGAGACCACGGCCGATGTCGATGGCCCGGCTGCGGCCGGGCGATCCGCCACCTCCACCACATGCAGCACTGGACCAACGGCGGTCCCACCGACGCCTGCAACCTCTTGGGCGTCTGTTGGCACCACCACCACCTGCTGCACGAAGGCGGCTGGAGCGCCTCGGGCGACGCCGACGCCGAGATCACCCTCACCAGCCCCCACGGTCGCCGGCTGCACAGCCGGGCCGGCCCGATGGCGGCCTGACCCGCGCCTCAGCCGCGACCGGGCGTCAGCCCGGCCGTCGGCGCGGGCTCACGGGCACCACGCGAGCTCACGGCCGCGACGTCCGCTGGTGGGGCATCCTGGGTGGTCATGGCCCCCACCCGCACCATCACCCTCGGCGCTCGCTTCAACGGGCCGCCGGGGTCGGCCAACGGCGGCTACGCCTGCGGGATGTCGGCCTGTGCCGTCACCGACGGTCCGGCCGAGGTGGCGCTGCGGCGCCCGCCGCCGCTCGAGGTGCCCCTCGAGGTCGTGCTCTCCGACGACGGCGGGGAGGTTCGCCACGACGGCCAGACCGTCGCCGTGGTGACCGCCTGGGACGGTCAGCTCGACCTCCCGCCCGCGGTGCCCGCAACCACGGTGGACGAGGTGGCGGCCGCCTTCGACGTGGACGCCTACGCCGCCGCCCACTCGTTCGACCGGTGCTTCACCTGCGGTCCGGCCCGTCCGGGGCGCGACGGGCTCGGCCTCTACCCGGCTCCCGTGCCTGGCACGGGCACGGTGGTGTGGCCGTGGACGCCGGCCGCCGACACCGTCGACGACGACGGGCTCGTGGCGGCCCCGCTCCTCTGGGCGGCCCTCGACTGCCCCACCGGCCTGGCCTGGATCAACGCCCCCGACGGCACCACCACGGGCCCGGCCGTGCTCGGTCGGCTGGCCGTGCGCATCGACCGTCGGCCGGCGGCCGGCGAGCGCCTGGTGGTGGAGGGCTGGCAGCGGGAGGCCGACGGCCGTCGGCGCCACGCCGGCGGCGCCGTGCGCAGCCGGGACGGGGAGGTGCTGGCGGTGTCGAAGGCCACCTGGGTGGTGCTCGACGCCGACCAGGCAGCGGCCTTCGGAGCCAGCTGAGGGCCGCACCCGTCGCCGGCACCGTGGCCCGACCGGCCGCCGTCAGGTCGAGGTGTCGATGTGGCTCATGTCCTGGTAGCGGTCACCCGCGGCGGCGCCGACGGGCAGCAGCTCGTCGAGGCGGGCCAGGTCCTCGGCGGTGAGCTCCACCTCGAGGGCGGCCACGTTCTCCTCCAGGTACGTCCGCCGCTTGGTCCCGGGGATCGACACCACGTCGTCGCCCTGGGCGGCCAACCAGGCGAGGGCCAGCTGGCCGGGGGTGCACCCCTTGTCGGCCGCCACCGCCTCGACGTGGTCGACGAGGCGCCGGTTGGCCTCGAAGTGCTCGCCCTGGAGGCGGGGCTGGGCCCGGCGCAGGTCGCCCTGGCCGAAGTCCTCCGGCGACGACACCGATCCGGTGAGGAAGCCGCGGCCCAGCGGGCTGAAGGGCACGAAGCCGATGCCGAGCTCGCGCAGGGTGGGCAGCACGGTCACCTCGGGCTCCCGGTTGAACAGCGACCACTCGCTCTGCAGGGCGGCGATCGGGTGCACGGCCTGGGCGCGGCGGATCGTGGCCGCCGACGCCTCGGACAGCCCGAGGTGGCGCACCTTGCCGGCCGTCACCAGCTCGGACATGGCGCCGACGGTGTCCTCGATCGGCACGGCCGGGTCGACCCGGTGCAGGTAGTAGAGGTCGATGTGGTCCATGCCGAGGCGAGCCAGTGACTCGTCGCAGCAGCGGCGGACGGTCTCCGGACGGCCGTCGACCAGCAGGCGGCCGTCGCGCTGGCCGGCGATGCCGAGCTTGGTGGCCAGCACCACCTCGTCGCGTCGGTGCCCGAGGGCCCGGCCGACCAGCTGCTCATTGTGGCCGGCGCCGTAGACGTTGGCGGTGTCGAAGAACGTGACGCCGAGCTCGAGCGCCCGGTGAATGGTGGCGATCGACTCGCCCTCGTCGGCCGGCCCGTAGCTCTGCGACATCCCCATGCAGCCGAGCCCGAGGGCGGACACCTCCAAACCGTCGGTCCCGAGCGTGCGTCGTTCCATGGGTGCTCCTCTGGGCGGGCGGGTGACGGGCCGACGCTACCCACAGCCGTGGGACGCCATGGGCGACGACGCCGGCGCCCACCGGTTCCGCCACCACGCGGCCGCCCTGCGCATGCGGGCCATGGCCCTCCTCGACCCGGAGTAGGCGAGGTCCCGGAGGGAATAGACAAAGCGATATACTGGCCGACATGCAGGCCGCCGACCTCCTCCGCAGCGTGCGGCGCCGCCGCGGTCTCACCCAGGCGGCCCTCGCCCGCTCGGCCGGCACGTCGCAACCGGTGATCTCGGCCTACGAGGCTGGTCGCCGGGACCCCACGGTCCGCACGCTGCGACGGCTGATCGCCGCGGCGGGTGAGGACCTCGAGCTCTCGGCACGGCCCGCCACCTCGGACCTCCCGCCGCCGGTCGACCTCGCCGAGCACGGGCGGCGGCTCCTGGATGTGCTGTCCCTCGCCGATGCCCTCCCCCAGCGGCGCCGCCCGCGCTCGCTGGAGGCCCCGCGGCTGGTGTCGCGGTGAGCGGCCTGACCCTGGCGGAGCGTGTCGTGGCGCTGCACCAGGCGCTGGCGGACATCCCGCACGCCTTCGGCGGGGCGCTGGCGCTCGCCTACTACGCCGAGCCCCGAGCGACGGTGGACATCGATGTGAACGTGTTCGTCCCGGCCGAGCGCTTCGACGACGTCGCCGGTCCGCTGCGCGAGCTCGGCGTCACCGTCGACGACCAGGCGGCCGAGCTCGTCGCCCGGGACGGCCAGGCTCGGGTGTGGTGGGACGCCACGCCGGTCGACCTCTTCTTCGCGTACGACCCGTTCCACGACGCCGCGGCCCGGGCCCGCCGCGTGGTCCCCTTCGCCGACCAGGAGATCCCGGTCCTCGCCCCAGAGCACCTCATGGTGTGCAAGGCGGTGTTCAACCGGGGCAAGGACTGGATCGACATCGACGCCATGCGCGCGCTCCACCAGCCGATCGACGGGGTCGAGGTGCTGCGCTGGGTCGGCCGCATCGTCGGCGACGAGGACCCTCGCTACGAGCGGCTCGTGACGCTCCTCACCACCTGACGGACATCCGCAGCCGCTCAGGCGGAGGCGCTGGTGTCGTCGGCGGCCTCGAAGGGGTGGCCGCAGGCGCAGGTGTAGGTGTCGCCGTGGGGGCAGGGCTGCTCGATCCGCAGGCGGCACCCGCAGCTGGCGTCGGTGCAGGTAAGGATGGTGCCGGGTTCGTTGGCCATGGGTCCTCCAGGTTCGACGGCCCGCCACGCAGATGTGCCCGCTCGGGTCGCGCTCTACTCGCGGCGCTCGACGCCTTCGTCGAGGTCGAGCACGTCTACCCCGTCGTCGACCAGCGGAATGGTGGTCGCCGAGACCCGCTGGCGGGGCCGTCACGTCGGCCCGTTCCTCGGCATCGACCCCGACCCAGCGCGAGGTGTCCGTCCCGGTGGTCATCGTGGCCGTCCTCCGCGACGGGCTGCTCCACGAGGAGCGGCTGTACTGGGACAGCCAGCACGTGCGGGACCAGCTGACCTGATCCGCGCCCTCGGCTGCCTCGGCGTGCGGGCCGAGCCCCGGACGGGAACCCCCACGAGCTGACCCAGCGCCGCTGATCGATCGTCCGCGGCGGTCACGGCCGGCGTGCGATCCTGTGCCCATGTTGTCGATCAGCGCCGCCGAACGCGCGCTGGAGGCCGCCGACGAGGCCCTCGCCCGGATGGACGTCGACGGTGTGGTCGCCCACCTCTCGACGGCCATCCAGGGCTTCACCGCCGACGGGCAGCCGGGCCGAGCGGCCATGGCCTGCGTGCGGCTCGGCGACACGTTCGCCAACCTCATGGGCAACCTGACCGCCGCCCGCGCCTGGTTCACCCGGGCCCGGCGCCTCGTCTCCGACCAGCCGCCCTGCCTCGAGCAGGGCTGGGTGGCGGTGGCGGCCATGGGCTGCGACGTCAACGACCCCGACGAGCTGCTGGCCGCCGCCGAGCTGGCCCTCGACCGGGCCCGGCGCTTCGGCGATGTGAACCTCGAGACGAAGGCGCTCGCCGACGGCGGGCTCGCGCACGTGCAGGCGGGACGGATCGCGGAGGGCATGGCGCTCCTCGACGAGGCGATGGCTCTCGCCTGCGGGCCGGCCGACGACGCCGACACGGCCGCCAAGTCGGTGTGCTCGTTCTTCACCGCCTGCTACTTCTCGACCGACCTCGAGCGGGCCGACAGCTGGACCGGGCTGCTGCGGGGCCGGGGCCTCATCGGCCTGGAGCCCGGTGGGCCGGTCTTCCTGTCCAGCCACTGCGACCGACTGCAGGCCAAGCTGCTCGTCGAGCTCGGCCGGTGGGGCGAGGCGGAGGCGCTGCTCGAGAAGGCGCGGGAGGAGTTCACGGCCGCGATGCACGTCCCCGCGTGGCACCCCGATCTGGGCCTCGCCGAGCTGCGGGTGGGCCAGGGCCGGCTGGCCGAAGCAGAGGTGCTCCTACTCGGCCGCGACCAGCTGCTCGAGGCCCTGCTCCCCATGGCCCGGCTGCACCTGGCGCGCGGCGACCACGCCCTGGCCCGGGCGGCGGCCGAGCGCGGGCTGCGCAGCGCCGGAGCGGACCGGCTGCGGGCGGTCGAGCTCCTGTCGGTCCTGGTGGACGTGGCGCTGGCGACCGGTGACCTCGACGCGGCCCGCTCCGCCAGCCAGCGGATGGCCGAGCGCGTCGGGGCGCTCGATGTCCCGTCGCTGCGGGCGCGGGGCGCCGACGCCCGTGCCCGGGTCCGGGCTGCGTCCGGCGACCTCGACGGTGCCGTCGCCGAGCTCGAGCCCGCCCTCGACGACCTCGACCCCCGGCGCCTGCCGTGGCAGCGGGCCACGATCCTCCTGCACCTGGCCCGGCTGCGGGAAGCGACCGGGGACACCGCCACCGCCACGCTGGACGCCAAGGCGGCCGTCGCCCTCCTCGAGGATCTCGACGTGGTGCTCGCCCCAGCCGACCACGCGGTGCTGGGACGCCTGGGCCTGGTGGTCGGCGGCGCGGCCGGCGCGAGGACGACCGCCGTGCCGTCCACGGCCGCGCTCGTCCTCGACGGCTCGTGGTGGACGGCGTCCTGGGAGGGGGTCAGCGTCCGCCTGCGCGACACGAAGGGCCTGCGCTACCTCGCCGAGCTGGTGGCCAACCCGGGGGTCGAGCGCCACGCGCTGGACCTCGTCGACCGGGTCGAGGGGGTCGATCCGGAGGGGCTGGCCCGTCGCGCCCTCGGCGACGCCGGGCCGCTCGTCGACGCCCAGGCGCGCGCCGCCTACCGCCGTCGCATCGAGGCGCTCCGGTCCGAGATCGACGACGCCTTCGCGGCGGACCGCATCGAGACGGCCGAGGCGCTGCAGACCGAGCTCGACCAGCTCGTCGCTCAGCTCGCCCAGGCGTTCGGCCTCGGCGGGCGGGCGCGACCGGCGGCGTCGGCGGCCGAACGGGCCCGGCTGAACGTGACCCGGGCGCTGCGGGCCGCCATCGTCAAGGTGAGCGAGGCGCTGCCCGAGGCCGGCGCGGCGCTCGACCGGCGGGTCCGCACCGGCCTGTACTGCGCCTACGAGCCCCAGCCCGACGAGGTGCGCTGGATCGTTCAGTCCTGACTGAACGAGATCGGCCCGGAGTGAACGCCCTCCGGGCATGACCACACACCAAGAGCCCTTCCAGCCGATCGTCGACGAGATCGCCGACGACATCTACCGCATCTCCACCTTCATCCCCGAGGTGAGCCCCGAGGGGTTCACCTTCAACCAGTTCCTGGTGGCGGCCGACGAGCCGCTCCTGTTCCACACCGGCATGCGAGGCCTGTTCCCGCTCGTCAGCGAGGCGGTGGCCACCGTACTGCCGGTCGAGTCGGTGCGCTGGATCAGCTTCGGCCACCTCGAGTCGGACGAGAGCGGCGCCATGAACATGTGGCTGGCCGCCGCCCCCGACAGCCAGGTCACGTTCGGGGCCCTCGGGTGCGACCTGTCGCTCAACGACCTGTGCGACCGGCCCCCGCGGGCCCTCCAGGAGGGCGAGGTGCTCGACCTCGGCGGCAAGCGCATCCGGCAGATCTCCACGCCCCACGTCCCCCATGGGTGGGAGGCCCAGGTCCTCTACGAGGAGACGACCGGCACGCTGCTGTGCGGTGACCTGCTCACCCAGCTCGGGGCGCCCCCGGCGCTGGTGACCGACGACGTCCTCGAGCCGGCGCTGGCCGCCGAGGGCCTCTTCGGTGCCACCTGCCTGGCCCCCCACACCGGCCAGGTCCTGCGCGGCCTCGGCGACCTGCGGCCCACGACGCTCGCCATCATGCACGGCTCGTCGTTCCAGGGCGACGGCGGCCGCGTCCTCCACGAGATGGCCGACGCGTACGACGAGCTCACCGCCAAGGCGATGGCCACCGCGGCCGGGTAGCCAATCGGCTCGCACGGGCGTCGGGGCACCGGGTAGCAACGGCGAGGTGCCCCGAGCCCGCTACCACCTGCTCGACGTGTTCACCGACCGGCCCTTCGCCGGGAACCCGCTGGCCGTGTTCGTCGATCCGCCCGAGCTCAGCGCCGCCCAGATGCAGGCGATCGCGGGAGAGCTGAACCTCTCCGAGACCGTCTTCGTGCGCTCCGCCGAGGTGGGGGCGCCGTGGCCGACCCGCATCTTCACGCCGACCACGGAGCTGCCCTTCGCCGGGCACCCCACCATCGGCACGGCCGTGCTCCTCGCCTCCCTCGGCATGGTCGCCGACCGGGTGATCTTGGCCGAACCGGTGGGCGAGGTCGCCGTCGCCATCGACACCCGGCCCGGCCGGCACGCCGCCACGCTGCGCACCGCGGTCCCGCCCGCCTACGCCGAGCCCCCGGACCGCGACCTGCTGGCGCGAGCGCTGTCGATCGAGCCGACCGACCTCCACTCGCACCTGGCCGCCGGCACCTGGTCGTGCGGCGTGCCGTTCTGCGTGGTCCCGCTGCGCGACGCAGAGGCGCTCGCCCGCACCCACCTCGACCCTGCGGTGTGGGCCAGCGCGCTCGCGCACACCGATGCCGACTGCTTGTTCCCGGTGGCCCCGCTCGACGACCGGCTCGACCGCTGGCGGGCCCGCATGTACGCACCCGGCCTGGGCATCGCCGAGGATCCGGCCACCGGAGCCGCCGCCGCGGCGTCGGCCGGCCTGCTGGCCGCCAGCCGCCAGCTCCGCGCGGGGCCGATGCGCTGGGTGATCGAGCAGGGCGTCGAGATGGGACGCCCGAGCGAGCTGCGGGTCGCCCTCGACCACGACGGTGCCGAGGCCTCCGGCGTGCTCGTGGGTGGCGACGCCGTCGTCGTCGGCGAGGGCGAGCTCGACCTGCCCTAGTGCTGCGCCCGATCGTGCGTCGGCCAACCCGGTTCTTGCGGGATCCCGTCGCGAAGACCGCGACGACTTGACGCAAGAAGTCGGGGGTTGGGGGCCGGTGGGGTCAGGCCACGCGCTGGGGGCCCACTGCGTGCTCCACCAGGAGCTGGCGGTAGTCCTGCATGCCGACCGTGGCGGGCTCGGTGGTGGCGATGAAGTCCTCGAGCAGCTCCGTGAAGCGGGCCGGGTCCTCCACGTGGGGGAAGTGCCCGCAGCCCTCCATGACCTCGAAGCGGCTGCCCTCGATGATGGCGTGGGCGTTGCGGCCGTGCTCGATCGGGATGATCGGGTCCTCGTCGCCCCACACGATCATCGTGGGGAGGCCGCCGGCCAGGTAGATGCGATCGAGCGCGGAGACGGTCTGGCCACCGGGGTCGACGACCGATCGCAGCGTGCGGAGGAACGCCCCCCGGTTCTGGGCGCCCGACAGCGACGAGTAGGCCCGCCACATCTCACCGATCTTGGGGGCCCGGATGCCCCGGTCGTGGAGGAAGCGGTTCACGTCGTTGCCGCGGTCGGCCACGAACCGGGGGAACAGCACCGGCATGACGATCTCGGCCCCGGGCAGGGTGAGGGCCCGCAGCATCCAGCTGACCTCGCGCCCGAGCCCGCCGCTGCAGACGAGGACGAGGCGATCGACCACCTCGGGGTGCTGGTAGGCGAGCTGCATGGCCACCCCGCCGCCCAGCGACTGGCCCACCACCGTGCACCGCTCCACGCCGATGACGCCGAGCAGGTCGCGGAGCGCGGACGCGAAGGCACCGAGGGAGTAGTCGCCCATCGGCTTGGCCGACTCGCCGTGGCCCAGCAGGTCCGGGGCGATCACGGTGTGGCCGGCCACGAGGCGCTCGGTCACGTCCTTCCACGTGCGGGAGGAGCCCGCCATCCCGTGGATGAGGAGCACGACGTCGCCGTCGCCCCCCATCCGGTAGGTGACGTCGTGGCCGTGGATGGTCACCTGGTGCAGCGCCGCAGAAGCCATGCCCCCATGGTCCCATCCGGCGGGGCCCGCCACCCAAGCCCGGCCCTCCGCATCTCTCAGGCGACGCCACTAGGCTGGGGCCCTCCAGGGGTGGAGGGGGCGATCATGGCTGGCGCGGCGATCACGACGGACTACCTGATCAAGGGGGCCGGGGCGGCGGCGATGGCGTTTGCCGACACCCTCCTCACCGAGACCGACGCCACCATGGTCCTCGTCGACCGCCACGACCGGCCGGGCGGCCACTGGAACGACGCCTACCCCTTCGTCCGGCTGCACCAACCCTCCAGCTACTACGGCGTGCCCTCGGCGCCGCTCGGCTCGGGCCGCATCGACGAGGTGGGGCTCAACGCCGGGTTCCACGAGCTGGCCGCCGGCCACGAGGTCCTCGGCCACTACGACGGTGTGATGCGGCACCGGTTCCTTCCGTCGGGCCGGGTCACCTTCCTCCCCGTGAGCGAGCTCGACGAGGACGGGACCGTCGCCTCCCTCCTCTCCGGAGCGCGGTGCCGGGTCGAGGCGGGCCGGTTCGTGGACGCGACCCACTCCAAGATGCGGGTGCCGTCCACGTCGCCGCCGGCCTACTCGGTCGCACCCGACGTGGCTCTCGTGCCGCCCAACGACCTGCCTCGCGCCGCGCCCCGCCACGACCGGTTCGTGGTGGTCGGCGCCGGCAAGACCGGGATGGACGCCTGCGTGTGGCTGCTCGAGCACGGTGCCGATCCCGACCGGATCACGTGGATCGTGCCCCGGGACTCGTGGGTGCTGAACCGGGCCAACTTCCAGCCGGGCGAGGAGTTCTTCGCCCGGTTCGCCAAGAGCCTGGCCGACCAGGTCGAGGCCGTGGCGCTGGCCGACTCCGTCGACGACGTCTTCCGCCGCCTCGAGGCCTGCGACGAGCTGCGCCGGATCGACCCCACCGTCACCCCGACCGCCTACCACTGCGCCATCCTCAGCGACGGCGAGCTGGCCCAGCTGCGCCGCATCCGCGATGTCGTGCGCCTCGGCCACGTCACCTCGATCGACGCCACCGAGATCCGGCTCGACGAAGGCACGGTGCCCACCAGCCCCACGACGCTGCACGTCGACTGCTCGGCGGCCGGCATCCCCACCCACCCGTCGGTCCCGGTGTTCGACGGTGGCCGGATCACCCTGCAGTGGGTGCGCACCTGCCAACCGGCCTTCAGCGCCGCCTTCATCGGGCACGTGGAGGCGACCTACGAGGACGAGGCGGAGAAGAACCGGCTGTGCCAGCCGATCGTGCCGCCCACGGTGCCGCTCGACTGGCTGCGGACGCTCCAGGTGGAGCTGGCCAACCGGGCCTGCTGGGCCGCCGAGCCAGGCCTCGGCGACTGGATGGCCGCCTCCCGGCTCGACCCGGTGGCGGCGAACATCCGGGCCCGCGTGGGCGTGGACGCCGAGGCCACCGAGCACGTCGTGCGGTACCTCACCCACATGGAGCCCGCGATGGCCAAGCTCGACGAGCTGCTGGCGGCCTGAGCCTCGATGGGGATGGAGGAGATCCACGTCGACAACCGGGAGGTCAGGCTCCGCGTCGAGGTGACCGGCGACGGGCCGGTGGTGCTGTGCGTGCACGGCTGGCCGGAGCTGGCGTCGTCGTGGCACCACCAGGTGCGCCACCTCGCCGAGCGCGGGTACCGGGCGGCGGCTATGGACGTGCGCGGCTACGGCGGGAGCTCGGCCCCGCCGGAGGTCGAGCGCTACACGCTGGCCGCGCTGGCGAGCGACGTCGCCGCCGTGGCCGGCGCGCTCGACGACGAGCCGGTCGTGCTGGTCGGCCACGACTGGGGGGCACCGATCGTGTGGAACGCGGCCCTCCGGCACCCGGAGCGCGTTCGCGCCGTGGCCGGCCTCAGCGTGCCCCACACCCCGCCGATGGCGCTGTCGATCCTCGACCTGTTCGACCAGCTCTACGCCGACCGGTTCTTCTACATGCTCTACTTCCGCCAGCCCGGCCGGGCCGAGGCCGCCTTCGGCGCCGATCTGCGGGCCGCCCTGAAGCGGTGCTTCTTCGCGCTGTCCGGTGACGCGCCGCCCGGCAGCTGGCTGCCGGACGCGCCTCGCGACGCGGACTTCCTCCCGCTGCTGCCCGACCCGCCGGAGGGGCCGCTCAGCTTCCTCTCCGACGAGGCCCTCGACCGGTACGCCGCGACCTTCGAGCGCACCGGGATGACCGGCGCCTTCAACCGCTACCGGGCGCTCGCCGTCGACCCGGCGACCGTCGGCGACCTGGCCGGGGCGACGGTGGACCAGCCGTCCTGCTTCATCGCCGGCTCCCTCGACCCGGTACGGTCGATGCTCCCCGGCGTCGACGGCTACGCCGACCCCGGGGCGGCCTGCACCGCCTTCCGGGGCTCGACGATCATCGAGGGGGCGGGCCACTGGGTGCACCAGGAGGCCCCCGCCGAGGTCAACGCCGCTCTCGACGCCTTCCTCGACTCGCTCGACCGCCTGGGCTGACCGACCGGCGCGAGGGTTGGGGCCGCCAGCGCGACCGCCGCGGCCTGCCGAGTCAGGCCCGAGTGGCGGCGATGAGGACCCGGGCGGCCCAGTCGGTGACGGCGAGGGCGTCGTCCTCGGAGAGCTGGCACACCTCGCGCAGGACCGACATCGCCTCCACGCCCGTGAGGATCGACAGGGCGGCGACGAGCCGGTCGAGGTCGGCGTCGGGGACCGTGCCGCGCAGGGGGGCGAGCGACGTGGCCAACCAGCGGGTCCGTCGGCCCTCGCGCACGACCGGGCTCGACTCGCCGTCGGCAGCCGCCGCCAGCCACTGGTCGAGGTAGAGCCGCAGCGTGGTGCGGTACTGCACCTCGTCGTCGAGCACCCGCCGGTTGAACCGCTGCAGCACCTCCACGGCCCGCTCGGGCGCCTCGGCGGCGGTCACGGGCTCGGCCACGAGATCCTCGATGTCGTCGACGTCGGCGTTCACGGCGAGCTCGAGCAGCAGCGACTCCTGGGTCGGGAAGTACCGGTAGGCCGTGGTGCGCGAGACCAGCGCCACCTCGGCGGCCTGGGCCACCGTGGGGGTGATGCCCTGCTGCACGAGGTCCCGCGCCGCCTGCACCACCGCCGCCCGGGTCCGCTTCTTCTGGTTGACCCGACCGGTCTCCGCGATTTCCCCTTGACGTTGCACTGGCATCCCGTCATGGTACTGCTATCCCATAAAGGGTGCAACAGGAGGGCGACGCCATGAACCAAGGCGCGATGGACCGCATCATCGACGAGCACTTCGGCTACGAGGCCACTGACGACGTCGAGGGCGTGCTCGCCACGCTCGTCCCCGGCGCGACGCACCACCTCGTCGGCTCACCGCTCGGGCCCGTATCGGGGCACGCCGCCATCCGCGCCTTCTACGAGGAGCTGTTCGCGGCGCTGCGGGGCGAGGCCGTCGAGCCGGTGGCCCGCTGGTACGGCGACGGCTTCCTCGTCGACGAGTCGCTCTGGACCGGCGAGGTCCACGACGGGCGCCTCCTCGGCCTGCCGGGCCGGTCGGGGCACGCCACCTTCCGCCTCCTCCACGTCTTCGAGCTCGACGGCGAGCGGATCCGCACCGAGCGGGTGTGGTGCGACCTCGCCGCCCTCGGGGAGCAGCTGACCTAGCCCGCTCCCTCCCCTCCCCGGCATCACCCCTGCTCCTCCGCCTCGCGGCGGCGGGCCTGGCCGGCCGCGCCCGGGATCCACCCAACCCATCCACCAACCGCCCACAGGAGGGCACCGCCATGTCCGACCACAGCCAGACCCCGACCAAGACCCGGTTCGAGCCGCAGCGCATCGCGCCGGAGACGTTCCTCCTCCACGACCACGAGGGCGAGGGCACCGCCCCCGTCCAGGTTCCGCTCAACTCCATGGTGATCCGGGGGGCCGAGCCGGTGGTCGTGGACACCGGGATGGCCGAGAACCGCCACCAGTACCTGGCCGACGTCTTCAGCCTCGTCGAGCCCGAGGACATCCGCTGGGTGTTCATCAGCCACGACGACGTCGATCACACCGGCAACGTCAACGCCCTCATGGAGGCGGCGCCCAACGCCACCCTGGTCGTCAACTGGTTCGTCGTCACCCGCATGGGCGCCTCGCTCGAGGTGCCGCCCACCCGGCAGCGCTGGGTCGGTGACGGCGAGTCCCTCGACGTGGGTGACCGCGTGCTGCAGGCCGTCCGCCCGCCGATCTTCGACTCCCCCACCACCCGGGGGCTCTTCGACCCCACCACCGGCGTGTACTGGGCCTCCGACGCCTTCGCCACCCCGATGGACCGCCCGGTGCAGTCGGTCACCGAGCTCGACCGCGACTTCTGGGTCGAGGGCATCCACACCTTCGACAACTACATCAGCCGCTGGCTCCCGCTCGTCGACGACGCCCGCTTCCAAGCGACCGTCAGCCGCGTCGAGGCGCTGCGGCCGACCACGATCGTGGGCTGCCACACGCCGGTCATCGGTGCCGCGAAGGTGGCCCAGGCGATCGCCGCCACCCGCCAGTCGCCCACCGCCGCCTTCGACGAGGAGCCGGACCAGACCACCCTCGAGGCCATCCAGTCGGCCCTCACCGCCGAGGCGGCGGTGGCCTGAAGGCGCGGCGCCGGGGAGGGGCCGGGGGCAGCCATGCCGAACAGTCCCGGTGGACGGCGGGCGCCGCAACCACCGAAGGACCCCCCATGTCACGTCTCCGCCTCCTCGGCGCCGCCGTCGCCGGCCTGCTGGCGCTCGGCAGCGCGTCGGCCGTCGCCTCGCCCACCAGCCTCCCCGAGGCCGGTGACCTCACCGCCCCGCTGGCGGACGCATCCACCCCCGGCCTCGACCAGCTCGCCGGCGTCACCGGGGACACCACGGGCATCGCCACCACCGGCACCGTCCCCACTGCGGCGCTGACCGGCGCCCTGGAGCGGCTCGGCCTCACCGTGCAGCCGATGGAGCACCTGCCGCTCGCCATCGTGCGGGGCCCGGTCACGCTCATGCGCACGGCCGTCGCCACGGGGCTGGTCGACGACGTTTACCCCGAGGAGCCCATCGAGCTGTTCGACACCGCCTCGGCCGACGCGATGGGCGCGGCCGCCACCCGGGCCGCCGGCCTGACCGGCGAGGGCGTGACCGTGGCCGTGGTCGACTCCGGCTGCGATGCCAGCCATCCCGACCTCGCCGACCACGTCACCCACAACGTGAAGCTGGTGTCGGCCGAGTACGCCAACATCAACCCCGACTCCTCGAACACCGTGGTGGTGCCGATCGAGGAGGGCCCGTACCAGAACACCGACCTCGGCTCGGGCCACGGCACCCACGTGGCCGGCATCATCGCCGCCGACGGCACCACGTCGCCCGACCACCTCGGCGTGGCTCCTGACGCGGAGCTCGTCTGCCTGGCCATCGGCGAGGTCCTGTTCACGACCGCCGTCGTCACCGCCTACGACTTCCTGATGGACCAGCCCGACCTGTGGGGCGTCGACGTCGTCAACAACTCGTGGGGCAACGCCTACGCCCAGTTCGACCCCCGCAACCCGGTGGCCGTGGCCACCAAGGCCGTCGCCGACCAGGGCGTCACGATCGTGTTCGCGGCCGGCAACTCCGGCGACGGCAACGGCGAGGGCACCCTCAACCCGTTCAGCCAGTCGCCGTGGGTGATCTCCGTGGCAGCCGAGACGGTCGACCACGTGCGGGGCAGCTTCTCCTCCAACGGCCTGCGCTTCGACAACAGCGAGCCGGTGGCCGCCGCCGGCGGGCGGGTCACCTTCCTCGGCGAGCGCGTCGGGCTCGTCCACCCCGACGTGGCCGCCCCCGGGGTCGACATCTCCTCGTCGTGCGACACCGCCGGTGTGGCCGTCGGGCCGTGCCCGCCCGGCGAGAACACCACCGCGTCGGGTACCTCGATGGCCTCTCCCCACGTGGCCGGCGCCGTCGCCGTGCTCCTCGAGGCCAACCCCCACCTCACCCCCGACCAGGTGCGCTCGATCCTGCAGGTGACGGCGCGCCCGGCCGCCGCCGTCGACGACGCCGGTGAGCCCGTGGAGGGGGCGGCCCCGTTCTGGCAGGTCGGCTACGGCCGGGTGGACCTCGCCGACGCGGTGGCACTGGCCCGCACCCCCAGGCAGCTCCGCAAGCTGGACAAGGCGCAGGCAGCCCGCGACCGCGAGGTCCTCGTCGCCACCGGCTACGAGGTGCTGCAGGGCGACGTCGCCGTGTGGGACGCCCCCCGGGCCACGCTCGGCACCGACGTGCGCAGCTTCGACGTGACCCGCGCTGCCGACGCCACCGACCTGAAGGTGACCGTGGTGTTCCCGTCGGAGGCCGTGCTCGGCACCGACCTCGGCCTCACCGAGTACTCGGCCGTCGTCACCGACGCCACCGGGCGGTCCGTCGTCTCGACGGTGGAGCGGGTGGGCATCGGCGTCGTGAGCGCGATGGTGCCGCTCCAGGCCGGCCTCGTCGGCCCGTACACGGTCACCGTCACCGGCGACCGTGCGGTGTCCGACCCGGACTCGCTCGACAGCGACTCGCTGCTCAACGACACGGTCACCGTCCAGGTCGTCCAGCTCCGCCGCCGGTAGTCCGGCCCCGGCCCCAGGTCGCAGCTTGGGCCGGGTCAGGCCGCGGTGAGGCGGAGGAGGCGGCGGGCGGCGGCGCGGCGGATCGCGTCGACCAGGGCGACAGGATCGCGGCCGCAGGCGCAGGGAGGTCAGGTGAAGAGGGCGGCGCAGATCACGCCGCAGTGGGTCTCGATCTGCTCGTCGAGGTCCGGCCAGGGGAAGTTGGGCTTCGAGATCCGCAGGGAGACGAGGCCGTGCACGTTGGCCCAGAGCACGCCGGTGGTCTGCATCACGTCGATGCCCGGGCGGAGGCGCCCGGCATCGGCCACCCGCTGCACCGCCTGGACGAGGCCGGCGAAGGCGCCGTGCTCGGCCATGACCTCGTCGCGGTACTGCTCGGGAGTGAGGTCGGAGTGGCCCATGAACATGATGCGGTACGTCTCCGGATGGGCCACGCCGAAGCGGATGTAGGCCCGGCCGCAGGCCATCACGGCCGCCACCGGATCGGTCTCGGCCTCCCGGTGGGCCCGCAGCTCGGCGTCGAGCCGGTCGAACTGCCGGTCGCACACGCAGAACATGAGGTTGGCCTTGTCCTCGAAGTGGCGGTAGATCGACGGCGGCGTCACCCCCACCCGCTCGGCCACCGACCGGATCGACACGGCCTCCTCGGACTGCGTCTCGACGAGCAGCTCCTCGGCGGCGTCGAGGATCTCGTCGCGCAGCTCGTCGCCGTGCCCACGCGGGGACCGGGTGCGGGAGGCGGCGCTCATGACCTCCCATCATGGCCCGACGAGCCCCCGGATCCGACGCCGGCCAGCGCAGGGACGAGCTCGTCGTCACCCGCCGCAGCCGTCGCCCGCCCGGGCTCGTCGTCGTCGGTGAGGTCCACGTGCTCGCGGATGCCGACCCGTTCGTGGACCCGGCGCAGCCACCTCGGCGCCCACCAGTTGGCGCCGCCGGCGAGTCGCATGAACGCCGGCACCAGGGTGGCCCGGATGAGGAAGGCGTCCATGAGCACGGCTAGGGCGAGGCCGATGCCGAAGAGCTTGATGAAGCTCACCCGGGCGCTGGCCATGGCGATGAACACCACGGCGATGAGCAGAGCGGCGGCGGTGACGATCCGGCCCGTGCGCTCGAGCCCCAGGGCGACGGAGCGCTCGTTGTCACCGGTGCGGTCGTACTCCTCCTTGATGCGGGACAGGAGGAACACCTCGTAGTCCATCGACAGGCCGAAGGCGATGCAGAACATGAGGATCGGCGTGGTCACGGCGATGGTGCCGGTGGCGGTGAAGCCGAGGACCTCGGAGAGGTTGCCGTCCTGGAAGATCCACACCATCGCCCCGAAGGTGGCGCTCAACGAGAGGACGTTCAGCACCAGCGCCTTGATCGGGATCACCACCGACCCGAACATGAGGAAGAGCAGCACGACGGTGATGCCGCCGATCATGGCCAGCGCGATCGGCAGCTTGTCCATCAGGGACTCGGTGGAGTCGACCAGCTGGGCGGACTGCCCGGTCACGGCCACCTCGAACGGAGCGTCGGTGCCTCGGATGGCCCGGGCGAGGTCCTCGCCCTCAGGGGAGATCGGCTCGACGGTCTCGTCGGGCACGACGGAGAGGTAGGTGGCGCCGGCGGCGGAGAACCGCCCGGCGAAGCCGGGCGGGGTGAGCTCGCCTGGCAGGACCTGGCCGTCCACGGCGATGCCCGCCGCGCTGTCGACGCGGGCCACGCCGTCGAGGAGCGACAGCCGGGTGGCGTAGTCGGCGATCTCGGGGAGCCGGGCCTCGACGTCGCCGATCCCGGTGGCGACGACCGACGCCGCGCCGGCCTCCTGGGAGCTGAAGCCGTCGCGGATGGCGTCGGACACCTGCCGGGAGCTGAACGACTCGGGCAGCACCCGGTCGTCGGGCACGCCGGCGGCGAAGCGCAGGAACGGGGCGCCGAGCACGAAGAGCACGGCGACGACGGCGGTGGTGATCGGGATGGGGCGCCGCATCGTGACGACGGCCATGCGGTGCCAGAAGCCGTCCTCGTCGGCCTTGGTCCGGGCCGGCCGCAGCGACCACGCGTCGATGCGCGGGCCGAGCGCCGCCAGCATCGCGGGCAGCACCAGCACGGAGAACAGACCGGCCAGCACGGCCACGGCCACCCCGGCGTAGGCGAAGCTGCGCAGGAAGGCGAACGGGAACACGAGGAGGGCGAGGAGCGACACCGCGACCGTCCCGGCGCTGAAGGCGACGGTGCGGCCGGCGGTGCGGACCGTGCGCACGAGCGCCACGCCCGGCTCGTAGCCCCCGGCCAGCTCCTCCCGGTAGCGGGACACGACGAAGAGCGAGTAGTCGATGGCCAGGCCGAGCCCCATCGCGGTGGTGAGGTTCAGGGCGAACACCGACACGTCGGTGAACGAGTTGATGATCCGCAGCACGAGGAACGTCGACACCACCGACAGCCCGCCGATGGCGAGCGGCAGGAGGGCGGCCACCACCCCCCGGAACACGAACAGCAGGAGCAGCAGCGTGATCGGGATGGCGATCATCTCGGCTCGCAGCAGGTCCTCCTCGATGGAGTGGCCGACCTGCCGGAACACCTCGGCGAAGCCGCCCACCGCCACGGTGAAGCCGGCCTCCTCTCGGGTGAAGGCGGGGCTGATGTCCTCGATGCGCTCGGAGATGTGGTCTTCGTCGCCCTCGATGCGGGCCAGCACCAGGGCCTGGGTGCCGTCCTCGGAGCGCAGGGGCGGCGCGCCGCCGAGGGTCCAGTAGCTCACCGCCTCGGCGACGTCCGCCTCGGCGGCCAGCTCCTCGGTGAGGGCGGTGCCGGCGGCGGCCAGGTCGTCCACCGTCCCGTCGGTGGCCTCCACGAGCAGCACGACGTTGGGCACCCCGGCCCCGAAGGTGTCGAGCAGCACGTCGTCGGCCCGGGCCGACTCCGACGACGGGTCCTCGAAGCCGCCGGAGCTGAGCTCCTGGGCCACCCCGCCCCCGACGCCGCCGGCCACCACGAAGGTCAGGGTGGCCAGGACGAGGACGAGGCGCCGGCGGGCGATGGTGAAGCGGGCGAGCGCAGCGAGCATGGATGTCCCTCGGTCCGGCGCCTCAGTAACGGCGCTAACGTAACCCTGTTACCTGACCACGGCGGGGCGGACCTCGTCTACGTGTCATCGGTCACCGCCTTCGAGGCAGGGCGGCCG
This sequence comes from Acidimicrobiia bacterium, assembly GCA_046565645.1. GTDB lineage: Bacteria > Actinomycetota > Acidimicrobiia > Acidimicrobiales > VFJN01 > VFJN01. Next base: position 13,897 of record JBKHYD010000026.1, on the reverse strand, counting down.
GGCGCGGCGAGGGGCCGGTCGGTGGCGCCCGCCACGACCGGCCCCTCGGGTTGCCGAGTCCCCCGACTCGACGGCTCAGTACGGGAACACCTCGCGGGCGCTCCCACCGAGGAGACCCGCCAGCGCACGCGCTGCCGCGAGCGCGATGAGGGTGAGCTTGCGCATCGTCGCCGCCCCCTAGGCCCCGGCCGCGGCGAGCGCGCCGGCGACCAGCTCGTCGAGCAGCTCCTGACCGGGCGAGGGGATGTTCGGCTGGCCGGCCAGGCCCCGAACCACGTCGAAGGCCTGGTGGATGGCGTCACCGGTCATGACCGGGCCGTGGGCCGAGGCGACGGTGAGCAGGCCCATCGCCTCGATCTCGTCGACGTGGCGGCCGTAGGCGGCCGGGTCGAGCCACTGGTGCCAGGGCGAGACCAGGCTGTTCATGGCCGGGAGCTGCTCGGCCACGTGGTCCGCGGGCAGGTCGTGCACGTCGAGCGAGCCGGGTGTGAGGCAGGCGAACGAGTCGACGATCCAGGCGGTGGCCGTCGTCGGGTCGAAGAGCCCGCGGGTGGTCGGTCCGTCGAAGATCGGCGGGCGGAACAGGTGCAGCGTCCGGTCGCCGGCGTCGAAGCTGCCACCGGGCTCGACCCAGCGCATCCGCTCGAGGGGGAGCTCCGGCTTCTCGAGGGCGAGGCGCTCCACGCTGAAGAAGTTCGTGACGAGCGTGGCCTGGGGTGCCAGCTCGAGGATGTCCAGCAGGCCGCCGGTGTGGTCCGGGTCGTCGTGGGAGAGGAAGACCCAGCGGATGTCGTGCGGATCGACCAGCGAGAGGACCTTCTCGAGCCACAGCTCCCGGTGGAGGGGGGCGCCCGTGTCGACGATGACAGGCTCCGCGCCGCGGATCACCATCGAGTTGACCGGCAGGAACCCGTCCGGCCCGGCCGGGGCCAGGTTGGGGATGAGGAAGGTCTCCGGGGCGATCTGCACCGGGGCGGTGGCGGGAACCGTGGAGAGGTCCATCGGTGTGTCTCCTTCTTGTGGGTCGTCGTTGACGTCCCGCACGATGACGACCGCGGCCCGATCGGGGTATCCCACTGGCGGGGGGACCTCGAAGGGGCCGATCCCCCCGTTTGGGGGGTGGGCAGGTACCCGCCGGGGGTTTACGTTTCTCTCCATGGTGCGGACACGGGCGCAGCGGGCGGTGGGCACGGTCACCGAGATCGTGCGCGGTGCGTCCAGCGCCGACGAGCTCTTCGAGGACCTGGCGGAGGAGATCCACCGCACCGTGCCCCACGATGGCGCCGGCTGGTTCGGGGTGGACCCGGTCACGCTGCTGGCCGCCGCCCCGAGCCGGGTCGAGAACCTCGATCCCGAGTACTGCTCGCTCTACTGGCACCTCGAGTTCCACGAGCAGGACTTCGGGAACTTCACGGACCTGGCCCGGAGCGACGGCGCCAAGGCGCTGCGGCTCTCCCTCGACGACCGTCCCGCTCGCAGCGTGCGGTACCGCGAGTTCATGGTGCCCAGCGGGTTCGAGGACGAGCTGCGGGCCGCGTTCCGCCACGGCGACTCCGTGTGGGGCGTGGCCGACCTCTACCGAGAGTCGGCCTCCCAACCCTTCACCGCGGAAGACGTCGAGGTCTTCCAGGCGATCAGCGGCATCGTGGCCGCCGCCCTGCGCGACCACGTCCGCACGGTCACCCCCTGGCTCGGTCGGCCGAGCGCACCCGGGCTCCTCGTCATCGACGATCAGGGGCGGGCGGTCTCGAGCAACGCCGAGGCCCAGGCGTGGCTCCGCGACCTCTGGCCCTGCTCCTCTACCGACTGCGGGCCCGAGCCCGCCTCCCTCGACCTGGTCGAGCTGCGCGACTGCGCCATGGCGGTGCCCACGCCCCTCTACGCCCTCGCCGCTCGAGCCCGGGCCGTGGCCGACGGACGCGAGCGGGTGCCGGCTCGGCTCCGCCTGCGCGACCAGCGGGGCCGCTGGCTGGTGCTGCACGCCTCGGCGCTCTCCGCGCCCGTGGGCGATCGCCGCACCGGGGGCACGGTCGCCATCGTGATCGAGGCGGCCAAGAGCGCAGAGGTGGCACCGATCGTCATCGAGGCGTACTCGCTCACCCCCCGGGAGCGTGACGTGCTCGCCGCCATCGCGCGCGGCGAGTCCACCGCGGAGATCGCCGCCCAGCTCTTCCTCTCCCCCCACACCGTGCGCGACTACGTGAAGACGGTGTTCGAGAAGGTGGGGGTGTCGAGCCGCAACGAGCTGGTCGCCCGCCTCTTCGGCGAGCACTACAGCGACCCGCTCCACGCCACGATGGTCCACGTCGACTGACGGCCGGCCAGGCGCGTCCCGCTCGGCGTACGGACCCTCGTCCCCGCCGCTCAGCCGATGACCTCCTCGGTGCGCTCCGGGAGCCGGACGTGGCAGCTGGCGGTGGCCCGCACGAGCTCGCGGCCCTCGGCGTCGGTGAGGGTGGCCTCGGCGTGGACGAGGGTCCGGCCTCGGTGCACGACCCGGCCCTCGCAGCGGTAGCGGGCACCGAGCGGGACGGGGCGGAGGTAGGTGACGGCAAGGTTGGTGGTGACGACGTCCGCGCCGGACGGCTGCTGCGTGATGACCGCCGTGCTGATGGCGAAGTCGGCCACGGCGGCGAGGATCCCCCCGTGGGTGGTGGCGTAGTTGCTGAACCGCTCGTCGGCGACGAAGCCGAAGGCGATGCGGCCCTCGACAACCTCGTCGATCTCCAGGCCGAGGAGGAGGGCCGCCGGCGGGGGCGGCATCTCACCGGCGGCGATGGCCTCCATCAGGACCAGCCCGGCCGGCTTGGCCGTGCTGAGCCGGGCGGCGTCGGCGGTGACCGTGCTCATGCCGACACCGCCTCGAGCTCGATCGGCGGGACCGCCGGCCCCGAGGCGGCAGGCGCCGCGGCGGCCTGGCGGCTGGAGATGCCCGCCGCCACCAGCGAGGCCACGGCGCACATCAGCCAGACGTCGCGGAAGCCGTCGAGGGCCGCCTCGAGGGTGGTGGGCGTGCCGAGGATGGCGACCAGGAGGGCCACCCCGAGCACGGCTCCCATCTGCCGGGCCGTCTGGTTGACCGCGCCTCCCACGCCGAACCGCTCCATGGGTAGGCCGGCCACCGCAGCGGCGCTCAGCACCGGGAAGACCATGGCGACGCCCAGGCCGCCCACGAGGGTGGCGGGGAGCCACCGACCGAGGTAGTCGGGTTGGAGCGGCATGAAGGCCGTGCACCAGAGCTGGGCGGCGGCGAAGGTGAAGCTGCCCACCACCAGCGGGCGCCGGTACCCGACCTTGGCTGCCCACGCGCCGGTGGAGCGGCTGAGCAGCGCCACCACCAGCGGGCCAGGGGTGATCGCGAGGCCCGCCTTCAGCGTCGACCACTCCCAGACGGTGGTGAGGAACAGCACGTTGGCCAGGAGCATGGCGAAGAAGCCCACCGCGTAGGCCACCGTGGCGGCGTTGGCCAGTGCCACGGTCCGGTTGTCGAACAGGCTCAGGTCGACGGCCGGAGCGGGGTGGTTCCGGGCCCGGCGCACGGCGCTGGCCCCGAGCACCACGGCGGCGGCCAGGGCGCCGAGGACCGCGCCGCTCGACCAGCCCCAATCCTCGCCCTGCGTGATGCCCAGCGCGAGGGCGGCCACCGCCAGCGACAGCACGGCGATGCCCAGCAGATCGGGCGGCGGGCCACCCACGACGGACTCGGCCAGCACCCGCCTGGCTGCCACGGCGGTGACGGCCAGGACCGGCAGGTTGACCAAGAACGCCCAGCGCCAGCCGCCGGCGTCGATGAGGAGCGACCCGAGCGACGGGCCGGTGGCCACAGCGAGGGCGGAGATGCCACCCCAGAGCGCCACGGCCTGCGGGCGCAGCCGGGCGGGGGTGGCGCCGAGCAGGAGCGCCAGCGAGGCCGGCATGAGCAGGGCCGCGCCCACCGCTTGCACGACGCGCCCGCCGATCAGCAGCCACGGGGAGGTGGCGACGCCGGCCAGCAGAGACCCGAGGGTGAAGACCCCGAGACCCCTGAGGAACCAGCGCCGGCGGCCCGATCGGTCGGCGATGCGTCCGGCGCCGAGCAGGAGGGCACCGAAGACGACGCTGTAAGCCGAGAGCACCCAGGACAGCGTCGAGGTGGAGGCATCGGGGAACGAGGACTCGATCGACGGGAACGCCACGTTGACGATCGACAGGTCGAGGGCCACCACGAAGGCGCCGGCGACGGTGACGGAGAAGGCGGGCCACGGGATGCGCTCCACCTCGGGTGGGCTCGGTTGTGTCATGCAACCGATAAGACCACGCAAGGGTTTCATGACGCAACCCAAAGTTGTACGATCCAGGTGTGAAGAAGGTCTCCTTCGCCGACATGCAGTGCTCGGTCGCCCAGTCCCTCGAGGTGATCGGCGAGTGGTGGACGCTGCTGATCCTGCGCGACGCCTTCCTCGGCGTCACCCGCTTCGACGACTTCGCCAGCCGGCTCGGGATCGCCCGCAACGTCCTCACCAACCGTCTCGACACGCTGGTGGCCAACGACGTGCTGGCCCGCGTCCCCTACGACGAGGCGCGGGGTCGGTACGACTACCGGCTCACCCCCAAGGGCCGCGCCCTGCTCCCCGTCCTGACCGCCATCCGCCAGTGGGGCGACGAGTGGATCCTGGGAGAGGGCAACGAGCCGATCGTGGTCGAGCACACCACCTGCGGGCACATCAGCCGCGGCGTGCTCACCTGCGACCACTGCCACGAGGAGCTGCGGGCCCGGGACCTGCGGGCCCGCCCGGGTCCCGGCTACACCGGAGCCACCGCGCTGCTCGAGGGCTGACCGAGCGAGCCACGGACCGGGGCAGCCGTCGGGCCAAGGGTGGCCTCGTGGGCGTGCGGTTCGGTAGCTGCGAGCTCGACGCCCGGGCGCAGCACCCGGAACGCCTCGGCGAACACGCGGCGCTTGTCGGCGACGAGGTGGATGACGCCGTTGCTGATGACGACGTCGACGGAGGCGTCCTCGACGGGGAGGTCCTCGAGGATGCCCTCTCGGAACCCGACGTGGTGCACGCCGTCCTCCGCGGCGACCCGGCGGGACCGGTCGAGCATCTCGGGGGTCATGTCGACGCCGATGACGCGACCGCTCGGGCCCACGAGGGCGGCGGCGACGAAGCAGTCGAAGCCGCCACCCGAACCGAGGTCGAGCACGGTGGCGCCCTCGGGGATCGGTCCCGCTGAGAACGGGTTGTCGACGCCGGCGAAGCTGGCGACGGCGTCGTCGCGGAGGACGTCGAGGATGTCGGCGGGGTAGCCGAGGCGCTGGGCCAGCGGGCGGCCGGTCTGGAAGTGGTAGGCGCCGCCAGGGTCGACGGCCACCGCCCCGTACTCCTCGCGCACATCGGCGCGCAGGGCCTCGGCATCGACGGGCAGCTCGGCGGCACCGGCGGTGACGTCATCGGGGGAGAGGTGGTTCTGGGTGGTGCTCATTCGGTCCTCCAGGGCGATCGTTCCGGCGACCAGGTGCCGCCAAGGTCGACTCTGCGGGATCCCCTCGCCCAGGTCGTGGGAGCCAGGTGGGGATCTCGTGGGGACCTCATGGGGGCTGACCTCACCTTTGGCGCATCGGGGTCTCACCGATGAGTCCGGGAGCCGGCGGACGTCTCCCCTCCGCCCACCCAGCCGGGCGGAGCTCGATCACTGACAGGTCCTGTCACCGACTGGGGCGCAACCTCAGACCCAGACAACCCGAGGAGAAGCCATGACCCAGTTCCAGCCCTACCTCTTCTTCGGCGGCAACGCCCGGGAGGCGTTCACTCGCTACCAGGAGATCTTCGGTGGCCAGCTCGACATCGTCTCGAACCTCGACATGCCGCCCGAGGAGCGGATGGACGGCGTGGGCGACGACGTGGTCATGCACGCCAACCTCGCCATCGGCGACGGTGCCCTCATGGGGTCCGACGACCCGACGAGCCACCCGTACCCGCCCCCGCAGAGCATGCGGGTCTACGTGGGTCTGCCGAGCCTGGACGCGGCCAGCAAGGCCTTCGACGCGCTGGCCGAGGGCGGCGAGGTCCACGTGCCGCTCAGCCCCACGTCGTGGTCGCCCGCGTTCGGCATGCTGGCGGACCGGTTCGGCACGCCGTGGATGATCTCGGTCGACGCGCCCGTCCAGGACACCTGAGCGACGAGTCCCGGAGCTGGCCGGGACCGGTCACTCGACGGTGAGGGTGCCCTCCATGCCAGCGTCGAAGTGGCTCGAGATGGCGCAGATCACCTGGTAGGTGCCGGCCTCGTCGACGGTGAACGCCTCGGTGGTCGACTCGCCGGACCGCGAGCTCGGCTCCGAGGAGATGCCCATCCGAGTTGTGACCACCCCCGAGCAGGCCGTCCAGCACGCCGCGCTGCTGGCCGGGGTCGAGGTGTGGACCCACGAGCCGACCGTCGCCGACCTCGACGGGTTCGCGGCGGAGGTCGAAGCCGCTGACCGGTAGCGGTGCGGCTGCCAGACTCGGCCGCATGATCGAGCGAGAGGTCGACCTGCAGACCGCCGAAGGGGAGATGAAGACCTTCGTGTTCCACCCCGAGCACGACGGGCCCCACCCCGTGGTGCTGTACCTGATGGATGCGCCGGGCATCCGGCCGGCGCTGAAGGACATGGCGTCACGGCTGGCGTCGGCGGGGTACTACGTGCTGCTCCCCTACCTCTTCTACCGAGGAGGCCCCTTTTGCGAGCTCGGCCAGAGCGACGAGGACATGCACGCCCGCCAGCAGCTCATGGGCACCATCACGCCCACCAACGTCGTCGGCGACGCGCGGGCGCTCCTGGCCTACGCCGACGAGGACCCGGCCGCCCGCAAGGGCGACGTCGGCGCCGTCGGCTTCTGCATGAGCGGGGGCCTCGTCGTCTCCCTCGCCCGAGCCCTCCCCGAGCGGGTGGCGGCGGTGGCGTCGATCCACGGGGCCTGGATGGTGCGCGACACGCCTGACTCCCCCCACCTCGGACTCGACTCGGTTCGGGCGGAGGTCCACCTGGCCTGGTGCGACCAGGACCCGACGGCCCCACCCGAGACCATCCCGGTCTTCCGCCAGGCCCTCGAGGACGCCGGCGTCACCCACACGTTCGACTTCCACACCGACGCCGTGCACGGCTTCGCCCCCGCGGGACCGAGGTACCACCGCTACGCGTCCGAGCTGCACTGGGAGCGCGTCCACTCCCTCCTCCGCCGCAACCTCCCCCGCTGAGGGCGACGCCCCTCACGCCCGAGACGGGTGCGGCCGGCCCTACCGTGGCGGCGTGATCGAGCTGGCCGACGCGGTGGGCCGGGCGCTGGGCTCGGCGGTCTCGTCGTCGGTGCGCGTGCACGGGGGCGATGTCGCCGCCGCCTTCGGGATGGATCTGGCCGACGGGCGCCGGGTGTTCGCCAAGACCCACCCGGCTCCTCCCCCCGGGTTCTTCACCACCGAGGCCACGGGGCTGGGCTGGCTGGCCGAGCCGGGCGCCGTGCTGGTCCCGGAGGTGCTCGCCGTGTCGGACGGTGACGTCGACGAACCACCGTTCCTCGTGCTCGAGTGGGTCGACCAGGGCCGCCCCGCGGCGGGCACCGACGCCGCGCTGGGTCGGGCGCTGGCGGCCGTGCACCGCTGCGGCTTCGAGGTGTTCGGCCGGCCCGATCGGCGCACCACCGGCAGCCGGGGGTTGCCCAACGAGCCCTGCCCGACCTGGGCCGAGTTCTACGCCCGCCAGCGGATGGCTCCGCTGGCTCGGCTCGCCCGCGATGGCCGAGCCCTGCCCGAGGCAGCCGTCGTCGGGCTGGAGCGCCTGGATGCCGCCCGACTCGAAGAGGTGGGCGGCCCCCCTGAGCCGCCGGCCCGGCTGCACGGCGACCTGTGGGCCGGCAACCGCCTGGTCGACCGGCAGGGCCGAAGCTGGCTGATCGACCCGGCCGCCCACGGCGGCCACCGCGAGTTCGACCTCGCCATGATGCGGCTCTTCGGCGGCTTCGGGTCGGGGTGCTTCGCCGCCTACGACGAGGCGTTCCCGCTGGCTGTCGGCTGGGAGGAGCGGGTGGCGCTGCACCAGATCGCGCCGCTGGTGGTCCACGCCATCAAGTTCGGCGGCGGCTACGTCAGCGCCGCCGCCGAGGCCATCGCCCGCTACGCGTAGGTGCGGAGCTCCACGAGGTTGCCGTCGGGGTCTCTGGTGTAGAGGCCCCGGCCGGTGCCGCGGGCGCCGAACAGGTCGGCCGGGCCCATCTCCACCCGGAAGCGACCGCTGGCCGCCAGCTCGTCGATGTCGACGCCCCGGACGTGCAGGGCGACGTGGTTCACGTTCTCGCCGGTGCGCTCCCCCGCCATCACGTCGATGAGGAACGACTCGCTGACCCGCAGCGACACGAAGGGCACCTGCTTGGCCCGCCACTCCTCCAGCCGCTCCACCCCGAGCCCGAGCTCGTCCCGATACCAGGCCACCAACCGCTCCACGTCCGGCGACACCAGCACCACGTGATCCACGCCCACGATCTCCATGCTCCCGCACGGTAGCCACCCGAGCCCGAGCGCGTGGGGCCCGGGCGGCCGTGAACCTTCGGGCTCGGGGGGTGCCCGAGCGCGACGGTCGGGGTGGTCGGGCAGGATGCGACCCATGCGCTTCGACCTGATGACCGGGGCCGCCACGTGGGCCGACGCCGCCAAGACCGCCCGTGAGGTGGAGGGGGCAGGCTTCTCGGGGATGCTCTTCACCGAGACCAGCCAGACCCCGTGGATGTCGATGGCGGCGGCCGCCAGCGCCGCCCCCACCCTGGAGCTGTCGACCGGAATCGCGGTGGCCTTCGCCCGCAGCCCGATCGTGTCGGCGGCGTTGGCGTGGGAGCTGGCCGAGAACGCCCAGGGTCGGTTCCGGCTCGGCCTCGGCAGCCAGGTCAAGGCCCACGTGGAGCGCCGCTACGGCGCCGCCTACGACCCGCCCGGTCCCCGCATGAGGGACTACCTCCTCGCCGTGCAGGCCTGCCTCCGAGCCTTCCGGGGCGAGGAGCGCCTCCACCACGACGGGCCGTACTACAAGCTGTCGCTCCTGCCCCCGGAGTGGGCGCCCCGCCGCCACGAGTTCGGCGACGTGAAGGTCGACGTGTCCGCCGTCGGGCCCTGGATGTGCGAGATGGCCGGCGAGGTAGCCGACGGCATCCACGTGCACCCGTTCCACTCCATGCCCTACCTGCACGAACGCCTGCTGCCGGCCGTCGCCAAGGGCGCCGAGTCGGCCGGCCGATCCCTCGACGACGTCGAGCTCACCATCCCCGTGTTCGCCGTGCCCGGCGACACCCCCGAGGACCGGGCCGCGCTGGTCGAGCGCACCCGGTTCCAGATCGCCTTCTACGGCTCGACGAGGAACTACGCCTACCAGTTCGACGACCTCGGCTTCGAGGGCACGTCAGCTCGAATCAACGAGCGGTTGAAGGCGGGCGACCTGGCGGGGATGGCCGCGCTGATCACCGACGAGATGCTCGAGCACTACGCCGTGATCTGCCGCTGGGACGAGCTGGCCGACCGGCTCGTCGAGCGCTACCAGGGCATCGCCACCCGCCTCGTCATGTACCTGGCCGAGCAGCACGTCCGCATGGACCCGACGGCCCTCGGCTGGTGGGGCGAAGTGGCCCGAGCCGTCACCGCGGCCTGACCGCTCTCGCCCAGGTGGGCCAGGGTCAGGCGGGCGCCGCCTGCAGGGCCAGCCACGCGGCGTGGGTGGCAGGCCGGTGCCCCAGCGGGACGGGCGCGGCCACGAAGGCCTCTTCGGCCACCCAGGCCCGGTAGCGCAGGGCACCCAGGCGGGCCTCGAGCTCCGTCGTCTGCGAGGCGTGCGCCCGGAGGGCGTCGACCTTGGCGTCGAGGAGCGCGCCGGTGAGGCGGAGCTGGAGAGCCAGCTGGTCCGGTCGGTGGGTGCGGGGCAGCCCAGGGGCGTACACCCCGTCGATCCCGCCGGAGCGGGCCACCTGGTCAGGCGTCTCGGTGGCGTGGAGCAGCCGGGGCCGAGGACCCCGGTGCAGCATCACGGCCGCGCTCATCCACCTCGACACGGCCCGGTGGTCGGGGTGTCCGGTGCGGCCGACGGGCCCCGAAGGTGACGATCGTTTCGGGCTGGCGGGTGGCCAGCAGCTCCACGATGGCTCGGACGGGGTGGGCCGGGTCGGCCATCGAGCAGCCTCCGTCGGGGAGGCCGAACACGACGTGCTCAGCCACGCCGAGCACCCGCAGCCCCTCGCTCAGCTCCTCGGCCCGTCGCCAGGCGGTCTCGGCCTGCTGGTCGGCCGGGCCGCCGCGCTCGCCGAGCGTGGCCGTCACGCAGGTCACCCGGGCGCCGAGGGCGGCGACGGCCGCCATCAGGCTACCGGCGAGGTAGCTCTCGTCGTCCGGGTGGGCCCAGATGGTCATGACGGAACCGAGGCCCTCATCGACGCACTCCTCGCGTTCAAGCCGGAGGTGGTCGACCACGCCACCGTGCTCTCCACGGAGCACCCCGACCTGGCCGTGGGCCACGCCCTGGTGGCCTACCTGCACCTGATGTCCTCCGAGCAGCGCGACGTCGAGGTGGCCGTGGCCGCCCACCAGGCCATGTCGACCTGCGACCTCGGCGAGCGCGAGCAGGCCCACCGGCGGGCCATCGGTGAGTGGATCCAGGGCCGCTGGCACGGCGCCGCGGATGCCCTCGACGACCTGCTCGTCCGCTGGCCCACCGATCTGCTCGCCCTCCAGCTCGGCCACCAGCTCGACTTCTTCACGGGCGACGCGCAGAACCTGCGGGACCGCGTCGGACGGTCCCTGTCGGCCATCGCCGGCCACCCCCACCACGGCTTCGTGCTGGGCATGCAGTCCTTCGGGCTCGAGGAGTACGGCCACTACGAAGCGGCCGAGGAGGCCGGCATGGCCGCGCTCGATGCCCACCGGGACGACGTGTGGGCCATCCACGCCGTGACCCACGCCCACGAGATGCGGGGTCGGGTGGCCGAGGGGGTCGACCTGCTCGAGGGCCGCGTCGCCGACTGGGGCAGCGGCAACCTCTTCACGGTGCACAACTGGTGGCACCTCGCGCTGTTCAAGCTGGAGCTGGGCGACCTCGCCAGCGTGCTCGACATCTACGACCGGGAGGTCCACCACCCGGGCTCCGACGGCGTGGCCCTCGAGCTGCTCGACGCCAGCGCGCTGCTGTGGCGCCTCCACCTCGACGGGACCGACGTCGGCGACCGGTGGGCACCGCTGGCCGATGCCTGGGCAGCAGCCGAAACCCCTCCCTGGTACGCCTTCAACGACCTCCACGCCGTGATGGCGTACGTGGGGGCGGGCCGCATGGATGACGCACGGCGAGTCGTCGACCGCCTGGAGGCCTACGTGGCCCAGGGCGAGGGTGCCTCGAACCTGGCGATGACCGCCGACGTCGGGCTGCCGACCAGCCGCGCCGTGGTGGCCTTCGCCGAGGGTCGGTGGGACGACGTCGTGGCCGAGCTGGCCCCTCGGCGGCGGTGGTTCAACCGCTTCGGCGGCTCCCACGCCCAGCGCGACGTCCTCCAGCGCACGCTGCTCGAGGCTGCCATCCGCGGCGACCAGCACGACCTGGCCCGGGCCCTCGTGTCCGAGCGCCTCGCCGTGCGCCCGTCCAGCGCCTACGCCCGCACCCAGTCCACCCGCCTGCCCTGACCGTGCCCACGAGATCTGTGCGCACTCCTCAGCGCACCGCGCTCGAGGGCACGCACAGATCTCGTGTGGTCATTGGGGGTGGGGGGTAGCGAGCTCGACGGCGTTGTCGTGGAGGACCTTGCGACGGTCGTCGGGGGTGAGGACCTTGGTCTCGGGGACGTAGTCGAGCGGGTGGGGCAGCGCCTCGATGTGGGGCCAGTCGCTCCCGAAGATCACCCGGTCGGCGCCCATGAGCTCGACGACGGTGGCCAGGTCGTCCTCCCAGAACGGGTTGATCCAGACGTGGCGGCGGAAGATGTCGACCGGGTCCTCGGCGAACCAGCCCGGGAGCTTGCGGTGCTGGGATCGCACCTTTCGGAACAGGTCGGGCAGGAACTCGGCGCCGTTCTCGACCGACGCCACCCGCAGGTTCGGGAAGCGGGCGAAGAGGCCCGAGAAGATGAGCGAGAGCAGGTAGTCGTGGATGGCCTGCTCGATGGCGAAGCTCTTGATGGTGGGCTGCCACTGGCCGCTCTTGAAGTCCGCCGCGAAGCCGTCGTGGGCGTAGCCGTTCGACGACGCACCGCTGTCGCCGGCGTGGACGACGACGGTCACGCCGGCCTCGTCCACCCGAGCCCAGAACGGGTCGAACATCGGGTCGAACGGGTTGTGGCGACCGGTGGCGGTGGTGGCCGCCGCCGCCCGCATCACGATGAGGCGGGCGCCCTCGCCGAGGGCCCACTCGAGCTCCTCGACCGCCCAGTCGACGTCGGCCAGGGAGAGGTACGGGGCGGAGAGGATCCGACCGTCCCGGTCGAAGCCCCAATCCTCGTGGAGCCAGCGGTTGAAGGCCCGGAAGGTGAGGCACACCGCCTCGGGGTCGTGGCGCAGGGCCTCCTCGTAGAGCATCCCGAGGGTCGGGAACATGAAGCACCCCTCGAGGCCCTGCTGGTCGAGCACGCGCAGACGGGCCACCGGATCCCGGTACTCGGGTCGGATGGGCTCGTGGTCCTTGAGCAGCGCGAGGACGTCCACGTTGGCGGCGTTGCCGCGGAAGTACTCGCTGAGGCACCCCGGCTTGGACACCGGGTCGAACGTGGCGTTGGCGACGCCTCGGAACACCCGCCCGCCGACCACCTGGTGCTGCCGGCCGTCGATGGTGGCCCACTGCACGCATCGGGGGCCGTGGCGGGGGTCGAGGTGCCGGGTGAAGGCGTCGAGCGCCTCGTAGTAGTGGTTGTCCGCGTCCCAGACCGGGTGTCCCAGCTCGTCCATCCCCCCAGACTAGAACGCGTTCTACCTGCGGGGCACCTCGACGTAGAGGATCCGGCCACATCGGGAAGGGGACGGGCATGGCTCTCGTCGAACGCGTCCTGCCCACGCAGCCCATCACCGACCTGGCCGAGTACCGGGAGCGCCTCCAAGGGGGCCGCGCGCTCGAGGTGGCCCGGAAGGTGGAGGCGGCGGCCGTCATCGACGAGCTCGACGCCGCCGGCCTCCGCGGCCGGGGCGGTGCCGGGTTCCCCACCGGCCGCAAGTGGCGGACGGTGCTCGACAGCCGATCCGACGTCGTCGGCACCACCGTCGTCGTGAACGGCGCCGAGGGCGAGCCCGGGACCTTCAAGGACCGGGCCCTCCTGCGCGCCAACCCCTACGGCGTCCTCGAGGGCGCGCTCGTGGCCGCCCTGGTGGTCGGTGCCGACACCGTCGTCGTGGCCCTGAAGGCCACCTTCACCGAGGAGCTGGCGCGGGTCCGCGCGGCCCTGGCCGAGATGGCCGACGCCGGCTGGACCGACGGGCTCACGGTCGACGTGTTCGAAGGGCCCTCGGAGTACCTCTACGGCGAGGAGACCGCGCTGCTCGAGGCCATCGCCGGGCGTCCGCCGTTCCCGCGGATCGCGCCGCCCTACCGGCGAGGGGTGGACGAGGTCGTCTCCGAGCCTGACGAGCTGACCAGCGACAGCGGCCAGTCCGCCGGCGTGGAGATGGCCACCGAGGAGGAGGGGAACGTCGTGCCCCCCACCCTCGTCGACAACGTCGAGACGCTCGCCAACGTGCCGCTCCTCGTCCTCAAGGGATCGGAGTGGTTCCGCTCCGTCGGCACGATGGAGTCACCCGGCACGATCATCTGCACGATCACCGGACGGGTGGCGCACCCCGGCGTGGCCGAGGTCGCGCTCGGGACGACGCTGCGGGAGGCCATCACCGAGGTGGGCGGCGGGGTCCGGGAGGGCCACGAGGTCCGGGCCGTGCTCCC
>JBKHYD010000025.1:0-11628 GCA_046565645.1 Acidimicrobiia bacterium | reverse complement strand
CCGTCGCTCCCGGCGGGGTCTCCGCCCCCGCCCTCGGCGACGGCCCCCCGAACCGCATGGGCCAGCGACCGGGCCATCGCCTCGCCGACCTCGTCGGCGCTGCGGCCGAAGTCGGGACCGAGCGCCTCGGTCGCGAAGGCCGAGAGGGAGACGGCCACGACGTCGTGGAGCCAGCGAGGCGGATCGGCGGTGCCACCGGCCAGACCCCAGGCCGTGCCCGTGAACCGGTGGACCAGCTCGGCCCGGGCCACGCGCCGGGCCCGGGCGATGTCGCCGATCTGGCCGTCGAAGTCAGCACCGGAGGCCAGCTCGAAGTACACCCGGCCGTGCTGGGCGTTCATGCGGTGGACGGCCACCAGCGCAGCCCGCAGCCACTCCTCGAGGTCGACGTCGGGTTCCGGACGGGGCACGTGGTCGCCGTAGCTGCGCATCGAGTCCTGGAGCGCCGCGGCCAGCAGGCACTCCCGGGTCTCGAAGTACCGGAACACGGTGCGTCGGCTGACCCCGGCGGTGGCGGCGACGTCCTCGACCCGCACGGCGAGACCGCGCTCGGCCAGCTCGACCCGGGCGCCCCGCACGATCCGCTCGCGCACTGCGGCGCGTGGATCGTCGACCGGCTCGGTGTCGAGGGACTCGGCAGCCATCGGACCACCTTGGCACCTGCCGGGCCGGCGGGGGGTCACCGCCCGGGTTGCCCGAGCCATCGCCGGCGCCGCAGCATCGACGCGTGACGACCGCACCGGACGGAATGGGGCTGACCATGCAGGGGACCGGGCCCCCCGTGGTCCTCACCCACGGGTTCGCCGACGACGCCGCGACGTTCGATCTCCTCGTTCCGGCGCTCTCCGGCCACCGCGTGGCCCGGTGGGACCTCCCGGGCCACGGTTCGTCGGACGTGGGCCCGCAGCCCTCGTCCCGAGGCGCCGCCCTTGCCTGGCTCGATGCGGCGATCGCCGCCGCCGGACCGGGCCCGACGGTGCTCGTCGGCCACAGCCTCGGCGGCTACCTGTCCCTGTGCCGGACGGTGATGGACCCCACCGGGATCGCCGGGCTGGTGCTCGTCTCCACCGGCCCCGGCTTCCGTGATCCGGCCAAGCGCGAGCAGTGGGGCACGTTCATCGCCGACTACGCCGACCGCCACGGCATCCCCGAGGGGGCGCGGGGGATCGCCGAGCAGCCCGACAGTGCCGTGCTCGACGCATTGGCTGGAGTCGACGTGCCCGTGCTGGTGGTCGTCGGCGGCGACGACGTCCGGTACCACGCGGGGTGCCGCATCATCGCCGACGAGGTCGCCGACGGTGAGCTGGTCGTGGTCGACGGCGCCGGGCACTTCCCCCACCAGACCCATGCCGACGTGGTCGGCGACCACGTCCGCGACTTCCTGGGCAGGGTGTCTGGCTGACGCGGCGAACTGTTGCGGTGCAACAGAACTGTTGTAGCGTCTCACCGTTGTCGACCAGGAGTCCCGCATGCCCCCCGCCACCGCGTCGCCGATCCAGACTCGCCGGATGTCCTTCGAGGCATCGCTGCAGGAGGTGCCCCGCCACTTCGGCCCCGACGGCGACCTGCTCTCCAGCCACATCGCCGCCTGCCTCTCGGCCGTGTTCCCCGATGGTGAGGACTTCTTCGTCCGCTCCGTCCGCCAGTTCCGTGGGGACATCACCGACCCCGTGCTGAAGCAGGAGGTCGGCGGGTTCATCGGCCAGGAGGCCATCCACGGCCGCGAGCACCGGGCGTTCAACCGGCGCCTCAGCGAGCTCGGCTACCCGACCCGGTTCCTGGAGCGGTTCACCGAGCGGCTGCTGGCCGCCGCCGACAGGGTCCTGTCCCCCAAGGCCTGCCTCGCCGCCACCGCCGCCCTCGAGCACTACACCGCCACCCTGGCCGAGCAGCTGCTGCGCGACGAGGACACCCGGGCCCTGTTCGGGCACGACAAGGTGCGTGAGCTGTTCCTGTGGCACGCCCTCGAGGAGTCCGAGCACAAGACCGTCGCCTTCGACGTCTACCGGGCCGTCGGCGGCACCGAACGCATGCGCCGCGTCGTCATGGACGTCATCACTGCGGGGTTCATCGGGGGCGTGGCTCTCGCCGTGGCCCTCTCCCTGCTCGGCGACCGGGCGGCCAGAAACCCGGTGCGCCTGGCCCGCAGCGTGAAGCGGCTGTGGCACTCGCCGATCATCAGCCGCGACCTGTGGCGTGAGCTGCGCAGCTACAACGAGCCCGGGTTCCACCCCTCCGACCGCGACGCCAGCGACCTGCTGGCCACCTGGCGCGAGGAGCTCTTCGGCGTCCACGGCATGCTCAACGACCGGCTGGCGGGGGTGGCGTGATGGCGGCCACCGAGCACCTCGACGTCGTCGTGGTCGGCGCCGGGCTTTCGGGCATCTGTGCCGGGCACTACCTGCAGACCGAGACGCCCTGGGCCAGCTACGCGATCTTCGAGGCCCGCGATGCCATCGGGGGCACCTGGGACCTCTTCCGCTACCCCGGCGTGCGCTCCGACTCCGACATGTTCACCCTCGGCTACCCGTTCCGGCCGTGGCGGAGCGCCAAGATGATCGTGGACGGCGAATCGATCCGCCACTACATCGAGGACACGGCCGCCGAGGAGGGCATCGACGCCCACATCCGGTTCCAGCACCGCATCGTGCGGGCCGAGTGGTCCAGCGACGACGCCCGCTGGCACGTCACCGCCGAACGCACCGACACCGGCGAGACCCTGCAGCTCACCTGCGGGTTCCTGTTCTCCTGCAGTGGGTACTACCGCTACGACCACGGCTACCAGCCCGACTTCCCCGGCGCCGATCGGTTCCAGGGCGCGCTCGTGCACCCGCAGCACTGGCCCCAGGACCTCGAGGTTGCCGGCAAGAAGGTGGTTGTCATCGGCAGCGGCGCCACCGCCGTCACGCTGGTGCCGAGCCTCGCCGAGCGGGGTGCCGACGTCACCATGCTGCAGCGGTCTCCCACCTACATCGCCAGCGTGCCCCTCGAGAACCCGGTGGTGGGTGCCGTCCAGCGGTTCCTGCCCGACAAGGTGGCGGGATCGGCGGTGCGCTGGGCGCACGCGCTCGGCGCCCAGGCCCTCTACGAGCTGAGCCAGCGCTACCCGAACCCGGTCCGGCGCCTGCTGCGGTTCGGCGTCCGGGTGCAGCTACCCCGGGGCTACGACATCGACACCCACTTCAGCCCCCACTACGACCCGTGGGACGAGCGCATGTGTGCCGTTCCGGGCGGCGACCTGTTCAAGGCCATCAAGTCCGGACAGGCAACCGTGGTCACCGACCACATCGACACCTTCACGGAGGCGGGCATCCGGCTGCGGTCGGGGCAGGAGCTGGAGGCAGACATCGTCGTCTCGGCCACCGGACTCGAGCTGCTGTTCCTCGGCGGCATCGAGCTGTCCGTCGACGGCGACCCCGTCGAGCTGAAGGACCGGCTCACCTACAAGGGCATGATGCTCGAGGGCGTGCCCAACCTGGCCCTCTCCATCGGCTACACCAACGCCTCCTGGACCCTGAAGTGCGACCTGACCTGTCGGTACGTGACCCGGCTGCTCAACCGCCTCCGCGACTCGGGACTACGCCAGTGCACGCCGGTGAACGACGACCCCGACGTCGGGCCCGAACCCCTGCTGAACCTGCGCTCGGGGTACATCCAGCGAGCGCAGGGCAAGATGCCCCAGCAGGGATCCCGGCCCCCGTGGCGGGTGTACCAGAGCTATCTCCAGGACTACCGCGCCACCCGCCGGGCCGACGTCGAGGACGGTGTCATGCGCTTCACCAACCCGGCGACCGCGGCCTCGGTCGAGCGACACGTACCCGCCGGGTGACCGTGCTGTCCCGAGGCCTCGGAACCCGGCGCGTCCAGGGCCTCGACCTGCTCCGATGCTCGTGTCGGCCAGGGGTCACCGTGCCGACAGGGAGTCGGTCACCGGACCGAGTGCCGGGCCCGTGACCGCGAGCCCGTAGCCGCTGCCGGCCCGGGGACGCGTCAACGGAGGCTTGTCCCCGGCCCGGCCCGGCCCGGCCCGGCGACTATCGGACGGTGGCCGGGAGGGACATGCCCTTGGCGGCGTGGGGCACCCCGTCGGCGGGATCGGGGATCAGGCAGATCATCAGGTACGCGCCGGGCTCCGCTTCCTCGAGCATCAGCAGCTGGGAGGCCCCCGGCATCAGTGCCTGCATGCCGCCCACACTCGAGAACGGAGGGGGTCCTGAGGGCCCGCCTTCGAAGAACTCGGTGACGTCCTGCGCGGTCTTGCCCTCAGCCAGGCGGAGGAGGTTCATCTCGTGCAGCTGCGCATTGGCGGTGTTCACGACCTCGACGACCCCCGAGGCCGGCAGCTCGTCGGTGTCGAAGCCGAAGTCGACCAGGTTGACGGTGACGTCCGGTTCCGGCAGCTCGCCGACGTCGCCGTCGGCGGGGCCGACCTCGAACGCCTCGACCATCCCCTTGGCCAGGTGCGGCAGGCCATCGGAACCCTCGATGAAGCACAGCATCACGTAGGTGCCCTCCTCGAGGTCGACCAGGGCATCAGCTGTGGATTCCGAGCCGGGATCGACGACGCCGGTGCCGCCGGCGAAGGAACCGATCTCCAAGAGCGCGCCCGGGTTGCCGGTGGCGAGCGCCGCACCGACGTCGTCCATCGTCACACCCTCGTTCAGCTTGAGCAGCTGCACGTGGTGCGGCTCCATGCCCTCGTTCACCAGGTTGAGCTGCGCCGGTCCTGCGGTGACGTCCTCGAGGGGCTCGAACCGGTGCGTCATGCTCCCGTCCTCGCCCTCCTCGCCCGTGGCCACGACGTCGAGCACCCGGATCGAGGCGCCCTCGGCCTCGGCATCCTCGGCGTCCGCAGGTTCCTCGGTCTCCTCGGGGCTCGTCTCGGTCGAGCTCGCCGTCCCCTCCTGGGTGACGTCATCGTCGTCCCCGCAGGCCGTCATCACCAGGCTCATGCCCAGCAGCGCGCCGAGCAGGGCGCGCCAGTGGCGCGCCCGATCTGATCCACCCATGTTGCCCTCCCATGCCGCCTGGGACGATCCCCGGCGCCGGGGCGAACGTAACACCGCGCCGGCGTGTTGGGAATGGGCTCGTCGGATGTCGGCGACCCGCCGTCCGGCTCGTCGTCGCTGCGGCTGTCGGTGAACCCGGTGCGACGGTGCGGTGGACACCCGACGAACGCTGGTGCCGGGAGTAGGAGCGGAGCCGGGTCGGGCCGAATGGTGACTCGACCGCACCGCACCGCACGGAAGGACCGTGATGTCCACACCACCCCTCGCCCGCCGGGAGTTCCTCCGCCGAGCCGCCGTGACCGGCGGTGGCGGCATCGCCCTGCTCGGCGGGTGGCAGGCCCGCCGGGCCCACGCCGCCCCCGACGAGACCCTGGCCCCGTTCCTGCACGGCGTGGCCAGCGGCGACCCCCTCGCCGATCGGGTCGTCATCTGGACCCGGATCACAGCCGACCACCATGCCGGCGGCGGAGGCGCCATCCCGGTCACCTGGCGCATGGCCACCGACCCGGCCTTGACCAACGTGGTCGCCCGGGGGGAGGCGAAAGCCGCCGCCGCTCGTGACTGGTGCGTGAAGGTCGACGTCACCGGCCTTCGGCCCGGCACCACCTACTACTACGACTTCAGCGTCGCGGGCGACGGCCAGGGCAGGCGCACGTCGCTCACCGGGCGGACCAAGACGGCGCCGGCCGGTGCCGTCGACCGGCTGCGCTTCGCCGTGGTGTCGTGCTCGAACTACCCGGAGGGCTACTTCAACGCCTACCGGAACATCGCCGCCCGCCACGACCTCGACGCCGTCATCCACCTCGGGGACTACCTGTACGAGTACGGCACGGCCGGGGAGCTGGGCCGGGCCGCCGACCCGCCGCACGAGATGGTGACCCTGGAGGACTACCGCAGGCGCTACGCCCAGTACCGCCTCGATCCCGACCTGCGGGCCGCCCACCAGCAGCACCCGTTCATCACCGTCTGGGACGACCACGAGAGCACCAACAACTCCTGGCGCGACGGTGCCGAGAACCACGACCTCGGCGAGGGCGACTGGCCCGAGCGCAAGGCGATCTCGGCCCGGGTCTACGACGAGTGGATGCCGATCCGGCTGCCCGACCCGAACGACCCGCTCAAGATCTGGCGGCACCTGGCCTACGGCGACCTGGCCGACCTCGTGATGCTCGACACCCGCCTGTGGGGCCGTGACCAGCAGCTGGCGATGTTCGACGCCGCGACGGACGACCCCGGTCGCACGATGCTCGGCTTCGACCAGGAGGCCTGGCTGACCGAGCAGCTGGCTGCGTCGAAGGAGCGGGGCGCCGCCTGGCGGATCCTGGGCCAGCAGGTCATGTTCGCCCCCCTCAACCTGGCGCCGCTGCCCGATCTGCCGTCCCTGAACCTGCTGCGCCTGCCCAGCGAGGGACTGGCCCTCAACCCGGACCAGTGGGACGGCTACAACGCCAACCGCCAGCGCGTCATCGACGTGCTGCGCGGCGCCAACCGTTCCGGGCCCATCGGCGACGTGGTCGTGCTCACCGGTGACATCCACACGTCGTGGGCCAACGACGTGCCCGACTCCGCCTTCCCCGTGACCGGCTACGTGCCCGAGCTCGGGCGGGGCTCGATGGCGGTCGAGTTCGTCACGCCGTCGGTCACGTCGGCCAACGTCGACGACGCCACCGGCATCCCGTCCACGCCGATCGAGCTGGCCGCCAAGGTCGCCAACCCGCACGTGCGATGGGTCGACCTCGACGCCAACGGCTACCTCGTGCTCACCCTGACCCCCGGGTCGGCCCAGTCCGACTGGTTCCACCTGGCCACCGTGACCGAGCCCTCGACCGAGGAGCACTTCGCCGCCGGCTGGGCGACGCAACGGGGCGAGAACCACCTGTCCGAAGCGAGAGGTCCCGCCCCCGGAGGGCAGGCCGCCGCCCCGGCTCCCGCCACGGACCCCGCGACGCTCGAGGTCTCGGCCTCCGGTCTCGGACCCGTGCTGCCCCTGGCCGCGGCGGCGGGCGCCATCGCCCTGCGCCGGCGCCGGGACGAGGAGGTGCAGCCGTGATGGACCGCCGAGGCTTCCTCCGCACGGGTGCTGTCGCCGGCGTGGCCGCCGCGCTCGGCCCCGCCTTCTGGCACGCGGCCTACGCCGACGGCGCCCAGCCGGGCGTCGGCCCGTACGGACCGCCCGTCGGCCCCGACGACAACGGACTGTGGCTGCCCGAGGGGTTCCGCTCCCGCGTCATCGCCCGCAGCGGCCTGCCGGTGCCCGGCACCGCCTACCTGTGGCCGATCTTCCCCGACGGCGCCGCCACCTTCGCGGCTCCTGGCGGCGGCTGGTGGTACGTGGTCAACAGCGAGGTGCCCGCCGGCCTGGGCGGCGCCAGCGCGATCAAGTTCGGCGCCTACGGCATCATCGAGGACGCCTACCGCATCCTGTCCGGCACCTCGGGCAACTGCGCCGGCGGGCCGACGCCGTGGGGTACGTGGCTGTCCTGCGAGGAGGCCCAGGCCCCCAGCAACGTCGGCGAGGGCCAGGTGTGGGAGTGCGATCCGACCCAACGGGGCCAGGGCGTCGTGCGCCCGGCCATGGGGGCGTTCAACCACGAGGCCGTGGCCGTCGACCCGGCCGGCAAGCGGCTGTACCTCACCGAGGACCGCCCCGACGGTCGCCTCTACCGGTTCACACCCGAGGCGTACCCCGACCTGTCCACCGGCCTCCTCGAGGTCGCCGTGGTCCAGGGCGATCGGGTGTCCTGGCTGCCCGTTCCCGACCCGTCGGCGTCGCAGGAGACCACCCGCACCCAGGTGCCGGCCAGCACCGCGTTCGACGGCGGCGAGGGCTGCTGGTACGACGCCGGCATCGTGTACTTCACCACCAAGGGCGACAACCGGGTGTGGGCGCTCGACGTGGCCAAGGACCGCCTGGAGGTCATCTACGACGCCGCCACCGCCGGCCCGGACGCCCCGCTCACCGGCGTCGACAACGTGGTGGTGGCGCCCTCGGGCGACCTCTACGTGGCCGAGGACGGCGGCAACATGGAGATCTGCCTCATCACGCCGGGCCCGGACCGCACCGTGTCACCGTTCCTGCACTACGAGGGCAACGGCTCCTCCGAGCTCACCGGCCCGGTCTTCGACCCGAGCGGCACCCGGCTGTACTTCAGCTCCCAGCGGGGCCCGGCCCCGGCCGGGACCGGCATCACCTTCGAGGTCACCGGCCCGTTCCGCACCGGAAGGCGCCCGGCCGGCCAGGGTGGACCGGGGAAGGGAGCCAAGGGCCCCCGGCGCTGATCCCGACACGGATGCCTGCCCGGTCCGCCCCGGGACGTAGCGGGCCGCGGGGTGCGCGCTGGAGGCGGGTCCCGCGGCCCAGAACGCGGTGTCGGGGAGGTCCGACTCCATCAGGAGCCGGGTCGCCGGTTGCTCCGCACGTCCCGGAACGGGATGTCGGCGTCGCCGGAGGGCTCCTTGGGCAGACCGAGCACCCGTTCACCGATGATGTCGTGCTGGATCTCGTCGGTCCCGCCGGCGATCGACTGGCCCGGCACGGACACCAGGACCTCGGCCACGATCCCGTGCTCCAGCGACCCGGGGCCGTCGAGCATGGCGTGGGCGCCAGCGACCTGGCTGTGGGCGGCCGAGGCGGCCCGGGCGATGGCGCTGGCGTGCAGCTTGCCGAGCGATCCCTCGGGGCCGGGGCGTCCTGCCTTGCGCTGGGCGCTGGCGCGCTGGGCGGTGAGCTGGGCCACCCGCTGAAGGGCGTGGAGGGCGGCGATCTCCTGTCGCACCACCGGCTCGCCGGCGCGCCCGAGCCGCTGGGCGACGGGGGCGACCAGATCGGGGCGCCCCGCCCGCTGTGGATACCACTCGTAGGTCTTCAGGTACGCAGCCGCCTCGGCCGCAGCCTCCTGCCGGGTGCGCCCACCGCCGGCCGGGGGGAGGGCTCCGAACAGGCCGGCCGCCAGGCCCCGCTCGTGGGACAGCGTGGTGCGGGCCACGGCCCAGCCGCCATGCAGCTCGCCCACCAGGTTGGCGTGCGGCACGCGGGCCTCGTCGAGGAACACCTCGTTGAACGACGCCCGCCCGTTCATCTGCCGCAGCGGACGGACCACCACGCCGGGTTGGCGCATGGGGAAGGCGAAGAACGAGATGCCCCGGTGCTTGGGCACATCCGGGTCGGTGCGGGCCAACAGCATCCCGTAGGCGGCGTGGTGGGCGCCCGTGGTCCAGACCTTCTGGCCGGTGACGATCCACTCGTCGCCGTCGCGCCGGGCGTGGGTGGTGAGGCCGGCCAGGTCCGAGCCGTTGCTGGGCTCGCTGAACAGCTGGCACCACGTGTCCCGGCCGGTGGCGATGCCGCGCAGCAAGAGGCGCTGCAGCTCGAGGGAGCCGTGCTCGAGCAGGGTGGGCGCGGCCAGCGACATGCCGACCCCGACGGCGGGGCCAACCGCGCCGGCGGCCCGGAGCTCGTCGGTGGCGGCCCGGGCCAGGTCGGGCGGCAGGCCCCGGCCGTACCGGTCCTCGGGCCATCCCGGGCAGGCCCAGCCCGAATCGACGAGCAGGTCCCGCCACTCGGCCAGGGGCCGCTCCGGGTCCCAGGTGGCCTCGAACCAGGCCCGGGCCTCGGCGCGGACCTCCTCGGCGGAGGGTGTGTCCAGCGGGGAGGCGCTCATGCCGTCATGGTGAGCGACGCGCGGGTCACCCGGCCAGCGTCCTGGTCGACGAAGGCCCGGTTGATCTGCTCCAGGGGGTAGTCCACCACCACCTGTTCCAACGGCAGGTCGTCGACGTGGCGCTCGAGGAAGCCCAGTGCCCGCTGCAGGCTGCGGGCGTCGTACGCGGCCACCGCCTCGACCCGCACGTTGGCCATTACCAGGAACCCCGGATCGAGCTCCAGGGACGTGCCCGGGTAGAAGGTGCCGATCTCCAGGTAGCGCCCGCCGAGGCCGACCATGCGCAGGCCCTCGCTGATCGCCTCCGGTCGGCCGACCAGCTCGCAGACCACGTCGGCACCCCAGCCCGCCGTCAGCTCCTTGACCGCGGCCACCCGGTCGTCGGCCTCGGTGACCTCCCGCATGTCGATGGTGTGGTCGGCGCCCATGCGCCGGGCCAGGGCGAGGCGGTCGTCGACCCCGTCGATGACGATCACGGTCTCGGCACCGCGGTCGCGGGCAACGGCGGTGGCGTAGAGGCCGAGGCCGCCGGCGCCCTGGATCACCACCCGGTCGCCCATGCCCATCTGCACCCGCTCCAGGCCCATGATCACCTGGGCCAGCGCGCAGTTGACCCCGGCGACCATGGTGTCGGTCACCTGGTCCGGCACCTTGTACACGGCCATCTGGGGCGTGGCGTAGAAGTAGTCGGCGTAGGCGCCGCGGAAGTGGGGGAACTCGGTGGGGCGGCCCTGGAGCACCTTGAACGACCGGCTGCACGCCTCGGTCATGCCCCGGGTGCAGGTTCGGCAGCGACCGCACGGGGCGAAGTACTGGTAGGCGACCCGGTCGCCCTCGGCCAGCGGCTGGCCGGCCCAGTCCGTGGTCACGCCGGCGCCGAGGGCGTGGACGACCCCGGTCATCTCGTGGCCGATGATCCGTCCGTCGTCGCGTCCCATCGCCGCCAGGTAGCCGTCCCCGCGCCAGATGTGCAGGTCGCTGCCGCAGATGTTCGCCCGCGTGACGCGCACGACGACGGCGCCGGGCTCGGGATCGGGAACGGGCAGCTCGGTGATCTCCATGGGCTTGCCCGGTCCGAAGAACAGCGCGGCCCGTCCGGTGGAGGTCATGGTCGGCAGTATCGGCGTGGCACCCGGGGGTGTCAATCCGCACGAGCGGCCCTTGCAGAGCGGCTGTTCCTGCGGCATGCTCGGTGGCACTCACGAGTGCCAACCGGCGCCGTGCTCGAGTACGGGGGACACGTACATGAAGGTCGACTACCCGATCATCTCGGCTGACTCGCACATCACCGAGGCGCCGAACACCTACACCGATTTCATCGACCCGGCCTGGCGCGACCGCGCGCCGCACCTGGTGGATGGTGGGGACAAGATGGGCGACATGTTCGTGGTGGAAGGCTCCACCGTGCCGATCCCCATGGGTCTGGTCGCCGCCGCCGGCAAGGATCCCTCCGAGATCCGGACGAAGGGCACCCGCTTCGAGGAGCTCCACCGGGGCGGCTGGGACCCGACGGCCCGACTCGCCGAGCAGGACGCCGACGGCGTCGCCGCCGAGATCATCTACCCCACGGTGGGCATGGTGCTCTGCAACATCGACGACTTCGACCTCAAGAAGGCATCCTTCGACGCCTACAACCGCTGGATCGCCGACTACTGCTCCCACGCGCCCGACCGGCTCCTGGGCTGCGGCCAGACCGCGATGCGCTCGCCCGAGGAGGGCATCGAGGATCTGAAGGCCATCAAGGCCCTCGGCCTGCGCGGGGTGATGATGCCCGGCATGCCGGCGGTGGAGGACTACGACTCGCCGGTGTACGACGAGTTCTGGGAGACGGCCATCGAGCTGGAGCTCCCGCTGAGCTTCCACATCCTCACCACCAAGAGCGACAAGACCCGGGGCCCGGCGATCTCGAGCTTCCTGTCCATCGTGCGGGGCTGCCAGGACATCATGGCCATGCTCGT
>JBKHYD010000024.1:0-1855 GCA_046565645.1 Acidimicrobiia bacterium | reverse complement strand
GGCCGTGCGTCCGGCCCCATCCAGTTCGAGCAGGCGCGGCGCCTGCTGCTGTCGGCCCCGGGGCTGGCGCTCCTCATCGTGGCGGCGACCAGCATCAAGCAGGCCACCGGCCAACCCGTGGCGACCGAGCTGGCCTGGCTCACCATCGGGGTGCTCGGGCTCAGCATCCTGCTGCACATCACCGTGACGCTGGAGAACGACGTGCTGGCCAAGGAGCTGGCCGTGGCCCGAGACGACGCGCTCGAGGCCGTCCGCATGAAGTCGTACTTCCTCGCCAACATGAGCCACGAGGTGCGGACCCCGATGAACGCCGTCATCGGGCTGAACGGCCTGCTGCTCGACTCCGAGCTCACCCCCGAGCAGCGGGAGCTCGCCACCGGCGTGGCCACCTCGGCCGAGGGCCTGCTCGAGCTCATCGACGACATCCTCGACTTCTCCCGCCTAGAGGCCGGGAAGATGCGGGTGGAGGAGATCGACCTCGACCTGGAGGACCTCTTCGACGACGTCGCCACCATCCTCGGCGACGGCGCCCGCCGCAAGGGGATCGAGCTCTACGTGTACTGCGAGCCCGGCCTCGTCACCACCCGCCGCGGCGACCCGCTGCGGCTCCGGCAGATCCTGCTCAACCTGGGCTCCAACGCGGTGAAGTTCACCTCGGACGGGTCGGTCACGATCCGGGCCCACGGCGTGCGGGACGAGCCGGACCTCGTCGTGTTCGAGATCACCGACACCGGGATCGGCATCCCCGCGGCGGAGCAGGAGCGCCTGTTCCAGCCGTTCTCGCAGCTCGACGCCACCATCACCCGCCGCTACGGCGGCACCGGGCTCGGACTGGCCATCGTCACGCAGCTCGTCGAGCTGCTCGGGGCGCGGGTCGAGCTCGAGAGCGAGGAGGGCGTCGGCACGTCGGTGATGGTCACGGTGCCCCTGGCCCAGCGGACCCCGCGCAGCGTCGAGCAGGCGCTCGGCGCGCTCAGCGGCCTGCGGGCGCTCGTCGTCGACGGCAACGCGGTGAACCGCACCGTGCTGGCCCACGTCCTGCACGGCTGGGGCTTCCGGGTCGACCAGGCGGCCAGCGCCGACGAGGCGCTCGACCACTGCGGCCTCGGCGGAGAGCCCTACGCGCTCGCGCTCATCGACCACCAGCTCGAGGGGGCCGACGGCCTCGACCTGGCCGCCGCGCTGCGCTCCCAGGCCCGCATGGCCGACGGCGTGATCCTGCTGCAGACGTCCATCCCGGACCTCGACCGCCAGGAGGCCCACGAGGCCGGCGTGCAGTCCGTCCTGGTCAAGCCGATCCGCAACGCCTACCTGCTGCGCCGCATCGTCGACCTCCTGCGGGCCGACGAGAAGCCTGTCCGACCGACCCGACCCCCGCTCACCTTGGAGACCCGCCGATGACCCGGAGCCCTGTTGTCGAACCGCTGACCGCCGGGACGCTCAAGTCCGGGCATCCAACCACCGAAAGGCAAGTCATGAACCGCGTGCTGCTCGTCGAGGACAACAAGCTCAACCAGGTCGTGGCCGGGTCGACCCTGCAGAAGCTGGGCTACACGGTCGAGATCGTGGACGGCGGCGCAGCCGCGGTGGCCGCCTCCCGGGTCAGCCGGTTCGACGCGATCCTGATGGATGTGATGATGCCGGAGATGGACGGCTACGAGACGACCGCCGCCATCCGGGAGTCCGAGCTGGCCGACGGCCGGCCCCACGTCCCGGTGATCGGCCTGAGCGCCCGCGCCATGGACGGCGACCGCGAGATCGCCCTCGCCGCCGGCATGAACGACTACCTCACCAAGCCGCTTCGCGAAGACGCCCTCCAGGACGCCCTCGACCGCTGGATCGGCGCCCCCGTCGT
>JBKHYD010000023.1:0-163249 GCA_046565645.1 Acidimicrobiia bacterium | reverse complement strand
GGGGGGCGAGGTGCCCGCCATCCCCGAGGGCGTCGAGCCGGCGATGGCCGCCAAGCTCGCCGTCGTCCAGCAGGAGATGGCCGATCTCTTCGCCACCTACGTCACACGCTGATCGGAGCCCCATGCCGGGGGCCGACCGCCCCCGCCACGTTCGTCGACGACCGCGTGCTGTGCGTCGGCGACGTGGAGCTCCACTGCGACCACCACGCCGCGGCCTGCGAGCGAGTGGCGGCGGTGGAGGCCGGTGCGGCCGACGACCCCACGATGAACCGCCCGCGGCACCGGTCGGCTCCATTGCTACGGTGAGCCGCCCGCGAGCCCGCCAGACGCAGCACACGATGGAACCGGAGGTGGCGATGAACTGGGTGATGGTCCCCGTGCCCGAGGAGATGACCCCCCAGGTCGAGGGGTTCCTCATGGCGATCACCCTACGCGAGCGCACGCCCCCGTGGGACCCCGCCCTCATCCGCTCCCACCGAGCGAGCCTGTCCCCGGCCGCCCGTGCCCTCCTCGACACCCTCGTGGCCGCCGCGCTGGACGAGCGAGCGGTCGACGAGCCGGCCCTCGCCCGGCTCATCGACGTCGACGAGGCCCGCCTGTTCGAGCTGACCTGCGAGGTCAACGACGCGCAGCAGGATCCGAGCCCGCCGTCGCTCATCGAGGTCCGGCCCGTTCGGTCGAGCACCGGCGGCTGGACGCGCTCGCTGTCCGTGCCCCGGCACCTCGCCGAGCAGGTCCGTGCGGCCACGGCATCCAGCGACGCGTGATCGTCTCGTTCGTGTGCCCGAGCGCCCGCCAGCCGATGGGCGGGGTGACGGCGCAGTACGAGTTCGCCAACGGCCTGCGGCGCCTGGGCCACGACGTCCACATCGCCCACGGCGCCTTCTGGGGTCGACCCGGCATCCGATCGCTCGACGAGGTGCCGTGGTTCCGGTTCGAACCCGGGATCCACCACCACTTCGGTGACGGCGAGATCCCCCTCCCTCCCGCCGACGTGATCTTCGGCACCGGCGCCCCGCCCGAGCTGGGGCTGCCCGTCGTGCTCGTGCAGGGCCTCGACATGTTCCCCCCTGCGATGGAGCAGGCCGTCTTCCGGACGCCCTGCCTCAAGGTGTGCGTGGCGTCGTGGCTGGTGGAGGCGGGGAGGCGGCACGGGTGCCCGGCGGAGCAGCTCGTCCACGTCCCGATGGGCATCGACCACGACCGCTTCCGACCGAGCCGGCCAGCCGGGTCACGAGACGTGCACGTCGCGATGCTCTACAACGACCACCAGGCCAAGGGCTGGGTGCCCGGGATGCGGGCGCTCGAGCTGGTCAAGGCCTTGGTGCCCGACCTGCGCGCCGTGGTGTTCGGCACCAAGCGTCCACCTGAGCGCCTCCCCGACTGGATCACGTTCGAGCTGGACCCCTCGCCTGAGGCCCTGGTCCAGGACGTCTACGGCCGGTGCCAGGTCTTCTTGCAGCCGAGCTACTACGAGGGGTTCGGGTTCACCGCCCTCGAGGCCATGGCCTGCGGCGCTGCGCTGGTGACCACGGACAACGGCGGCTCGCGCGACTATGCGACCGACGGGGTGACGGCGCTCGTGGTGCCGCCGGGCGACCCCGGGGCCATGGCTCTTGGCATCGAGGCGCTGCTGCTCGACCCCGACCGCCGCGAGTCGATCGCCCGCGCCGGCGAGCAGCGGTCCCGTGGGTTCGACTGGGCCACCGCGGCACAGCAGCTCGAACGGCACCTGGTCGCCTACGTCGCCGATCCGGACGCCTACCGACGCCCCCCGCGCCCGCTGCCCGTGCCTGCTGCCGACCGCTGACGGTCAGCGGTCGTTCATCAGCTCGTCGCACTCACCGGCCAGCGCGGCCGCCACGGCGGCCTCACGTCCGAGACCTGGTGCCGCCGTCGGGCCGTCGTGCGCAGGCGAGGCGGCCGGCTCGGGCGCGACGTCGGGGTTGGACGACGCGGCGACGAAGGTCCGCTCGAACACCCGCATCACGTGCTGGATGCCCCGGTCGGTCACCTCCCGCAGATCGGAGGCGAGGTACTGGCCAAACGACTGCGGCGACGCAATGATCTCGTAGCTCGGGAAGTAGGTCACCGACGGGTGCCCGGCCTCGACCGCCCCGCAGGCGGCGCGCAGGACGCTCTTCGAGTAGGTGGACGCCACCACCACGTGGTCGTCGCCGTGGGTGGCCACGAGCGGCACCGGGCTGACCGTCACGATCCAGCGGAGGCCGGGGTTCACCGCTGCCACCGCGTCGATCACCCAGCACAGGTCATCCACCACGGCGGGATGGTCGAAGTTGACCGGACGGTGGTGGGCGGGGTCGTAGCGGCCGGCGACCGTCCCGGGGCACACCGGGAAGACCACGCCGGAGCGATCGTCGACCCAGGCCTCCGTCAACCCCAGCGTGAAGACGAACACGTCGCTCTCCCGCAGGAGGCGCTCCACGCATCGCAGGTGGTACGCCCGGTCGTGCCGGGCCTCTTCGACGCTGGCGAACCCACCGGGCCGGACGTGCGGGCGGAGCAGGTCCCACACGGCGCCGGCGTGGTCGTCGAAGGCCTCGATGGGAGGTCGGTGCCCCAGCGCCTCCTCGACGAGCTGGCGCAGCTGACGGACGGTGTAGATGTTCCCGTACCGGGCGGCGAACTCGCCGTACCCGTGCGCCCGGGCCTCGTCGGCGGTGAACCACGACGGCGCCACCTCGGTGAAGAACGGTCGGAGCCCGAGTCGGGGCAGCCACCGCAGGACGTTCGACGCGAAGCAGCTGCCGGCGGTGGCGATCCGCGTGTTGCCGTCGAGCGTCAGCCGGCCGCCCTCCACGAACGTGACGTCGCTCCAGGGCCGGTCCGCCACCGAGCGCCGCCAGAAGGAGGTCGCAGGCCGGTTCCGGTAGGGGTGGGTCACAGCGCCAGCACCTGGTCGAGCACAAGCGATCCGTACGCGGCGTTGGCGTGGGTCGCCCCCGCCCGCAGCTCCTCGACGAGGTACCCGTCGGCATCGGTCGCGGAGGGAGGGGGCGCCACGAGCGCCACGCCGATCGAGCACAGCAACGCGGCCAGTTCGTCGAGGTACAGCTCGTGCACGGCGCGCCGAAGCGGCCCGGGTGCCAGGCCGAAGCGGTCGATCACCTCGCGGAAGAGCTCGGGTTCGGCGGTGATGAGCTCCGCCGACGCCAGCGGTGGCGGAGGCGCGAGGTGCGACACCCGCGCCTCCGGGAACCGCTGGCGCAGCACCTCGCAAGTGAAGGCGGTGGGTCGGGCGAGACGGGCCAGCTCCCGTCGGACGACCTCGACCGGGAGGATCTGGCGCTCGCCCGGTACCCCTCGCACGACCGGACCGCTCGAGCGATCCACGACGAGATCGAACGGGACCTCGTGCTCGGTCAGGGAGAACACGGAGTGCTCGTTGCCGTAGAGGCACGAGACGACGTGATCGACCCGCCCCTCGAGCAGGCGCTCCGCATCGTCGAGGGCGCAGAGGTAGCGGGAGCGCACCCGAGGCGTGGTCTCCGCGTCCCAGCGGAGGAACGGCGGCGCGAAGGCCCCGAGCAGCAGGCAGTGCGACCGCGCCGCCCCGCCACCAGACAGGTCGAAGTCGAAGCTGCGCACCCCGGCGTCCGACCACATCTCCCGTCCGCTGGGGGCGACGTCACCGCTCCCCCCGCTCCGCAGGGAGAGCGCGTCGATGAGCATCAACAGGTGGCTGTGCCCGACGAAGAGGATGTGCTGCATGGGTGCGACGGAGTCGGCGACGTTCCTGAGGCGGGACCCTACTGCGGACGGAGCGCTAGGTTCCGAGCCGGTGACGCACGCCCGGGACTTCGTCTTCAACATCGTGTGGACGGGCACCGTGTTCACCCACCTGCGCTACCTCGTCGCCAGCCAGATGGCCCACAGCGGGGCCCGGTTCCGCTTCCTCGCCAACGGCTGCCCGCCCGAGCAGGTGACCCTCATGGAGCGCTTCGCCGAGCGGCACCCAGACCGCGTCGTGGAGGTGCTGGTGACCTCGCCGACCATGGTGAACCACGGCGCCGCCCTCGACGCCTCCCGCGAGCAGCGCGACGACGGCGACCACTTCTGCTTCGTCGATCCCGACATCTTCGCCCTCGGGCCCTTCCTAGGCACCTTCGCCGACGCCCTCGACGGCGGCTGCGCAGCGATCACCTCCGGTCGGGGCGTGTGGTGCGAGGACGACCGCGTGCCGCCCGGCCACCCCGGCGTGGCCGGTGAGCACTTCCGCTCCCAGGACGGCTTCCTCTTCGGCAGCCCCCACTTCGCCATGTACCGCAGCGGCCCGCTGGCGGAGACGATCGAGCGGTGGGGCGTCAGCTTCGTGTCGGCGGGCCGCGGCCTGTCCGACGAGGCGCAGGCCCGCCTGCGGGAGGCCGGGCACGACTACTTCATCTTCGATACCGGGAAGCTGGTGAACATCTTCCTGCAGGAGTCGGGCCACCGGCTCTGCCACCAGGAGCACCCGAACCTCGTGCACGTCGGTGGGGTGTCGCACTACCTGGCCCCCACCGGCCACCAGGCGGCGGGGGCCGACGGCGGCGATCCCGAGCCCGACTGGCAGGTCTGGAACGGGATGGAGGCCCGCTTCGAGGTGGCCCGCTTCACCGCCCACGTGCTGCGTGCGGTGGCCGAGGGCCGACCGGCCCCGCCCGTCCCCGAGGGCCTCGACCCGGTGGTCGCCGAGCGCCTCGCCCCGCTGCGGTCCTCGCTGATGGCGGTGGTCGAGCAGCACCGCCACCTCGTCGACGGCTGACCTCCCCCGACCCAACCTGCTTGTGGAGCTTCCTGACCGGCGTCCGCCTGGTCAGACCACGCCCGAGGTGGGGCTTTCGGGGGCGGGGGTCTGGGGGGTGGGCGCCGTCTGGCCGGTGAAGAGCTCTTGGAGGCGAACCGCGACGCCGGGGTGGTCGGCCAGGTCGCGGCGAAGGTACACGAGCTCGCCCTGGTCGAGGAAGGCCAGGCCGCGGAACAGCTCGTGGGTGGGTCGCACCAGCGCCTCGATGGCGCGGCGGTCGTGGCGCGAGTCGTACTCGACGTAGAGCGCCTGCACGGTGGGCAGCAGCGGCGCCAGGCTCCCCAGCACCGCCAGCTCCACGCCCTCCACGTCGACCTTGAGGATGTCGATGCGGTCGATCCCGTGCTCTTGCGCCCAAGCCGCCGCCGAGCGCACCACCACCACCTCGCTCCCCTCCTGGTTGTCGGCGCGGGGCACGATCGACGCCAGCCCGGTGTTCCCCTCGCCGAAGTAGAGGGGCACCTCGCCGTCGCGGTCGTGCAGGCCGATGGGGTGCACGTGCACGTTGGGGTAGGGCGCCACGTTGCGCTCGAGGTAGGCCCGCTGCTCCGACCCCGGCTCGAAGGCGTGGATCGTGGCGTGAGGGTGGTGGCGGGCGAAGTGGATGCTGGTGGCGCCGCAGTTCGCGCCCACGTCGAACACCACCTGCACGTCGTCGAGGAACGGAAGGTGGGGGTAGGTGCGCCCGGCGAGGATCTCGCCGTGCAGCCAGCGGGACACGTAGTCGGGGGCGCACTCGAAGGGGACCGTGCCGCCCCCCTCCACAGGGATGTCGTGGCGCATCAGGCCCCCGGCCCTGCGGTGGTCAGCGCTCGCCAGCGCTCGAGCAGGTGCTCCCGGGCGCCTGGGTGGTCGGCGAGGTCGCGTCGCAGGTAGGTGGCCTCGCCCTGGTCGAGGAAGAGGATGCCCACGTAGAGCTCGTGGCTGGGCTCGACGAGCTCGGCCACCCGCTGGCGGGCCTGGCGCGAGTCGTACTCCACGAAGAGCACCTTCACCGTGGGCAGCAGCGGCGCCAGGCTCTCGAGCACCTCCACCTCGGCGCCTTCCACGTCGAGCTTCAGCACGTCGATCCGGTCGATGCCATGGGCGGCGGCCCACGGCCCGGCGGCCCGCAGCTCCACCTCCTCGCTGCCCCCGGCCTCGTCGACCCGCACGACCGACCCCACGATGGAGTCGCCGCTGCCGAACCAGAGCGGCGCCCGCTGGTCGGTGGTGTGCAGGCCGAAGGGATGCACCTCGATGTTCGGGTAGCGGGCGGCGTTGCGGCGGAGCAGCTCCAGCGGGCGGCTGGCCGGCTCGAAGGCGTGCACCGCGGCTTCCGGGTGGTGGCGGGCGAAGTGCACGCTGGCCGCACCGCAGTTGGCGCCGACGTCGAACACCACCTGCACGTCGTCGACGAAGGGCAGGGCGGGGTAGGTGGTGCCCTCCAGGATGGTCTGGCACACCCAGCGCGACACGAAGGTGTCCTCGCACTCGAACTCCACCTCGTCGCCGTCGTCAACGACCACCGTGAACAGCATCGTCGGGGTCCTCGCTTCGCAGCCGCAAACCCGGGCGGCGGAACCTACCGCAGGCCTGGCGGACCCGCCGAGAGGAACCGGCACACGTCGCTGTCGCAGGGTGTGGTACCGCACTGAAGGGCGTGCTGCGCTCGGGCCGACGAGGTCGTCCGCTGCTACCGTTCGGCCGCGCGCGGCCGCGCGCCGGGGCACGACCAGGTGTCCGGACACATGCAGCACACCACCACACCACGACCGGATCCCTCGTCACGACGCACGCCGACGGCGCGCGCCGTGCTCGTCCCCGCCCCCAGGCGCTGATGGCCGCCCGCGTTGACGCCCTGCCCTGGGACACCGACTTCTTCGGCCTGTCCATCGGCAGGGTCGACCTCGACGGACTGGACGCGGACGACCTGGCCGAGGTCGAAGCCGAAGCCCGAGACCTCGGCATCGAGTGCCTCTACGGCTCGCTGGACCCTGCCGATGCCGAAGCGACGGTCCTCGTGCAGCGTCGGGGCTTCCGGTTCGTGGAGGCGGCGACGACGTTCAGCCTGCGACCGGACGAGCCACCGATCCCCCGGCCCGAGGGCGTGACCGTTCGCATCGGCGGACTCGACGACCTTCCAGACCTCAAGGCGGCGTCGGACGGATTGGCCCCCTGGAGCCGCTACGCCGTCGACCCTCGGTTCGGGCTCGACGCCGCTCGACGCCTGCAGTGGGCCTGGCTCGAGCGCGCCGCCGGCGGCGACGGCGGCAGACGACAGCTCGTCCTGGCGGAGGTCGACGGCGAGCCGGTTGCCTTCATCACCCGGTGCACAACCCCAGCGCCCATCGTCGACTGCGTGTGGCGTCGCAGCCTGCGGGCCCCCGGCGCCGCCCGCTACCTGATCGAGGATGCTCGCCACTGGGCCGGCGCCCAGCGGCTCCTCGGCGGACCGATCGCGGCCCGGAACGTCCAAGCACTGAAGTACGTCTCGCACTGCGGCTACCGGGTGTCGAAGGTCAGGTACCTCTACCACCGCTGGCTCGACGAAGACGCCAGGGCGTCGCTGTGACGATCGACGAATCCACCCACCGAGACCTCCCTCAGGCATCCGCGCCTCCGTTCATCCCCTTCAACCGGCCCAGCCTCGAAGGTCAAGAGATGGAGCTCATGCGAGCGGCGGTCGAGGAGGGCGGTCACACGTCCGCCGACGGTCCCTACACCGCCCGGGCAGCCGAGCTGCTGCGCGCTGACGTCGGCGCGGCGGACGTGCTGCTCACCACGTCGTGCACGGCAGCCCTGGAGATGAGTGCGCTCCTGCTGGACATCGAGCCGGGTGACTCCGTGGTCGTGCCGTCGTTCGGCTTCGTCACCACCGCGCTGGCCTTCGTTCGGCAGGGGGCCCGGGTGCTGTTCTGCGACATCGAGGAACGAACGCTCGGCCTCGACCCGTCGCACTTGGCCGAGCTGATGGACGACACCGTTCGGGCGGTGGTGCCGATCCACTACGCGGGCGTGGCCTGCGACATCGAGGCGATCCAGGCCGTGCTGGAGCGCTGGCCCCGGGCCGAGCTGGTGGAGGACAACGCCCACGGGCTCTTCGGCCGGCAGGATGGGCGCCCGCTCGGCAGCTTCGGCCGGTTCTCGGCCCTGAGCTTCCACGAGACCAAGAACTTCATCTGCGGTGAGGGCGGCGCCCTCATCGTCAACGACCCCGCCGACGTGGATCGGGCGAACGTGCTGTTCCACAAGGGCACCAACCGGCGGGCGTTCCTGCACGGCCAGGTCGACAAGTACTCGTGGCAGGACGTGGGGTCGTCGTTCGGGCTCTCCGACGTGCTGGCCGCCTTCCTCTACGGGCAGCTCCAGCAGCGCGACTCGATCCTGCACAAGCGCCGCACCGCCTTCGACCGCTACGAGGCGATGCTCGCCCCCTGGGCTGAGCGCTACGGCCTGCGCCTCCCAGTGGTGCCTCAGGGCTGCGAGCAGGCGTACCACATGTTCTACCTGCTGCTACCCGACGAGCCCACCCGCAACCGCACCCTCGCCGCCCTCCACGACCGCGGCGTGCACGCCACGTTCCACTACGTGCCGCTGCACAGCTCGCCCGGCGGTCGGCGCTTCGCCGCCCGGCCGGTGGCCTGCCCCGTGACCGACAGCATCTCCGGACGGCTGCTGCGGCTGCCCTTCTACACCAGCCTCAGCGATGCCGACGCAGAGCGCGTCGTGGCCGAGCTGCTGCGGGCCCTCGGTGCGCACCACGCTGCGTGACCGTCGTGCGCGGGCCCACGCTGCGTGGCCATCGCCGGCGGGCTGCGGTAGGTTGCAGACGGGAGGGCACGGATGAAGCAGCAGGCGAAGCACCCTCGGTCAGCGGCCGAGGCGGTCGACCGACGGCAGTTCCTGCGCCGTGCCGCGGTGGTGGGCGCAGGGGTGTGGGCGGTGCCCACGATCATCAGCATCGATCCCGCTGGCGCACAGGCGGTCACCAGCCCGCCGCCCGAGCCCCCCGTCGAGGTGGGTGGCGTCACCGTGCGGCCGTCGCCGACGCCAGGCCCAGCGGTCGGCTCCGCCCAGGGCGGAACCCAGGTGCAGGGCCGCACGGTCCTGGCCCGCACCGGCGCCGAGGTCGACGACCTGCTGGTGGCCGGGCTGGCCTGCACGGCGGGCGGCGCAGCGCTGCTCCTGTGGAGCGCCGAGCACGACACCTGACCCTGCCGACCCGCCGCCCCGACCCGGCGGCGACGGCCCGGTGAGCGAGCCCGGCCCGGGGCCCAGCGCGGCGCTGCGCCGGCGGGCGGGGCGCGCCGGCGGCGCCCTCGTCGACCAGGTGCTCTCGAGCGGGAGCGGGCTGCTGCTCTTCGTCCTGGTCGCCCGGGAGGCCGACCCGGCCACCTTCGGCGCGCTGAGCGTCGCGGTCATCGTCCATGGCTTCCTGCTCGGCGTGGTGCGGGCTGCCGTCGGCGACGTCGTGCTGCTGCGCTGCCGCCGGCCCGATGCCCACGCCCGCCCCGAAGCCGCCGTGGGCCTCTTCCTCGCTGGCGCCGCCGGCCTGGCCGCCACCGCTGGGCTGCTCCTCGTCGGCGCCGCCCTCGGCGGGACGGTCGGCGAGCTGCTGGCGATCGTGGCCCTCGCCGCGCCGTTCGTCTACGCCCAGGACCTGCTGCGCTCCGTGGCCTACGGCGCCGGCCGCGTCCACGACGCCATCGCCCTCGATGGGACGTGGCTCGGCGTCCAGGCGGTGGCGTCAGCCGCGCTCCTGGCCGCCGGCGCGGCGTCGCCGACCGCGCTCATGCTGGCGTGGGCTGCCGGTGCGGTCGCCTCCGCCGTCGGTGGCTCCCTGCTCGCCCGCCTGCGGCCCCGACGCGCCTCGTTGGCTCGCTGGTGGCGGGAGGAGCGCGCCCGCGCCGCGGGGTTCGTGGGCGACTTCCTGGTGTCGACCGGGCTGGTGCAGGCGGCGTTCCTGCTCCTCGGCGCCGTGCTCCCCCTCGACGAGTTCGGTGCACTGCGGGTGGCGTTCGTGAGCCTCAGCCCGCTCGCCAACCTGCTGGCCGGGGTCCGCACGATGACCCTCGCCCACCTGGCGGGCCTGCGTCCCCACCCGCTCGGGGCCCGGCGGCGCTCCGGGGAGCTGTCGGTGGCGTTCGCCGCGGCCGGGGCCGTCTACGGGGCGGTGCTGGTGGCAGTCCCGACGGCATGGGGTGGCCAGGTGTTCGGTGAGTCCTGGGCGGCAGCGGCCGAGCTGGTGGGAATCGTGGCTGTGGGCGAGGCTCTGCGGCTGGGCACCTTCTCCGCCATCGACCTCGTGAAGGTGCTCGGCTCGCCGCTCGACCTCGTGCGCACCCGCGCCGCGGCCACCACCGGCGTGGTGGCCGGCCTGCTCGCCGGAGCCGCCACGGGCGGGCCCCGCGGCGCGGCGGTCCTCGCGGCCGCCGGCTATGCGCTGGCCGCCGTGCTGTGGTGGCGTCGGGCGACGATGGTGGCGATGGCGGTGGCTCAGCAGGTGCCGACGGCGCGCAGCTGACCGACGCTGTCGGGGAACGTGTTGCTGTGCACCGAGAGGTTGCACGAGCTGGTGGCGCCCACCCCCACCATGTTGCGGTCGGGCTTCATCGGCTGGTGGTTGCCCCGCACCACGAGGCCGTCGATGCGCACGAAGCGCATGGTGGCGCCGTGCGGGTTGCCCGAGCGCATGTCCGCAGTGTTGTCGAGGACCTTCCAGTCGCGCCGGACCCCGCCGTCGAGGTCCTCCATGGCGATGCCCATCGTCATGCCGGTGAGCTGGTTGCCCTCGATGGTCACGTGGTCCACGGGGCCGTGGCCCTCGGCGGCCACGAACAGCAGCGGGCCCCGCTCGACCCGGTTCCCTCTGATCGTCACGTGGGACACCGACAGCCCGGCGCCCCGGCCCGGCTCGAAGTCGAACGTGGAGCGCTTCGCCTCGCTGATCGTCGAGTGCTCCACCACCACGTTCCGGGCCGACGTGAACGTCACGCCCTGCCGGCCGCTGCGAGCGAAGGTGCCGCGCTGGACGAGCACGCCGTCGCTGGGCGGGCCGCCGTCGCGCTGGCCCACGTAGACGAAGTCGCCGTAGACGTCGGTGATCGTGAGCCCGATCAGCGACACCTGGGTGGCGCTGTTGAGGTCGACGCCGTGCTGGCCGGCCAGCTCGGGTCGGAAGATCCGGTCCTTGGCGCCGGCCGTGGGGTTGGCGCCCACGATGGCGAGGTCGCGCAGCGTGATGCCGTGGCTGTGGGCGATGCGCACGCTTGCTCGCATGAGGTCGCCGGTGGTGGTGGCCACGAAGGTGGCCCCGTTGCCCCGCACCGTGAGGTCGCGGCGGCCGGAGATCACCAGCGTCGACTCCATCCGGTAGCGACCCCCGGGCTGCAGGTCGATGGTGGCCCCGTCGGGCACGGCGGCCAGGAAGGCCGCCATGGCTGCGGACACGTCGGTGGCTCCGGTGGCGTCGACCACGGGCGCCCACACGGGCCGGCCGGCGCCGTCCTGGACACCGGTGTGCCGGGCCACCGGTGGGATGGTGGTGGTGGTGGATGAGGGGGCGGGGGCGACCGTGGTGGTCGAGGCGGCGGGAGCGGTGGGCGCGGCAGTGGTGGAGCTGGTGGTGCTCCCGGGTGCCGAGGAGGCGGTCGTGGTGGCGGTGCCCGCCGGCACCGTGGTGGCAGTGGTGGTGGGCGCCGGGGCGGTGGCGCCGTCGGTGCGCAGGGCGCTGGTGGGGTCGGAGCCGCCCCCGACGAGGCAGCCGCCGGCGAGGGCGGCGACGAGAAGGGGCGACAGGAGGGTGCGGATGGGCGGCAACGGGGCTCCTCGGCGGCGACGGGTCCCCTTCCCATCGGCCGATTCACCGTGGGGGTGAAGCGATCAGCCCGACCGCAGCTCCTCGTAGAGCGCCTCTGTGCGCCGGACGGCCGACTCGATCGACAGCGTCGAGCCCCGGCGGGCGGCGGCCCGGGCCATGGCGGCCCGCCGGTCCTTGTCGCTCAGCACCTCGAGCAGGGCCGCCGCCAGCGCCGTCGGCTGCCCAGGCGGCACGAGGCGGCCCTCCACGCCGTCGTCGACCACCTCGGTGATGCCGCCCACCCCCGTGGCCACCACAGGCAGGCCGAGGGCGAGGGCCTCCATCAGCGCCACCGGCAGGCCCTCGTGGTGCGACGGCAGGCAGAAGACGTCGCAGGCCCCCATCACCCGCACGGCGTCGGTGCGGTGGCCGAGGAGCAGCACCCCGCCGCCCAGCCCCAGCTCGGCGTGGAGGGCCCGGATCTCGGCCTCCTGGGGGCCCTGGCCCACTGCGACGAAGCGCACGTCGGGCCGCTCGTCGAGCACCCGCCGAGCGGCCGCCAGCAGGTCCGGGTAGGCCTTGACGGGGCGGAGGTTGGCCACCGTGCCCACCACGAGCGCGTCAGGCGGGAGCCCCAGCTCGGCCCGCACGTCGGCGCGGTGGGCGCCGTCGGCCCGCACCTGCTCCACGTCGATCCCGTGCGGCACGACGATCGATCGGCGGCGCAGCCGGGGGGGTAGCGACGCCTGCACCGCCTCCGACACGGCGAGGTGGGCGTCGTCGAGGCCGGCGGTGGCGGCGTCGGCCCAGCGGGTGAGGGCCTGGTGGCCGTCGAAGAGGCTGTGGTCGGTCGTGACCACGCGCGGGCGGCGCCGCCGGGGCAGCGAGCGGGCCACGAGGCGGGCCCCGACCGCCGCCAGCGGGGAGTGGGCGTGGACGACCTCGACGGGATCGGCCACCAGCGAGCGCCGCAGCGTGAGCAGCCAGCGGGGGTCGCCCAGGTGGGGCCGGCCGAGGCAGTCCACCGGCACCCCGGCGGCCTCCAGGTCGGCCAACAGTGCCACCTTGTGCGGCAGCAGGTACGCCGCCCGCACCGCCACCCGGGTGCGGTCGCGGCGCCGAGCGCTGAGCAGGAGGAGCCGCTCGGCCCCGCCTGGCCCCAGGCCCTTGATCAGCCACAGCACCCGCACGGGCGGGCGGCTGGAGGAGGGATCGCCACCATGGGTGGCCGGAGCAGGGGACGTGGCCACGGACTGCGAGTATGGTAACGACGCAACGCACCACCAAGCCGCAGCCAGCGGGGCCGGGGGGTGTCGTAGGAGGGCGTCGCCGACGCCGAGGTCCTGCGGCACGAACAGCCCGCACGAGGACCACCACTTGCAGCTCGTTGACGTCATCCGGTCGCTCCGCACGCACTGGCGTGCCTCTCTGGGCCTCCTGCTGCTCAGCGGCGTCGCGCTGGGCCTCTTCCTGTTCACCCGCAGCGAGGCGCGCGATCCCGACCGCTGGCAAGCGTCGGTGCAGCTGCTCGTGCCGGCCCGCACCGAGGACGGCCAGCTCCCCGAAGGCGTCCCCCCGTCGCTGCTGCAGGGGCAGTCGGGCATCGCCCTGTCGCAGGAGACCACGGCCCAGGCGCTCGAGGCCGCCGGCCTGGGCGAGGGGGCGCGCGACCACGTCACCTTCGGCTTCTCCTCCAACGAGCGGGGCGACATCCACACCCTCACGGTCACGGCCCCGCAGCGTGAGCAGGCCGTCGAGCTGCGCGACCGCTTCGCCGACGCCTACGTGGCCGCTCGCCGGGCCGCTGTGGGCTCGGCCGCCGAGGGACGCCGCGCTGCGGCGCGGCAGGCGCTCGACGACCTCGAGGAGCGGCTGGCCTCCGTCGACGAGCAGCTGGCCGAGGCCGACCCCGTGCTGCTGTCCCTGCTGGAGGCTTCGGAGCAGGCCACCGGCGACGACCGGGAGGCTGCTGCGGTGGAGCTCCCGCCCGACACGCCGCTCGACACGGTGCTGCTGGCCTACGAGCGGCAGAGCCTCGTGGACCGGATCGAGACGACGCAGCGCTCCTACGCCGAGAGCAGCGCCGAGGCGGTGGTGCCCGGGTCCTACGCCACGGTCGTGGAGCGGCCGGCACCCCGCCAGATCACGCCGGAGCTGCCCTCGCCGCTGGTACCCATCGGCGTCGCCGTGGGCGTCGGCCTGCTCCTCGCCCTCGCCGTGCCGGTGCTGCTCGACCGCCTCGACCACTCCATCCGCGACCCGCGGGCCGCCGGCAGCGCGCTGGCTGCGCCGGTCCTGTCGACGATCCCGGCCACGTCGGCCGCGCAGCTCACCACCCTGGCCCGCCCCGGGTCCCCCCGCGACGGCGCCTACCGCAGGCTGGCGGCGGCGAGCATCGCCACCGACGAGCTGCCCCGCGCCATCGTGGTGACGGCCCCCGTGGGCCACATCCAGGACAGCGTCGCCGCCAACTTCGCCGCCGCCCTCGCCGGCCTCGGGCTCAAGGTGGCGCTGGTCGCCACCGACGAGCGCCAGGCGTGGTTCAGCGACACCGAGGCGGGCACCTTGCCCACCCTCCCCGACTACCTGGCCCTGGCCCACCGCGGCCAGCTCAACGGGCACCTCACGGAGCACCTCGCCCCCACACCGGTCGAGAACCTGCGGGTGGTTCCCCACGGCACCACCCGCACCGACGCCCTCATCGACGGGCTCCCTCCGCTGCTGCAGGCCCTTGCCGACGCCGACATCGACGTCACCGTGATCGCCGGCCCCGCCATGCTCGAGGAGCCGGCAGCCACGATCCTGGCCTGGAGCACCCGCCGCGTGCTCTGGGTGGTCGAGGCGGGCGAGGTGTCCGACCAGGAGGCTCGCGAGGCGGCGGCCCGGCTGGCCCTCGCCGGGGCCACCCCCTTCGGTGTGGCCCTCGTCGACGCGAAGGGCTGACGGGAGCGACCGCGCGGTGGACGAGTCGACCCCGCTCGAGCCCTCCGACCGGCTCCGACTGGTGCCCTGCGCCACCCGGCGCCTCGGCGACGACCTGCTCGTGAGCGCCGGCGGCGCCACCCGCCCGGTGGAGCGCCTCAGCGGCACGGGCCCGTCCCTGTGGCGGTCGTTCGGGCGGGGGCTCACGATCCGGGGGGCGGCGCAGCTGCTGGCCGACGAGACCCGCACGCCGCTCCCCGAGGTGGAGCCGCACGTCTTGGCCTTCGCCCGCCGGCTCGTCGACGCCCGCCTCGCCGTGCGCGCCGACCGGGCGGCCTGAGCCGTGGTGCCCATCCACCCGCGGCTGCTCGCCCTCGCCGGGGCCGGCCTGCCCGCCGCCCCTGCCCTGCCGCCGGGGCCCTGGGACGACCAGCTCCC
Source organism: Acidimicrobiia bacterium (assembly GCA_046565645.1). Lineage (GTDB taxonomy): Bacteria > Actinomycetota > Acidimicrobiia > Acidimicrobiales > VFJN01 > VFJN01. Next base: position 148,301 of record JBKHYD010000023.1, on the reverse strand, counting down.
CGACGTGTTCGCCCACGGCCTCGCCGGGCTGCTGGCCGCCGGCGCCGCCGCCGGGAAGACCGAGATCTCGGCGGAGGTGGCGGCCCGCCTCCGCAGCCGTCTCGAGGCCGAGGCGGTGCAGGCCGTGCAGCTCGAGGGGGAGCTGCTCCGCCTCGGCTCGCTGCTCGAGTCGTTCCCCATGGTGGTGCTGAAGGGCGCCGTACTGGCCCACCGGGCCTACCCCGACCCCCTGCTGCGCCCCTTCACGGACCTCGACCTGCTCGTGCCGGGACCGCGGCTGCCCGAGGCCGTGGCGGCCCTGGAGGCGCTGGGCTACGCGCGGGCCCGACCCGAGCCGGCGCCGGGCTACGACGCACGCGTCGGCAAGGCGGTGGCCGTCACCCACCCCGGCGGCGTGATCGTCGACCTCCACCGCACCCTCGCTGCGGGTGCCCCCGGGGCTGCCGTCGACGTGGAGTCCGTCGTGGCCGACCGCCGGCCGCTGTCAGTGGGGACCGTCACCGTGCCGGCCCCCTCGTGGGAGGCCCAGCTGGTGGCAGTGGCCCTCCACGCCGTGGTGGGCGACGGGCTGGCCCGGGCGCTGTCGATCCGCGACGTCGCCGAGGTGGCCCGCCACCCGCTGGTGCAGCCGGCGGTCGCCGTGGAGCTCGCTGAGAACTGGCAGGTGGCCGACGAGCTGGCCCTGGGCCTGCGGGCCGCCGCCGACCTCGGCGCCACCCTGCCCGAGCCGCTCGCCACCCTCGCCCGCCGAGCCCACGGCGCCCGGTCGGTCATCGGCCCCACACGGGCGGTGCGCTCCGCCCGCAGCCGGCTCGACGACCTCCGCCACGGCGACGTGCGCCGCCGCGCCACCCTCACCCGGGCCATGGTGGCGCCCTCGCCCGCCTTCCTGCGCTGGGCCTACGGCACTCTGCCCCTCCCCCAGCTCTACGGGCGCCGCTGGCGAGCCCTCTACCGGCGCGCCGGCGTCGCCCACACCGCCCCCGAGGTGGCGCCCGTCACGGCGGCCCCCGGCGAGGCTGGCGTCGACCCGTCCGAGCCGGCTCGGCCGCCGAGCGAGGTGCCCTCCGCCCCCGTCGGCGTCGTCGCCCTGGCCGGACACTCGGCTCCGGGCCCGGTCCGCCCCCGATCCGGTGCACCGGCCGGTGCCCGCCCAGGGGGCCGCCAGGCCCGCTGGAGCGCGGCCCGCCCGCCGCGCCCGCCCGCCGGTGGACCGCCGTTCCCACCCGCCGCCGCCACCGCCGACGCCGACGACCGGCCCGCCCCCCATGGCGACTCGGCCCAGAGCGTCACGGTGGCCCCGCCCCCCGCCAGTGGCGTGCCGTGGGCGCTCGGAGGCGGCGCACTCCTGCTCGCCACGGCGGCCGCCGCCCAGATGGGCGCAGGCGTGGGCCTCGTCACCGTGCCGGTGGCCGCCGTGCTGCTCGCCGTCGGCGCCTCCCGCCGCATCGCCCGCCTCCGGCCCGACGAGGCCTGGGTGGGCCGCTGGCTCGTGCTCGGTGTCGTCGCCAAGCTCACCGCCTCCTACCTCCGCTACCTCACCCTCGTGGTGGGCTACGAGGGCGTGGGCGACGCCACCGGCTACGACGGCTTCGGCCGCCAGTTCGCAGCCGCCTGGCTGGGCGACGGGACCGCTCCCGAGCTGCCCGACCTGCGCCGCACCAACTTCATCCGCTGGTTCACCGGCGTCGTCTACTACGTGTTCGGCTCCGACATGCTGGCCGGCTTCTTCGTGTTCGGCCTCCTCGCCCTGGTCGGCTCCTACCTCTGGTACCGGGCCACCGCCACGGCCGTGCCGATGATCGACAAGCGGCTCTACCTGGGCCTGGTGCTCTTCGCGCCCAGCATCGCCTTCTGGCCCTCGTCGATCGGCAAGGAGTCGCTCATGCAGCTGGGCATCGGCACCGTGGCCCTCGGCACCGCCCACCTGCTGCGCCAGCGCCTGCTGGTGGGGATGGTCGTCGGAGCGGCGGGTGGCTGGCTGCTGTGGGTGGTGCGGCCCCACCTCCTCGCCCTGGTCACCGTGGCCGCCGGTTGCGCCTACGTGGCCGGGCGGGTCCAGCGCGCCGGGAGCGGCTCGCCCTCGCTGCTGGGCCGCCCCGTCGGCCTGCTCGTGGTGGCAATGGCCATGGCCTTCACGGTGAGCCAGGGCGCGAAGTTCCTGGGCATCGAGCAGCTGTCGCTGTCGTCGATCGAGGCCGAGCTCGACGAGCAGACCGAGCGCAGCGCCCAGGGCGGCTCGCAGTTCGACAACGGCGGCAACTCGCTCAGCCCGCTGAAGCTGCCCGAGGGCGCCGTCACGGTGCTGCTGCGGCCCTTCCCATGGGAGACCGACAGCCCCTTCCAGCTCCTGTCGTCGCTGGAGTCGGTGCTGCTGGCCGCCTTCCTCGTGGCCCGCCTCCCATCGCTCAAGACGGCCCTCGTGAGCGCCCGGGGCACGCCGTTCCTCCTCTACTGCTGGGTGCTGACGATCCTCTACGCGGCCACCTTCTCGTCGTTCGCCAACTTCGGGCTGCTGGTGCGCCAGCGCTCCCTCGTGCTGCCGGCGCTCTTCGTGCTGCTGGCCGTCACACCCCTGCGCCGGCGGGCCGAGTCCCACGATGCGCTCGGCGCGCCCGTGGCCGCCGCCCCCGAGCCGGAGGCCCGCGTTGCCCTGGGCTAGGCGGCTGGCGTCGGAGGCCGTGAAGGCCTCGGCCGCGGCCCTCGACCTCGTGCGCCCCCGTCCCGACGGCGTCGTGGTGCTCATCTACCACCGCGTCGGCGGCGCCTCGGGACTGGAGGTCGACCTGCCCGACGCCCTGTTCGAGGCCCAGGTGGCCGCCCTGGCCGAGTCGGGCCGTGCGGTGGCGCTGGGCGCCGCCCTCGACCGGCTCCGGCACGTTCCGGAGGAGGGACCGGCACCGGTGGTGGTGACCTTCGACGACGGCACGGCCGACTTCGTCGACCGCGCCCTGCCGATCCTGGTGCGCCACCGCGTGCCGGCCACCCTCTACGCCGCCACCGCCTTCATCGAGGAGGGCCGCCCCTTCCCCGACGACGGCCGTCCGGTCTCGTGGGGCGGTCTGGCCGACGCCTGCAGCACCGGCCTGGTGGAGGTCGGCTCCCACACCCACCGCCACCGCCTGCTCGACCGGCTGCCCGACGCCGAGGTAGCCGACGAGCTCGACCGCTCGATCGAGCTGATCGGCGAGCACCTCGGGCACCCGCCGCTCGACTTCGCCTACCCGAAGGCCGTCCCAGGCTCACCGGCGGCCGCCCGCGCCGTGCGGGCCCGGTTCCGCTCCGCTGCCCTGGCCGGCACCCGGGCCAACCCCTACGGCAGCACCGACCCGCACACCCTGGCCCGCTCGCCCGTGCAGCGCAGCGACGGGATGCGCTGGTTCCATCGCAAGGCGGCGGGGGGCATGGAGCTGGAGGACCGGCTGCGCCAGGTGCTGAACCGCCAGCGCTACGCGGCGGCCACGACGTGACGCGGCCGCTCGTCGTCCACGTCACGACCACCGACATGAGCCTGGAGCTGCTCCTCGGGCCCCAGCTCGAGGCCGTGGCGGCGGCCGGCTTCGAGGTGGCCGGCGCCTCCGCGCCGGGGCCCTACCTCGACGACCTGGCCCGTCGGGGCATCCCCCACCACCCGCTGGCGCACGCCACGCGCGCCATGGCCCCGGCGGAGGACGCCCGGGCCCTGGCCGAGCTGGTGCGCCTGTTCCGGCGGCTGCGGCCCGACGTCGTGCACACCCACAACCCGAAGCCCGGCCTCTACGGCCGGATCGCCGCCCGCCTCGCACGCGTGCCCGTGGTGGTGAACACCGTTCACGGCCTCTACGCCCTGCCCGAGGACCCTTGGCCCAAGCGCACCGTCGTCTATGGGCTCGAGCGCCTGGCCGCCACCTGCTCGCAGGCCGAGCTCCTCCAGAACCCGGAGGACCTGCCCACCCTGCGCCGGCTGCGGGTGCCGGCCGAGCGTCTCACCGTGCTCGGCAACGGGATCGACCTCGGACGCTTCGATCCCGCCAAGGTGGCCGACGACGACCGCCGGGCCGCCCGCGCCGAGCTCGGCGCCACCGGCAACGACGACGTGGTGGTGGGGCTGGTGGGTCGGCTCGTGCGTGAGAAGGGCTACCCCGAGGTGTTCGAGGCGGCGGCCCGGCTCCGCCACCGCTGCCCGCAGGTGCGGGTGGCGGTGATCGGGCCCGACGAGCCCGACAAGGACGACGCGCTCACCGAGGCCGACCGGGCGGTGGCCGCCGCCGCTGGCGTGCGGTTCCTCGGCTCCCGCGACGACGTGGTGCGCCTGTACGCCGGCATGGACGTGCACGTGCTGGCCTCCCACCGCGAAGGCTTCCCCCGCTCGCCGATGGAGGCCGCCGCGCTGGGGGTGCCCGTGGTGGCCACCGACGTGCGGGGGTGCCGCCAGACGGTCGACCACGGCGTCACGGGGCTCCTCGTACCGGTGCGCGACCCCGCTGCCCTGGCCACGGCCATCGAGCGGCTGGTCACCGACCCGGCGATGCGACACCGGATGGGGGTCGCCGCACGGGCCAAGGCCGAGCGCGACTTCGACCAGCGCCGCTGCGTGGAGCTCACGGTGGCGACCTATCGCCGCCTGCTCGCTCGCGCCAGCCGACCCGCCCCCGCCCCGGTGGCCTCGTGACGGCGACGATCCGCCCCGCCCGCCCCGACGGCGAGGACCCGGCCGCCGCCGCCCGCCTCCACGCCGAGCGCATCGGCGAAGGGTTCCTCGTGACGCTCGGGCCCCGGTTCCTCACCCGCCTCTACGGGCGCATCGCCCGGTCGCCGGGCGGGGTGCTGCTGCTGGCGGTCGACGGGGAGCGGGTGGCGGGCTTCGTGGCCGCCACCACCAGCACCCGCCGCCTCTACGCCGAGTTCCTACGCCACGACGCGGTCCCCGCCGGCCTGGCCGCCGCGCCGGCGGTCCTGCGCTCCCCGCGCCGCGTGTGGGAGACCTGGCGCTACGGCGCCGGCGGCGGCCACGGCGACCTGCCCGAGGCTGAGGTGCTGTCGATCGCGGTGGCCGCCGACGCCACCGGGAACGGCATCGGCGCCGCCCTGCTGGGGGCCGCCCTGGCCGACCTGCGCGACCTCGGTGCGCCGAGCGCCCAGGTGGTCACGGCGGTGGGCAACGACGCTGCCCTGGCCCTCTACGAGCGGGGCGGGTTCCGGCGCCACGCCCGCACCGAGGTGCACGCCGGCGTGGCCCAGGAGGTGCTGGTGTGGCCCTGATCGTGGCCGCCGTGGTCACCGCCGCCCTCACCCCGGTGGCGGCCCGGGTGGCGGTGGCCAGGGGCGTGGTCGACCGGCCCGGGGCGCTCAAGGTGCACGAGCGCCCCGTGGCCTACCTCGGGGGCGTCGCCGTGTTCGCCGGTCTGCTCGGCCCGGTGGTGGCCGAGGAGGCCGCCCTCCTCGTGCCCCTCGGGCTGGCGCTCCTGCTCGGGCTGGCCGACGACGTCGGTGACCTGCCGCCCCGCCTGCGCCTCGTGGGGGAGGTGGGCATCGGGGCGGCCGCCGCCGTCGCTCTGCCCGTCAGCCCGTCGCCGGCGAGCGCGGCCGCCACGGTCGTGGTGGTGGTGGCCCTGCTCAACGCCGTGAACCTCCTCGACGGCCTCGACGGCCTGGCCTCGTCGGTCGCCGCCCTGGGCGCCCTCGGCTTCGCCGCCGTGCTCGACGGGGGCGAGCGCTCGATCGCCCTCGCCGTGGCCGGCGCCCTCGTCGGCTTCCTCGTGTGGAACCGGCCCCCGGCGCGCATCTACCTGGGTGACGCAGGCAGCTACCTCGTGGGCACCGCCCTCGCCCTGCTCCTCGCCATCACGGCCGCCCACCCCGGCGACCCGGCGGCCACCGCCGGCGCGCTGCTGTTCGTGGCCGTGCCCGTCGCCGACACCACCGTGGCCGTCGTGCGCCGGTGGCGGGCCGGCCGCCCGCTCCTGCAGGGCGACCGGGGCCACGTGTACGACCAGCTCGTCGACCGGGGCTGGCCCGCTCCCCGAGCCACGCTGGCCTGCGCCGCCGCCCAGGCCGCTCTGGTGGCGCTGGGCGTGGCGGCCAGCGCCCTCGACGACCGGCCCGCGGTAGCCGTGGTCGCCATGGTGGTGGTGGCCGTCGGCGTCGCCTTGCTGCGCACCTTCACGGCACCGGCGTCGTGGACCCGCTGAGCGCGCTGGCCGTCGACGTGCTCGGCACCCCCGTGGTGGTCCGCGCGCCCGCTGCCGTGCTCGACGAGCTGCGGCCGGCGCTGGCCGACCTCTCCACCGGCCCGAGCGCCGACGGGCCCGGCGCCGAGCGGCGGCTGCTGCTGGCAGAGGGCGCCGAGGGCCTCACCCTCCACGACGGTGACCGCCTGGTGCGGAGCGGCATCGCGCCCGTGGTGGCCGCCGCCACGGTGGTGTGGCACCTCAACGCCATCGCCGCCGAGGGCACCGGCCACGTGCTGCTCCACGCTGGCTGCGTGGCCGACGAGGCGGGAGGGGCCGTGCTGCTGCCGGGGCGCTCCGGGGCCGGCAAGTCCACCCTCACGGCGGCGTGCGTGGCGGCCGGCCTCGCCTACCTGTCCGACGAGCTGGCCGCCCTCGACCCCGCCACCGGCACGATGGTGCCCTACCCGAAGCCGATCGGCCTCGACGGCGAGCGACTGGTGGCCGCCTCCGCGCTGGGCGGCGGGCCGGTGGCGGCCCCGACGGCGCCCACCGCGCTGGTGTTCCCCCGCTACGAGCCCGGGCGCCCGCTGCGCGAGGTGCCGCTGGCGCCGGGCTGGGCCCTGCTGGCGCTGGTCGCCCACGCCCCCAACCTGGCCGCCCTCGGCGGCGCCGGCCTGGCCTGGCTGGCCGGCCTGGCTCTGGCCTGCCCGGCCCGCCAGGTCATCCACGGCGACGCCGGCGCGGTGGTGCCCCTGGCGCGGGAGCTGGCCGGGCGGGCCGCCACCCCGCTGGCGCCAGCGCCGATCCTCGACCCCGTCACGCCCACGACCACCACCGTGGCCCTCGGCACGGAGCTGGCGGTGCTCGACCACCGGACGGGCCAGGTGCACCTGCTCAACCCAGCTGCGGCGGCCGTGTGGTGTGCCACACCCGCGGTGGTCGACGACATCGACGCCCCGACCCATGCCGCCGCGGTGGTCCGGGAGCTGGCCCGCAGCGGTGCGCCCATGGCGCCCGACGACGTGTCGGCCACGCTCGACCACCTCGTGCGGGCCGGCCTGCTCCCTCGACCGGCGAGCTGAGGCCGTCGCCTCGTGCCGACCACCGAGCTGGCCACCGGGCTCCTCACGGGCGCCGTGGCGGCCCTGGCCCTCTTGGCGGCGCGGGCCACCGGCCGGTGGGGCAGCTCGGACCCGGTGCCCCTCGGGGGGGCCGCCGTGGCCGCGGCCGCCCTGGTCGCCATCGCGTCGGCCCGGGCGGTGCCCGTAGCGGTGGTGGCCGGCGTGGTAGGCGTAGGCGCCGTCGCCTGCCTGCCCGTCGCCCGACGGCGCGCGCTGGTGGGCGGGGTGCTCGCCGTCCCGTTCTCGCTGCTCCTCGCCCTCGACGCCTCCGCCACCTTGTGGGTCCGGGCGGCGGTGGTGGTGACGGCCGGCCTCGGCGCCGCCCTCGTGGCCCGAGCGGACGAGGCGCTGCCCCCGCCGGGCATCGGGCTGCCCCTGCTGGCCGCCTCGGCGGCCGGCGTGTTCGCCGCCGTGCCCGACACGGAGGAGGCGGCCGCCCTGCTCGGCGCCGTCGCAGCGGTGACCGCCCTCGGGTGGCCGTGGGGCCTGGCCCGCCTGGGCCCGGCCGGCGGCGGCGCCGCCACCGCACTGCTGGCCTGGGTGGTGGCCGTCGGCGGCCGGGGGCGTCCACCCGCGATCGTGGGCGGGCTGGCCTGCCTCGGGCTGCTGGTGGCGGCGCCGGCCGTGGCCCAGCTGGCCCGGCGCGTGTGCACGAGCGGGCGGCCCGCCCCGGCCGCCGCGGTGCTCGGCGTGCAGGTGACGACGGTGCTGGTGGCCTCGCGCGGCGCCGGGATCCGCTCCGAGATGGGGGCCGCGGTGGCGCTGTCGCTCCTCAGCGCCGCCATCGCGCTGGTCGGCGCCCTGGGCCTCGAAGGCGGGCGGCCGAGCCGGCGTCGCAGCCGGCGCTGACGCGGTGGCGTCAGCGGGTGGTGCGGAACCAGTCGACGGTGTGCCGGAGGCCCGTCTCGAGGTCGACGGGCTCGATGGCCGGGAAGAGCGCCTCCAGCCGGGAGCGGTCGGCCTGGGAGTCGCGCACGTCCCCCGCCCGCGGCTCCACGTGGCGTCGCTCCACCGGGTGGCCGAGGATCTCCTCGAGCAGGTCGAGCACGGCCAGCAGCTCGTGGCGGCCACCGAAGGCCAGGTTCACCGGCCGGTCAGACCCCACCCGCCCCGTCACGGCCTGGGTGAGGATGGTGCACACCGTGTCGACGTAGGTGAAGTCGCGGGTCTGGCGCCCGTCGCCGTGCACCTCCACCGGCCGGCCGTCGAGGGCGGCGGCGACGAAGGCGGGGATCACGGCGGCGTAGGCGTGGCCGGCCGGCTGCAACGGCCCGAACACGTTGAAGAAGCGGAAGGCCAGCGCCTCGAAGCCCCACACCTGCGCCCAGGCCAGCGCGTAGCTCTCAGTGGCCAGCTTGGAGGCCGCATAGGGCGACCGCGGCGACGGCGCCAGGTCCTCGTGCTTGGGGAGCGTGGGGTTGGCGCCGTAGACCGAGCTCGACGACGCCACCACCACGTGGGGCACCGAGTGGCGGCGCACCGCCTCCAGGACGCGGAGCGAGCCGGTGGCGTTGACCTCGTGGGAGGCCACCGGGTCGGCGATGGAGCGCGGCACCGAGGGCCGGGCGGCCAGGTGGACCACCGAGCCGGCACCGGCCAGAGCGTCGTCGAGGGCGCCGTCGTCGAGGATCGAGCCCTCCACGAGGTCGACGGCCAGCCCCTCGAGGTTGGCCTTGCTGCCGGAGGACAGGTCGTCGAGGGCCACCACCTCCTCGACGCCGGCGGTGGCGCCGAGGTGCCGGCACAGGTTGGCGCCGATGAAGCCGGCGCCGCCGGTCACGACCACGCGCATCAGAGCCGCTCCACGTGGCCGTGGACCGGCAGCCAGCCACGGGTGTCGAGCACGTAGGGGGCGTGGGCCACCACCGCCTCCCGGTCGAAGGCGTCGTGGTCGACCAGCACCACCACGGCGTCGGCGGCGGCCAGCTCGGCCTCGCTCAGCGCCACAGGGGTGGTGCCGGGCGGGAACTCGGCCAGCGCCACGTGCGGGTCGACCGCCCGCAGGTCGGCGCCCATGTCGGCGAGGAGGCGGGCGATGCGCCGAGACGGCGCCTCGCGGCAGTCGCCGACGTTCTTCTTGAACGACACGCCCAGCAGCAGGATGCGGCTGCCCCGCACGGCCTTGGCCTCCCGGTTGAGGGCCACCACGATGCGGCGCACCACGTAGTCGGGCATGTGGTCGTTCACGTCGTTCGCCAGCTCCACGAAGCGGAAGCTCTGGCCCAGGCTGCGCTTCACCTGCCAGGACAGGTAGCTCGGGTCCACGGGCAGGCAGTGGCCGCCCACGCCCGGGCCGGGCGTGAAGCGCAGGTAGCCGAAGGGCTTGGTGGAGGCGGCGTCGATGGCCTCCCACATGTCGATGCCGAGGTCGTTGGCGAACATGGCCAGCTCGTTCACCAGGGCGATGTTCACGTGGCGGAAGGTGTTCTCGAGGAGCTTGGTGAGCTCGGCCGCCTTCGTGCTCGACACCGGCACGGTGCGGTCGACGATCCGGTCGTAGAAGCCGGCCACTGCGGCCAGGCTCGCCTCGTCGATGCCCGACACCACCTTGGGGGTGGTCACGAGGGTGTGCGTGCGGTTGCCCGGGTCGATGCGCTCCGGCGAGTAGCCCAGGTGGAAGTCGGTGCCGGCGACCAGTCCCGAGCCCTGCTCGAGGATGGGGGCCACCAGCTCCTCGGTGGTGCCGGGGTAGGTGGTCGACTCGAGCACCACCGTGCCTCCCGGGCGCAGCAGGCCCGCCAGGGCCCCTGCCGCTTGCTCGATGTAGGTGAGATCGGGCGCCCCCTCCCGCAGCGGCGTCGGAACCGCGATCACGGCGACATCGAAGCCGTCGATGTCCTCGAGGCTGCTGACGGGGTGGTACCGCCCGGTCGCCAGGGCCCTGCCGAGGACCTCGTCGCGCACGTCCTCCACAAACGAGCGACCCGAGCCCAGGGCCTTGATCCGGTCGTCTTCGACGTCGTAGCCCACCACGTCGAAGCCCGCCTCGACGGCCCGCAGCGCCAGCGGCAGCCCCACGTACCCCTGCCCCACGACGATCACCCGGGTAGCTGCCATGGGTGCCATCATGGTCGCTGCAGCGGCCGCGTGACAGGAGCCTGTGCGAGTGTGCCGATGCGCCCCGAAGCGACGGCTCAGCTGGGCGTGCGAGCGGGTTGGCCGTTGGCGGCTGACGGGCTCCTACGCCCCCTCGAGGTCCGGGTAGCCAACGTCGGCGGGACCCACACCGAGCGAACCCGATCAGCGGCGGCCGAGATCGCCTGCAACGCCCTGCACATCCAACGGGCCCCTCGGCACCCGACCCTCATGCCGCTGCAGGGCGCACACGCCGCCGGCGAGCGACGCTCGCCTCCTCGGCGACAACCCGGGCCACCGCGGAGGTGACGGGCCGGTCACTCGCCGGTGAAGACGGGGGGCCGCTTCTCGAGGAAGGCCCGGGGGCCCTCGCGGGCGTCCTTGCTCGACATGACCTCCATGCCCAGCTCGAGCTCGCGGCCGAACGCCTCCGCCTCGGTCTTCTCGAGGTTCTCGACGACCGACGCCTTGATGTTCCGGACGGCCAGGGGCCCGTTGGCGGCCAGGCGATCGGCCAGCTCGCGGGCCTTGGCCAGGGCCAGGCCGTCCGGCGTGACGTGGCCGACGAGACCGATCTCGTAGGCCCGACGACCGCTGATCGGGTCGCCCACCAGCAGCATGTCCATGGCCACCGTGTAGGGGATCTGGCGGGGCAGCCGGATGGTCGACGCGGACATCGGGAACAGGCCCCGCTGCACCTCGGAGATGGCGAGCTGGGCGTTCTCGCCGGCCACCCGGACGTCGAAGGCCTGGAGGATCTCCATGCCGCCGGCGTAGCAGTACCCCTCGACCGCGGCGACGATCGGCTTCTTCACGTAGTGGTCCTTCAGGAAGCCCTTGTAGATGAGGCTGAAGTCCTGCTGGATGCGGGCCTCGAACTCGTCCTCCGGCGCGGCACCCGACAGGAGGGCACCGACCAGGCGGTCGAGGTCGGCTCCGCCGGAGAAGTTGCCGCCGGCGCCGGTCATGATCCCGACCCGCAGCGCGGGGTCGGCGTCCAGGAGGTCCCAGGCGTCGCACAGGCGGCACAGCACCTCCGGGTTGAAGGCGTTGCGCTTCTCGGGGCGGTTCAGCGTGACGGTGAGGACGTGGCCGTCGCGCTCGACGAGGACTGCGGGATCTGACATGCCGTCAGGTCTAGCGTGCCAACATCTCCCCATGACGCGCTTCGGGTTCGAGTCCACCACCGACGACGTGCTCGAGGGGATCGACCTCGGCGGCAAGCGCATCCTCGTGACCGGCGCATCGGCCGGGCTCGGCGTCGAGACCACCCGGGCGCTGGCCGCCCACGGGGCATCGGTCACCATGGCCGTGCGGGATCTGGGCAAGGGCGCCGCCGCCCGGGAGCAGGTGCTGGCCGACGTGCCCGGCGCCGACCTCGAGCTCCACCGGCTCGACCTGGCCGACCTGGGCAGCGTCCGCGCCTTCGCCGAGAGCTTCCTCGAGGACCACCCGGTCCTGCACGTGCTCATCGGCAACGCCGGGGTGATGGCCTGCCCGAAGGGGACCACAGCCGACGGGTTCGAGACCCAGTTCGGCACCAACCACCTCGGTCACTTCCTGCTGGTGCAGCTGCTCACCCCCGCCCTGGTGGCGGCGCAGGGCGCCCGGGTGGTGCTGCTCAGCTCGGCCGGGCACCGCCTCGGCGACGTCGACCTGGACGACCCCAGCTGGGAGCGGCAGCCGTACGACCCGTGGGTGGCCTACGGGCGCTCGAAGACGGCCAACGTGCTCTGCGCGGTGGGGATCGATCAGCGCCTGCGGGACCAGGGGGTGCGGGCCTTCGCCGTGCACCCGGGGGTGATCGCCACCGAGCTGTCCCGGCACCTCACCGAGGAGTCGATGGCCGCGTTCAGGGCGATGCAGCGCCCCGGCGAGCGCACGGCGATGAAGTCGGTGCCCCAGGGGGCCGCCACCACGGTGTACGCCGCCACCTCGCCCGACCTCGACGGCCAGGGCGGCCTCTACCTGGAGGACTGCCACGTGGCCGAGGTGACCGACGACCCGGCGCAGCGATCAGGGGTGCGGGCCTACGCCCTCGACCCGGAGCGAGCCGACGCCCTGTGGGCGCTGTCCGAGCAGCTGGTGGCGCGGTGAGGTTCACCTTCGCGGAGGCCATGACCGACCCGGCGTACTACCTGCCGCTGGCCCAGGCGGCGGAGGCGGCGGGCTACGACGGGTTCCTCGTGCCTGACAGCCTCTGCTACCCGGCCGAGTCCGACGCCACGTACCCCTACACGGCCGACGGCGACCGCGGGTTCCTCGAGGACAAGCCGTTCCTGGAGCCGTTCTCGATCATCCCGGCCATGGGCGCGGTGACCGAGCGCATCCGCTTCGTGGTCTCCGTGCTCAAGCTCACGGTGCGCCACCCGGTGCTGGTGGCCAAGCAGGCCGCGTCGACCGCGGTGCTGACCGGTGACCGCCTCACCCTCGGCGTGGGCACCAGCCCCTGGCCCGAGGACTACGAGGTCACCGGCGTGCCCTTCGAGCGGCGGGGCAAGCGGGCCGACGAGAGCATCGCCGTGGTGAGAGGTCTCCTGACCGGGGACTGGTTCGAGTTCCACGGCGAGCTCTACGACGTGCCCCTCATCAAGCAGTGCCCCGTGCCGGCCACGCCCATCCCCATCATCGTGGGCGGCCACGCCGAGCCCGCCCTGCGGCGGGCGGCCCGCAACGACGGCTGGATCCACGGCGGTGGCGACCCTGGGGAGCTGCCCCGCCTCATCGCCCGACTGCACGAGCTGCGAGCCGAGGAGGGCCGCTCCGGCGACCCGTTCGAGGTGCACGTGATCTCGATGGACGCCTACCGCGTCGACGGCATCCGGCGGCTGGAGGAGATGGGCGTGACCGACGTGGTGGTCGGCTTCCGCTGGACCTACGACAAGGCCCAGGACACGGAGAGCCTCCAGACCAAGGTCGACAACCTCAACCGCTTCGCCGAGACCGTCATCGCCGCCTGCCGCTGACCCCTCAGCCGAGGGTGCGGACGAGGTGCTCGCTCATCGTGACGCTGCGCAGGCGGGCCAGGTCGAGGCAGGCGGTGACGTTGGCCATCATCTCCTCGAGGTGGGCCTGCATCCGGGCCGGGTCGCCGTCCGCGTTGAAGAAGAGCATCGGGTCGGCCACGTGCTGGGCCGAGGGCCAGCCCTCCTCCACGATCCCGTCGATCCGCGGCGCGCCCGGGGTGACGGCGCGGTGCACGTGGTTGCGGACGTAGCGGGTGCGGGGCTGGAGCCGCCCTGACGCCGGTGACTGCACCCCGTGCCAGCGCTCGATCCACTCGTCCGGGTCGAGGCCGCTGGGCCGGTGGACGAGCGCGACGGTGAGCACCCCCGGGGACCGCTCGCCGTCGGGCCAGGTGCGCGGGCCGGCGTGCGGCGTGGTGCCGTAGTCGTCGTACAGGGACTCGGTCACGAGGTGGCCCGACAGGTCGAGGTCGTGGCCGGCGAGCGCCTCGTCGACCCCGGCCCGCTTGTCATAGCTGTCGAGCCACACCGACACCTGCGCGAGGGGCGCCGCCTCACCGGGCGGGGCGGGGGCCGGGCTGGGCGCGTCGGCGGCGGCCGAGTCGTGGACGTTCACGGTGAGCGCCCGGGCGCCCAGGGCGAAGAGCCGAGGGGCGGTGTCAGCGAGCAGACGACCGCGCAGCTCGTCGCCGTGGGCCGGGTCGAGCCGCCCCCAGAGCAGGTAGACGACCTTCTCCACGGCGGATCGCTCAGGCCGAGGTGGGGCCGACGACGACCGAGGAGATGGCGGCGAAGTGGCACGCGACCGCCACCACCACCATGACGTGCCACACCTCGTGGTAGCCGAAGACGCGGGGGAACGGGTCCGGCCACTTCGTGAGCAGCGACACGCTGCCGAGCGTGTAGAGCACGCCGCCCGCGGCGATGAGCAGCAGCTCGGCCACCGAGAGGTTGCGCCACAGCTGCGGCGCCGCCAGGACCGACGCCCACCCGAGGGCGATGTACAGGGTGCCCTTGACGATGCGCGAGACCTTGCCGCCGGTGAAGGACAGGACGAAGCCGGCCGCCGCACCCGTCCACGCCACCGCCAGCATCGTCCAGCGCACCCAGCCCTCGAGGACGAGGAGGCACAGCGGTGTGTAGCTGCCGGCGATCATCACGAAGATCGTCCCGTGGTCGAGCTTCTGCATCAGCCGCCGCCGAGCCTCCGACCACCGCCCCCGGTGGTAGGAGCCGCTCACGCCGAACAGCGCCACCAGGCCGACGGCGTAGACGGAGGCGCCGATGCGGGCGTGGGCGGACGAGGCGACCGCCACGAGGATCACCGCCGCGGGGATGGCCAGGAAGAAGCAGACGAGGTGGAGCCAGCCCCGCAGCAGCGGCTTGGCCGGCGGGGCGGCACCCGCCTCCGGCGCCGCGACGGGGGCGACGGCGGGCTCGAGGGACATCCCGGCCAGGGTACCGGCAACTCGGGTGCCGTCTCCCCCGGGCGACGGCATGATGCTCGGATGTCCTCGTCGCCGCGCCGCACCGAGCTGGTGGCCGGCGCGCAGGCGGTCGCCCCGATGCTGGTGGGGGTGATCCCCTTCGGCCTGGTGGCCGGGGCCACGCCCGCCACCTCCGGGCTGGGTGGGGACGCCGCCATCGGGCTCTCCACCGTGGTGTTCGCCGGTGCGTCGCAGCTGGCGGCGGCCGACGTGCTGGCCGACGGCGGCGCTGCGCTGGTGGCGGTCATCGCGGCGTGCACGATCAACCTGCGGATGCTCCTCTACTCCGCGTCCCTGGCGCCGCACCTCACGCACGTGCCGCTGCGCCGGCGCCTGGTCCTCGCCTACCTGCTGACCGACCAGGCCTACGCGGTGTCGATCACGCGGTGGGCGGGCGAGGCGGCGCTGGCCGGCGAGGGCCGAGACGCACCCGACCCGGCCCGGCGGGTGCCGTACTACCTGGGCGCGGCGGTGACCCTGTGGGGGGTGTGGCAGGTCGCCACCATCGCGGGGATCCTGATCGGCAGCGCGGTGCCGGACTCGCTGCCGCTCGACTTCGCCGTGCCCCTCGTGTTCCTCGTGCTGCTGGTGCCCGCCATCACGAGCCGCCCGGCGGCGGTGGCGGCACTGGTGGGCGGTGGCGTCGCCGTGCTGTCCGGCGAGGCCGGGGCGGGGCACCTCTCCGTGCTCGTCGGAGCCCTGGCCGGCATCGCCGCCGGTGCGCTGGCCGAGGTGGCGCTGGAGCGCCGGGCGGCGCGCGACGACACGCCGCTCGGGCCGGACCCGGGGCCCGCCCCGTGAGCCGGGTCTGGACGGCCATCGTCCTCACCGGCGTCGGCACCTTCGCCATGCGAGCGTCGTTCCTCGCCTTCGCCGACCGCCTGGCCGACGTGCCCCCGTCTGTCCAGCGCCTCCTGCGCCAGATCCCGCCGGCAGCCCTGGCCTCCATCGTCCTGCCCGCGCTCCTCCGTCCCGAGGGCTCGGTCGACTTGACCCACCCCCGCTTCGCCGCCGGCCTCGTGGCCGCCCTGGTCGCCTGGCGCACGAGGAACGTCGCCCTCACCCTCACGGTCGGCATGGCCGCAGTCATGCTCCTACAACAACGTCTGTGAACGATGTCGAGCACATACGGCGCAGAAGCGCACGCAGACGTCGCGCCCCGAAGGGCGGCCGTTCACGAACAGCTCGCCGCAGGAGGGCGAAGCCCTCCGAGGACGAACCTATGAGTTGTCCTCGGTGTAGCGGTCGAGGGCCTCTTGGATCTCCTGGTCGGCGCGGGTCACCACGGCGTCGACCGACTCGCCCTGGAGGACCAGGCGGTCGAGGGAGTTCTTGATGGCCGCCGTGTAGTCGGAGTACGGGCCGATCTGCGGGCCCGGGCGCTGCGGGTCGACCTGCAGCAGCTGGTCGTAGCCGGTCTTCAGGAGGCGGCCGGCGAGGTCGTCCTGCCAGTAGGCGACCACGTCGGGGTGGGCCGCAGCGGCCTGGGTGGTGGGCAGGTACGAGCCGACCAGGTGCCACGCCACCTGGTTCTCGGTCTCCCACATGAACCTCATGAACGCCCACGCCGCCGCCTGCTGCTCGGGGGGCACGGTGTTCGTGAGGAAGAACGAGCCGCCCGAGATGCGCACCTGGGCCGGCTCCTCGAGGCCGGGGAAGGGCCCGTTGGCGGGGACGATGGCCGACAGGTCGGCGTCGCCCGTCTCGACCCCCACGTCGTCGGCGTCGCCACCGAGGACGGCCTTGATGGTGGTGGCGGCGGTGCTCGTCTCGATGAGCATCGAGGAGTCCTGCTGGGCCACCGCCAGGTACTGGTTGATCTGGCCGTCGGTGGCGGAGTGGCCCTGGAGGAGGCCGTCGTCGGCCATGCCCTTGATCCACTCGTACAGCTCGCGGGTGACCTCGTTGTCGAAGGTGGACTCGTCCGCCAGCCCCTCGCGGCCGTTGTCCATGTTCATCACGCTGCCGCCGGCCCCGTTGATCCAGGACTCCACGAACCAGGCGTTGAGGATGAGCGACAGCGGCGCCTCGATGCCCGCCTCCTTGAGGGCCTCGGCGGCCGTGCGGAGCTCGTCGAGCGTGGCCGGGGGTGCGTCGGGGTCGAGCCCGGCTCGCTTGAAGTGGTTGACGTTGTAGTAGAGGACGGGCTCGCTCACGTTGGTGTAGCCGGGCCAGTAGACGCCCTCGGAGGTGTAGTAGTTCCGCACCGCCGGCAGCTGCCCCGAGTCGAAGCCATCGGCCTTCTCGCAGGCCTCGGCGGGGAGGATCACCCCGCTGTCGACCATCTGCCGGAGGGTGGTGTCCTCCAGGTACACGACGGCCGGGAGCTGGCGGCTGGGGATGGCGGCCACGAACTTGCGGAGCACCTCGTCGTAGGAGACGCCCTGGTTGCGGATGAGGACCTGCACCTGGTCCTGGCTGGCGTTGAACTTCTCGGCGAGGGCGTTGAGGTTGTTCTCGGACTCGGCCGACATGCCGTGCCACACCTCGATCTCGACCACGCCGTCGGCGGAGGCGAGGGCGTCCACCGGGCAGTCGGGCAGCTCGACGGCGGGTTCGCCGCCGTCCCCACCGTCAGCCTCGCCGCCCGACTCGGTGGTCTCGGGGCCGCTGCTCTCGTCGCGCACGCCGCAGGCCGCGACGAAGCCGGCGAGGACGAGGAGGAGGGCCAGCAGCCGGACGGCGCTGGTGCGGGACGGTCGGGACATGGGGGCCTCCTGGGGTTCAGCCCTTGACGGCGCCCGCGGTGAGCCCGCGGACGATGTGGCGCTGGAACAGCACCAGGACGATGACGATCGGCACGGCGGCGATGACGGCGCCGGCCACGGGCACGTTGGACTGCTCGATGCGGCTGGTCAGGCTGCGCAGCGCGATCTGGATGGTGCCCCAGCTCTGGGTGTCGGTGACGACGGCCCGGGGCCAGAGGTACTGGTTGAAGGCGCCGATGAAGGAGATCACCGTGAACGAGGCGATGACGGGCCGGGTGAGCGGCACCGCGAAGCGGACGAGGAACTGGAGGTGGCTCCAGCCCTCGAGCCGGGTGGCGTCGCGGATCTCCTCGGGGATGCCGAGGAAGCCCTGGCGGATCAGGAAGGTGCCGAAGGCGGAGGCGGCGAAGGGCACGACGAGGCCCTGGTAGCTGTCGAACCAGCCGAGCTCGCGCATCGTCTGCAGGTTCGGCAGCAGCGTGACCTCGAGCGGCAGGAGCAGGGTGGCCATGAACACGGCGAAGACGAGTCGCTTGAGCGGGAACCGCAGGAACGCGAAGGCGTAGGCGGCGAGGACCGAGGTGGCCACCTGCAGCCCGGTGATGAGCACGGTCACGACGGTGCTGCGGAACAGGGCGCCGCCGAGGTTGCCCCGCTCCCACGCCTGGCTGAACCCGTCCCAGCGCACCCCCTGCGGCGTGAGGACCGACGACGTGAACGCCTTCGACGGGTCGGAGATGGCCCGCACGAAGAGGAAGTAGACCGGGGCCAGCACGATGAGCGACAGGAACGAGAGCAGCAGGTACCAGCCGGCCGCTCGCCAGGGGCTGATCCGCTGGCCGACCCTGCCGGGCGGGACGGGTGGGGCGTGGTCCAGCACGTCGACGTCGCCGACCAGCTCGGTGTCACCGGCCATAGTGCACCCGCCGCTCGAGGAGCAGGAACTGGGCGAGGGTGACGATGAACGTCACGCCGAAGAGCCCGACCGACAGCACCGCCCCCTCCCCCATCTTGTCGGGGGCCTGCCGCTCGAAGATCTTGTAGACGAGCGTCTCCGTGGAGCGGGCGGGGCCGCCGTTGGTGAGGAACTCGATCGGGGCGAAGGCCTGCAGGGCGAAGATCACGAGCACCACGACGAGGAACATGAGCACCGGCGAGATCATGGGCAGCGTTATGCGGAAGAAGCGGCGGGCGGGGCCGTAGCCGTCGAGGGTGGCGGCCTCCTCCACCTCGGCCGGGATGGCCTGGAGGCCGGCCAGGACGATCACGAAGGACAGGCCGAGGTTCTGCCAGATCGACGACAGGGACACGCCGAACAGGGCCGTGCGGGGGTTCTCGAGGATGGCCTGGTCGCCGAAGCCGGGGACCCCGCCTTGGTAGACGCCGATCTGCTGGTTGATGAGGACCAGGAAGACGACCGAGGCGACCGCGGCCGAGGTGGCAATGGTGGACGAGAAGATGGCCTGGAAGACCTTCACGCCCCTCAGGCGCCGGTTGGCCGCCACGGCGAGGACGGTGCCGAGGAGCAGCCCGAGCGGGACGGTGAAGATCACGTACTGGATGCTGTGCCAGAGCCCGTCGCGCAGCTCGGGCCCGGTGAGCACGTCGCGGTACTGCTCCCAGCCGACGTAGCGAAGGTTCGTGCCCGCCGCGTTGTTCCGGTACAGGCCTCGGAGCACGAGCTGCTGGAACGGGTAGAAGAAGAAGGCGACGAAGACGACCAGCGAGGGGGCCAGGAAGGCCACGGCGATGAGGCCCTCGCGGAGCCGGCCGGTGTCGGTGACCCGGGCCTCCCGTCCGCCCCCGAGCCGCTCGCCGAGGGAGCTCATCGGGGACCGCCCCCGTCGAGGCGGGTGCCGGTGTCGGGATCGAACACGTGGACCGGGCCCGTGACAGCCAACCGGACCTGGGTGCCGGGCTCGGGCGGCTGGTCCTCGTTGGCCAGCCGGGCGATCCAACCGGTGCCGGGGCCCTCGAGGCCGACGGGCTGGATGCGCAGCAGCGCCTCGTGGCCCAGCCACTCGGTCTGGCGGACGACCGCCTGCAGCGGGCCGGACGGGTCGAGGCGCAGGTGCTCGGGCCGGACCCCCACGACCGCCTTCGCCCGCCCGTCCGCTCGGTCGGCCAGAGGGAGGCGGCTCTCCCCGACGACCGCGACGTCGTCGCCGAGCGCGGCGAGGGTGGTGTTCATCGGCGGGGTGCCGATGAAGCCGGCCACGAAGAGGTCGGCCGGGCGGTCGTAAACCTCGCGGGGCGTGCCGACCTGGCGGAGGCGACCTTCGCTCAGGATGGCGATGCGGTCGGCCATCGTCATGGCCTCGACCTGGTCGTGGGTGACGTAGACGAAGGTGGTGCCGAGCCTCTCGTGGAGGTCGACGAGCTCGGCCCGGGTCTGGGTGCGGAGCTTGGCGTCGAGGTTGGAGAGCGGCTCGTCCATGAGGAACACCGCCGGTCGGGACACCACGGCCCGGGCGAGCGCGACGCGCTGGCGCTGGCCGCCGGAGAGCTCGCCGGGCTTGCGGTCGAGGTAGTCCTCGAGCCCGAGCATCCGGGCCGCCTCCGCGATGCGCTCCTGGCGCTCGGCACCGGTGAGCTTGCGGACCTCGTCGGCGCGGCCGTCGGTGCCGGGCACGCGCGTGGCCCGGGTGACGAGCGGCGACTCGATGTTCTTGGCCACCGACATGTGGGGGTAGAGGGCGTAGCTCTGGAAGACCATCGCCACGTCTCGCTTGGCCGGGACCACGTCGTTGACCACCCGGTCGCCGATGCGCAGCTCGCCGGCGGTGACCTCCTCGAGGCCGGCGATCATCCGCAGCCCGGTGCTCTTCCCGCAGCCGGAGGGGCCGAGGAGCACCATGAACTCGCCGTCGGCGATGTCGAGCGTGAGGTCCTCGACGGCGGTCACGGAGCCGTAGCGCTTGGTCACGCCGCTGAAGGTCACGCTCGCCATGCGCCCAACCTACGCAACCAGCGGCCGGCGACGGGCCGGGGGAGTCCCTGTGCGGGCCGCGGGGGCGGTCCTCGGGCTACCGTCCTGTCGTGGGCGGTCGAATCGGATCTGTGCTGGTCGCGTTGTCTCTCCTCGCTGGTGCCTGCACCGGTGACGACGAGGACTCGGGGCCGGGCCCCGATCCGGAGCCGGCGGTCGCGTCGGCGCCGTGGGACGTGCAGCCCAGCGTCGAGCAGCTGATCGTCAGGGGCGCCGACGCCGGGCAGGAGCTGTCGGTCCTCGACGACGCCGACGCCGTCGTCGCGAAGGCGGTGGCAGACGACGAGGGCAACGCCGTCGTGCGCGACCTCGCCCCCGGCGACGGCTACCGCGTGGCCGCCGCCGAGGACCCCGACGTCACGTCGGTCGCCACCGAGGTCTGGGCGGTCGAGGACGTGCCCGACCGCCGGCTCTACGAGGCGCAGGAGCTGGTTGAGGGCTACCAGTACCTCGAGACGCGCGACGGCACGCTGCTCGCGGTGAACGTCACCCTGCCGGGGCCCGTCGAGGACGGCCCGTACCCGACCGTGGTGGAGTACAGCGGCTACTCGCCGGCGGACCCCGACGCCCTCCAGCCGCTGCTGTCGCTGGCCAACCTCCTCGGCTACGCCACCGTGGGCGTGAACATGCGGGGCACGGGGTGCTCGGGCGGGTCCTTCCTCTTCTTCGAGCCGGCCCAGTGGACCGACGGGTACGACGCCATCGAGACGGTGGCCGCCCAGCCGTGGTCCACCGACCAGGTCGGGATGGTGGGCATCTCGTACCCGGGCATCAGCCAGCTGTTCGTGGCCCAGACGCAGCCCCCCAGCCTGGCCGCCATCACCCCGCTGTCGGTCATCGACGACACCTACCGGTCGACCCTGTACCCCGGCGGGATCCTGAACGACGGCTTCGCCACCAGCTGGGCCGAGGAGCGCCAGCGCGACGCCGCCGCCTTCGGTCAGGGCTGGGCCAAGAAGCGGGCCGACGAGGGCGACCGCGTGTGCGCGGAGAACCAGGCCCTCCGCACCCAGAACCCGGACCTCTTCGAGTTCATCGGCGACGCCGCGTTCGTGCCCGAGGACCGCACCGGGTACCTCGGGCGGCTGGCGCCGAGCGAGTGGGTCGACCGCATCGAGGTGCCCGTCTTCTTGGCCGGCGCCTGGCAGGACGAGCAGACCGGCGGCCACTTCCCCGCCATGCTCGACCGCTTCACCGGCTCGCCGCTCACCCGCTTCGTCCTGACCAACGGCGGCCACACCGACGCCCTCGGTCCCGAGGTGCTGCTGGGCCTCACCGAGTTCCTCGACCTGTACGTGGCCGAGCGCGTCCCGGCTCTGCCGGAGGGCATCGAGGGGGCGCTGGGCCTCCTCGGGAACGCCGTGTTCGGGGTGGACCTCGAGCTCCCCGCCCAGCGCTTCACCGACGCCGCGTCCTACGAGGACGCGCTGGCCCGCTACGAGGCCGAGCCGCCGGTGCGGGTCCTGTTCGAGAACGGCAGTCGTCCCGGCCAGCCCGGGGCCCCCTACCCCGGCTTCGCCGCCGGCTTCTCCGCCTGGCCGATCCCCGAGGTGGAGGCCGCCACCTGGCACCTCGGCCCGAACGGCACCCTCGTCGGCGAGGCGCCTCGCGAGGCCGTCGTCGAGGAGTACGACTACGACACCTCCCGCAGCCAGGTGAACACCCTCGCCGAGGACGGCAACCCGTGGACGGCGCTGCCCGAGTGGAGCTGGGAGCCGCCAGCCGAGGGCACGGCGCTCGCCTACGCCAGCGCCCCCCTCGACCAGGCGCTCGTGATGGCCGGCCCGGGCCGGGTCGACCTCTGGGTCGGCTCCACGGCGCCCGACGTGGACCTGCAGGTCACGCTCTCGGAGATCCGCCCCGACGGCACCGAGGTCTACGTGCAGAACGGGTGGCTCCGGGCCAGCCACCGCCGGCTCGACGAGGAGCGGACGACCCCGCTGCAGCCGTACCACACCCACCTCGAAGCCGACGCCGAGCCCCTCCCCGACGGCGAGCTCACCGAGGTGAACGTGGAGCTGTTCCCCTTCGCCCACGTGTTCCGGGCCGGGTCCCGCCTGCGGCTCACCATCGACGCGCCGGGCGGCACCCGCCCCGAGTGGCGCTTCGACGCCCTGGAGGCGCCGGCCGGCACCGTCAACCGCGTCGGCCTCGGCGGCGCCACCCCCTCTCGGCTGACGCTCCCGGTCGTGGCGGTGGAGGGCATCCCCGCCGCCGCGCCCCCCTGCCCGTCTCTGCGGGGCCAACCGTGCCGCCCCCTCGCGGATCTCAGCAACCGCCCCTCCCGCTGACCCGTCCGGTCCCCACCGACACGAGAGCCGTGGGTGCGTTCGTGCGGATGCCGCCCGAGAGCACGCGCCGCACTCGGTCGGCCGTGCCGTTCCTCGGGCTCGGGCTGGTAGACCGCTGACCGTGCTGAGCTACGAGGAAGCGGCCGCCGCGGTGACAGCGCCGGGTGAGCGGTTCGAGACCGAGACGATCACGATCGGTGGCGTGGAGGTGCGGGCGTTCAAGCACGCGCCGCCCAACCTGCGGGAGATCTTCGACGGGGCCCGGGAGCGGGGCGACCAGACCTTCCTCGTCTACGAGGACGAGCGGTGGAGCTTCGCCGAGGTCATGGCCCACGTGGACGCGATGGCCCACCTCCTCGTGGAGCGCTACGGGGTGGCCAAGGGCGACCGGGTGGCGATCGGGATGCGGAACTACCCGGAGTGGGTGATCGCCTTCGCGGCCGTCACCTCCATCGGAGCCGTGTCGGTGTCGCTCAACGCGTGGTGGACGGCCGAGGAGCTCGACTACGCCCTCCAGGACTGCGGCGCCACCGTGCTGGTGGCCGACGTCGAGCGGGTCGAGCGGGCCACCGGGTCCTGCCGGCGACTGGGCTGCCGGGTGCTGGCCGTCCGGGCGCCGGGGGCCCTGCCCGACGGCGTCGACCGCTGGGAAGACCTCCGCTCGCTCGGCTCGCCGATGCCGGAGGTCGCCGTCGACCCCGACGACGACGCCACCATCCTCTACACCTCCGGCACCACCGGCCACCCGAAGGGCGCGGTGTCCACCCACCGGGCTGTGGTGCAGGCCCTGTGGGGCTTCGGGTGCAAGACGGCGCTCGACCGGCTGCGGCGTCCGCCGTCGACCGACGAGGTGGCCCGCGCCCTGCCGCCCACGTTCATCCTCATCGTGCCCCTGTTCCACGTGACCGGGTGCATCCCGGTGATGCTGTCGTGCTTCAACAGCGGCCTGAAGCTGGTGATGATGTACCGCTGGGACCCGGAGCGGGCGCTGGAGCTGATCGAGCGGGAGCGGGTCACGAACTTCGTGGGGGTGCCCACGCAGAGCTGGGACCTGCTCGAGTCGCCCCGCTTCGCCGAGACCGACACGTCGAGCCTGGTCAGCATCGGCGGCGGCGGCGCGCCGGCCCCGCCCGAGCTGGTGAAGCGGGTGGCGTCCAGCTTCCGGGCTGGGAAGCCGAACATCGGCTACGGCATGACCGAGACCAACGCCTACGGGCCCGGCAACAGCGGCCAGGACTACGTGGAGCACCCCACCAGCACCGGCCGGGCCACCCCGATCCTCGAGCTGGCCGTGCGCGACGCGGACGGCAACGACCTCCCCGTCGGCGAGCGGGGCGAGATCTGGTTCAAGGGCCCGCACCTCATCCGGGGCTACTGGGGCAAGCCCGAGGCGACGGCCGAGACGATCGTGGACGGCTGGCTGCGCAGCGGCGACATCGGCCGCATCGACGAGGAGGGCTTCGTCTACGTCGAGGACCGGGCCAAGGACATGGTGCTCCGGGGCGGCGAGAACGTGTACTGCGCCGAGGTGGAGGCGGCGGTGTACGAGCACCCCGCCGTGTACGAGGCGGCCGTGTTCGGCGTACCGCACGAGCGCCTCGGCGAGGAGGTGGCAGCGGTCGTCTACGTCCGCCCCGCCCATTCGCTGTCAGCCGAGGAGCTGTCCACGTTCCTAGCCGAGCGCCTGGCCCCGTTCAAGATCCCGAGCCGGGTGCAGCTGGTCGACCAGCCCCTCCCCCGCAACCCCGCCGGCAAGATCCTGAAGCGCGACCTCCGCGAGTCGATGACCGGTTGAGCCCTCGTGCCGACCGGGCCGGAGCGACCGGGTGCGTCTGCGCCGCACCAGCGGCATGGTCAGCCCATGAGGGCGGCGAGCCGCTCCTGGGTGTCGGCGCGGTCGAGGCGGCGGAGAGTGGATTCGTAGGCTCGACGGGCGACCGCTGATCTGCGGGCTGGGTCCATCGCGTTGACGCCCATCACGGCGGCGTCCTCGGGCGTGGGCTGGAAGGCGAGGACGTGCAGCCCGGCTCGGCGCAGGCGGCGGGCCTCGGCGTCCAGCAGCAGCCGAGACCACCGGCGGACCGGTTGGTCGCCGGCCCAGCGCAGGCCCCGTCCGGTGAGCGACATCGGCGAGCTGACGAGCACGAGCTCGAGGTCAAGGCCAAGGTCGTCGCCGGCGTGGCGCGCCACGTCGGCGTTGGTCGGCGAGTGCACCCCGCCGTCGACGTAGCTCTGGCCGTCGATCGACACGGGCTGGAAGAAGCTCGGGATGGCGCAGGACGCGGCCACCGCCACGGGCACCGGCGGAAGATCCGTGCCGCGCCCGAACACCACCCGCCGCCCGTCGGGGTGGCGGACGGCGCAGATCCACAGCGGGTCGTCGGGCCATCTCTCCTGCCACAGCGACCCGACGCTGCTCGAGATCATCTCGGTGCTCACCGCACCTTCGGGGAGCAGCCCCGCCAGGAGGGCCCACGGGCGGGCGGCGAACGGACGGGCGACGGCGCGGGTGAGGATCGCCGCCACCTGCGCCGGCAACCCGGTCTCGCGGGTGGGACGCAGCGGCGTCAAGGTCGGAGGGGACGGCACGTGGCGCATCAGCCGCTCGCCGGCCGGGGACGCGCGCCGTCCCTCGGCTCGGGCGAGCATGTCCGAGGCGGACAGACCGGCCCGCAGCGCGGCGCCGGCGATCGAGCCGGCCGAGGTGCCGACGACGAGCCCAGCGCGACGCGGATCCCATCCGGTCGCCTCCTCGAGCGCAGCGAGGACGCCGGCGTGGAAGGCCCCGCCGGCGATGCCGCCCGCGCCGAGGACGAGCCCGACCTTGGAGCCAGCCGGCACGGTCAGCCCCGCTTGCGGGCGCGGGACCCCCGCAAGGGCGGCTCGATGAGGGACCAGGCTTCGGCGACGAGGCTGGCCCGGTGGCCGGGCTGGGCCCAGGGTTCGATCCTGGAGCAGGTGACCTCGGCCTCCCAGGCGCCGGCGGACCCGAGGGCGGGGTTGACCTGCTCGGCATGGACGGCGTCGAGGTCGGTCACCGGCTCAGTCTGTCCCGCACCCGACCCGTCGGTCCGGTTCGGCGCGACGTTCAGGCGTCGGCCATGAGGGCGGTGAGGCCGTCGACGGCCTCGAGGTACTCCTCGACGAGGCGCTGGATGACCGCGGAGGTCTTCTCGACCTTGTTGAGCTGGCCGACGACCTGGCCCACCGGGTTGAACTGCACGGGACGGGCCTTGTCGGCGTAGCGGTGGCCGCGGGCCACGCAGTTGCCCGACACCATGTACTGCATCGGCATGGGCAGCGGGTCGGGGGTGTCGGGGCGCTCCCACGCGTCGGTCCACTCGTTGCGCAGCATCCGGCACGGCTTGCCAGTGAAGGAGCGGGAGCGGACCGTGGCCCGGGAGTCGGCGTCGAGGAGCTGCTGCTTCTGGGCGGGCGGGAGATCGGCCTCCTCGACGGTGAGCCACAACGAACCGGCCCACACGCCCTGGGCGCCGAGGGCCAGCGCGGCGGCGATCTGCTGGCCGGAGCCGACGCCGCCCGCCGCCAGCATCGGGGTGGGGGCGATGGCCTTGGCCACCTGGGGCCACAGGACGATCGAGCCGACCTCGCCGGTGTGGCCGCCCCCCTCGCCGCCCTGGGCGATGACGATGTCGACGCCGGCCTCCTTGTGCTTCAGCGCCTGGTACGGCGAGCCGCACAGCGCGGCCACCTTCAGGCCGTGCTCGTGGATGTGGTCGATGACGTCGCTGGGCGGGGTGCCGAGGGCGTTGGCGATGAGCCGCACCTTCGGGTGGCGCAGCGCCAGCTCGATCTGCGGGAGGGCCGACGCCTCCGTCCAGCCGAGGAGCTGCATCCGGTTGTCCTCCTCGGGCGGGAGGTCGGGCACCCCGGCGTCGGCCAGGATCTTGTCGGCGAACTCCAGGTGCTCCTTGGGCACCATGGCCCGCAGGCTCTCGGCCAGCTTCTCCGGGTCCATCTCCTCCATGCCCTCGTACTTGCCGGGGATGACGATGTCGACGCCGTAGGGCTTGTCGCCCACGTGCTCGTCGATCCAGGCCAGCTCGACCTCGAGCTGCTCGGGGCTGAAGCCGACGGCGCCGAGCACGCCGAAGCCGCCCGCCTTGGAGACGGCGGCCACGACGTCGCGGCAGTGGGTGAAGGCGAAGATGGGGAACTCGATGCCGAGGTCGTCGCAGAGAGCGGTGCGCATGGGTCAGTCCTTGGTGAGGGGTGAGGTGGGGGTGAAGCGGACGGGCATCCGCTTGATGCCGTTCACGAAGTCGGAGTGGAGGCGGTCGATCGGGCCGGCCAGCTCGATGTCGGGGAGCCGGGTGACGAGCTGGCGCATGGTGGCCTTGATCTCGGCCCGGGCCAGGCTGGCGCCGAGGCAGTAGTGCACCCCGCCGCCGCCGAAGGCCACGTGGTCGTTGGGGGTGCGGCCCACGTCGAAGCGGTGCGGGTCGGGGAAGACCTCCTCGTCGCGGTTGGCCGAGGCGTAGTACAGGACGACCTTGTCGCCCGCCGCGATCGGCACGCCCCGCAGCTCGGTGTCACGGGTGGCGGTGCGGCGGAAGTTGTGGATCGAGCTGCCCCACCGGAGCATCTCCTCGACCGCGGTGTCCCAGAGCGAGGGGTCGTCGCGGAGGCGCTGGGCCTGGTCCGGGTGCTCGATGAGCGCCTGCATCGAGTGGTTGATGAGGTTGCGGGTGGTCTCGTTGCCGGCCACCACGAGCGTGACGAAGAAGAGGTTGAGCTCGAGGTCGTCGAGCCGCTCGCCGTCGACCTCGGCGTTCACGAGGGCGGTCATGATGTCGTCGCGCGGGTTGGCCCGCCGGTCGGCGGCCACGGCGTCGCACAGGGCGTAGATCTCCGCCGCGGCCGCCTGCGGTCCACCGGGGAGCTCCTGGTAGTCGGGGTCGTCGCGCGAGCCGATGAGCTGGTTGGAGATCTCGAACATGCGGGGCCAGAGGTCCGGCTCGAGGCCGATCATCTCGCAGATCATCTGCACCGGGACCTGAGCGGCGACCTCCTCCACGAACTCGGCTTCGCCCTTCTCGCACACGGCGTCGACGACCGCCGCGGCCCGCCACTCGATCTCCTCGGTGAGCTTGCCGATCATCCGGGGCGTGAAGCCGCGGGACACGAGCCGGCGGTACCGGTGGTGCTTGGGGGGGTCCATGTTGAGGATGGTGAGGCGCAGCGACGCCATGGCCTCCTCCTCCTGGGTGGGGATGAAGGTGGCCCCCAGCTCGGACGAGAAGGTCTGCCACTCGTGACTGACGTAGCGGACGTCGGCGTGCTTGGTGACGGCCCAGAAGCCGGTGTCCCCCGGCTCGGGGTGCCAGTGCACCGGCGCCTCCCGACGCAGCCGGTCGAACTGGTCGTGGGGCGCCCCCCGGCCCCACGTGGCGGCCAGGAGGTCGATCCCCTCCAGGCTCGGGCTCGCATCGATCGCCGTCATCTCGGCACCCCCTCAGTGATGGAGGCGACCACGCCGCGCAGCGCGGCGACGGCCACCTCGTCGGTCACGGCGCCGGGATCGACCCGGCGCATCATCTCGAGCCCCAGCAGCACGCCGATCAGCGCCGGGCCCACCCGGCGGCGATCGGGACCCGCACCCTCGCCCCAGTCGTGCACGGCCTCGTCGACCCCGGCCCAGGCCCACTCGTAGCGGCGGGCCAGCGCCTCGCGGGCCGCCTCGTTGCGGGTGGCGTAGCTCCACAGCTCGTGCTCGAGCGCGATCCAGCGGCCGTCACCGGTGGGCGGGTCCGACACGTTCCGCCACAGCGAGGCCAGCCGCTCGTCGAGGGTGGTGGCGGTGGCCAGCTCGGCGACGATCGCGACGGCCACGTCGTCCACCCAGCCCTCGAGCAGCGCCAGCAGCAGGCCGGTCTTGGACTCGAAGTGGTCGTAGACCGCGCCTGACGTGCGCTCGGCCCGCTCGGCGATGGCGTCGATCGACGCACCTTCGATCCCGCGCTCGGCGAAGAGCTCGGCCGCCGCGTCGAGCAGCCGCTGGCGCGTCTCGGCTCGCCGCTCCCCCTGGGTCGCCATCGACAAGAAACCTAGCGCCCCCTATGTAACTGCGCCAGGCCCCACCCGTTCCGGCGAACCTGGACGGACACGAGACCGTCCCCGAACCCCACAGGAACGCAGAGGGGTGGGGCGGCGATCGGGCTCCTGCCAGGGACGATCGACATGATCGATCGACATGATCGGGACAATCGATTGATTGTGACTATGGGAACTGACGAGATCCCCCTACGATTGCGATCGTCCATCTCCCCCCGACCCAGTGAGGAACCCGAACCGTGTCGCTCATCAACACCAAGATCCTTCCCTTCAAGGCCACCGCCTACCGCAACGGCGAGTTCGTCGAGGTCACCGACGAGGACCTGAAGGGCTCGTGGTCCGTCGTCTTCTTCTACCCGGCCGACTTCACGTTCGTGTGCCCCACCGAGCTCGGCGACCTCGCCGACAACTACGAGACCTTCCAGAAGCTCGGCGTGGAGATCTACTCGGTGTCCACCGACACCCACTTCACCCACAAGGCGTGGCACGAGACCTCCGACACCGTCGGCAAGGTCCAGTACACGATGATCGGCGACCCCACCGGGACGATCACCAACAACTTCGGCATGATGCGCGAGGGCCAGGGCCTGGCCGATCGCGGCACCTTCCTCGTCGACCCCGACGGCGTCATCCAGTTCCTGGAGGTCACCGCCGAGGGCATCGGCCGCAACGCCGCCGAGCTCATCCGCAAGGTCAAGGCCGCCCAGTACGTCGCCGCCCACCCCGGCGAGGTCTGCCCGGCCAAGTGGGAGGAGGGCGACGACACCCTCGCCCCGTCGCTGGACCTCGTCGGCAAGATCTGACCCGGCCCACGCGCCCGGCCGGGGTCCCACGACCCCGGCCGGACATCCCCCGACCGCACCCCCCC
Organism: Acidimicrobiia bacterium; assembly: GCA_046565645.1. Lineage (GTDB taxonomy): Bacteria > Actinomycetota > Acidimicrobiia > Acidimicrobiales > VFJN01 > VFJN01. Next base: position 118,569 of record JBKHYD010000023.1, on the reverse strand, counting down.
CCCGGAGAGTTCCCCATGCTCGACGCCGCCCTCGCCAGCCAGATGGAGACGCACCTCGAGAAGCTCACCGAGCCGATCGAGCTGGTGGCCAGCCTCGACGACTCCCCGAAGTCGAGCGAGCTGCGCGAGCTCCTCACCCAGATCGCCGGGATGTCCCCGCTCATCACCTTCCGGGACGACGGTGACGACAGACGGCGCCCCTCGTTCCGGGTCGCTCGTACCGGCACCACGGTGGACGTCACCTTCGCCGGCATCCCGCTCGGCCACGAGCTCACCTCCCTCGTGCTGGCCCTGCTGTGGGTCGGCGGGCACCCGCCCAAGGTCGACCCCGAGGTCGTCGAGCAGATCAGGGCCCTGGAGGGCGACCTGCGCTTCGAGACGTACATGTCGCTGTCGTGCCAGAACTGCCCGGACGTGGTGCAGGCCCTGACGCTCATGAGCGTGCTCAACCCCGACATCGACCACGTCGCCATCGACGGCGCCCTCTTCCAGGACGAGGTGGAGGCCCGCAAGGTGATGGCGGTGCCCACCGTGTTCCTGAACGGCGAGCTGTTCGACCAGGGTCGCATGACCGTCGAGCAGATCGTGGCCAAGCTCGACACGGGCGCGGCGGCGAAGGCGGCCGCCAGGATCGCCGAGAAGGACGCCTTCGACGTGCTCGTGGTGGGCGGCGGACCGGCCGGTGCCGCGGCGGCGGTCTACGCCGCCCGCAAGGGCATCCGCACCGGCCTGGTGGCCGAGCGCTTCGGCGGCCAGGTGCTCGACACGATGGCCATCGAGAACTTCGTCTCGGTGCCTCACACCGAGGGGCCGAAGATGGTCACCGCCCTCGAGCAGCACGTCAAGGACTACGACGTGGACGTGATGGACCTGCAGCGGGCCGTGGCGCTCCAGCCCGCCGCCGAGGCGGGCGGCCTCCACGCCGTCGAGCTCGAGAGCGGGGCCACCCTGCGCGCTCGCACCGTCGTGCTCAGCACCGGTGCCCGCTGGCGCACGATGGGCGTCCCCGGCGAGGAGGAGCACCGCAACAGGGGCGTGACCTTCTGCCCCCACTGCGACGGCCCGCTCTTCAAGGGCAAGCGCGTCGCGGTGATCGGCGGCGGCAACTCCGGCGTCGAGGCGGCCATCGACCTGGCGGGCGTCGTCGGGCACGTCACGCTCCTCGAGTTCGAACCGCAGCTGCGGGCCGACGCGGTGCTGCAGCGCAAGCTGCGGAGCCTCGACAACGTCGACGTCGTCACCAGCGCGCTGACCACCGAGGTGCTCGACCGGGACGGCCAGGTCGGCGGCCTCCGCTACACCGACCGCACCACCGGCGATTCGCACGAGCTCCGGCTCGAGGGGGTGTTCGTGCAGATCGGCCTGCTCCCCAACACCGAGTGGCTGGAGGGCACGGTCGAGCTGTCCGACCGCGGCGAGATCGTCGTGGACGAGCGGGGCCGGACCTCGATCCCCGGGGTGTTCGCCGCCGGCGACGCCACCACCGTCCCCTACAAGCAGATCGTCATCGCCATGGGTGCCGGCGCCACCGCCGCCCTCAGCGCCTTCGACCACCTCATCCGCACCTCGGCACCGGCCCGGGAGGACGAGCTGGTCGCCTGACCGATCGTCCGGGCCGTGCCGGCTGGCCCTGGTCCACCCGGACCACGACCACCCGGTCCGGTACCGTCAGCCGGGGGGACCACCGTGAACCTGCGAGACCTGCGATACCTGGTGGCGGTCGCCGATCACCGCCACTTCGGCCGGGCCGCTCAGGCCTGCTTCGTGAGCCAGCCCACGCTCTCCACCCAGATCAAGAAGCTGGAGGAGGAGCTCGGTGTCGAGCTCCTCGAGCGCAGCCCCCGCAACGTCATGCTGACCGCCGTCGGCGAGCAGGTGGTCGAGCGGGCCCGCGAGGTGCTGCGGGAGGCCGACGGCATCACCGAGGTGGCCCGCCGGGCGGCCGACCCCGCCACCGGGACCCTGCGCCTGGGCGTCTTCCCCACCCTCGCCCCCTACCTGCTCCCCCACGTGGTGCCCCTCGCCCATCGGCGCTTCCCCCGCCTAGAGCTGCTCCTCGTCGAGGAGAAGACCGAGGAGGTCCTGCACCAGCTGCGCACCGGCCGCCTCGACGCCGGGGTGCTGGCCCTCCCGGTCGATGACCCGCAGCTGCACACCGAGCCGCTCTTCGAGGAGGACTTCCTGCTCGCCGTCCCCGCCGACCACCCGCTGGCGGGGGGCGAGGCCCCGGCCCGCAGCTCGGTGCTGTCCGGCGAGAGCGTCCTGCTGCTCGACGAGGGCCACTGCCTCCGCGACCAGGCCCTCTCGGTCTGCTCGACGGCCGGGGCCCGGGAGCGGACCGGGTTCCGGGCGACCAGCCTCGAGACGCTCCGCCAGATGGTGGCCGCCGGCGTGGGGATCACGCTCCTGCCCCGCCTGTCGGTGAGCCCCCCGGTGCCCGCGTCCGACGACGTCGTGCTACGGCCCTTCGAGCCGCCGGCGCCGACCCGCCGAATCGCCATGTTCTGGCGGCGGACGAGCCCCTTCCGGAGCTTCCTGCCCGAGCTGGCCGAGGTGTTCCGCACCCTCCCCGCGGGTCTCGTGCGGTCGCTGGGGCCGACCGAGCCCAACAGCTGAGCCTCCTCGGCGCCGACCGGGGCAGCGGCCGGAGGTCAGCCGGCCGTCGGCTCCGACGCGGTGGTCGAGGTGGTCGACGGCGGCCGCGTCGAGGTGGTCGTCGACGAGCTGGTGGTGCCCTCCGCCGCCCCGGTGCTCGACGGCTCCTCGCCGGCCGGGGCCGAGGTGGTGGTGGTCGACGGCTCGGACCGCTCGGTCGTGGCGCTCCCGCCGTAAACGGACGACGAGGTGGTCGTCGCGGTGGCGTCGTCGCCGACCTCGCCGTCGCCGTCGAGGTCGGTGGCAGGGGTGTCGTCGGCGTCGGTGTCGGCCTGGCGGGTCGCGACGTCAGCACCGAAGAGCTCGATGAGCTGACCCTGGAGGGCGACCAGCTCGGCCCGCAGCTGGCTGAGCGGGCGAGAGCCGATCCGCGAGCGCAGCGCCTCGACCCGGCTCCACAGCTGGCGGAGCTCGGCCAGGGTCGCGTCGTCGGGCGCCTCGCGGAGGACCAGCACCGTCTGGATCGCCAGCGAGCGAGTGGTGCAGGCCGAGCAGGTGTGGTTGACCGCCACCGCCTCGTTGCGCGGCACGATCTCGTGGTGGTCGCCCACGATCAGCACGACCTGGAAGGCGACGGCGAGCGAGCGGCAGTCCACGCAGCTGGCCAGCGCGTAGGCCTGGTTGGTGCTGTGCACCGGGGACCCGTCGGTGACCCAGTCGAGCGACGGCGAGTAGGCCAGCTGGGAGGAGCCGTCTTCGTAGTTGACCACCAGGGCCTGGTTGTCACCGGGCCCGGGAGCGTCAGGCGGCGTGAAGGCGAACCGGGGTCGCTCGGGGGTGCTGAGGGGCGCGGCGGGCGCCTCGGCCGCGGCCCGCCAGACGGCCTGCTCCCCTGACGCCTCGGCAGGGGAGGAGCGCTCCGCCCCCGGCCCGGCGGTCGGGGCCGTCTCGGGGCTGGCAGGGGAGAGCGGACTGATGGCGGCGAGGGTCTGGAAGCCGTCGAGGACGGTGCCGTGCTCGTCCTGCCGGATGGGCTCGTACTGACCCTCCGGCCACCAGGCCCGGGCGAGGACGAGCACGAGCGCGAGCGCCCCGAGCACGACGGCCGCCCGCTTCGGCCGGCTGTCCTCCGATGCGGCCCAGGCGCGGCGGGCCACGCGGGTGGTGAGCCGCGTGAGGAGGTGGACGACCCCGAGGGCCGGCAGCGCCACCACCACGATCGAGACCAGGGCGAGGAGCGCGTTGAGCGGGCGGGCGGCCGCCCACATCTGCCCGAAGGTGGCGGCCTGCTGGCCGATGCTGTCCCACACGGTGGCCAGCAGCCGAGGCGCGGCCACCACGAGGAGGGCCAGCGACACCGCCAGCAGCGGCACGACGGCCAGCACCCAGGTGGTGACGACCACCCGGGCCCACCGCTTCAGCGCCTGGGCTTCGGGCTCCGCCGGGCGCCACGGCACCAGGCTGAGCAGCGTGGGCCGGATGCGGGCGAAGAGGTCGGGCACGCCGGTGAGGTCGGCCAGCACGTGGTAGCCGTCGAAGCGGACCAGCGGGACGAGCTGGCGCAGCATCTGCAGCAGCTGGAGCGGGACGACGACGAGGAGGGCCTCGGCCCCCGTGGCCAGCGCCACCGCCACCACCGCGACGGAGAAGACGGCGTTGAAGTAGAGGCCGCCCAGGTCCACGCGGAGCCGGTCGGCCCGGGGGAGCCGGTACGAGTCCGACACGTCCGTGTAGAACGCCGGCCAGATCAGGTAGAGCCCCGCCCCCATCGCCCCCGGCCGGGCTCCACCCCGCAGCGCGGCAGCGGCGTGCCCGAGCTCGTGGAACCCCGCCGACACCGCGGTGAGCCCGATGACGGCGAGCAGCAGCCCCGGGCGGTAGAGGGCGTCGCGGGTGGCGCCGCCGAGCCCCTCGACGAAGAGGAGCCACCCCGTGGACACCACGAACGCGACGAGCAGCGTCGCGATGGCCGGCCGGTCGAAGAGCCGGGTGAAGGGCCGGGCCAGGCGCTCGGTGCGGGCCGGGTCCGAGATGACGTAGCGCCAGCGCAGGGCCAGCAGGGGGTGGCTGCGCTCGACCGCGGGCTCGGTGCCGTCCTCACCCCGGAGCAGGCCGAGCGGCCGGAGCTTCGCCTCGATCAGCTGCGCCACGGCCGCCGGGTCCACCTCGACGCGGTGGCTGGTGCGCAGGTGGGCGGCGATGGCCGCCGCGTCGCGGTGCCCGTCGATCGCCTCCATGACGGCGTAGAGGACAGGGGTGAGCTGGAGCATCTGGCCGTCCGCTCGCCGGACAAGCGACGGCGGGCGGCGGTAGCCCGAGCCGGAGACCGCTCCGAGCAGCTCCACGCCGCGCGCCCGCGCCGGAACGAGGTCCGGCGCGGGGCGAGCGACGGGGGCTGCGGGGGCGGTCGACGCCGCGGTGGGGTCGAGCGCGGCCATCGTCGGCTACTGGGTGATGGTCGAGTCCTGCTCCGCGGTGGCGTCGGCCACCACGTCCTCCAGGTCCTGGACGATGATCGCGTCCTGGTCGGCCACCGCGGTGGCCTCGGAGCCGACCGACAGCACGTTGGCTGCGGCGGCGGCGTCGATCGGGGCGGCCACGTTGGCGTTGGCCGCCACCGCACCCGCGATCGGCGAGGCGATGTCGGCGTCGAGCGCCACGTTCACGTCGACGTCCAGCAGGGGACCGCCGCTCAGCAGGCTGCTGGGATCGGTGGTGACGTCGCCGGTCCCGGTGTCGCTGCCGGTGTCACCGCCGCTGTCCCCGTCGCCGACGGTGTCGCCGCTCTGGTCGAGGACGGAGGTCTGGGGCGCCTCGGCGATGGCCTCACCCGAGATGCCCTGGTCGATCAGCACGTCCTGGTCGGCCAGCGCGCCGGCGGTGGAGTCCACCGACAGCAGGTTGGCGGCCACCGCGGCGTCGATCGGGGCGGCCACGTTGGCGTTGGCCGCCACCGCCAGGTCGATCGGAGCGGCCAGGTCGAGGCCGAGGTCGAGGTCCACGTTCAGGTCGAGGAGGGAGAGGACCTCCTTGGCCGGGAGGGCCGTGGCACCCTCCTGCATGAGGTCGTCAGCGGTGAGCTTCACCGGTTCGGGGCCGGACATCACGTGGTTCCTTTCGGTCGGGGCTGCGTCGGGGGGGGTGCAGCCGGCGGCCGCCCTGGTGGCCCCTCCCTTCCCCGGCCCGTCTCGGACTACACGGACGAACCTCCCACAGTCCGATTGGCGAGCGGAGCCCGATGGACCAGCGGATCTCCCCGATCCGGTCACCCGCGTGACGACCCGGGCGCCCTGCCAGGTGGGCGAGCGGCTCAGAGCCGGGGCAGGACCTCGCGCTCGAGGAGCCGCAGCGACTCCCAGCCGAGCTCGGGTGGCGTCCCGCCGACGAGCGGGTGGAAGAGCGCGAAGCCGAGGGGCCCCGCCGCCGCCAGGTCCTCCAGCAGCCCGTCGGGGGTGAGGATGCGGTACTGCCCGCTGGCCCGGACCGCCCGGAGGTCGGACACGGGCTGGTACCCCGAGTCGACCCGTCCCTGCTCGGCCCAGCTGCCGTAGGCGGTGGCGTCGTGGAGCAGGTGGGGGCCCAGCGCCTCCCACGCCGCCTCCGGGTCCTCGGCCAGGATGGTGACGGTGCGGTCGCCGCCCACGTACGGACCCGGGTCCTCCCCTCCCGCGGCGACGCAGGCCTCCCGGTAGGCCGGCCACGAGGCGCCGGTCGACGGCTGGTAGCCCACCCCGAGGCGGGCGGCCCGGCCGGCGGCCGCATCCGAGCTCCCTCCGAGGAGCAGGACCGGACGACCCGGGCGGCTGGGCGTGGGCGTCACCCGCACGACGCGGCCCCGGTGCTCGAACGGCTCCCCGGTGAAGGCCTGCTGGAGCACCCGGACCGCCTCCTCGGTCCGCGCCGCGCGCTCCCCTGGCGCCACCCCGAACATCGCCAGCTCGTCGGGGACGTACCCGTTGGCGAGGACGAGGTGGAGGCGACCACCGGAGAGCAGGTCGACCACGGCCGCGTCCTCGGCCAGGCGCAGGGGGTCGTGGAGTGGCGCGATCACGGCCGCCACGTAGAGGGCGATGCGCTCGGTGCGGGCGGCCACGGCGGCGGCGAAGGCGAGCGGGCTGGGCAGGTACCCGTCGGGCGAGCCGTGGTGCTCCGAGAGCGTGACGATGGCGAAGCCGGCGGCGTCGGCCCACTCGGCCATGTCGAGGGCGGCGGCGTAGCGCTCGGCACGGGTCGCGCCCGAGCCGCCCGGATCGCGCAGGTCGAAGCGGATCCCGAAGAAGGCCACGGCAGGTTCCTAGCGCATGGCCGAGGCCTTCGGGGGCGACCGGATCAGCCGCCGCTGGCCGAGAAGTGCTGGTAGTCCGGGCCGCTCTGCCAGTAGCCGCCCCAGCCCCAGCCGGCGCGTGAGAAGGCCTCCACCACGGCGTCGCCGGCCTTGATCATCCCCGGATCGTTGCGGCTCCGATCGGCCCACGGCGCTCCCTCGGGGGGATCCACGGTGCCGCCCTTCACGTAGGGGTTGTGGAGCGGGTTGACGTCGACGGCCCGGCCGAAGGCGTGCTGGGACAGCGAGGAGCTGCCGGCCACCGTCCGGCAGTTGTACCCGCTCGTGTTGTTGGCCCGCATCGACGCCCCGTCGTCGCCGTCGTAGGCGGCCACCGGGACCATCCGCTCGATCGGGAACCGGGCGGCGTAGATGTCGGCGAACACCCTCACGATCCGCTCCGCGTGCGCCGCGTCGACCACGAGGACGCCCTCGTGCACGGCGCCGTCGTAGCCCCAGTGGCTGAGGTGGAGGCGGCGCAGCTCCTCGGGTGGCGTGCAGCCCATCCCGGGGGTCCACGAGGCGCCCAGCTCCTCGGCGCTCACGGCGTGGATCGACGAGCGAAACGGCGGGGCCGGTGCCGTGGTGGGAGGCGGCGGGGCGGACGCGGCCGTGGTGGGCGGCGGCGTCGGCACCGCCGAGGTGGACGGCGGCGCTTCCGTGGAGGCGGAGGCCGAGCTGGTCGTGGTCGAGGTGGAGGGAGCGAGCGTCGTCGGGGCCGGACGGCTGGTGGTGGTGGTGCGGTCCGCGGTGTCCGCCGTGGCCACGGCGTCGCCGTCGTCCGAGGTCGACCGGACGACCAGGTAGGCGATCGCAGCGAGCGCCACGGCGGCCGCGAGCGCGAGGAGCAGGCGTCGTTGCCCGGCCGGCGTGAGCGTCACCTCCGGAGTCTTCCACCGCGCGTCGTCCCCCCGCGGGCGGGCCGCCGGCGCCTCGGACGAGGTGTAGACAGCCATCCCATGGCGACGATCGTGATCACCGGTTCGGCGGGCGGCATGGGGCGCGCGATCCGGGCCCGCCTCGAGGCCCAGGGCGACCGGGTGGTCGGCGTGGACGTGCACGACGCCGAGGTGGGGGCGGACCTGTCCCGGGTCGAGGGCCGCGACGCGATGGTGCGAGCGGTCACCGAGGCGGCCGGCGGCGGGATCGACGGGCTGGTGGTGGCGGCCGGCATCACCAGCGACGAGGGGCCGCCGGTGGTGCGCATCAACTACTTCGGCGCGCTGGCCACCCTCACAGGGCTGCGTCCGCTGCTGGCTGCTCGACCCACGTCCCGGGCCGTGGTGGTGGGATCGAACTCGTCCACCACGCAGCCGGGGCTCCCGCTCGAGCTCGTCGGGGCCTGCCTGGCCGGGGACGAGGAGGCGGCGGTGGCGGCGGCCACCGACGGGGTGTCCGCCTACGGGGCCACCAAGCTCGCGCTCGGTCGGTGGGTCCGGCACCACGCCGTGACCGACCAATGGATCGGGGCCGGGATCTCGCTCAACGCGATTGCCCCCGGGTTCATCGCCACGCCGATGACCGCCGGCACCGAGGACTTCGTCTTCAGCCTCGGCGACGTGTACCCGATCCCCGCCGGCCGGCCCGGCACCCCAGAGGAGATCGCGGGGCTGGTGACGTTCCTGCTGGGCCCCGACGCCGGGTTCTTCGTCGGCTCGATCCTCCACATGGACGGCGGCACCGATGCCGCGGTCCGCGCCGACGACTGGCCCAGCCCCCGCCGCTGAGGCGCCGGCCCGGCCCTCAGGCCGAGGCCGTCAGCGACGTCGGGAAGGTGAGGAGCGTCGAGGTCTGGCTGGCGACGCCGAGGAGCACGCCGTCCTCGGACCACAGCCGCGCCGCACCGTGGCCGTAGCCGCCCCGGGCGAGGTGCGGGTCGAAGTCGACCAGCACCCACTCGGCGGGGACGAGCGTGCCGATCCGCAGGGTGTTGTCGAGGCTGATCCCGCCGCCCTGCTGGCCGAGGGCCTGCACCACCGAGGACGGCACCCAGTCCGACAGGTAGCCGAGCATCGCTGCGGTCACCGGCCGGCCGGGCACCCGGGCCCAGAGCCGGTAGCGCTGGTCGGCCGGGTCCTGGGCGCGGCCGACGCGGATCTCGGTGCGCTCCAGGAAGCCGGTGGGACCGTCGCCGGTCAGCATCGGGGGGCGCCACCCCGGGCCGGCGTCGGGCGGCTGCATGCGGGGCATCTCGCCGAACCCGGCGCTGACCGCCCCCTCCTTCGCGAGGGCGGTGGCTCCCAGCGCGTCGAAGATCAGCGTGCCGTCGACGGTGGCCGACACCCGCACCTGCGAAGCGCGGTGGCCGTGGGCCCTCACCTCGGCGACGAGCTCGAGGCGGTCCCCGATCGTGCAGGACGCGGCGACGAACTGCACCGTCGCCCACAGGGCCGGGCGGCCGGTGACGTGCTCGGCCATCGTCACGGCAGCCGCCATCGCGGTGCCGCCGTAGAGCTTGCCGTCCAGCCGGGCGAGGCCCGGGGAGAGCTCGAGGGCGGCGGTGCCGTCACCGGTCACCTCGAGCCCGAGGAACTCCCGATCCGCCGCGCCGGTGCCGTCCTGCCGCTCCATCGCCGCGACGCTAACGGTGGTCGTCGACGCCACGGCAATCGGCGCCGTCGCGGCCGCGAGGCACCGGGCGACGGCGGGATCGGTCGTCGAGCTCGAGGGGAGCGCGCTAGGAAGGCTCGCCATGAGCACCACCACGGGACGGGTCGCGCTGGTCACCGGCGGCGGACGGGGGATCGGCAGGGCGATCAGCCTGGCCCTGGCCTCCGACGGCATCGACGTGGCCGTGAACTACCACCGCGATGCCGAGTCGGCGGCGGCCACCGTCCGAGCGATCGAGGCGCTGGGCCGGCGGGCCGTCGCCTACCAGGCCGACGTGTCGTCGCTCGAGGACGACGAGCGGATGGTGGCCGCGGTCCTGGCCGACCTGGGCCGGGTCGACGTGCTGGTCAACAACGCGGGCATCGCGTCGCGCGGCCGCAGCGTGGCCGACACCGATCCCGACGAGCCGCTGCGGCTCCTCGCGTCGCACGCCATCGGCCCGCACCACCTGTGCCGGCTGGTGCTGCCGTCGATGCGGGCGCAGGCCCGAGGCGACATCGTCTTCATCTCCTCGGTGGCCACCGACCACATGGCCGCCAACGGCGCGCCGTACAACATGGGCAAGGCCGCGATGGAGGCCCTGGCCCGCACGCTGGCCAAGGAGGAGCGCCGCAACGGCATCCACGTGAACGTCGTCGCTCCCGGGCTGGTCGAGACCGAGATGGGGCGCCGGCTGGTCAGGGCGGCCGGCGTCGAGGACATCTCGACCCTGGCCTCGTCCATGCCCTTCGGCCGCGTCTGCCAGCCCGAGGACGTGGCCGCCGCCGTCCGGTACCTCGTGTCCGACGCGGCCGGCTACGTCACCGGCCAGCGCATCGCGGTCGACGGCGGAGGGCAGTGACGACCGGTCGTGATCCGGGGACCCGAGGTGGTCCGAACACCGGTGCATGGAACGAACATCACGGACGAGCCGTCGCACGACGGCGGTGCGCCGGAGCTGCGAGGAGCGCTGCGAGCGGCTGGTCGCCCGATCGGCGCTGCTCGAGGTCGACGACCTGGACTGGGAGGCCGTCGGCGACCAACGGGTGGACGACCACGTGCTGGCGTGCCTGGTGTACATGCGCGACGTCGAGGGCTTCACCGACCGGGACCTGGTCGGCGTGGTGGCCCACCCGGCCACCCTCGGCGACCCGCTGGTCCGGCGCTTCCTGCACGCCTGGCGGGCCGAGGAGGCCGCCCACGCCGCCGCCCTCGACCGCTACCTCCGCACCTACGCCGAGCGGCGGGCCGTCGAGCTGCCGACGATGCAGCCGCCGCCCACCGAGGTGCCGCGCTCGGAGCGGCTGCTGCTCGCCCTGACCCGACCCATCGGCCACGTCGTCACCGCCGCCCACATGGTGTGGGGGGCCGCCAACGAGCTCCTAACGATGCACGGGTACCGGCTGCTGGCCCGCCGCTGCGGCGACCCCGTGCTGGCCGAGCTCCTCACCCGGATCGCCGCCCAGGAGTCCCGCCACTACGGCTTCTACCGCTTGCAGGCGGAGTGGCGGCTGACCGAGAGCCGTCTGGCCCGCGTCGTGCTCCGCCAGCTGATGCGACGGTCGTGGACGCCCGTCGGCATCGGCGAGGGGTACAAGGCCCCGGCCGAGTTCGACCAGGTGCTCGGCTACCTCGCCCTCGACGACCAGGGCGCCCGCGCCGTCGACACGATGGACGCCACGTTCACCCGGCTCCCCGGCTTCGACGGCGTGCGGATCTACGAGCGGGCGACCGCCGAGTCGCGCGCCCGCCTGGCCGCCTGACGACGTCTGTGTGTGCTTCCACGCCCATGGGGCTCGAGATCGCTCACAGACGTCGCGTCAGCGCGGGGAGCGGATGGCGAGGTTGGTCACACCGTCCTTGATCACCTCGACGGTGGGCTCGGGGCGGTCGTCCAGCTCGAGGCGCAGCGCCCGCCCCATGACGGCGTGCATGTCGTAGAGCGCGGTGATGTAGGTGAGCTCGAGGATCTCCTCGTCCGCCAGGTGGTGCTGGAGGGCCGCGAACACGCCGTCGGCCACCCGACCGCCGTCGTAGACGAGCGCGTCGGTGTAGGCGAGCACCGCCCGCTGCGGGTCGTCGAAGCACGAGGCCGTGGCCCATGCGGGCACCGCCGCGATCTGCTCCTCGGTGGCGCCGAGATCCCGGAGCGCCTTGCAGTGCTGCGAGAAGACGAAGCTGCTCCCCCGTGCCCAGCCGACCCGGCACTGGCCCAGCTCGCGCAGGAACGGGTCCAGGCGACGGTCGGGGCTGCGGTAGAGGACGAAGCCGTCCACGGCGTGCTGCAGCACGTCGGGCACGAGCGCGAAGACGGTCCACCAGTCGCCGGGGGTGCCGGTCGCCGTGCCCGGCTCGGACACCGGATCGCGACCGGGCCCGAAGATGAGGTCGTACATGGCCGTCACGATCGGGGCGTTGTCCTCGGCACGAGGCACCTGGCGCAGACGGGGCACGGTGTCAGCTCCGGACGACGGCGCGGGCCGGCTCGTGGGCGACGTCGGCGTCGGTGAACGGGCGCGTGGTGCAGGCGAGCTCGAGGAGGATGCCGTCGGGGTCCTGGAAGTAGATCGATCGGACGAACACGCCGGGGTGCAGGTCCTTGCTGACCCCCCACTCGCTGTCGTCGTGGTTGGCCACCTCGCTGCACGGGATGCCGAACGTGAGGAGCCGCTCCCGGTACTCCTCGATCTTGTCCTCCGGCACCGAGAAGGCGACGTGGTTCATCGAGCCGATGGCGCTGGTGAGATCGCCCTCGTCGGGACGGGCGGCCGGGGCGGAGATCCCGGGGACGCCCTCAGGGGCCTCGGGGACCAGAAGAAGGCGAGCAGGTCGCCCCCGCCGCAGTCGAAGAAGAAGTGCTGGCCCATGCCAGCCGGCAGCTCGACGGTCTTCACCAGCGGCATGCCGAGGACGCCTTCGTAGAACTCCACGGTGCGGGCCATGTCCCGGCAGACGAGGGCGAGGTGGTTGATGCCGCGGAGCTCGAAGGGTGCGCTCATGCCGGCAGCGTATTGCGGGACGTCCGGAGCTTCAGCCGCTGAAGCCGAGGCCCCCGAGACCCGGACCGCCGGCCTCGTAGGCCGCCTCCGGGTTGGCCCGAACGTGCTCGTCGAGCGTGCGGGCGTCGTCGCCCACGAGGATCCGCCAGCGGCCCGCCTTGACGCCGTCGAGGATCTCGACGACCGCCTCGGCCGCAGAGGTGGGCGCGCTGTCCCGGAAGAGGTCGCCGACCATGTCGACCATCGAGCGGACGGCGTCGTCGTCCATGGAGTCGACGGGCACGCCGCGCTTGGCCATGTCGGCTCGCGCCTGGGCGATCCCGTCGGCGTCGAGCAGGGCGTCGCCGCCGTGGACCTTGCGGCTGTTGTTCACGATGTCGGTGCCGATGTGACCGGGCATCACCACCGACACCTTCACGTGCGGCGCGTTGAGGCGCAGGTCCTCGAGGAGGGCCTCGGAGAAGCCCTTCACCGCGAACTTCGCCGCGCTGTACGCCGTGTGCGGGATGCCGGGGGCGAGCATCGCCCAGAAGCCGTTGACGCTGCTCGTGTTGACGAGGTGGCCCGCGTCGGCGGCCACCAGGAGCGGCATGAAGGCGCGGGTGCAGGTGTAGACGCCCCCCCAGCAGATGCTGAACGTGCGCTCCCACACCTCGCGGGGGTCGGTGAGGAAGCTGCCGCCGCCGCCCACGCCGGCGTTGTTGAAGAGCAGGTTGACGTGGTCGGTCTCGTGCTCGGCGAGGACCTCGTCCCGGAAGCGCTCCACGGCCGCCTCGTCGCTCACGTCGCAGCGGTGGCCGGTGATGCGCACCCCCGGCCGGGCGTCCTTCTCGGCCAGGCGGACCGTCTCGGCCATCGACTCCTCGTCGACGTCGCACCCGGCCACCGAGCAGCCCTCGGCGGCCAGCTGCAGGACCAGCTCGCGCCCCATGCCGCTGCCGGCCCCCGTGACGACGGCCAGCCGTCCCTCGAAGCTCTCCATGTCTGCCCTCTCCCCCTGCTCGGACTCTGTCGCGGAACCTAACGCGACCGCTCCCCGTCAGACGATCCGGTACGTCTGCACGGCGTGGGCCACGATCGCGCCGTCGGCGTCGGTGGCGGTGATCTCGGTGAAGGTGAGCTCCTTGCCTCGCTTCACCGCCCGGGCGTGGCACACCAGGTCGGACCGCTTGCAGGCGCCGACGTACTGGAGCGACATGGCCACCGTTGACGCTCGGGTGCCCTTGGTGAAGTCGTGCCCTGACCAGGCCGCCGCCGCACCGGCCGTGTCGACCACCGCCGCGATCACCCCACCGTGGTAGTAGGTGCCGTCGTTGGTGAGGTCCTCCCGGAACGGGAGCCGGATGGTGGCCTCGTCGGGCTCGTACCGCTCGATCCGGATCCCCAGCCCGGACAGGTAGGGCGTGGCCGGCATGAGGTCGGCCACGGCCCGCCGCCGGCGCTGCTGCTCCTCGTCGGTCAGCCCATCGTTCTCGCTCAACAGCCCCTCCCGAACACGGCGGTGGCCCGGCCGCCATCGGCCGGGCCACCGCGAACCTAGGTGGTGGTGCGTCAGTGGGCGACCTCCCCCCGGTCGACGTCGCCGACCGCGAAGATGCCGAGCGCGCCGATGCCCACGTTGGAGAACTTGTGGGTGACGATGGGGTAGAGCCCGTCCTCGTCGAAGGTGAACTCCACGAACCCGCCCTGCGAGGGCTGGAGGTCGAGCGCCTGGGACCCGCCCTGGCCCGCCCCCGGTCGCAGGTGGTAGTCGCCCTCCTTGTACGCCGTGTCGAAGATCGTGCCCACGACGTGGAAGGCCGAGTTCTCGCTCGGACCGGCGTCGAGGACGTACGCCCGCACCCGCTCGCCCACCTCGACCTGGATCGGGGCGTGCTTGTACTGGTTGGCGTAGCCGTTGAACACCACGGCGTCGAAGTCCACCTCCTGCATCTTGGTGAGGTCGCCCGGCTCGCCCTCCGGGCCGAGGTACAGCTCGGACTGCACGAAGATGAGCTCGTGGTCCACGGGCGCCAGGTCGGGTGGGTCGATCACGACGGCGCCGAACATCCCGTTGCCGATGTGGTGCAGCGCCGGAGCGGTGCCGCAGTGGTACATCCACACGCCGGCGTGCTTGGCCTGGAACTGGTACACGAGCGACTCGCCGGGCTGCAGGGTGCGCATCTCGTCGTCCCAGGCCACCTTGCTGGCGTGGAAGTCGAGGGAGTGCCCGATCTCGCCGTCGTTGGTGAGGGTCACCGTGAAGACGTCGCCGACCTTGCCCCGCAGCGTCGGCCCGGGGAGCCGACCGTTGAACACCCAGACCTCCTGGGTGACGCCGGGGGCGACCTCGATGACCTCCTCGGTCATCGAGAAGTCGATCTGGTGCTCGGTGCCGGCGGGGGCGGGTTCGAGCTTCGGGTCGAACGGCTCCCAGTCGGGGCCCGGGGTGGCCTGCCAGTCGATGACCGCGGCGTCACCGGCCGGGTCGGTCGCATCGCCGTGGTCGCCGCCCGAGCCCGCCGGTGCGCCGGTGACCTCGATGGCGAGCACCATCCCGGCCTCCTTGTGGCCGGGGACGGTGCACCACGCCTCGGAGGGCTCCTCCATGACGCCTAGCGACACCCGCTCCTCCTCGCCCGGGTCGAGCATGGCCGTGCCGGTCTCGCCGCCGAGCTTCAGGTCGTGGGGCGTGGCACCGGCGTTGCGGACGTTGACGACGAGCTCGGTGCCCGCCGGCACCTCCACCGAGGAGGGCTCGACGTAGAGGTCGCCGAGCTCGACCTCGAGGACGACTGGCTCACCGCTGCCCGCAGCGGCGCCCGAGCCCCCGTCCCCGTCGGCGCCGACCAGCACCACGGCGAGGAGCGCCACCGCCATGGTCATCACCACGGCCACGGCCGGTGCCAGCAGCCATGCTGCTGCCCCCCGTTCTCGGATCTGGGGTTCGGTCATGGCGAGGACCTCCTGGGGTGGGGGCGGCGCCACCGGCCGGGGGCTGTCCGACCCGGCGATCGGTGCCGTCGCCCGAGGCTCGTCGCGACCCGAGCCGGAAGATCAGTGCCGAAGGTCCCGAACCGCTCGGGCCGTCGGCCCTGCCGCATGGCCCTACCCCGGGGCGAACCACGTGGGACCATGCCCCCATGGCACGCATCGTCGTCGGAGTGGACGGGTCGGAGGGCAGCGCCGAAGCGCTGCGGTGGGCCGTCGAGGAGGGCCGCATCCGCACGGAGCCCGTGGTGGCGGTGATGGCCTGGGGCTACCTGGACCAGCACCACGCGGTCCGAGGGGCGGAGTTCGACCCGGACTACGGCGAGCCCCAGGCGCAGGAGGCCCTGGCCGCCGCCGTAGCCGAGGCGCTGGGCGACGGCGCCGCCGAGGTGGAGCAGGTCGCCGTGTGCGACCTCGCCCCGGCCGCCCTGGTGGCCACCGCCGAGCCCGAGGACCTGCTGGTGGTCGGGGCCCGCGGCCTGGGCGGCTTCAAGGGGCTGCTGCTCGGTTCGGTCAGCCAGCGGGTGCTCGCCGAGGCGACCTGCCCGGTGGCGGTGATCCGGCCGCACACCGAGCAGCAGGACGGCCCCGTCGTGGTGGGCGTCGACGCCTCCGCGACGGCCCGCCGGGCGCTGGAGTGGGCGGCCCGCGAGGCACGGGCCCGAGGCACCACCCTTCGGATCGTCCACGCGTGGAGCGCACCGTTCGTCGGCGGCTACCCGTTCGGAGGGGCCACCTTCGACCAGCGCCTCGTCGAGGACGGCGCCCGAGAGCTGCTGGACAGCATCGTGGCCGAGCTCGACACCACCGGCGTCAGGGTCGAGAAGGTCCTCACCTACGGCACCGGCGGCTCGGCGCTCCTCGAGGAGGCCCCCGGCGCCGCGATCGTGGTGGTCGGCTCCCGGGGTCTGAGCCCCTTCACCCGCTGGCTGCTCGGCTCGGTCAGCCACCAGATCGTGCACCACGCGCCGGGCACCGTCGTCGTCGTCCCCCACGAGTAGAGACCCGCGCCAGCGGGTCCGATCGGACCCGCAACTAGGGACCTTCGGCCCTACGAGGGGGGCGGGAACCCACCCGTAGAGTGCGCCGCCATGGAGACCTCTGCCCCCACCGATCTGCCACGCCCTGACGACGGGCCGCCGACCGATCGTCGAGACAGCGCCTTCGCGATCGCCATCGCGATCGCGCTCCTGGCGATGGTCGCGGCCGTGGTGGCGGTGGCCATGGGATGGCGGGCCGTGGACGAGAGCCGCTCCGGCGAAGGAGGCGGCTCCGGCGAGGCGGCGGCCACGTCCGCGTCGGTCTCGCTGACCGAGTACGCCATCACCGACGCCACGGTGGGCGCGGGCGGGTCGCTGGACGTCCTCAACGAGGGCGCCATCGTGCACAACCTCTTCGTGGAGGGCAGCGAGCTGCGCACCGCCGATCTCGCCTCTGGCGCCGAGGAGACCCTCGAGCTGGTCGGCCTCGAGGCCGGCTCGTACACCATCTACTGCAACATCGCCGGCCACCGGGAGGCCGGCATGGAGGCCACCCTCACGGTGACCGAGGGAGCGACCGCCGGGGGCGGAACCGACTCGGGTTGGGGCGAGGCGGCCCACGAGGACATGGACTACGAGGCCATGACCGCATCGATGCTCGATTCGATGAGCCAGTTCCCGGCCGAGACCGAGGGCGTGGGGAACCAGCCGCTCGAGCCCACCGAGGCCCTGGCCGACGGCACCAAGGTCTACGACCTGACGGCCGCCATCACCCCTTGGGAGCTCGAGCCGGGCAAGGTCGTCGACGCGTGGACCTACAACGGCATGGTCCCCGGTCCGACGATCCGCGTTGCGATCGGCGAGAAGATCCAGATCCGGCTGAAGAACGAGCTGCCGATCGCCACCGACCTGCACATGCACGGCCTCAACGTGGACCTGGCGTCGGACGGGGTGGCCCCGTACACCCAGGACGTGATCGAGCCCGGCGACACCTACACCTACGAGTACGTGGCCGACGAGCAGGCCGTGGCCATGTACCACCCGCACTTCCACTCCCAGATCGGGATGCCCAACGGCATGTTCGGGGCGATCCTGGTGGGCGACGTCCGACTTCCCCGGGGGCAGACCGTGGGGCTCGAGCAGGTCCCCGCCGACCTGCAGATCGCCCAGGAGCTCCCCATGGTGGTGAACGACTCCGGCGTGATCGGCTTCAGCCTGAACGGCAAGAGCTTCCCCGCCACCGCCCCGCTGGTGGCCAAGACCGGCGACTGGGTCCTCATCCACTACTACAACGAGGGCAACCAGGCTCACCCGATGCACATCCACCAGTTCGACCAGATCGTGGTGGCCAAGGACGGGTACCCGCTGGACTTCCCCTACACCGCCGATGTGGTCAACGTGGCCCCCGGGGAGCGGTACTCAGTGCTGGTCCAGCTCGACAAGGCGGGCGTGTGGGTCTGGCACTGCCACATCCTCCCGCACGTCGAGAACGAGGAGCGGATGTTCGGGATGGTCACCGCGATCGTCGTCGAGGACTGACCCCCGCCCCGGGGGAGGTGGCGCAGGGCCGGGTGCGTCCCGGCCCTGCGACGCGCTCGACCCCGGTACCGTGCCCGCCATGGCCACCGCCCCCGGACCCGCCTCGACCAGGCGGGGCCCCGGCCGCCCCCCGGACCTCGGCAAGCGGGAGGCGATCCTCGAGGCGGCCCGCGAGATCCTCGCCGAGGTGGGCTACACCTCGATGACGATCGACGCCGTGGCGCAGCGGGCGGGGTCGAACCGGGTCATGGTGTACCGGGTCTGGGACACGAAGCTGGCGCTCGCCGCGGACGCCCTGTTCGGCTCGATGGGTGGCGCCTTCGACGTTCCGGACACCGGTTCGCTCGAGGACGACCTGCGGGCGTTCATCTCCCAGCAGGTGGCCCGGATGAGCGGCCCGGCCTACCTGAAGGGCCTGCCGGGGCTCACCGTCGAGCTGCTGAACGACCCCGAGCGCTACCGGTGGATGCACGCCCGGTTCGTGCAGCCGTCCGAGGACGGCTTCCGGACCATCCTCGAGCGGGCGCGGTCGAGGGGCGACCTCGCCGCCGACGTGGACCCGAGGGTGCTGACCCGCGTCGTCAGCGGGGCCACCACGAGCCTCGCCCAGACCGGACGGCTGAGCACGGGGGAGATGACCGAGATCCTCCTGCGCACGCTCCTCGGCGGCCTCCTCAGCAGTTAGGTGACAGACCGTTACATAACTGCTAAGGTGGGCGCCATGGAGTTCGGACTCTTCATCGGTGGCTGGGTGCCCGACTACCTCGACGGCCGCAACGACGCCTGGGAGCACGAGCGGCTCATGAACGAGGTGCGCATCGCCGAGGCCGGCGACCGCACCAACTGGAAGTACGTGTGGGTGACGGAGCACCACTTCCTCACCGAGTACTCCCACATCTCGGCCAGCGAGATCGTGATGCCCCACATCCTCGCCCGCACCGAGCGGATCCGGGTCGCGTCGGGGATCATCAACGTCACCCCACCGGTCAACCACCCGGCCCGGATCGCCGAGCGGGTCGCCATGCTCGACCACCTCTCCGGCGGGCGGTTCGACTTCGGGACCGGCCGGGGGTCGTCCACCACCGAGCAGGCCGGCTTCGGCATCACCGACCCGGACCTCACCAAGGAGATGTTCGACGAGGTGATGCCCGAGTTCCGCAAGATGTGGTCGCAGGACTCGTACTCCTTCGACGGCCGCTTCTTCTCCATGCCGGAGCGCAACGTGCTGCCCAAGCCGCACGTGAAGCCCCACCCGCCGATGTGGGTGGCGGCCGGCAACCCCGACACCTTCGAGAAGGCCGGGCGCCTCGGACTGGGCGTGATCTGCTTCACCGGCGGCTCGCCCGAGAAGATGAAGGGCCTCGTGGAGATCTACAAGGAGGCTGTGGCCCACGCCGACCCGGTGGGCGACTACGTGAACGACAACGTGGCCATCTCGACCAGCTTCATGTGCCTGGAGGACGGCGACGCCGCCCGCCGCCACATGACCACGTCCCGCAACGGCCGCCAGCAGAGCCTCGTGTTCAAGTACCTCGACACGTTCCCCAAGCCCCCGGGCATCCCCGACTGGCCCGAGGAGATCCCCGACCCCACGCTCGAGCAGCTCGAGGTCGGGTTCCAGAAGGGCACCTCGATCGTGGGCAACCCGGACGACTGCGCCGAAGCCCTCGAGAAGTGGCGGGCCATCGGGGTCGACCAGCTGATCATGGGGCCCACCGGCAGCGCTTGGCCCTACGAGCTGGTCGAGGAGTCCGTGGAGCTGCTCGGCACCAAGGTCATCCCCCAGTTCGACACCGAGCCCGAGGCCCGAGCGGTGGGCTTCCGGCGTCAGGCGGCGGAGCGCCTCGGCCTGGTCTGACCTCGAGCGCCCACCCGACGTGGGGCCGGCTCGTGAACAGGACCTTCGCCCCTACCGGGTCTAGCCCGGGGGGCGGCATCCTCGGGAGCCGTGGAGATCGACCGCAACGGCCTCGAGGTGCTGGAGCGCGGGGAGTGCCTGCGCCTTCTCGCCAGCGCGTCGCTCGGGCGGCTCGGCGTCACCACCGGCGCCCTGCCCACAGTGCTGCCGGTGAACTTCCGCCTGGTGCGGGACCAGATCGTCTTCCGGACCGGGAGCGGCACCAAGCTTGACGCCGCCACCGACAATGCCGTCGTGGCCTTCGAGGTGGACGACATGGACCCGGTTTGGCACACCGGGTGGAGCGTCGTGGTCACCGGTGTGGCCCGGGAGGTGACCGACCCCGACGAGCTGGCTGCCATCGAGCTGACCAGCATCCCGCACTGGGCCCCCGACCACGCATCCCGGCTGGTGGCCGTGTCGACCGAGATCGTGACCGGTCGACGCGTGCTGAACGGGGCGCAGCGCCCCGCCACCGCCGGCTGACCCAGCCGGGGGCGGCCCCGCCGGCGGGTTGGGTACGGTCCAGCGGGTGCGCGACCTGACCGACGCCTTCGACGCGGAGCTGTCGCTGCTCCGGGCCGTACTGGACGAGATCGTCGCCGACGAGGCCGGGCGCGAGGTGGCCGCCGCCGTGGCGGAGCTCGAGCGGGCGGTGGAGCAGGACGACGTCGGCGCGGCCCGGGCGCTGGTCGACGCCCTCCCCGACGACCGGGCCGACGAGCTGGCCCGGGCGCTGCACGCGTCGCTCCACCTCGTGAACCTGGCCGAGGAGCGCCAGCACGCCCGCCTCCTCCGGGCCGAGGAGCGGCACCCCGACGGCGAGGGCTCGGGGTGGCCGTCGGTCGCCGCCACGCACCCGGAGGCGGTGAGCGGGCTCGAGGTGCGCCCCGTGCTCACCGCCCACCCCACCGAGGCCCGGCGCCGGGCGGTGGTGGCCGCGCTGGCCCGCATCGACCAGCAGCTGGACCGGATCGAGGACCAGCGCAACGGCCCCATCGAGCGCGAGGTGGCCCGCCGGCGCCTGGCCGAGGAGGTCGAGGTCCTCTGGCGCACCGAGCCGCTGCGCCGGACCCGGCCCGGTCCTCTCGACGAGGTCCGGACGATGGCCGGCGTCTTCGAGCGCACGCTCGTCCGGATCGCCCCCCGCCTCTACCGGGCCACGGCGGCCGCGCTGGGCGCGGCGCGGACCGGCGACACCGTGGCGGTCCCGCCCTTCCTGCGCTTCGGCAGCTGGATCGGCGGCGACCGGGACGGCAACCCGAGCGTGACCTCGGGTGTCACGGCGGCCGCCATGGCGATCCAGGCCGACACCGCGCTGCGCATGATCGGAGGCTCGATCGACCGCGTGGGCCGGATGCTCACGCTCGACGAGGCCCGCACCCCGCCCGCCCCCGAGCTCGTGGCGGCCCTGGCCATGGACGCGGCCGCGCAGCCCGAGCTGCTGGCCGACCTCGAGCGGTCGTCCCCCGGGGAGCCGCACCGGCAGAAGCTGCTGCTCGCCGCAGCGCGGGTCGAGGCCACCCGCCGGCGCGACGCGGACCTCGGCTACCGGGACGCCGACGAGCTGCTCGAGGACCTGCGGCTGGTCCAGCGATCCCTCGAGGGGGCCGGGGCTCGGCGAGCCGCCCACGGCGAGCTCCAGCACCTGGTGTGGCAGGTCGAGACGTTCGGGTTCCACCTGGCCGAGCTCGAGGTGCGCCAGCACTCGAGGGTCCACCGGAACGTGCTCGTGGAGCTCCTGGCCCAGCTCCCGGACCGCCCGGGGACCGCTCAGGAGGCCGCCAGCGATGCCGCCCTCCTCGACGGTCTCGCCGAGCGGGGCTGGCCGACCGGGGTGGCGCCCACCAGCGACGTCGGCCAGGAGGTCCTGGCCACGTTGCGGGTCATGGCCACCCTGCAGGGCCGCTGGGGTGCGTCGTGCTGTGGCCGCTACATCGTCAGCTTCACCCAGAGCGCCGCCGATCTCGCCGCCGTCGCCGCACTGGCCCGGCTGGCCGTGGGCGATCGACCGCTCCGCCTCGAGGTCGTGCCGCTCTTCGAGACCCACGACGACCTCCATCGAGCCGTGGCCGTCCTCGACGAGTGGATCGCGCTCACGGGCACCGAACGAGCGCTGGCCGCCCGCGAGCGCCGGGTCGAGGTCATGGTCGGGTACTCGGACTCGGCCAAGGACGTGGGCCCCACGAGCGCCACCCTCACCCTCTACGACACCCAGCAGGCGCTGGTCGCCTGGGCCGACCGCCACGACGTGACGCTCACCCTGTTCCACGGGCGGGGCGGATCGCTCGGGCGGGGCGGGAGCCCGCTGCACCGGGCGATCCTGGCCCAGCCTCCGGGCTCGGTGGCGGGCCGGTTCAAGGTCACCGAGCAGGGCGAGGTCATCTCGGCGCGGTACGGCAACGCCACCGTGGGCCAGCGCCACCTCGAGCGGATCACCGCGGCGGTGCTGGCGGCGGGCACGCCGGGGGTGGCAGCCCGCAACGACGAGGCCGCCGAGCGCTTCGCCGAGCTCGGGGGCCGACTGGAGCAGGCCGCTCGCCAGGCGTATCGATCGCTCGTGGACACCGAGGGCTTCGCCGACTTCCTCGCCGCCGTCAGCCCCCTCGAGGAGATCGGCCGCCTGCGCCTCGGCAGCCGACCCCCCAGGCGGGCCGGGGCGCTCGTCGGCCGCCACCTGGCCGACCTGCGGGCGATCCCGTGGGTGTTCGCCTGGGCTCAGGCCCGGGTGAACCTGGCCGGCTGGTACGGGCTGGGGTCCGGGCTCGAGGCGGTCGGGGACGTCGGCCACCTCCAGGAGGCCTACCGGGACTGGCCGCTCTTCGCCATGCTCGTCGACGCCGCCGAGATGAGCCTGGCCAAGACCGACCGGGGGATCGCGGCGCAGTTCCTCGCCCTCGGGGACCGGCCCGAGCTGTCCGACGCCATCCTGGGCGAGCTCGACCGCACCCGGACCTGGGTGCTGTCGGTGGTGGGCACGGACGTGCTCCTGGGCGGCAAGCCGCGGCTGCACGACGCGCTGACGCGGCGAGCCGCCCCGGTGGGGGCCCTGTCGCACCTGCAGCTGCGCGCCCTGCGACGCCTCCGGTCGGGCGAGGACGACCCCCACCTGGAGGCCCAGCTGCTGCTCACCGTCAACGGGGTGGCCGCCGGGCTGCAGAACACCGGCTGAGACCCCGGCGCGGGCCGCCGCCTAGGGGCGGGGGATCCGCCAGACCAGCTCGGTGCCCCCGGCGGGGTTCGGTCGGAGCGCGAGGCTGCCGTCCAGCTGCGCAGCCCGCTGGGCCATGTTGCCGAGGCCCTTCCCCCGCCTCACGTCCGGGCCGGGCGGCCCGACGCCGTCGTCCACCACGGTCAGGCACAGGGCGTCGTCGTCGAGCACCACCGACACGTCCACGTGGCGGGCCCGGGCGTGGCGAGCCACGTTGCTGAGCGCCTCCCGCAGGGTCGCCACCAGCTCGGCCGCCACGTCGTCGTCGAGGCCCGTGTCCAGCGGCCCGTCGATGAGGACCCGGGGCTCGAAGCCGAGCGGCCCGGCGGCCTCGTGGACGAGGTCCAGGACACGGTTGCGGACGCCGTTGCGGTCCAGGCGCGACGACTCCAGCCCGAAGATCGCGGTGCGGATGTGCTTCACGGTGAGGTCGAGGTCGTCGACGGCGGCCTCGATGCGGCCCACCGCGGCCCGGGGGTCGCTCTCCACCAGCGAGACCGTGCCCTGCAGCGACATGCCGGTGGCGAAGAGCCGCTGGATCACGGTGTCGTGGAGGTCTCTGGCGATGCGCTCCCGATCCTCCACCAGCGCCATCTCCCGCACCTTGGTGTGCAGGCGGGCGTTCTCGATCGCCACGCCGGCGGCGCTGGCGAGGGCCACCACGAGGTCCTCGTCCTCCGAGGAGAAGGGCTCGGCCGTGCGCTTGTCGGTGAGGTACAGGTTCCCGAACACCTCGTTGCGCACCCGGATCGGTACCCCGAGGAACGACGTCATCGGCGGGTGGTTGGGCGGGAACCCGGCGCTGTCCGGGTGAGCGGTGAGGTCGGGCAGCCGGAGGGGCTCGGCGTCCACGATGAGCAGGCCGAGGATCCCGTGCCCGTGGGGCAGCTCGCCGATGGCGGCCCGACCGGCGTCGTCGATGCCCACCGTGATGAACTGGCTGAGCGAGCGGCCGCTGTCGTCGAGCACGCCGAGCGCCCCGTAGCGGGCGTCGACCAGCTCGGTGGCGGCGTGGATGATCCGACGGAGCATGGACGGCAGGTCGAGATCGGAGCCGATGGCCAGCACGGCCTCCATGAGCTGCTGGAGTCGGGTCCGTGCGACGTCCGGGGCCATGTCCAGAACCCTAGGGGACGGCCGATCACCGGCCGTGGGCGCCCAGCGGGCAGACTGGAGCGGTGACGACACGGGTGTTCCTCCTCGACGACCACGAGATCGTGCGCCGCGGGCTGCGCGAGCTCCTCGAAGCCGAGGGCGACCTCGTGGTGGTGGGCGAGGCCGGCACGGCCGAGGAGGCCTACGGGCGCATCCCCGCCACCTCGCCCGACGTGGCGGTGCTGGACGTGCGCCTCCCTGACGGCGACGGCATCGAGGTGTGCCGCGAGATCCGCTCGAAGCACCCCGAGATCGCCTGCATCATGCTCACCTCGTTCTCGGACGACGAGGCCGTCTACGCGTCGATCATGGCCGGCGCCGCCGGCTACCTGCTGAAGCAGGTCCGGGGCAGCGACCTCGTGAACGGCGTCCGGCGGGTTGCGGCCGGGGAGTCGCTGCTGGACCCGCAGGTCACCACCCGGGTGCTCGACCGGCTCCGCCACCGGGAGGGGGACGACGAGCTCGCCTCGCTCACCGACCAGGAGCGTCGGATCCTGGGCCTGATCGCCGAGGGGCTCACCAACCGCCAGATCGGTGAGCGGCTCTTCCTCGCCGAGAAGACCGTCAAGAACTACGTCTCCAACATGTTCGCCAAGCTCGGGATGCACCGTCGCACGGAGGCCGCCGCCTACGCGGCGAGGCTGGCCGAGCGCCGCGACCGCGAGCGCCACTCCTGACCCGACGACGTCTGTGTGCGTTCTCGAGCCGTAGCGGCTCGAATCCCCACAGAGACGTCGCGGCGGCTAGAACGGCTCGACGGACGAGCAGCAGGGGGTGCTGGCGTTGAGCGACTTCGATCTCGTGGTCCGCGGGGGCACCGTGGCCGACGGCAGCGGTGCCGCCACCCGCACCGCCGACGTGGCCGTGCGCGACGGCGTCGTCGTGGAGGTGGGTCGGGTCGACGGGTCCGCGGATCGGGAGATCCACGCCGACGGCCTGCTCGTCACGCCCGGCTTCGTCGACATCCACACCCACTTCGACGGCCAGGCCACGTGGGACCCGGAGCTGCGCCCGTCGTCCCAGCACGGCGTCACCACCGTGGCCATGGGCAACTGCGGGGTGGGGTTCGCCCCGGCCCGGCCCGAGAAGCACGAGTGGCTGATCAGCCTCCTCGAAGGCGTGGAGGACATCCCCGGCACCGCCCTCGCCGAGGGCCTCACCTGGGGCTGGGAGAGCTTCCCCGAGTACCTCGACGTGCTCGACCGGGGTCGGCGGACGGTGGACGTGGCCGCCCACGTGCCCCACGCCGCGCTGCGCACCTACGTGATGGGCGACCGGGGGGCCGACCACCTCGAGCACCCCACCGAGGGGGAGATCGCCACGATGGCCGCGCTGGTGGAGGAGGCGCTGGCGGCCGGGGCGATCGGCTTCGCCACGTCCCGCACCGAGGTCCACCGCACCAGCCTCGGCGCCAACATCGGCACGCTCCAGGCGGGCGAGGCCGAGCTGCTGGCGATCGCGTCGGCGATGGCGAAGGCCGGGACCGGGGTGGTGCAGCTCATCAGCGACGCCTACCAGAGCACCGACGACGACTTCACCGCTCGCGAGCTGGCCCTCATCGAGGCAGTGGCCCGCACCTCGGGGCGGCCCCTCAGCTTCACCGTGCAGCAGGCGTACCACGCGCCAGACCGGTGGCGGGACCTGTTCGCCGCCATCGAGCGGTGGCGGGCCGACGGGCTCGACGTGCGGGGCCAGGTCGCTCCCCGGCCGATCGGCGTGCTGCTCGGGCTCGAGGCCACCGCCAACCCGTTCCTTCTCTGCGCCTCCTACGGGGAGGTCGCGGGGTTGCCCGTCCCCGACCGCGTGGAGGCGCTGCGCCACCCGGAGCGCAAGCGTCGGATCCTCGAGGAGCACGCCGAGCTGGTGGCGGGCCTCCCCGACGGCCTGCTCCGCCAGATCGCGGGCGGGTTCGACGTCACCTTCGAGATGGCCGATCCCGTCGACTACGAG
Organism: Acidimicrobiia bacterium; assembly: GCA_046565645.1. GTDB lineage: Bacteria > Actinomycetota > Acidimicrobiia > Acidimicrobiales > VFJN01 > VFJN01. The sequence goes on along the minus strand of JBKHYD010000023.1, from coordinate 92,360 downwards.
CTCGACGCGTCGAAGAGCCTGGGGGCCGAGGCCCGCCGCCGGGGCGTCGATCCCGCCGACCTCGTCTACGACACGCTGCTCCCGCACGAGGGCCGGCAGCTCCTCTACCTGCCGCTGTTCAACTTCGCCCACGGCGACTTCGACGACATCCACGAGATGCTCACCTCGCCCGTCGCCCTCTACGGGCTGTCCGACGCCGGCGCCCACTGCGGCGCCATCTGCGATGCCAGCAGCACCACCTCGTTCCTCACCGTCTGGGCCCGCGACCGCCGTGAGGACCAGCGCCTGCCCGTGGAGCAGGTCGTCCACCAGCTGACCCGGGCCACGGCCGCCCACGTGGGCTGGCTCGACCGCGGCCTCCTGGCACCAGGCCACGTCGCCGACCTCAACGTCATCGACCTCGACGCGCTCGGGTGCGCCCCGCCGCGCATCGCCCACGACCTGCCGGCTGGCGGCCGGCGCCTCGTCCAGGACGCCACCGGCTACCGGTGGACGGTGAAGTCCGGCGTGCCGACCTTCGTCGACGGCGAGGCGACCGGCGAGCGGCCCGGCCGTTTGCTGCGCGGCACCCGCCCCGCCCCCGCCGCCTGACCGCGCGGCGGGCCCCATCCCCCCACACGAGGAGCAGCCTGAGATGACGGACTGGCGCGAGCGGATCGGACGCCTCGGCGTCTGGGCCCCCACCGACGGCATGACCAGCCCCGACGCGGTGGCCTTCGCCCGGCTGCTCGACGGGCTGGGCTACGGCGCGCTGTGGGTCCCGGAGACGCTCGGCCGGGACCCCTTCGTCCACCTCGCCCACCTGGCCGACCACACCGACCGGATCGTCTTCGCGACGGGCATCGCCAACATCCACCACCGGCTGCCCGGCCCCATGCTGCAGGCCGCCAACGCCCTCGCCGAGCAGACCGGCGACCGGTTCATCCTCGGCCTCGGCGTCAGCCACCAGCCGATCGTGGAGGGCCTGAGGAAGGTCCCCTACGGCAAGCCGCTCGCCACCATGAGGGGCTACCTCGAGGGCATGGACGCATCGCCCTACCTGGCCAAGTCGTCCGACACGCCGGTCCCCCGGCTCCTGGCCGCCCTGGGCCCGAGGATGCTCGAGCTGGCCGCCTCGCACGCCGACGGTGCGCACCCCTACTGGAGCACGCCCGTCCACACCGAGCGGGCCCGGGCGGCGCTGGGCCCCGACAAGCTCCTCTGCGTGGAGCAGAAGGTGGTCCTCTGCGACGACGTCGAGGCGGCCCGTGCCACCGCCATCGGTGCCCTGTCCGTCTACATCACGCTGCCGAGCTACCGGAACAGCTGGCTGCGGCTCGGCTTCACCGACGAGCAGATCGACGCCCACGACCCCGAGTTCGTGAATGCGGTGGTGGTCTGGGGCGACGAGGGCGCCATCGAGGCCCGGGTGCAGGAGCACCTCGACGCGGGTGCCGACCACGTCTGCATCCAGGCGCTCACCCCCGGCGCCCCGTTCACCCCCGACCAAGCCGCCCTCCAGGCCCTCGCCCCCTGACCCGAGACGACGTCTGTGCGCGCTTTCGAGCCGCTACGGCGTGAAAGCGCGCACAGACGTTGTTTCAGTGGTGGCGGAGGGCGTCGATGAGCTCGTCCTTGCTCATCTTGGAGCGGCCCTCGATGCCCACCTCGCGGGCCCGGTCGAGCAGCTCGTCCTTGGTGCGGTCCTCGTAGTCCTCGGCGTTGCCGCCGCGGCGGCCGACGGTGCTGCGGCCTTCGTTGCTCGAGGCGTTGGAGATGCGGGCCGCCTTCTCCTTGCTCATGCCCTCGTCGCGCAGGGCCTCGTACTGGTCAGGGTCCTTGACCGAGGGTCCGTGCTCGTTGCCTGGCATGGGTACCTCCTCCTTCGTCCGGTCGCCCGCCGCGAACAGGGTCAGCGCTCGGGGTGGTAGTCGTCCCCGTCGGCCTTCGCCACGACGTCCTTGGCCGTCTCGGCGGCCGTGTCGGGCTTCTGGCGGGCCACGGTGTCGATCGGGTCGCCGTCGTGGGTCACCTCAGCCACCCGGATCGGGTCGTGGGCGGCCAAGACGTGACGCAGCTGGGCCGTGTCGCCCGCGACCCGCAGCGTCACCCCTCGAGCGGCGTCCGGCACCTCGCCGGGCGCCGGGGCGCCGGCCGGCGGCCCGATCACGATCCCGAGGGTGAACGCCAGCGCCAGGCCGACGACCACGAGGATCAGGGCCCGGACCCAGTAGCCCGGCCCGAAGTCGATCAGGGCCAGCAGAAGCGCTGCCGGCACGGCGATGACGGCGGCGAGGAGCGAGATCCCGGCCAGGCCTCGGGCTGACCCGCCCGGGTAGACCACGCCGGCGTTGGGGACCACCCAGGCTCGGCTGAGCTCGTCGTGCTGCTCGGCTCGCAGCGCGTCGACGGCGTCGGTGGCGGCGTTGATCCGGATGCTCCCTTCGGGCACGCCGGCGCTGATGAGGGCGCCGCGGGCGTCGTGAGCGTGCTCGGCGTCGGGGAACACGGCCAGCAGCTCGCGGTCGTGGACGGGGATGAAGCTGGGATCGGTCACGGGAGCTCCTCTCGGGGTCGGCGACCTTCGCCGGCTGGTGCAAGGCGTTCGTCCCGTCGCCCCTACCCGCGGGGTGCCGGCGGCAACCAGAGGGCTGACAAGCTGCGCTGCAGGGGTAGGGAGCCGGCCGATGGCTGTGCGAGAGATCGACTGCAACGGGCCAGGGATCTCGCGCAAGGGGGCCGGCAAGGGCTTCTACTACCTCGACGCGGACGGCAGCCGGGTGGCCGACGAGGAGGTGCTGGCCCGGGTCCGGAGCCTCGCCATCCCGCCCGCCTGGACCGACGTGTGGATCTGCGCCGACCCACTGGGCCACATCCAGGCGACCGGGGTGGACGACAAGGGACGGCGCCAGTACCGCTACCACACGGAGTGGCAGGAGCAGCGGGCCCGTGAGAAGCACGAGCGGGTGGTGCGCTTCGCCCAGCGCCTTCCGAGGCTCCGCGCCGAGGTGGACGTCGACCTCGCCCGGGAGGGGATGCCCCGCCAGCGGGTCCTCGCCTGCGCGGTGCGGCTGCTGGAGATGGGGTTCTTCCGGACCGGCGGCGAGGCCTACGCCGAGGAGAACGGCTCCTACGGGCTGGCCACCCTGCAGAAGCGCCACGTGCGGATACGGGGCGACGTCGTCCACTTCGACTACGACGCCAAGAGCGGCCAGCACCGCCGCTGCCAGACAGCCGACCCAGACGTGGTCGAGGTCCTCACCCACCTCCGCCGCCGGCGCACGAGCGCCGAGACCGAGCTGCTCGCCTACAAGGACGACCGAGGCCGGTGGGTCGACGTGCGCTCCAGCCACATCAACGAGTACCTGCAGGGGCACCTCGGCACCGAGTTCACGGCCAAGGACTTCCGCACCTGGGCCGCCACCGTGCTGGCGGCGGTCGGCCTGGCCGACGTCGAGGCCGGCGGCTCCGACACCGCCCGGCGACGAGCCGTGGTGCAGGTGGCGAAGGACGTGGCCCGCCACCTCGGCAACACCGCGGCCGTGGCCCGGTCGGCCTACATCGACCCTCGGGTGATCGACGCCTTCGAGCAGGACGAGACCCTCGACGGGCTCGACGACGTGGCGGACCTCGAGGAGCTCGAGGCGCAGGTGCTCGCCCTGATCGAGAAGGCCGAGGCCGCCCGACGCCGGCAGCGCCGCCGGCGCGCGACGTCCCGCACCACCAGGGCGGCGTGACCGCCGGCCATCAGGTCAGGCGGGCAGGTCGGGCGGAGCCGCTCGGCGTGGAGAGGTAGGCGGCGACGCCGGCGGCGGTGACCACCCGGGCCGAGAACCGCTCTGCCAGCCACCTCCGGTTGTCCTGGTGGAGCGCATCGGAGCCGTCGTACCGGTTGAGCAGCACGACCGTCGGGAGGTCGTCCAACCCCTCGAGCGCCGACCGGACGGCGTGCAGCGTGCCCAGGCCGGCGTCGGCGACCAGGACCACGAGGTCCGGGGCCAGCGCCCGGGCCAGGTCGTTCCCGTCGGCGTCGTGCGCGATCGGCGATCGGGACCCGCCTGCCCCCTCGACCAGGCCGACATCGGTGCCCGGCCGCCAGGGCTGCTCGGCCAGCAGCTCGGCCAGCCGCACCTCCCCGGCGCCGAGCCGCTCCGATGCCATCGGGGGAGCGAGCGGGATCGGGTAGGAGCGGTGCGGGGGGCACACCAGATCGGGCTCGCTGCCGCATGCTGCGGCGAGGAGCTCTGCGTCGGACCTGGCCCCGGCGACGACGGCTTCCGGGTCGAAGGACTGGGCCGGCTTCCACGCGGCAACGCTCGAACCGATCACCCGCAAGCGGTCGAGGATGCGGCAGCTCACCCAGGTCTTGCCGACCTCGGTGCCGGTGCCGAGGACGACGACCAGCCGGTCCGGACGGGGAGCGGCCGTCACGGTTCGACGCCGATCTCGGCCAGGGCGGCAAGGAGCGTGTCGAGCTGGGCCTCGGTGTGGGCGGCCGACAGGGCGACCCGCAGCCGAGAGGTCCCGACGGGCACGGTGGGCGGCCGGATGGCGGGCACGAGCAGGCCCCGCTCGAGCAGCGCGTCGGCGGCCTTCAGGGCGGCGGCCTCCTCCCCCACCACCACCGGCAGGATCGGTGACGGGTGCCCCGGCCGGACGCGATCCACGAGGCGACGCAGGTGGGCGACCAGCGCGGCCCCCTCGTCGGAGCGCAGCACCGCCAGCGCGGCGAGGGCGGCGGCGGCATCGGTCGGGCTGAGGCCGGTGGTGAAGATGTGCGAGCGGGCCCGGTTGACGAGGAGCTCGACGTAGCGGGCCGGTCCGGCCACGAACCCGCCGAGGGCGCCGAGCGCCTTGGACAGCGTCCCGACCCGCAGCACCTCCGCGCCGGCGTCGAGGTCCACCCCGGGGCCGAAGACGCTGTGCGCCTCGTCGAGGACGAGGAGGGCGCCCTGCTCGGCGCACGCCGACACCAGCTGGTCGACCGGGGCGACGTCGCCGTCCATGGAGAACACGGCGTCGGTCACCACGATCGCCCGACCTGGCGCGCCCGAGAGCAGGGAGCGGACGTGGTCCACGTCGCCGTGGCGGTAGATCCGGACCTCACCCCTACCGAGGCGGACGCCGTCGATGATCGACGCGTGGTTGAGCTCGTCGGAGAGCACGGTCGCCCCCGTGGCGGCGAGGGTGCTCAGCACCCCGACGTTGGCCTGGTACCCGGTGGGCAGCACGAGGGCCCGCTCCGTCCCCTTCCACGCCGCCAGCGCCGCCTCGAGCTCCTCGTGCACGGGTCGGTTCCCGACCACCAGCCGAGAGGCGGTGGCGCCGGTCCCCCACCGCTCCGCCCCCGCCTGAGCGGCCGCCACCACCGCGGGGTGGCCCGACAGGCCCAGGTAGTCGTTCGACGCGAAGGTGGTCACCGCCCGCCCGTCGAGCGTGCCGGATGGTCCCCTTGCATCCAGCGTGCGATGGAACCGCCAGCGGCCCTCGGCCCGCAGCCCCGCCAGCTGCGCGTCGACCCACGAGGACCAGCCGTCGGAGCCCGGGGCAGCAGTCGCATCCGGCACGCCGCCACGATGGCAGGACGCCTGCGGCACTGGCCAGTCTGTGCAGCTCCGGCGGACCCGCGGACCCTCCGACCCGACGACCTTCGCGGTCTTGCCCCCGGCTCGCGGCGGCGATGCCGTCCCGCTCGCCGCGGGGAGGAGCAGGTGCGGGGTGCTCGCCTGCACCACCCTGGACCAGGCGCTCATCTGGCACCGCGCGGCCTCGCCCGGGCAGCCTGTCGGGCCATGGAGCTCCGACACGACTGGACGGTGGCCGAGGCCGAGGCCCTCCTGGCCCGCCCGTTCCACGACCTCTTGGCCGACGCCCACGCCGTGCACCGGGAGCGCTTCGACCCCCAGGTGGTCGAGGCGGCCATCCTGCTGTCGGTGAAGACCGGCGCCTGCCCCGAGGACTGCGCGTACTGCCCGCAGTCGGCCCGCTACGACACCGGGCTCGAGCCGGAGCGGCTCATGGGCACCGAGGAGATCGTGGCCGCCGCTCGCAACGCCCAGACCAGCGGCGCGACCCGCTTCTGCATGGGCGCCGCGTGGCGGGCCCCGAACGACCGCCAGGTGGAGCAGGTGGCCGAGGCCGTCGCCGCGGTGGCCGAGCTGGGGATGGAGACGTGCGTGACCCTCGGGATGCTCACCCCCGAGCAGTCCCGCCGCCTGGCCGAGGCAGGGCTCGACTTCTACAACCACAACCTCGACACGTCGCCGGAGTTCTACGGCGAGATCATCACCACCCGCACCTACGAGGACCGGCTCGACACGCTGGCCAACGTGCGCTCGGCCGGGGTGAAGCTGTGCTGCGGGGGGATCGTCGGCATGGGCGAGAGCCGCCGGGAGCGGGCCGGGCTCCTCGCCCAGCTGGCCCGGCTCGACCCGCACCCCGAGAGCGTGCCGATCAACCTGCTGGTCCAGGTGCCGGGCACGCCCCTCTACGGCACCCCCGAGCTCGACCCGCTGGAGCTGGTCCGCACCATCGCGGCGGCCCGGATCATGATGCCCGCCTCGGTGGTCCGCCTGTCAGCGGGCCGCAACGGCATGACCGACGAGCTGCAGGCGCTCTGCCTGCACGCCGGTGCCAGCAGCATCTTCCTCGGCGACAAGCTGCTCACCACCCCCAACCCGGGCGACGATCATGACACCGCCCTGCTGGACCGCCTCGACATGCGCACCGTCCAGCACAGCGCCGTCACCGCCTGACCCGCCCCCTTCCGAGGTCCGGGGCACGACGAGACCGGATCGGCACCCTCACGCCCCCAACCCGACGTTCGGGGCACCACGACACCGAAGCGCACCCCCCAGGACCCCAACCTCGCGCTGGGGGCCCACAGGGCCGGGCAGTCCCCCCATGCCCCCACCCCCACGATCGGGCGCGCCCGTCCGGGCTGGCGGGCCCGGGCCGCCCGGGCTGGTACTCCGGGCTCTCCCCCGGACCCGCCATCCCCTCCTCGTCGTGGGACGGATCAGGAGGCGTGGGAGGGCCGTCAGGCGGGGTGGACGCGGGCGACGGCGTCGACGATGGCGGCGGTGATGCGGTCGAGGTCGGCGTCGGTCGTCACGTACGGGGGCATCGTGTAGACGAGGCGGCCGAAGGGACGGAGCCAGACCTCGTGCTCGAGGAAGACCCCCTGGAGGGCGCCCGTCGGGAGCGGCTCGACGGTCTCGACGACGCCGATGGCGCCGAGCACCCGGACGTCGGCCACCCCGTCTATGTCCGCGGCCGGGGCCAGGCCGGTGCGCAGCCGACGCTCGATGCGGGCCACCTCGTCGGCCCAGGGCTGGTCCAGCAGCAGCCGGGTGCTGGCCAGCGCCACGGCGGCGCCGAGCGGGTTGCCCATGTAGGTGGGGCCGTGCATGAGCGCGCCCGACCCGGCCGCGCACACGCCCTCGGCCACCGCCGGCGTGCAGAGGGTGGCCGCCATCGACAGGTACCCGCCGGTCATCGCCTTGCCCACGCACAGGATGTCGGGGGCGATCGCGGCGTGGTCGGCCCCCCACAGGCGACCGGTGCGGCCGAAGCCGGTGGCGATCTCGTCGAGGATGAGCAGCGCCCCGGTCTCGTCGCAGAGCGCTCGCACGGCGGCCAGGTGCTCGGGCGCGTAGAAGCGCATGCCGCCGGCCCCCTGCACGACCGGCTCCAGGATGACCGCCGCCACCTCCTGGCGGTGGTCGTGGGCCAGCCGCCGCAGCTCGGCCAGGTGGACGGCGGCGTCGAAGGGCTCGCCGTAGTCCGGCCCGGGCATCGGGGCGAAGAGCTGCTGGGGCAGCACCCCGGCGAAGAGCCCGTGCATGCCGGTGACCGGGTCGCAGACCGACATCGCACCGAGCGTGTCGCCGTGGTAGCCGCCCCGGACGGTGAGGAGGCGGTGACGGCCCGGCTGGCCCCGGCCCTGCCAGTGCTGGATCGCCATCTTGATCGCGACCTCGACCGCGACCGACCCGGAGTCGCAGAGGAAGACGTGGGCCAGCTCGCCCGGGGCGATCTCGACCAGGAGCTCGGCCAGCTCGATGGCCGGGGGGTGGGTGAGCCCTCCGAACATCACGTGGGCGACCCGATCGAGCTGGTCGCGCACGGCGGCGTCGAGGACGGGGTGGCGGTACCCGTGGATGGCGGCCCACCACGACGACATGCCGTCGACCACCCGACGACCGTCGGCCAGGTGCAGGTGGACGCCCTCGGCGCCCACCACCGGGACCGGGTCGAGGCCGATCGGCACCGCGGCGTAGGGGTGCCAGACGGCCGCTCGATCCCGGCGCACGAGGTCGGCGGGGTCCAGCCCCGCCAGGGCGTCAGGGGTCGGGCCGGCCATGCCGGGCAGTCTGGCACCGGACCCCGGCCACCCTCGACGGGCTCCCGGCGCCGCGGCCCGAGCACGTCGGGGGGCTCGACCGGCACGTGGCGAGTCGAGCGCCAAGCTCTCCGGTGGCCGCCTCCGCCCGCCGGAGCGACAGGAGCCGGTGGGGTCAGGCCCCCAGGGGACCGGGCCGGCCCTCGCCGCTCGGGCCGGGGGCCTGACGGCGCTCGAGGACGGCGGGCTCGGGAGGCGGTTCGTCGGGCCCGGGGTCGAGCCGGAAGGGCGGGTACTCGTCCCGCATGAGCAGCACGTACGCGGTGACCCGCCACCCCCAGCGGTGCATGCCCATCACGAAGTCGAACACCGCCGTCGGGTAGGGGCGCCGGAGGGCGAGCGTCACGCCCGCCACCAGGCAGAGCACCCCGACCACCCCCCCGATGTGCCAGCCGACGCCTCCCGTGAAGAGGCTGACCACGAGGAGGTGGGGGATGGCCAGCAGCCACCACTTGACCCACACCAGGCCCCGGGAGAGCTGCTCGGGGTAGGCGATGTCGAGCTGCGCGGGGTAGTCGGGGTCAGCCTCGAACGAGAACCGCGGGTAGCGGTCGGTGCCCAGCGTGAACGCGTAGTACGTCACCCGCCACGTCCAGCGCATCACCCCGAGGTTGAAGTCGAAGATGCCCCGGGGGTACCGGCCGGTGAGCGCGATCGAGATGCCGGCGACCACGGTCAGCAGCACCACCACCATCCAGAGCAGGGCCAGCACCACGAGGTGGGGGATGGCCAGGAACCACTTGTAGAGCCACGTCCAACGTCCGAGCGGCTCATCCAGCCGCGCCGACAGGGCGACGGGCGAGCGCGCGGCGACCTCCGCCATGGCAACCTCCTTGTCCTGGCCATCGTGCGCTCCGCCGACCACGCCGGGAAGGGTCGGAGGTCCCGACTTCAGGACGAGCGAGGATCTGGGCCCATCAGGACAGGCTGCCGGGCTTCTGGGCGTAGAGGTCGGCGTCGGCCGCCGCCACGAGCTGGCGGGCCGTCGGCGGGGAGGGGGCCGTGCCGTCGAAGTGTGCGCAACCGATGGATGCCCGGAGCCCGTCGCCCTCGGCGGCCAGGCGAGCTCGGAACCGCCGGGCGGCCGCCTCGGCATGGGCGGGGTCGCTCTCGACGAGCACGACCGCGAACTCGTCGCCACCGATCCGGCCCACGATGTCGGAGGCGCGGCCGTCGGACCGCAGCACGGAACCGATCCGCGCCAGGACCTCGTCGCCGGCGAGGTGGCCGAGCCGGTCGTTGACGGACTTGAAGTCGTCCACGTCGATCACGAGGAGCGTGGCCCGGTGGCCGTGCCGCACGCTGCGGGCCAGCTCGGTCTCCAACCGCTCGTAGAAGGTGCGGTGGTTGAGGCACCCGGTGAGCCCGTCGACGGTGGCCAGCTGGATCAGCCGCTCGGTGAGCCGGCGGCGGGTGACCTGGTGCTCGGTCCGGGCCTGGGTGACGGAGGCGGCCAGGAAGGTGACCATGCCCACGGTGCCCACCACCATCCAGGTGCGGGCCAGCGTGTCGTGGCTGATGAGCGCCACCACGACGGCGGAGGAGGCCGCCACGATGCCGATGAGGATGACGGCGCGCGGCGGGTAGGCCAGCGAGGCGTAGGTCATGGGCACGAGCAGGAGGAAGGCGAGCGGGCTCTCGAGGCCGCCGTCGACCGCGGCGACGGCGCTGACGAAGACCGCCGAGAAGGAGCTCCACAGCACGAAGAAGAGGATGCGGTGCCGGGATCGGACGATCGTGCGCCCCGGCACCGCGACGACGGCCATGGTGGCCACCAGCGCGACGACCACCATCACCCACTCGGTGGCGCGGTTGGGGCCGTCGGGCGTGAAGGCGAGGTAGCAGGCGGCCAGGACGGTCCCCACGGAGTAGAGCGCGATCCCCGAGCGGAGGTGCCGGAGCCAGAAGGCCTCCGGGGCCTCCAGGGCCACGTCGGCGAGCATCTGATCGACCCGCTCTCCACCCTCCACCGGTGAGCCGCCGTCGCCGTCGAGCGCTTCCTCCACCACCTGTCCCAGCATCGGCCCATCGCGTGGACCTGTCCACAGCCGGCATCCCAGCGAAGCCAGCGGTGGTCGACCCTAGCCCGGCGCCGGCGGCGACGAGCGAGGGACGGGGCTGGCGCCCGTCCGGGCCCGGGTCGCGGCCTGCCGGTGGGCGAGGAGCATGAGGTCGGCGTCGCTCCAGGTCGGCTCCTTCGGGACCATCAGGTTCTCGAGCGCGGCGCAGGCCCGCTTGGTCATGCTCAGCGTGAGCGGGTCCATCGACAGCAGGCGCTCGGCCAGCCGTCGGGCCTCTGCGGCCACGTGGCCGTCGGGCACCACTCGGTTGAGGAAGCCCCACTGCAGCGCCTGCTGGGCGGTGAACCGCTCGCAGCACATGGCCAGCTCCTTGGTGCGGGCCGGGCCCAGCTCCCGCATGAGGCGGGGCAGTGCCTGCCAGCTGAGGGGCAGGTCGAGCTCCACCTCCGGGATCGAGAACCAGGCGGACTCCGCCGCCACCCGCAGGTCGCAGCAGGCGAGCAGCACCACCCCGCCACCGACGGCCAGGCCGTTGGCGGCGCCGATGACGACCTGCGGGAGCCGGTCGATCAGCTCGCAGGTGCGGCCGCCCAGGTGCACCCGCGCCAGCCGGTCGAGGTCGTTCACCGGCGGGCCGTCACGGCGGGACCCCAGCTCGGCACCGGCCGAGAAGGCCCGGCCGACCCCGGTGAGGATCACCACCCGGGCCTCGTGGTCCGTCTCGAGGTCCGCCAGCACCGCCTGGAGCTCGTCGTGGAGGGTCACGTCGAGGGCGTTCAGCTTGTCCGGCCGGTCCAGGGCGATCGTGACGAGGCCCGCCAGCTCGGCATCGCGCTCCACCGTCAACCGCGTCAGCTCGTCCATGGGCGGAGTCTCCCGCATCCGGCGGGGCGCACGCCGTCCAGGGCGTCCGACGACCGGCCGCCCCGTCCGGCGGGGGCCTCGAAGCCCTCGGCGCACACCCCGCCCCTCGGCCCGCCGGTGCGCCTGGCAGAACGCGTTCCTACGTGTTGTCTCATCCTGACGGGCGAGATCCACGAGAACGTGTTCTACTTGTGGCGTGGACATGGACCTTCCGAGCAACGACGACCCCCGACGGCTCCAGGTGCGGGCGTGGCTGGCCGAGCACCCGGACCCCACCCCGGCGCAGCTGGTCGAGGCCGGCTACGTCACCGCCCACTGGCCCGAGCCCTGGGGCCTCGACGCCGAGCCCGAGCTCCAGCTCATCATCGACGACGAGCTGAAGCGGGCCGGGGTCACCAAGCCCATGAACCCGATCGGCATCGGCCACTGCGGCCCGGTCATCGTGGTCCACGGCACCGAGGAGCAGAAGGCCCGCTACCTCCCCCCGATGCTCCGGGGCGAGGAGCTGTGGTGCCAGCTCTTCAGCGAGCCAGAAGCCGGCTCGGACCTGGCCAGCCTCTCCACCCGGGCCGTCCGCGACGGCGACGTGTTCGTGGTGAACGGGCAGAAGATCTGGACGTCGCTGGCCCAGGTGGCGAAGTTCGGCATCCTGATCGCCCGCACCGACGTCGACACGTCGAAGTACACAGGCATCTCCTACTTCATCGTGCCGATGGACCTGCCGGGCATCGAGATCCGGCCGCTGCGGAACATGGTGGGGACCTTCGGCGACGCCGGCTTCTGCGAGGTGTTCTTCACCGACGTGGCCGTGCCGGCCGAGAACCTCATCGGGCCGCTCCACGGCGGCTGGGCGATGGCCAAGGAGACGCTCGCCAACGAGCGCGTGTCGCTGTCCCGGGATGGCCTCCAGTGGGGGCACGGGCCCACCGTGCGGGACCTGGTCGAGCTCGTCCGCTCCCGGGGCGACGAGCTGCCGGGGCCGCTGCGCCAGCGGCTGGTGGCCGGCTACATCGAGGGCGAGATCATGCGGTACCACCAGCTGCGCCAGATCTCGGCCAAGGTGAACAAGAAGCCCGGACCGGACGCCTCGCTGCGCAAGGCGCTGAAGGACCCCCACGGCAAGACGGTGTTCACCCTGGCCAAGGACCTGATGGGGGCGACCGGCATGCTGGCCCCCCAGGAGGACCCCGTGTGGGAGCCGTGGTCCAACGGCTTCCTGTTCAGCCCTGCGCTCACCGTGGGCGGCGGCACCTCCGAGGTGCTGCGCAACATCATCGCCGAGCGGATCCTCGGCCTCCCCCACGACCTCGACGTGGACCTGGGGCTCACGTGGGCCGAGAGCCGCGAGCGCACCCGTCAGGGGACGGGCCGGGGCCCGTCGTCGAACGGGGCCTCGGAGCGGTCGACGCCCGCCGCCCAGGAGGCGAAGAGCCTGGCGTAGGCCCCGCCCCCAGCCATGAGCTCGGCGTGGGTGCCGTGCTCCACGAGCCGTCCGCCCTCCACCACCGCCACCCGGTCGGCGCGCGCTGCGGTGGAGAGGCGGTGGGCGATCACGACCACCGTGCGGCCCTCCATGAGCCGCTCCAGGGCCCGCTCCACGACGAGCTCGGTGCCGGGGTCGAGGCTCGAGGTGGCCTCGTCCAGGACGATCATCCCGGGGTCGGCCAGGGCCGCTCGCACCAGGGACACGAGCTGGCGCTCACCGGCGGAGAAGTTGGCGCCGCGCTCGCGGACCTCGGCGTCCAGACCTCCGGCGAAGGCGTCGAAGCGGGCCCGCAGCCCGAGGCGGTCGATGGCCTGGCCGACGTCCGCGTCGGTGGCAGCGGGCCGGCCGATCAGGAGGTTGTCGCGGAGGGAGCCGGAGAAGAGGAAGCCCTCCTGGGGCACGACCACGATGCGCCGGCGCAGCGACGCCAGCGTGGCGTCCCGCAGGTCGATCCCGGCGTACCGGACCGAGCCGGCGGTCGGGTCGTAGCTGCGGGCCATCAGCTTCGCCAGCGTCGACTTGCCCGCCCCGGTGGGCCCGACCAGCGCCACCCGCTCGCCGGGCTCGACGACCAGGCTCACCGCCTCGAGTACCGGAGGGCCGGCCCGGTAGGCGAACGAGACGTCGATGACCTCGAGGCGACCGCGGTCCGGCAGGTCGACGGCGCCCGGCCGCTCAGCCACCACCACCCGCTCGTCGAGCAGGCCGTAGAGCTTGTGCAGCGAGGCAGCCGAGGCCTGGAGCTGGTTGAACAGCTGGCTCAGCTGCTGGATCGGCTCGAACAGGTTCTGCAGGTAGAGGACGTAGGCGGCCACGGTGCCCACCGTCACCGCGCCCCGCGCGCTGAGGTGCCCGCCGAGGCCGAGGACGAGGGCGATGGAGAGGCCCTGGGCCAGCTCGATCACGGGGAAGTAGCGCGCCGCGATCCGCTCGGTTCGCATGTGGGCGTTGAACAGCCGCTCGTTCGTGCCGTGGAAGCGCTCCACCACGGCGTCCTCCTGGTTGAACGCCTGCACCACCCGCACGCCGGCCAGGCCCTCCTGGATGGTGGAGAGGTTGGATCCGATCGACTCCCGCAGGTCGAGGTAGGCCTTGTTCGACTCCCGCCTGAACCAGCCGGTCGCCTTGGCCACCAGCGGCACGACGAGGAGGGTGATGAGCGCGAGCTGCCAGCTCATGCCCACCATCACCACGACCGCTCCGGTGAGCAGGAGGCTGTTGACGACGAACATGGTGAGGCCCTGGCCCACCAGCTCCTGGAGGGCCTCGATGTCGGCGGTCATGCGGGCCACCAGCGTGCCGGTGCGGTTCCGGTCGAAGAACTCCATCGACAGGGCCAGCTGGTGCGAGAAGACCCGCTCGCGCAGCTCGCGCAGGAAGGCCTCGCCCACCCGGGCCACGGCTCGGATGGCGAGCCGGCCGCTGACGTAGGCGAGGACGGCGGCGCCGACGAAGAGCGCGGCGGCCCGGTTGAGGGCGTCGAGGTCCCCGGGCCGCACCCCGGAGTCGATGCCGTAGCGGACGAGCGCCGGTCCGGCCACCATCCCCCCGGCCTGGAGCACGACGAGCACGGCGATCGCAGCCAGGCCGCGGCGGTGCGGCCGCAGCAGGTGCCAGGTGCGCCGGATGATGCGGCGGCGCTCGGTGCTGCTGAGGTCGACGTCGGTGGCGTCGGGGATCCTCACCGGGCCCCTCCCACCCCGGCCCGCTGCTCCCCTTGGGCGAGCACCTCGCGGTACCGGGGGGAGCTGGCCAGCAGCTCCTCGTGGGTGCCGGTGGCCGCCACCCGCCCGCCGTCGAGCAGGACCACCCGGTCGGCCAGCGCCACCGTGGCGGCGCGGTGGGCGATCACGATCGTGGTGCGTCCGGCCATCACCTCTTCGAGCGCGTCGCGGATCTCGTGCTCCTTGGTGGGGTCCACCGAGGAGGTGGCGTCGTCCAGCACGAGGATCCTGGGGTCGGCGAGGATGGCCCGGGCGATCGCCACCCGCTGGCGCTGCCCGCCGGACAGCGAGTACCCCTGCTCGCCGAGGACCGTGTCGTACCCCGCCGGGAGCGCCGCGATGAAGTCGTCCGCGCCGGCCAGCCGGGCCGCCTCCTCCACGCGCTCGGTGGGCGCGCTCGGATCGGCCAGGGCGATGTTGGCCCGTACGGTGTCGCTGAAGAGGAAGGTGTCCTCGAACACGATGCCGACGGCGCGACGGAGGTCGTCGAGGCGGATGTCGCGCACGTCGGCGCCGTCGAGCCGCACCCTCCCCCCGTCGACGTCGTAGAAGCGGGCGATCAGGCGCGCCACCGTGCTCTTCCCGGCCCCGGTCGACCCGACGAGCGCCACGGACTCCCCGGCCGGCACCACGAGGTCCAGGCCCCGCAGCACCGTCACCCCGGGCTCGTAGCCGAAGGTGACGCCCTCGAAGCGCACCTCCCCCGGCCCGTCGGGGATCGGCCCGGCCCCGGGGCGGTCCGTGATCTCCGGAGCGGTGGCCAGCACCTCGTGGACCCGGGCCGCCGAGGCCGACGCCCGCGACGCCTGGGCCACCAGGAAGGCGGTCATGCGCAGCGGGAAGATCAGCTGGAGGATGTAGAAGTTGAAGGCGACCAGCTCACCGAGGCTGAGCCGCCCGTCCAGCACCTCACGGCCGCCGAACCAGAGGACGATCACGAGGCCGAGCGTCGGCAGCAGCTCCATCAAGGGGTTGAAGCCGGCCCGGAGGCGGGCGATCTCCAGCGCTCGCTCCTGCACCCGCGAGGCGGCCCCTCGCAGCTTGTCGTCCTGGAGGTGCTCGGCCCCGAAGCCCTTGACCACCCGGATCCCCGAGAGGCTCTCCTCGACGACGCCCGAGACGCCGGCCAGGCGGCGCTGGAGGTCGGCGGACTGCGGACCCATCCGCCGGGAGAACGCCGTGGCGGCCAGGTTCAGGAGGGGGAGCGGCGCGAGGGCGAGGAGGGCGAGGGTGGCGTTGATGGAGAGCAGCACCCCCGCGACCCCGAGGATCATCACGAGGTTGGCGCCGGCGATGGGCACGAAGACGAGGAACAGCTGGATCTGGCGGAGGTCCGTGTTGGCCCGCGACATCAGCTCTCCGGTCTGGGCGCGGTCGTGGTAGGCGAAGTGGAGGCGCTGCAGGTGGGCGAAGAGCTGGCGGCGCAGATCCGTCTCGGCCCGCAGCGAGATGGCGAACGCGGCATACCGCCGGAAGGCGGTGAAGACGGCGATCACGAGGGTCACCGCCCCGATCACGAGCGTCCAGCGCAGGAGCGCCTCGCCGTCGTAGGGGTCGATGCCCTCGTCGATCGCCCGCTGGGCGAGCAGCGGCACGGAGACCTTCGCCACCGTCCAGCCGAGCGCGGTGAGGATCCCGACCGCGATCCAGCGCCGGCTGGGCCGGAGGGCGCGGCGCATCATGCGCCAACCCCCTCGGCGCAGCGCCCGCTCGCCCGCCGGTGCCGGGTCGGTCACTCAGGCGGAGGCGTGCCGGTGCACCCGTCCTTGGCGGCGTCGTAGAGCGACAGGAAGGTGTTCTCCGAGACGAGCCACTCGCCGTCCACCTTCACGGCACCGCCCCCGCTCTCGGCCAGCAGCACCTCACCGCCCTTCAGGATCGCGAAGAGGGCGGAGGCGCTGGAGTCGTCCACCAGCTCGACGCTCGTCATCTCGATCGTGACACCCGACACGAGGTCGGCGCAGTGCACGAGCTTCGCCTTGTGCGCCTCGCCGTTCTCGAACAGCAGCGCGGCGCCGTCGAAGTCGCCCTGGCCCACGAGCGCGAAGAACTCGGTGAGCACGGCCGCCACCGCCTCCTCCTCGGCGGCTGGGTCGAGCGTGGTGGTGGTGGGCTCCGTGGTGGTGGTCTCCTCGGCCGTGGTCGTGGTGTCCGAGCCACCGTCGTCGTCGCCACCGCACGCCGCCAGGAGCGCGACGGCGACGAGCGCCGCCCCGATGCCCCGGATGGCGCTGGTCCGCTTGTGCGTGATCACAGCTGGGTCTCCTTTGCTCGGTCGGCGGGGGTCGCCGCTCGGTTGGTCGGGTCGTCTCGGGCGAGCTGGTCGCCGAGCCGCTCCAGTGCGTCGACCTGGCGGTCGGCGGTTAGGTGCTCCTCGTAGATCAGGCGGAGGAGCCAGAAGCGCAGGTACCGCCCCAGCGAGTACCGCAGGAACAGGGCCGCACCCACGATGGTGAGGCCGAGGCCGAGCAGGCCCCCCGAGATCAGGTAGGGGACCTGCGAGCTGAGCTCGGTGGTTCCCGAGGCGCCCAGGTACCCGACCAGCACGAGGACGAGGCCGACGGGCATGAGCGCGATGCCGGCGAGCAGCAGCCGCTGCTCGGTGCCCGGCGAGGCCCGCTTCACCCTCAGCCGGGCCAGCTCGGCCTGGAACTCCTCCAGGCGGTCGGGCTCGGCCCGCGTGCCGTCGTCAGGAACGCTCATCGTGTCCTCCATCTGCGGGTCCAGCCCGCGCCGTTCGCACGTCAGGCGCCACCGAGGTAGGCCCCCTGCAGCTGGCTCGCCATCTCCTCGGGGCGACCAGCCGCCCGGATCTCCCCGTTGATCATCACCGCCACCTGGTCCGCCACCCCCAGCACGAAGGAGGCGAACTGCTCCACCACCAGGATCGCGACACCGGTCTCGGTGATGGCGGCCACCTGGCCGTAGAGCTCCTCCACCACCATCGGGGCCAGCCCCATCGACAGCTCGTCGAGCAGCAGCAGGGCGGGCCGGGTGGCGAGCGCGCGCACGAGCGCGAGCATCTGCTGCTCCCCGCCGGAGAGGTTGCCGGCCAGCAGCCGCCGGCGCTCCCGGAGGCGAGGGAAGTGGTCGAAGGCCACGTCCTGGACGTGGCTGCGCGCCACCCCAGCGTGGGTGAACATGAGCAGGTTCTCGTCCACGGTGAGGTTGGGGAACACGCCCCGCCCCTCGGGGATGGTGCACACCCCCGCCCGGGCCAGCGCATCGGCGCCGGCGCCGGTGACGTCGACCCCGCCCATCCGCACCCGGCCGGCGCTGGGCCGGATCTGCCCGCTGACGGCGGCCAAGGTGGTGGTCTTGCCCGACCCGTTGGGACCGAGGAGGGCGACCATCGTGCCGGCGGGGACCACGAGGTCGACCCCGCGCAGCACCTCGATGCGGCCGTAGCCGGCTCGGAGCCCTTCGAGCTCGAGCACCGGCGGCGCAGCCAGGACCCGGTCACGCATCGAGGGCCAGCCCCCGGTCGATGGCGGCCCGGTGCCCGGCCTCGAAGGGGACGGTGAGGCCCAGCTCCTCGATCCGGTCGGGCAGGCCCAGCCCCGGGCTCTGGACCCGGTGGCGAGCGGCCCACAGGTCGGCGGCCTGGAGCACGAGGCCGTCCGGGCGGCGGGCCAGGGTGATGCCGATCAGGCCCGGACCGAGGATGGCGAGGCTGCTGAGCCACGACACCTCGTCCGCCAGCACCGGGAAGCCGGCCAGCACCAGGCCACCGACGAGCGCGCCGCTGACGGCGGTGATCCCGCCGAGGACGGCGAGGAGCACCACCGGCAGGCTGTTGAACATCGTGTGGTCGGCGGCGGTGGCCGTCTGGCGGAGGCCGGCGAGGAGCGCACCGCCCACCGCGGCGATGGACGAGGACAGGGCGAACACCTGGAGCTTCGTCACGGTGGTGTCGAGCCCCATCATGGTGCAGGCCACCGGGCTGTCCCGCAGGGCCGACAGCCGCCGCCCGAACGACCCACGGCGCAGCGCCAGCAGACCGACGGCGAGGGCGCCGAAGACCCCGACCAGCAGCAGGAAGTACGCCCGGTCCCCCTCGAAGGAGAGCCCCCCGATCCGGAGGCGCTCGGCCGGCACCGCCCCGAGGTTCCCGAACACGTCGGAGCGGATGAAGAAGACGTTGTCCATGAGCACCGCGAACGCAAGGGTGGCGAGGGCCAGGTAGAGGCCGCGCAGACGGAGGGCGGGGAGGGCCACCAGCGCGCCGACGGGCACCGCAATGGCCACCGCGGCGAGGAGGCCGACGACCGAGCCGTCCCCGGCGAAGCGGACCATGCCGAAGGCACCGAGCCCGGCAAAGGTCATCTGGCAGAGCGAGACCTGACCGGCCCAGCCGGTCAGCGGCACGAGGGAGAGGGCCACGATGCCGAGGGCCACGCCGGAGGCGACCTCGATGAGGGCACCTTCGCTCACGGCCAGTGCAAACGCTCCCGCCACGGCCACGAGCGCCGCATAGGCGACCAGGGACCGGCGGAGCGTGACCGTCCGCGGCATGCGAGCGGCGATGGTGGCTCCCGCCCGCACCCGCACCTCCGGGATGACCAGCAGGGCGAGGAACAGCATCAGGGTGGGGATCGCCACCCGGAAGTTGGTGAACGCGCCGTCGTCGGGCAGGTAGCCGACCGCGTAGGACTCGACCAGGCCGAGGACGACCGCACCCACGAAGGTCAGCGGCACGCTGCGCAGGCGCCCCACCATCGCCGCCGCGTAGGCGTTCACGACCAGCAAGGTGAGGGCCTGGACGTTCAGCTGGAGGACCGGCGCGAGCAGGATCCCGGCCAGCGCGGCCAGGCTGGAGCCGAGGGCCCAGCTGAGGGTGCTCGACACGGCCGGGCGGGCACCGGCCAGGGTGGCGAGACCCCGGTGGTCGACCACGGCCCGCATCGTCACCCCCACTCGGGTCTTGAACATGAGGAGGCGGAGCCCGATCGCCACGGCGGCCGCCACCAGCACGGTGGTCGTCTGGTGCCAGGTGACGAAGACCGGGCCCAGGTCGAACCCCCCGGGCGAGAAGAACCCGTCGACCCGCCGGCCCTGGGGCGGCCAGATGTTGAGCGCCGCCCCCATGAGCACGAGCAGGAGGCCGATCGTGACGACCAGGCGGGACACCAGCGAGGCGGACCCGAGGTTCCGGGCCAGGGTCCGCTCGATGGCCGCCCCCATCAGCGGGGCGGCGAAGAGCAGGACGAAGGCGAGGGCCAGCGGGGTGGGCCAGCCCCAGTCGAAGCGGACCTGCCAGTACACGAAGGCCATGAACATGCCGATGGCGCCGTGGGCGATGTTGAACACGCCCGAGGTGGTGTAGGTGACGACGAGCCCGCTGGCCGCGACGGCGTAGATCGAGCCGGTGACGATCCCGACGATCGTGAAGGCCAGCAGCTCCGTCACGGCCTAGCCCCCGTACCGGTACACGTCGTCGGCGGAGCAGTGGAACCCGGACTCGGGGAACACCCGCACGTAGGCGCCGTCGCGCACCTGGGCGATGACGAAGCACCCATGCTTCGGGACGGGGTCACCCACGTCGATGGGCGGGATGAGCCCGTCGGCGTCGAAGTCGGTCATCCCCTCCAGCTCGGCGATGAGGGCGGCCCGGGTGAGCTCGGGCCCCACCGCGGTGGCCGCCTCCACGAACATCTCGGCCCGGATCCACGCCTGCAGCCCGTTCGAGGTGGGGTCCTCGTCCGGGGCCACCTCGGCCAGCCAGGTCACATACTCCTCGAGGGCGGGGATCTCGTCCGCCTCTTCGAGCAGGACGTGGGTGAGGCCCACGTAGCTCCCCTCCGCGGCGGGTCCGGCGGCCTCCAGGTAGTCCTGGCTGTAGCCCTGGGTGGTGACGTCGACGAGCGGGATCGTGACGCCCTGCTCCCGCATGGCCTTCTGGAGGCGGACGATGTTGTTCACGTCGTAGACCCAGGTGAGCGCCTGGATGCCCCGGTTCTTCAGCTCCAGGGCGATGGGCGTGTAGTTGGACTCGAGGGTGCCGGCGGCCTGGCGGTAGGTGAAGGTCCAGCCCACCGCCTCCCGGGCCTCGATGAGCTGGTCGGCCGAGCGCTCGGTCACCGGGATGTTGCCGTGCACGATCGCGGCGTTGGCGACGGCGTCGGGGAGCTCCTCGGCGAACCACCGGGCCGGGCCCACGTTGGCGTACTCGGGGGTGGTCCGCGGGAACACGAACGGCAGCTCGTCGATGGCGTCGTCGGTGGTGAAGCCGGCCAGGTGCGGGAACCCGCACTCGGTCACCGCCTCGACGCCGCCCGTGTCGAAGGCCGACTCCGAGCCGACCGAGGCGAAGACGGCGTCGCACGCCTCCTCGTAGGCGAGGCGGTTGCCGTTGTCGTTGGTGCCCGTGTCGAACACCTCCACGACGAGCTGGCGGCCGTGGATGCCACCGGCGTCGTTGACCATCGCCGCGTATGCCTTCACAGCGTCGGGGGCCGCCTTGAACAGGCCCGGGACGACTCCGGTCAGGTCGGCGATGACGCCGATCGTGATCGTGTCGTCGGTGACGCCGACGTCGGTGGCGCCGGCCCCGCTGCCGGTCGACACCTCGGTGGTGCCGCCGTCGTCGCCGGCCGGCTCCCCGCTGTCCTCGTCACCCGCCCGGTTGCCACAGGCTCCGGCCACCAGGGCCAGCAGGGTGAAGACCACCACGCGTGCACGCATCCCGAACCCCCCTGCCCGGCGACGACTTCGCCCGGCCGCGCCACCATAGCCCTGCGCGAGAACGCGTTCTCGTGTTCTGGCGCGACTCGGCGCCCGAAACCGGACAACTCCCCCATCGACGCGAACTGAAACGCGTTCTACCCTGCGCGGCATGATCGAGACGACAGGGTTCTGGAAGCTGGCCGAGGAGGACCCGGGCCGACTGGCGGTGGTCGACCCCGACGGACGGGAGGTCACCTACGGGGAGCTGCACGCGGAGGCCAACCGCCTCGTCCACGGATTGCGGGCCCTCGGGCTGCAGGCGGGCGACGGCGTGGCCACGGTCCTGCCGAACAGCATCGAGATGCTGGCCCTGTACTTCGCGGCCACGCAGGCCGGCTGGTACCTCACCCCGATCAACCACCACCTCGTGGGCCCCGAGATCGCCTACATCGTGGACGACTGCGAGGCCGGCGCCCTCGTCGTCCACGAGCGCTTCGGCGAGGCCAGCCGGGCGGCGGCCGGTGAGATCGGCCTGCCTGCCGACCGTCGCTTCAGCGTGGGCGAGGTGCCGGGGTTTCGCCCCTGGGGCGACCTCACCGCCGGCCAGCCTGCCACCGCCCCCGAGAGCAGGGCCGCCGGGGCGGCGATGCACTACACCTCGGGCACGACCGGGAAGCCGAAGGGGGTGCGCCGGAGGCTCTCGGGCGCCGATCCCGACGTCGCCGCCGCCGGTGGGGGCTTCCTGCTCCGGCTCTTCGGCACCCAGGCCCACGACGGCAACGTCCACCTGTGCGGCTCGCCGCTGTACCACACCGCCGTCCTGGCCTTCGCGTCGGGGTCGCTGCACCTGGGGCACCCGGTGGTGCTCATGGACCGGTGGACGCCCGAGGGGATGCTCGAGCTCATCGAGCGCTACCACGTGACCCACAGCCACATGGTGCCCACCCAGTTCCACCGCCTGCTCGCCCTGCCCGAGGAGGTGCGGGCCCGCTACGACGTGTCCAGCCTTCGCTCGATGGTCCACGCCGCGGCACCGTGCCCGGTCGAGATCAAGCAGCGGATGCTCGACTGGTGGGGGCCCGTCGTCTACGAGTACTACGCCGCCACCGAGGGCGGTGGCACCGTGGTCACCCCCGAGCAGTGGCTCGAGCGCCCCGGCACCGTCGGCCTCCCGTGGCCCACCAGCGAGATCCGGATCCTCGACGACGCCGGCCAGGACGTGCCCACCGGCGAGATCGGCACCGTGTACATGAAGCTCGGGCAGGGGGACTTCGAGTACTTCAAGGACCGGGGCAAGACCGACGCCAACCGCACGGCCGGCTTCTTCACGGTCGGCGACATCGGGTACCTCGACGACGGCGGCTACCTGTTCCTCTGCGACCGCAAGTCCGACATGATCATCTCGGGCGGGGTGAACATCTACCCGGCCGAGATCGAGGGGGCGCTGCTGACCCACCCCCACGTGGCCGACGCCGCCGTGTTCGGGATCCCCCACGAGGACTGGGGCGAGGAGATCAAGGCGGTGGTCGAGCCCGCCCCCGGGATCGAGGCCGACGACGCGCTGACCGAGCGGCTGCTCGCCCACTGCGCGGAGCGGCTGGCCAGGTTCAAGCTGCCGAAGTCGATCGACTACACGACCGAGATGCCCCGCGACCCGAACGGCAAGCTCTACAAGCGCAAGCTCCGGGACCCGTACTGGGAGGGCCGCACCCGGGCGATCTAGCGGGAGCGCCGGCCGTTGCCCCGACCCCGAGCGGCCTCGACCTGCTGCTCGTAGGGGGTGATGAGCACACGGGCGGCCCGGGCCAGCTCGGTGGTGACGGACGCGAAGTCCCGCCGGCCGTTGGCCCAGGACACGAGGGTGGAGTACCAGACGTGGCCGAGGGCGGCGAGGATGTCGGCCCGGACCTGCGGGTCGAGGTCGGCCAGGATCTCGTCGCCCATCGAGGCGATCTGGCGCTGCACGTCGGCCCCGCTCTCGCGCACGCCGGTGTCCGCCGATGACAGCGCACGCACCAGCGCCTCGCTCAGCTTGGGTTGGCGCTCCATGGCCCGGCAGGCGCGGGTGAGGACGTCGATCATCTGCTCCACCCGGGTGTCGCCCCGGGGCGGCGACTGGGCCACCCGCCCGCGCAGGCGGGCCGTCCACTCGGTCATGGCCGCCGCCAGCAGGTCGTCCTTGGACGAGAAGTACCGGTAGATCGTGGCCAGCGCCACGTTGGCCGTGATCGACACGTCCCGCATCTGCACGGCGTCATACCCGCCCTCGGCACCGAGCTCGAAGGCGGCGTCGATGAGCCGCCGGCGGCGGTCCTGCTGCTCGGGGGACAGCTCGGAGGTGGTGGTGTCGGCCATCGTCACTCCTCGATCCTACGAGAGGTCCCGGAAGGGGCGGTCCTTGTCGACCCGAGGTTCGGCGGGGAGGCCCAGGACCCGCTCGCCCATCACGTTCCTCTGGATCTCGTCGCTGCCACCCGCGATCCGGATCGAGGGAGCGCCCAGGAACGACTGCTGCCACCGTCCCCCCACGGGCGCGTCCTCGCCCAGCAGCATCCCGGCCGCCCCCTGGATGCGCAGCGCCAGCTCGCCGTTGTGCTTCAGGTTCCACGCCGCGAAGACCTTCCGGACCGAGGCCTCGGGGCCGGGCGGAAGGCCCTGGCTGGCGCGGGTCCGGCTGCGGAAGCCGAGGTAGCGCATGATCTCCGCCCGGGACCACGAGGCGGCCAGGCCCTGCCGGACCAGTGGTTCGCGCTCCACGCCGAGCTTGCGAGCCAGCTCGATCAGATCGGCCACGACCGGCCCGCTGCTGCCGCCGCCCATCATGGTGCGCTCGTTGGCGAGGGTGGTCATGGCCACACCCCAGCCACCGTTGACCTCGCCCAGCACGCGCTCGTGCGGGATTCGCACGTCGGTGAGGAACACCTCGCTGAAGTGGGCGGCGCCGGTCATCTGCCGGAGCGGGCGCACCTCGACACCGGGCGAGTGCATGTCGAGGAGGAAGTAGGTGATGCCCCGGTGCTTGGGCTGGTCCGGGTCGGTGCGGGCGAGGAGGATGCCGAGGTCGCTGTAGTGGGCACCGGAGGTCCAGACCTTCTGCCCGTTCACCACCCACTCGTCGCCGTCGCGCACGGCCCGGGTGGACAGGCCCGCCAGGTCCGATCCGGCGCCCGGCTCGCTGAAGAGCTGGCACCACACCTCCTCCCCGCGGAGCATCGGGGGCAGGAACCGGCGCCGCTGGGCCTCGGTGCCGTGGGCGATGATCGTGGGCCCGGCCATCGCGATCCCGACTGCGAAGGCGTTGGCGGTGAGCCCGATCCGGGCGGACTCCTCCGCGAAGATGGCGGCCTGGGCCGGCGTGCCGCCCCGCCCGCCGCTGTCGACCGGCCAGGTGATCCCGGCCCAGCGGTGCTCGGCCAGGAGGGCCTGCCACGGCTTGGCGCGGGCCACCCAGTCGCGATCGAGGCTGGGGCCCCCGGTCCGGATGCCCTGGGCCTGGGGCGTGTCGGCGACCTCCTCGAGCCACGCCCGCGCCTCGGCGCGGAAGGCCGCCTCCTCGGGGCTCTCGTCGAAGTCCACCGGGTCATCCCCTCGCTCGAACCAACGGCCTGAGTAGAACACGTTCTCGCGGGGCCCACAAGCGAGGCACCCAGCGTTCCTTGTGCGCATCGCGAGAACGTGTTTCACTCGGCGGGACCGCCCGGGGGGACCGCGATCCGTTGGCCGACATCGACCAGACCACCGACGATGCGGAGGCCGCCGCGCCGCCCCGGCCGGCCAGGCCGCGGACCGACTGGGGTCGGTACGGGAAGCGACCGGCCCGGGTGCTGGCCGGCGTCGGCTTCATCGACGCCGTGGACCGCGGGATCCTCCCGGGCGTCCTCACCAAGGTCCAGGAGGACCTCGGCTTCAGCGACACGCAGGGGGGCCTGCTCGGCACCGCGTTCGTGCTGACCGGGTTCCTGGTGGTACTGCCCGCCGGGTATCTGGCCGACCGCTACGCCCGCACGAAGATCATCGCGGTGGTGCTGGCCTCGTGGGGCCTCATCTCCGGGCTCAACGCGGCCGTCCGCACGTTCTGGCAGTTCCTGCTCGTCCGCGCCACGCTCGGGATCGGCGAGACGATCGACAACCCGGCCTCGCAGTCGCTGCTCGCCGACTACTACCGCACCGACGTCCGGGGCCGGGCCTTCGCCCTGCAGCGGGCCGCCCCCTTCTTCGGCCAGGCCCTCGGCGTGGGGCTGGCCGGCGGCGTGGCCGCGCTGGTCGGCTGGCGCTGGGCCTTCCTCCTGGTCGGGGTCCCGGGGTCGCTGCTGGCCCTGGCGGTGTGGCGGCTCCCCGAGCCCACCCGGGGGGAGAGCGACGAGCCCGCCGCGAGCGAGCAGCCCGAGCCGGTGCTCCCCGTGAGCGCTCCCGTCCCGCCGGAGCGGGACTCGGGTCCCCGGGCGCTCGTGCGCGACGTCCGCATCGCCATGGGCGTCCCCACCCTGCGGTCGCTCATGATCGGCTCCGCCATCGCCGCCGGGGCCCTCTCGGGCTTGGGCTTCTGGGCCGCCGCCTTCTACGAGCGGCACACCACGCTGGGCTCCGGCGGCGGCGCCGGCATCGCCGGCGCGCTCATCCTCGTCGGTGCGATCAGCGGCACCTTCGTCGCCGGACGGCAGGTCGACCGGCTGCGCCACCGCTACGAGGGCGCCCCGATGCTGCTGGCCGGCGTGTGCCAGGGCGTGGGCGCCGCGCTGCTGATGAGCACCTTCCTCGACGTGCCGCTGTGGTACCGGATCCCGGTGCAGGGGATCGCGGTGGCCTTCATCGTGGGCGGGCTGGTCGCCATCCCGGTGATGATCACCGAGGTCGTCGCCCCGACCATCCGGGGGATCGCCTTCTCGGTGACGAGCTTCCTGAGCGCCATGGCCGGGGCGGCGTCGCCGCTCGTGATCGGCCTGCTAGCCGACCGGTTCGAGCTCGTGGTCGACGGCGAGGTGAAGGGCAACCTGGCCAACGCCTTCCTGATCGTGACCCCCTTGATCTTCCTCGGCGCGCTCGTCCTGCTGCGGGGCCGGCGCCACGTGGCCGGCGACATCGCCGCGGCCGCCTCCGCCGGCTGAGAGCGGCCGCGGCGGTCAGGCCGACAGCCGCACCGGGAGGTGCTTGATGCCGCCGATGAAGTTGCTCCGGAGCCGGTCGGGCGGGCCGAGCGCCTCGATCTTCGGGTAGCGGCCGGCCAGCTCCTCGAAGAGCAGCTTGATCTCGAGCCGGGCCAGCTGCGCCCCGAGGCAGAAGTGCGGCCCGCCGCCACCGAACGCGATGTGGTTGTTCGGGTCGCGGGTGATGTCGAAGCGGAACGGGTCCTCGAACACGTCCTCGTCGCGGTTGGCGGAGATGTACCAGAGGCTGATCTTGTCGCCCTCCTTGATCTCCTGGTCGCCCACGACGGTGTCGCGCGTGCAGTTGCGGCGGAAGTAGAGGACCGGGGTGGCCCACCGCAGGATCTCCTCCACCGCACCCGGCAGGTACCGCTCGGGATCGCTGACCAGCAGCTCGTACTGGTCGGGGTTCTCGAGGAAGGCGTTCATCCCGTGGGAGATGGCGTTGCGGGTGGTCTCGTTGCCGGCCACGGAGAGGAGCAGGAAGAAGAGGTTGAAGTCCATGTCGGACAGCGAGTGCCCGTCGACCTCACCGCTCAGCAGCGCGGTGATGATGTCGTCGAGCGGGTTCTCCCGGCGCTGCTCGGCCAGCTGCTGGGCGTACATGAACATCTCGACCTGCGCGCCCTGCACCTCCTCGGCGGACACGATGTACTCCGGGTCCTCCGACCCGATCATCTTGTTGCTCCAGTCGAAGATCTTGTGGCGGTCCTCGCTGGGCACCCCGATCAGCTCGGCGATGACCTCGAGCGGGAGCTCGGCCGCGATCTCGACCACGAAGTCGAGCTCGCGGCCCTTGGCCACGGCTGCGTCGACGACCTGCCTCGTGAGGTCCCGGATGTGGGGCTCGAGCCGGCTGATCATGCGCGGGGTGAAGCCGCGGTTCACGAGCATCCGGTAGCGGGTGTGATCCGGCGGGTCCATGTAGAGCATGAGGTTGCCGCTGGCGACGTCGCCGTCGCCCAGCTCGCGCTCCTCGAGCCCGACGACGCCGCCCCGGGCGCCGGCCGAGGAGAACGAGGCGGCGTCGCGGTTGCAGCTCACGATGTCGGCGTGCTTCGAGATGACCCAGAACCCGGGGCCGTCGGGCTCGGGGTGCTTGTACACGGGCGCGTGGGCCCGCAGGTGGGTGAACCACTCGTGGGGCACGCCCTGGGTGAACCGGTCCCGGTCCAGCAGGTCGATGTCGGTCAGCTCCATTGGCGTGCTACCTCCCCTTGAACTGCGGCGTGCGCTTCTCCATGAAGGCGGTGGGGCCTTCCTTGGCGTCGTCGCTCTTGAACACGTCCATCCCGATCTCGGAGTCGATGCGCATGGCGTCGCGCTCGGGCATGGCCTCCGTGGCCCGCAGCGCCCGGAGCACCGCCTGAACCGCGATGGGCCCGTTGGCGGCGATGGCGGCCGCCACCTCGCGAGCTCGGTCGAGGGCGGTGCCGTCGGGGACGACCTCGCCGATGAGCCCGATCTCCTTGGCCTCCGGGGCGAAGACGTGGCGGCCCGTGAGGAGCATGTCGGCGGCGATCGTGTACGGGATCTGCCGGCGCAGTCGCACCACCGACCCACCCAGCGGGTAGAGGCCCCAGCGCACCTCCGACACCCCGAAGCGGGCGCTCTCGCCGGCGATCCGGACGTCGGTGCCCTGGAGGATCTCGGTGCCGCCGGCCACCGCGGCGCCCTCGACGGCGGCGATCAGCGGCTTGGCGAGCAGGAAGCCCTTGAGCAGCGGCTTGATCACGCCGACCGAGAGGTCCGAGGTGCCCTCGGAGCGCTCGAAGGCGTCGCCCGGGTGGGACTGGGTCATGGCGGCCAGGTCGGCGCCGGCGCAGAACGCGCCACCGGCGCCGGTGAGGATGGCGACGCGGATGTCGGGGTTGGCGTTGACCTCGTCCCACGCCTCCCCCATGGCCTGCATCATCGAGGGCGAAAGGGCGTTGCGGCGCTCGGGCCGGTTCATCGTGACGATCAGGGTGTGGCCGTCCCGCTCCACGAGGAGGTGCTGGTCCGGCGGGGTCTCGGTGGCGCTCACGGCTTCGTGTCCCGCAGCACCCACATGGCGAAGTACTGGGCGGCCCCTCCGTAGGCGTGGCCCACCGCGGTGCGCGCCCCGGGCACCTGGTGCTCGCCGGCGGTGCCCCGCACCTGCATCGCCGCCTCGGCGAACCGCAGCATGCCGCTGGCGCCGATCGGGTTCGAGGAGAGCACGCCGCCGGAGGGGTTGACCGGCAGCTTCCCGCCGATCTCGGTCTCGCCGTCCTCGGTGAGCCTCCACCCCTCGCCGAGCGGCGCGAAGCCGAGGTTCTCCATCCACATCGGCTCGTACCAGCTGAACGGCACGTAGCACTCGACCACGTCGACCTCCTCGAGCGGGTTGGTGATCCCGGCTTGGCGGTACACGTCCGCCGCGCAGTCCTGGCCGCCACGGGGGTTCACCGGGTCGCGGCCCGGGAACTGGCCGAGCTCGCTGCGCACCGCGGTGCCGTGCACCCACGCCGGCGGCGTGGAGGCGGCGTCGCCGCCGGCCTCGTCGGTCAGCACCATGGCGCAGGCGCCGTCGGAGGCGGGACAGCTCTCGAGGCGCCGGACCGGATCCCACACCATGGGCGAGTCGCGGACCATCTCGAGGTCGATGTCGGGGACCTTCAGGTGGGCATAGGGGTTCTTCAGCGCGTTCTTGCGGTCCTTGACCGCCACCATCCAACCGACGTACTCCGGGGCCTTCGAGCGGGCGATGTAGGCCCGGATGTGGGGCGCGAAGTAGCCGCCGGCGCCCACCCCGCCGCTGCGCCCGCCGCCCAGGGCCCAGGTGGTGTCGCCCTCGCTCTGCTTCTCGAAGGCCAGCGTGAGGACCCGACGACGGACCCCGGACTGCACGAGGTGCGAGGCGACGACTGCGGTGGACCCTCCGACGCTCCCGGCGGTGTGCACCCGCATGATCGGCTTGCCGGCCGCGCCGAGGGCGTCGGCGAGGTAGAGCTCCGGCATCATCACGCCCTCGAAGGAGTCGGGGGCGGTGCCGATCACCACGGCGTCGATGTCGGTCCAGGTCATCTGGGCGTCGTCGAGGGCCCGCTGCCCGGCCTCGCGGAGCAGCCCGGCCAGGGACACGTCGTCGCGCACCTTGGCGTGGTGCGTCTGGCCGACGCCCACCACCGCGCAGCGCTCGGCCATCAGCGGTCTCCTTCCAGGAGGCAGACGAGGTTCTGCTGGAGGCACGGACCCGACGTGGCGTGGCCGAGCGTGCGGGAGCGCCCGTGCTCGTGGATCTGGCGGAACGCCTCGCCGATCCGGATGAGCCCCGTGGCCATCACCGGGTTGGCGGCGAGGGCCCCACCGGAGGGGTTGACCTCGACGTCGTCGCCCAGGTCGAGGGCCTCGCGCAGGATGAGCTCCTCGTGGCTGAAGGTGGCGCTCAGCTCGGCCACCTCCACCGGGGCGTCGCCGACGCCCACGTGCTCGGCCGCCAGCCGGGTCGAGCGGCTCGTCGTGAGGTCCCGCACCCCGGGGTAGTGGGGCTCGACCCGGTGGTCGATGCCCCGGATCCACGCGGGGCGCTCGCAGACCTCGCCGGCGCGGTCGCCGGCCACCAGCACCATGGCAGCCGCACCGTCGGACACCGGCGGGCAGTCGCCGGCGCGGAGGGGCGCGACGACGTAGGGCTCGGCGGCCATCTCCTCGGCGGTGACGTCGCCCGCCACCTGCGCCATGGGGTTGGCGGTGGCGGCCCGCCGGCTGCGGGCGGCCACCTCGGCCAGGTCGGCCTCGGTCACCTTGCCCGTGTCCAGCAGCGCGCGGGCCTGGAGGGCGGCCAGCGACACGTGATCGGCCCACAGCGGCATCAGGTAGTACGGGTCGTTCTGCAGGCACAGCACCTCGCGCAGGTCGCCCCGGGAGGAGATCCCGGAGCCGAAGACCAGCGCGGAGTCGACGTCCCCGTGCTGCAGGCGCACCCAGGCCTCGTAGAGGGCCCACGCCCCGTCCATCTCCACGTGGCTCTCCGAGATGGGGGGCCAGGCACCGGTGGCCTCGAGGTTGCCGACGAAGGCGAAGCTGGCCCCGGCCAGGTAGTCGGCGCTGCCCGAGCAGGTGAAGCCGATCTCCTTGCGGGGGATCCCGGACCGCTCGATCGCGGCGGCGATCACCGGGAAGAGGAGCTGGGACTCCGTCTCGGCCACGCCGTAGGTGGTCGGCGCCTGGGCGAACGAGACGATGGCGACGTCGCGGGCCATCAGAGCACGTGCTCCGCGAACTCGTCGGCCGGGACGTCCGGCTCGCCGGTGGGCCGCCAGCCGTGGAGGGCGTTGCCGAAGCCGTACCCGCGATCGCCGGGGTCGCTGGCCCGCTCGTCCTCGGGGGCCCACACCGCCTGGACCCGCATGCCCATGCGGATCTGGTCGAGCGGCACGTCGGTGATGCGCTGCTGGCCGACCGTGCCGTCGGCCCCGTCGATGAGGATGCTGGCCAGCGCGTAGTCCTCCCGCTCCTTCTGCCCGTGGTACTGGATGGGCGTCAGGATCGTGAACGAGGTGACCGTGCCGCGGTCCGGGAGCGGGATCTCGTCGGCCTCGCCCATCGCCACCGTGCACATGGGGCAGAAGGCGCGGGTGGGCACGTAGACCAGCCCGCACTGCGGGCAGCGGCTGCCCACGATCTGACCGCCCCGCAGCTGCTCGCCGAAGCGCTCGGCGAGGGGGCTGACGTGCACCTTGTAGTCGAGGGCGATGTGCTGCCGCATGAAGCGGACCGGCCCTCCCTCCTCCTGCGGCGCCTCCGCCATCAGCGGCCCTCCGGTTCGAAGCAGGCGATGTCCCTGATGTGGCCCTCGCGCTCGTCGGCCCACCGGATCCGCACCCGCATCCCGGTCGACACGGCATCGGCACGGCCCGCGTCGAGCGCGTGGACCAGCGAGGTGTCGGCACCGTCGAGCTGCACCATCACCCAGGCGAAGGGCCGGTCGAGCGGGTGCTTGCGCAGCGGCTGGTCGACCCAGGCCCAGCTGGTGACAACGCCCGCCGAGCCCACCTCGACGAGGTCGTCCACCGCCTCGCCGGTTTCGGGGTCGTACTCGAGAGGCGGCACCACCACCCGTCCGCCGGAGGTCCGGCTGCCGAGGACCTGCCGGTCGCGCAGGCCGGTGAGGAAGGCTCCGACCACCGGTCCGACGCTTCGTCGGTACGGCAGCTCGAGCGTGTAGGTGGACTCCCCCGATGTCACCGGCGCAGTAGAACACATTCTACCTGCGGCCGCCACCGCCTCCGGTTTCGCCCGGTGTGGCGGGCTTCGTTGCCCGCTCTCCGAGAACGTGTTCTACTTCCGGGCATGGCCTTCAACCTCGCCGACTTCATCGAGCACACCGTCGACGTGGTGCCCGATCGGACGGCGCTGATCTGCGGAGACCAGCAGCGGACGTTCCGAGAGCTCGAGGAGCGGGCCAACCGGCTGGCCCACCACCTGGCCGGCCAGGGGGTGGGCCAGGGCGACCACGTCGCCGTGTACTCCTACAACAGCCTCGAGTACGTCGAGGCGATGCTGGCAGCGTTCAAGCTTCGGGCCGTCCCGATCAACGTCAACTACCGCTACGTCGAGGACGAGCTCGTCTACCTGCTGGAGAACAGCGACTCGGTGGCCCTCGTCCACCAGGCCCAGTTCTCCCCGCTCGTGGACGCGGTGCGGCCCCGGCTCCACCAGCTGCGCCACGCCCTCGTGGTCGACGACGGCTCCGGCACCACGCCCAGCGCCGACTCCTGGTCCTACGAGGAGGCCCTCGCTGCCGCCTCCCCCGAGCGGGACTTCGGGCCCCGCTCCGACGACGACATCTACATCCTCTACACGGGTGGCACGACCGGGTACCCGAAGGGCGTCGTGTGGCGACACGAGGACGTGTGGCGGGTGCTGGGCGGCGGCATCGACTTCATGACCGGCGAGCGCATCGAGGACGAGCACCAGATGTCCCGGCTGGCCGGCGAGACCGAGCCCGGGATCGGCCTCGTCCTGGCGCCGCTCATGCACGGCGCCGCCCAGTGGGGCACCCTCGGTGGCCTCATCCGCGGCACCACCTCGGTGCTGCTCCCCCACTTCGACGCCGACGCCGTCTGGCAGGCCATCGAGACCTACGGGATCGCCACCCTCGCCATCACCGGCGACGCGATGGCCCGCCCGCTGATCGACGCCCTCCGAGCCCACCCCTACGACACGTCGTCGCTGGTGGCCATCAGCTCCACCGCGGCGGTGTTCTCCCCGGTGGTCAAGGACCAGCTCTTCGAGCTGCTCCCGAACCTGTTCATCAGCGAGGCGGTCGGGTCCTCCGAGAGCGGGTTCAACGGGATGCGCCTCGTCGAGAAGGGCAGCACCACGATGCCCACCGGCGGCCTGATCAACGTCAACCGCGGCCCCGACACGATCGTCATCGACGAGCACAACCGGCCGGTGCAGCCCGGTGAGGTCGGCCGGATGGCCCGCGGCGGCAACGTGCCCCTCGAGTACTACAAGGACCCGGTGAAGAGCGCGGCAACGTTCATCACCGTCGACGGCAAGCGCTACTCCGTGCCCGGCGACTACGCCCGCCTCGAGCCCGACGGCACGATGACCCTCCTCGGCCGGGGCAGCCAGTGCATCAACTCCGGGGGCGAGAAGGTCTACCCGGAGGAGGTGGAGTCGGCCCTGAAGGCCCACCCCGCCGTGTTCGACGCGCTCGTCGTAGGCGTGCCCGACGAGCGGTGGGGCCAGCGGGTGGCCGCCGTCGTCGAGCCCCGCCCTGGGGCGGCGCCCACCCTCGAGGAGCTGGCCGAGCACTGCCGCACGAAGGTGGCCCGCTACAAGGTGCCCCGCGAGCTCCACCTCGTGGACGCCATGCCGCGCCACCCGAGCGGCAAGCCCGA
The DNA here is from genome assembly GCA_046565645.1 of Acidimicrobiia bacterium. Lineage (GTDB taxonomy): Bacteria > Actinomycetota > Acidimicrobiia > Acidimicrobiales > VFJN01 > VFJN01. The sequence continues at coordinate 59,197 of JBKHYD010000023.1, read as the reverse complement.
CTACCGCCGGGCCAAGGCGATCGCCGAGGGCCACCCCACCACCGACCACCCCGCCGACACCGCCGAGGAGGCGAAGGCATGAAGAACCGCCTGACCGAGATGTTCGGGATCGAGTACCCGCTGTTCGCGTTCAGCCACTGCCGCGACGTCGTCGCCGCCGTGACGAACGCCGGCGGCATGGGGGTCCTCGGCGCGCTCGCCTTCTCGCCTGAGCAGCTCGAGCTGGAGCTGAAGTGGATCGACGAGCACGTGGGCGGCAAGCCCTACGGCGTGGACGTGGTGATGCCGGTGAAGACGGTCGACCGCGACGCCGGCATCGCCGACGCGAGCGACATCGGCGCCCAGCTCCGGGAGTACATCAGCCAGGAGCACTGGGACTACGTGGACAAGATCCTGGCCGACCACGGCGTCGACCCCTCGACCGAGGCGGAGCTGGAGCCCGGTGCCGGCATGGGGGCCGGCGTGCTGGGCTGGACGGAGGCCACCGGAACGCCCCAGATCGAGATCGCCCTCTCCCACGACATCGCGCTGCTCGCCTCGGCGCTCGGGCCCCCGCCCAAGGCGGCCATCGACCAGGCCCACGAGCAGGGGGTGAAGGTGGCGGCGCTCGTCGGCCGTGCCGAGCAGGCCGTCCGGGACGTCCAGCAGGGCGTCGACATCATCATCGCCCAAGGCTACGAGGCGGGCGGGCACACCGGCGAGGTGGCCACCATGGTGCTCATCCCGGACGTGGTCGACGCCATCGCCCCCGTGCCCGTGCTGGCCGCCGGCGGCATCGGCTCCGGCCGCCAGATGGCGGCCGCCATGGCGCTCGGGGCCGACGGCGTGTGGACGGGGTCGATCTGGCTGACCGTCTCCGAGAACACCCAGGGCGGTGTGGTGACCGACAAGCTGCTGGCCGCCACCTCCACGGACACCGTCCGCTCCCGCGCCTTCACCGGCAAGCCGGCCCGGCAGCTGCGGACGGCGTGGACCGACGCCTGGGAGGCGCCGGAGTCGCCCGGCACGCTCCCCATGCCGCTGCAGTTCATGCTCAACGCCTACGCCAACCGGAAGATGGGCTCGAACCCGCCGCGCGAGCTGGTGGGCATGCCAGTGGGGCAGATCGTCAGCCGGATGAACCAGATCCGCACCACCAAGGCGGTGGTGCAGGAGATGGTGGCGGAGTACGTCGACACGGCCACCAAGCTCGTGGACGACCTCCAGGGCTAGCCCGCCCCGCGGCCGTCGCGCGAGAACAGGTTCTACTTCCTCACTCGAACTTGAACGACTCGCCGAGGTCGCACTCGTAGCCCTGGGCGGGATGCTGGCGGACCCACCGCTGGCCCTGCACCTGGGCGATCACGAAGCACCCCTGCGTGTCCCCGGTGCTCGGGTTGAACGGGGCCCGGATCCCACCGCCGTCGCCTGAGGTGATGGCGTCGAGCGCCGCTCGGAGGCGCTCGCGGGTGACGTCGGGCCCGACCGCCGCGAGGGCCTCGGTGAAGAGCGCGGCCGCCCCCCAGCCGTTGACCGGGAAGAGGTCGATCTGGGAGCCGGGGAACACCCGCTCGTTCCAGGTGAGGAACTCGGCCAGCGCCGGGCTGCGGGCCGGCTCGTCCTCGTTCAGCATCGGGAGGTGGTCGAGGTGGTTGCTCCACCCGTTGCTCAGCTCGCCCAGGAGCTCGATCAGCTTCGAGTTGTACCCGATGTTGGCCAGCTTCGCCGGTGGCTCGTAGTTCTGCTGGCGCATGTTGCGGGCCAGTCGGACGTGCATGTTGACCTCGAACGCGAAGAGGTAGACCATCTCCGCCCCGGCTCGCTGCATGTTGATGACTTCAGCGGTGAAGTCCGGCGCGGTGGCCTGGGCCCCGGAGTCGTAGACGATGGAGTAGCCGGCCCGCTTCATCGCCTCCCGCGCCGTCGGCGTGTTGTCCCGCACGCCCCCCACGTCGGCGAACAGGAACGCCGCCTTGTCGACGTCGGGGAGCTGCCGACGGAACCACACGAAGGGCCCGGTGTGGGCCACGCCGCTGCGGGAGCGGGGGAACACGTTCGGCGCTGCCCGGCCCGCGGGGTCGACGAACGTGCCCAGGTAGGGCACCCCGGTGGAGCCCACGAGGTCGGCATAGCCGGAGTCGGCCACCGCGAAGCCTCCGACGAAGGCCACCACCCCGGGCTCGAGGCGGAGGAACTCGCCCCGGGCCCGTTGCGGGTCGAGGCCGTCGTCCCCCTTCAGCAGGGTGATCTTTCGCCCGCAGATCCCGCCGGCGGCGTTGACCTTGGCGAAGTAGGCGGAGGCGCCGCGGAAGGCGCCCTCGGTGGCGCCGGGCAGCGGCCCCGAGGCGGTCACGATCGACGCCACCTTGATCTCGTCGGCGGTGACCCCCACGTCGGTGGCGCCCCCCTTGCAGCCGGCTGCGCCGGGAACGGTGGCCGCGGGGCCGCCTCCCGGCCCACCGGCGTCGACGGGGGCGGCCGCGCCGTCCGGTCCGGGTCCCCCGGCCTCCGCGTCAGCGGGCGCCGACTCCCCAGCGACGCCGTCGCCGTCGACGTCGGTCACCTCTTGAGCGGCGGAGCCGGCCCCGGCCCGCTCGCCGTCGATCTCGGCCAGCACCTCCTCCGGCAGGCGGGACCCGCAGGCCGCGACGAGGACGGCGAGGACGAGGAGCACCGCGCCCGGCGCGACCCCTCGTGTGCTGGTGCGCTCCATTCGAGACCCCCCTCGATCGGATTCCGGCGCTCGCGCCCCGTTGATGGAGACCCACCTTCCGGTTCTGCGCGCGAGAACGCGTTTCACCAGATTCGGCAGGAGATGCCCGATTCCTGTCGAACCATCGGAGAAAGGTCACGGCGCGACCAGGGGGGTGTGCGTGGACCTGCAGACGTTCTTCACGTTCCTGGTCCTCGGGGTGACGATCTCCGCGGTCTACGCCATCTCCGCCACGGGGCTCGTCGTCACCTACATCACCTCGGGCGTGTTCAACTTCGCCCACGGCGCGGTCGGCATGTTCCTCGCCTTCGTGTACTGGGAGCTGCGCGTCCACCAGGGCTGGCCGACCCCGCTCGCGCTCGTCGTCACCCTCGGCGTGGTCGCGCCGCTCATCGGCGCCGCCCTCGACCTCATCGTGATGCGGCGCCTGCTCCGAGGCGCGTCGGTGGCCACCAAGCTGGTCGTCACGCTGGCCCTGCTCTTCGCCTTCCAGGGTGCGGCCCTGGCCATCTGGGGGATCGAGCTGCGGACCCTCCCGGGGCTCTGGGGGGACCGCAGCCTCACCCTCGCTGGGCTCGTGGTCACCTGGGACCAGATCACCACCGTCCTCACCGCCCTGGCAGTGGCGTTCGGGCTGCGGCTGCTGTTCCGCCAGACGCGCCTGGGGGTCGCCATGCGCGCGGTGGTGGACAACCCGGAGCTGTGCGCGGTCAAGGGGCTCGATCCGAACAGCGTCACGGCCGCCTCGTGGGCCCTCGGCTCGATGCTGGCCGGCCTCGCGGCCATCCTCATCGCCCCCGGGCTGAACCTCGAGGTGAACACGCTGAGCCTGCTCGTCGTGTCCGCCTACGCCGCCGCGGTGGTGGGCCGGATGCAGAGCCTCCCGGCCACCTTCGCGGGTGCCCTCGCGCTCGGCATCAGCCAGACGCTGCTGGTCGGCTACCTCCCGCAGGACAACGAGCTGGTCCGCAACCTCAAGCCCGCCATGCCGTTCCTGCTGCTCTTCGCCGCGCTCCTCCTGCGCCCCGAGCGCCGGCTCCCGGAGCGGGCCCGCACCCACGGCGAGCCGCCTCCGCCTGCGCTGGCCGCCACCCTCGGCCTGGGCGCCGGGGCGATCGCGGCCGCCCTCATGATGTCCGGACGCCTGTCGGACTACCAGCTGCTCGTGGGCTCCAAGGCCCTGCTCTTCAGCTGCATCACGCTCAGCCTCGTGCTGCTGACCGGGCTCTCCGGCCAGGTCTCGCTCATGCAGATGTCCTTCGCCGGGATCGGCGCCGTGGTCGTCGGCAAGCTCGGGGCCGACGTGCCATGGCTCCTCGGGCTCCTGCTGGCGGCCGTCACCGCAGGGGCCGTCGGGTGCCTGGTCGCCCTGCCCGTGCTGCGCTTGCGCGGCATCTACCTCGCCCTGTGCACGCTCGCCTTCGCCATCCTCATGGACGGCCTCGTGTTCGGGAACAGCCGCGTCCTCGGCGGGGGCGGCACGCTGGCCGTGCCCCGGCCGGAGATCCTCGGCATCGACGTGAGCAGCGAGCAGGCCATGTTCGTGCTCGCCACCGCGGCGGTCGCGCTCTACGCCAACGTGTTCCTCGCCGTGCGCCGCAGCGCCTTCGGTCGGATGCTGTCGGCCCTGCGCGACTCCCCCACGGCGAGCCAGATGATGGGCATGGACCTCACCGCGGTGAAGCTGCGGGTCTTCGGGCTGTCGGCCCTCCTCGCCGGGTCGGCCGGCGCGCTGCTGGGGGCGCTCCAGGTCAGGGTCGGCGCCCTCGACTTCCTGTACTTCCGGTCGCTCACCGTCCTCTTGGTCGCCACCATCTTCGGGATCACCAGCGTCTCGGGCGCCCTCCTCGGGGCCGGGTTCTTCGTGGTGCTGCCCGAGCTGCTGCGAGCCGTGGGCAGCGCCGATGGCGGCGGCGCCACCGGCTCGCAGGCGCTCCAGCCCCTCATCATCGGGCTCATGGCCATCGCGGTGGCCCGCCGGCCCGAGGGCCTGGCCGGCCAGCTCCGGCTGTGGCTCCACCACCGCCTGGACCCGCTCGTCGGGCGCGTCCGCCAGTCCCGACCCACGCCGGTCTCGGTCCCTGTGCCCGAGGAGGCGGCCGCCCGTGCCTGAGCCCGACCTCCCGGATCCGCCCGCCATCGAGCTGCGGGGCGTCCGCGCCGCCTACGGGGGCATCGAGGTGCTCCACGGGATCGACCTGGTGGTGCCGGCCGGGTCCATCGTCGCCATCCTCGGGCCGAACGGGGCCGGGAAGACCACCACCCTGAAGGTCGTGAGCGGCGCCCTGCGGCCCACCGGCGGCTCGGTGCTCATGGAGGGCCACGACGTCACCGGCACCTCCGCCGACCGCCTCGCCCGCGCCGGCCTGTGCCTGATCCCCGAGGGCCGCGGCATCTTCCCGAACCTCACCGTCCGGGAGAACATCCTGATGGACACGTTCTCGGCGCCGGGCCGATCCGCCCGCGAGCTGGAGGAGGTGGCCTTCTCCCGGTTCCCTCGGCTCGGGGAGCGCCGCACCCAGCTGGCCGGCACGATGTCGGGCGGCGAGCAGCAGATGCTGGCGCTGGCGCGGGCGCTGACGACCGAGCCTGCGGTGATCCTGCTCGACGAGCTGTCGATGGGGCTCGCCCCCACGATCGTCTCGGAGCTCTTCGAGGTGGTGCGATCGCTCGCCGCGGAGGGCATCACCACGGTGGTCGTCGAGCAGTTCGCCGAGGTCATCGCCTTCGCCGACCAGGTGGCCGTCATGGCGCAGGGCCGGGTGCGGACCGTGGGCACCCCCGAGGCGGTCTCCGAGCACCTGGCCAGCACCTATCTGGGGGCCGGCGCATGAACCGCTCGCGGACCCTCGCCGGGCTGCGGCGCCTCGCCCCGATGCTCGCCCTCGCCACCCTGCCCGCCGCCCCCTCGCAGGCCCAGGCCACCGCCGCCGACCTCGTGGGCTACGACGTCGTGGCGACCGGTCTGGCCGTCACCGCGTTCCCGGTGGTCCCGGCGCTGCTGCCCGTGGAGGCACCGGCCGAGGTGACGGTCTCGCTGGCCACCGCCACCCTGTCGAGCGGCGGGCAGGGGTTCGGGCGGGCCAGCACGCTCTTCCCCGGCACGCCCATCGCCGGCATCCGGCCGCTGATCGAGATCGCCAGCGGGCAGCGGCTGCCGGTGCCCGACTACCCCATCGTGGTCGAGAGCCGCGAGTTCGAGCCGGCCAAGCACAACGAGCAGCCCGGCATCACGATGTCGAGCGACGTCGACGCCGACCGCGCCGTGGTCGTGGCCGACGCCGGGGGCACGTCGATCCCGGGCGTGGTGACCGTCCGCTCCGCCCGCACCCTCAGCACCTCCCTCCTCGAGGGCCAGACGGTGACCGCCACCAGCACGAGCACGCTGGAGCAGGTCGCCATCGGCGACGCCCTCACCATCGACCAGATCGTGAGCATCGCCCGGGTCACCTCCGACTCGGTCACCGCCACCTGCGAGGGCGAGGTGACCATCAGCGGTGTGAGCGTGGCCGGCCAGCCGGCCACCATCGACGAGCGGGGGATCCACCTCGACGGCTCCGGTTCGTCCCCTGCCCCGCTCGGCGATGGTGGCGCCGCGGCGGCCCAGCCCCTGGCTGCGACCGGCGTCACCGCTCGCGTCCTGGGCGGTGCCGACGCCTGCGAGGGCGCCCTGGGCAGCCGCACCACCGCCGGGCTGCTGGTCAGCGTGCCGCTCCCATCGGCCGGGGCGGTCCCGCCCGGGGGCCACGTCGACCTCGTGCTGGCCAGCACCTCCGCCTCGGCGGGCGCATCGGTCCTCGCCGCCTTCGAGGCACCGCCCTTCGAACCGGCGATGCCGACGGCCAGCGAGGTGGTCACCCGGCTGCCGGGGCCCGCGAGCGGCGGGATCGCCTTGTCGCCCTCCGCCCCGGTCCGATCCAGCCCGCCGGCGCCGGGCACCGCCGCGCGACCGGCGCTGGCGGCCGAACCGGTCGCCTACTCGTTCGGCGGCATCCCCGTGGCGCTGCTCCTCGGCCTCGGGTGCGCCGTGCCGCCCGTGGCACGACGGGTGCGGCGGTACGTGAACCGGGTCGTCGCCCTGCTGGAGCCCGCATGACATCGACCACCGAACCGGAGGTGCCCGTGACCCTCGCCCCAGGCGAACCGTCCCCGTCGTCGGCCCTCGCCCGGAGGCAGCGCTTCCGGGCCGCCATCCGCGAGCTCTCCGAGCGGTCGAGCTCGCAGGACCTGGTCCGCTGGGTGCTCGTGCCGGGCTCGGTGGCCGTGGTGCTCGGGTTCATCGCCATGGTCCTCGGTTGGGTCGGGGCCGCCCGGACCGCCCGCGAGATCGAGCAGATCCCCTACCTCATCTCGGGCGGCCTCATCGGCCTGGCCCTCGTGGTCCTCGGCGGGCTGCTCCTCGTGTCGGCCTTCTGGGTGGCGGTGCTGCGCAAGCTCCACGACGAGGCCGAGGCCCGTTCGGCGACCGGCCTGGCCGAGCTGCAGGCCCGCATCGCCGAGCTCGAGGCGACCCGCCCCGCGCCGCGTCGAGCGAAGCGGGCGCCCCGCACCTCGACCAGCCGCCGCGCCCCCGCGGAGCACGTCACGTCCTGACCAGCACGACCGCGGACCCGTCCACGCCGGCCACCCACAGCCCGGCCGGAGCGACGGCGAGCGAGCGCGGCCGGGTGGGCAGCGCCACCGAGGTGCCCGCCCCGTCCGACCTGGCCACCGGGTAGCGGGTCAGCGACGGGCCCTCCTGCTCGAGCACCCACAGGTCGTCGTCCACCACCGCCACCTCGATCGGTGCCGGCCCGACGGCCCTGGTCGTCCTGCCCTCGGCGGCCCCCGGGCGGAGGCGGGTCACCGTGTCGGCGTCGCTGTTGGCCACCCACAGCTCGCCGCCGTGGGCGGCCATGCCGATGGGCGCCAACCCGACCGGCACCGGCTCACCGACGTCGCCGGTGGCGAGGTCGATGGGGGTGACCGTCCGCTCGAGCCCGCTGACCCACAGGTGGTCGTCGTCGTGCGCCAGGCGCACCACCCCGTCGGGCACCACGATCGGTGGTGACGGCGAGCCGGTGGCGGGGTCGACGGATCGGACGGTGCCGGAGCCGATGTCACCCACCCACACCCGGTCGCCTTCGACCAGCACGTCCACGAGCGCACCTCCGAGCGGCACCGACAGGGCCGGCCGCTCCGGGGCCGCCGCGTCGATGCCGGTGAGGGTCCCACCCGGGTCGACGACCCACACCCGGCCCGCACCGACGTCCAGCGCCACCGGGGTCGACGTCACGGGCACCGGCGGACCGAGCGGGGAGCCGTCGGCCGCATCCAGCCGGTGGACCACGCCCCGACCGTCGTCGGCCACCCAGAGAACCCCGTCGCCGTAGGCCACGGCCGAGGGCCGACCGTCGATCGGCACGACCAGGTCGGGCCCGCCCGGCTCGCCCGCCGAGGCGGTGGTGGCCGCCTCCGTGGTGGACGGCCCGTCGCCGGCGGTGCCGTCCCGGCAGGCGGTGACCGCGAGCAGGGCGAGGACGCTGATCGCCCCGACGCGCGCCCGGCGCCGCACGGGCCGGCCCAGGCCGCGGGCGGCGGGCACCTCAGCCGGTGGTGCCGAGGTAGGCGCTCTGCACGGCCGCGTCGCCCTGGATCTCCTCAGGGGTGCCGGAGGCGATCACCCGGCCGAAGTCGAGGACGTGGATCCGCGAGCAGACGCCCATGACCAGCTCGACGTCGTGCTCCACCAGCAGGATGGCGAGGCCCTCACCGGCGAGTCGCCGCAGGAGGAGCGCGAAGGACTCCGTCTCCTCCTCGCTGAGCCCCGACGACGGCTCGTCGAGCAGCAGCACGGTGGGGTCACTGGCCAGGGCGCGGCCCACCTCCACCAGGCGGGCGAGACCGGTCGGCAGCGCGTCGACGCGGTCGTCCGCCACCGACCGCAGGCCCACCTGGTCGAGGATCTCCTCCGTCCGCACCTCGGGTGCCGCGATCGCCCGCCGACCGGCCCGACGGGCCCACCGGCGGTGCACGTCCGCCGCCACCCGGATGTTGTCGCGGGCGGTCATCGACCCGAACACCTCGAGGCGCTGGAACGTCCGGGCGATGCCGAGGCGAGCCCGCTTGTGGGCGGCCACGCGGGTGATGTCCCGGCCGTCGAGGACGACCCGGCCCCGATCGGTCGGCTGGAGCCCGCAGATCGCGTTGAAGAGGGTGGTCTTGCCGGCCCCGTTCGGGCCGATCAGGCCGGTCGCCTGGCCAGCCTCCACATCGAGATCGACGAGGTGGAGGGCCCGCACCCCGCCGAAGTCGACCGAGACGTGTTCGACCTCGAGGAGAGCCATGGGCCACACTGTAGAACGCGTTCTCGCGCAGGGGGCCGAGGACGGCGCTGAACGAGACCGACAGGGGCGCGAGCAGATGGGCCAGCAGAGCTTCCGGCGGACCTTGCTCGTGTTCGTCGGGCTGCAGCTCGGCCAGGTGATGAGCTCGATCGACGGCACGATCGTGGCCACCGCGCTCCCCACCATCGCCGGCGACATCGGCGGGTTCTCGCGCTCCACCTGGGTGGTGACCGCGTATGCGCTGGCGATGGTGGCGTCGATGCCCATCTACGGGAAGCTCGGCGACCTCTACGGCCGGCGACGGGTGCTGCTGTCGGCCATCGCGATCTTCCTCGTCGGCTCGATGGCCTGCGGCGCGGCCCAGACGATGGACCAGCTGCTCGTGGCCCGCTTCGTGCAGGGCCTCGGCGGTGGAGGCCTCGGGGCCCTCGCGATGGCGACGGTGGCCGACATCGTCCCGGCCCGCCAGCTCGGGCGCTGGCTCGGCTACCAGGGCGTGATCTACGCGGTCGCCAGCGCGATCGGCCCGGTCGTGGGCGGCCTGTTCGTCGAGCACCTCAGCTGGCGCTGGGCCTTCCTCGTCAACCTGCCCATCGGCCTCGTCGCCGCCGGGATCGTGGCGACCAAGCTCCAGCTGGCGTACCGGCGGGTCCCGCACGCCATCGACTGGAGCGGCTCGGTGCTGCTGACCGGTGGCCTGTCGCTGTTCGTCGTCCTCGCCACGCTGGGCGGGCACGAGATCCCGTGGGGGTCGGCGCGCGCCATCGCCGCCGCTGGCGGAATCGGCCTGATCTCGGTGCTCTTCGTGCGCCGCGAGCGCCGAGCCCCCGAGCCGGTCCTGCCCCTCGAGCTCTTCCGCAACCCGGTGCTGCGGGTCGCCACCGGCGTCAACTTCACCAGCGGCCTCCTCCTCTGGTGCGGCATCTTCTTCGTGCCCCAGCTCGTGCAGCAGGTCCTCGAGGTCAGCCCGACCCGGTCGGGCCTGGTGCTCATGCCGCTCATGTTCGGGGCCGCGCTCGGCACGCTCGTGACGGGGCGGCTCGTGGCCCGGACCGGTCGCTACCGGACCTGGCCCATCGCGGGGTCCGTGCTGATGACGGCGGCCATGGTGCTGCTGGCCGGGCTGGACGAGCGGTCCCCCGTCGTGGCCGCCGCGCTGTCGGCGCTGCTGCTGGGGACAGGGGCCGGGTTCGTGATGCAGCCGTCGCTCCTGGCCGCCCAGAACGGGGCCGACCCGAAGCAGCTCGGCATCGCCACCTCCACCACCCTGCTGTTCCGCACGCTCGGCAACACGGTGGGCATCCCGGTGTTCGGCGGGATCCTCAACGCCGGGCTGAGCGGCACGGGCCTGGCCCCCGCCGAGGTGGCGAGCGCGCTCCGACCCGTGTTCGTCGTCGCCGTCCTCGTGGGCGTCGTGTCGACGGTCGTGGCCCTACGGCTCCCGGAGCGGCCCCTCCGGGAGCGGACCGCCTTCGAGGAGGCCGACGAGACCCCGGCGGCGAGCCCCGGGGGCCCGCTCCTCGCCGAGGCCTGACCGAACTGGCGCGAGAACGCGTTCTACTGCAGACTCGGCGGCGGAGAGGCGAGGCGCCTCGACGCTCGAAGGGGGAGATCTCGACATGGCTGCTGCGACCGACACCGAGGAGCGGTACACGATCATCTCGGCTGACTGCCACGCGGGTGGCAGCCACGCGGCCTACCGGGAGTACCTCGACCCCGAGTTCCACGAGGACTTCGACGCCTGGCGCGGCAAGTACAAGAACCCGTACAAGGACCTCGGGGACAACCGGCGCCTGCGCAACTGGGACAACGAGATGCGCAACAGCCAGCAGGAGTCCGACGGCGTGGTCGGCGAGGTCGTGTTCCCCAACACGGTGCCCCCGTTCTTCCCGTCCTTCGTGCTCTTCGCCAAGCCGCCCACCGACGAGGAGTACCGCCACCGGCGGGCCGGCGTGCACGCCCACAACCGGTGGCTGAAGGACTGGTGCAACGAGTACCCCGAGCGGCGGGCCGGCGTCGGGCAGATCTTCCTCAACGACGTGGACGACGCCATCGAGGACGTCCGCTGGATCAAGGAGAACGGCCTGCGCGGCGGGATCCTGCTCCCGAACATCGCCCCGGACGTGAAGTGGGTGAAGCCCCTCTACGACCCCGTCTACGACCGGCTGTGGGAGGTCTGCCAGGACCTGGAGGTCCCGGTGAACGTGCACAGCGGCACCGGCAACCCCGACTACGGGCCCTACCCCACGTCGATGCTCCTCTACATCAACGAGGTCAGCTTCTACTCCCAGCGGCCCCTCGTGCAGCTCATGCTGTCCGGGGTCTTCGAGCGCTTCCCCCGGCTCAAGCTGGTCATCACCGAGGCCGGGTGCGCCTGGGTGCCGCCCCTGCTCGAGCGGCTCGACCAGACCCTCGCCAGCATCCGCGACACCGGCAGCACCGGCGAGATCCGCTACGGCGCCGAGCACGTCCTGCCCCGATCGGCCACCGAGTACTTCCACCAGAACGTGTGGATGGGCGTCAGCCAGCCCGGCCCGGCCGACGTGGAGGCCCGGCACCAGATCGGCTCCGACCGGTGGATGTGGGGCAGCGACTACCCGCACGACGAGGGCACCCACCCCTACACCCGGGAGCACCTGCGGTCCCGGTTCTCGTCCCTCCCACCCGAGGAGCTCCGCCGTCTGCTGGCCGGCAACGCAGCCGACCTCTACGGCTTCGACCTCGACGCCCTCGCCCCGCTGGCGGCCAAGGTCGGGCCGACCGTCGCCGAGGTCGCCACCCCCATCGACGAGGTGCCCACCAAGCAGCTCGAGCGACTGTCGGGCGACATGGACCCTAAGGCCATCAAGTGAGCGACTACGGCGACGGCGACACCCGCCAGGTCGACGGCAAGGGCGGGGGCGACCTCGTCATCGTCGACGAGCCGGCGCCGCACGTGCGGCGCATCACCCTCAACCGCCCCGAGAAGCGCAACGCCCTCAACCACCCGCTGCGGGGCCAGCTGATCAGCGCCCTGCAGACGGCCGACCTCGATCCCGACGTCCGCGTCATGATCGTGCGCGGCGCCGGCTCCAGCTTCTCGGCCGGCTACGACCTGGGCGGCGGGAACGAGGGCCACGACTACCCGCACTTCACCGCCCCCGGTGAGGGCCAGTGGCCCCGCCACGTCACCGAGACGTGGATGGGCATCTGGGACCTCTCCAAGCCCGTCATCGCCCAGGTCCACGGGTACTGCCTGGCCGGCGGCAGCGAGCTGGCCACCGGCTGCGACCTCGTGTACGTGGCCCACGACGCCAAGATGGGCTACCCCGCCGTGCGCTTCGGGGTCCCCGACATGCAGTTCCACGCCTGGCTCCTCGGCATGCGAGCCGCCATGGAGATGATGGTCACCGGGGACTCCATCAGCGGCGACGAGGCGGTCCGCCTCGGCTGGGCCAACCGGGCCTTCCCCGCGGAGGAGCTCGACGGGGAGGTCGTGGCGGTCGCTCAGCGCATCGCCCAGCTGCCGCCCGACATCGTCGCCCTCAACAAGCGCACCGTCCACCGGGCCATGGACCACATGGGGCTGCGCCACTCCATCCGGGCCGGCACCGAGCTGTGCGCGCTGGGCACCAAGCAGCCCAGCTTCGTGGAGTTCGTGGAGGGGATGCGCACCAAGGGCCTCACCAAGGCGCTCCAGGAGCGCGACGAGCCCTTCGGCGACTACCGCACCGTGGAGCCCCACTCCCCGACCTGAGCCGAGGTCCTCGACCCGCCACCGGGGCGCGCGCCGCCCGGCCCCTCGGCTCGAGCAGGCTCCCAGCACGATGGCGAGCCGCGCACGCGCGCGCTCGAGCCACCGGATGAAGTGATCCAAGCGCGCCGGTCGGTCCGTAGGACCTCCTGTGAACCGCCACCGTCGCTCGCTCGTCCTCTGGTCCCCCCTCGTCGCGGCGCTCGCCGTCCTCGCCGCCTGCGGCGGGGGCGGTAGCGACGAAGACGAGACGAGCACGGGCCCGGAGGCGGGCGGGGAGCGCGTCGAGGTGGTCGTGGAGCTCCTTGCCTTCGAGCCCGAGGTGCTCGAGGTCGAGGCCGGCACCACGGTCGTCTGGGAGCAGCGCGACACCCCGGCCCACACGATCGTGTCCGGCACGGTCGAGGACGCCGCCGGCGGGGTCACCCAGCAGCCCGACGGGACGTTCGAGTCCGACGAGCTCGCCACCGACGAGAGCTTCGAGCACCGCTTCGAGGAGCCCGGGACCTACCCGTACTTCTGCTCCCTCCACCCCGCCACCATGCGTGGCGAGGTCCGTGTCAGCTGAACCCCAACCGAGGAGAACCCAAATGCCCCCCAGCCCAATCATCAAGCTCGGCGCACCGCTGCTCGCGCTGTCCCTCCTGGTCGCTGCCTGCGGTGACGACGACGAGGACACCGCGCCGACCACCGAGGCCACCGACACCACCGAGGCGCCGGACGACCAGCCCGACGACTCGGAGGACATGACCGACACCGCCAGCACCGACACCGGTGCCGCCGCCCTCCGGGCCGGCCTGACCGACCTCCTGACCGAGCACGTGTACCTCGCGTCGCTCGCCACCGACGCTGCACTGCGCGGGGACCAGGCCGCGTTCGAGGCCTACGCCACGGCCCTGAACGGCCCGGAGGACAGCAACACCTCAGAGCTCGTGGACGCCATCTCCGGCGTCTACGGCGAGGACGTCGGCACCGCCTTCGACGGCCTGTGGCGCTCCGAGGACCACATCCCCGCCTTCGTCGCCTACACCCAGGCCGTGGCGGCGGACGACCAGGCCGGCAAGGACGCCGCCGTGGAGCGGCTCACCGCCTACGCCACGACCTTCGGCGAGACCCTGAACAGCGTCAACCCGAACCTGCCCGCCGACGTGGTCACCGAGTCCATCACCATGCACGCCACCACCCTGCTCGCCGTCATCGACGCCCAGAAGGCGGGCGATCAGACGGCCGCCTACGAGGCGCTGCGGGAGGCCTACCACCACATGGACATGACGGCCGCCGCTCTGGCCGGCGCCACCGCCCAGCTGTTCCCCGAGGACATCGACGGCGACGCCGACTCGGCTGGCGCCGAGCTGCGAGCCGGGCTCCACTCGCTCCTCCGGGAGCACGTGTGGCTGGCCGCCACCGCCACCGACGCCGCCCTCGGGGGCCGGACCCCGCAGTTCGAGGCGGCGGCCGCCGCCCTGAACGGGCCCGACTCGAGCAACACCGCTGACATCGTGGCGGCCGTCTCGAGCGTCTACGGCGAGGAGGTCGGCACCGCCTTCGACGGCCTGTGGCGCTCCGAGGACCACATCCCCGCCTTCGTCGCCTACACCCAGGCCGTGGCGGCGGACGACCAGGCCGGCAAGGACGCCGCCGTGGAGCGGCTCACCTCCTACGCCACGACCTTCGGCGAGACCCTGAACAGCGTCAACCCGAACCTGCCCGCCGACGTGGTGACCGAGGCCATCACCATGCACGCCACCACGTTGCTGGCCGTCATCGACGCCCAGAAGGCGGGCGACCCGGCCGAGGTGGTGAGCCTTCTGCGGGAGGCCGTCCACCACATGTCCGGCACCGCCGATGCGCTGGCGTCGGCGACCGCCCAGCAGTTCCCCGAGGACTTCTGAGCGGCCAGCTCACCTCCTGAGCGACCGGCCCGGGGGGGGCCCCCCCGCGAACCGGGGCGGCCCGACCGGCCGGCCGGGGCGCCCCAGCAGAACGGGGACGTGGGCTGAGGTCGTCGTCAGCCAGCCGCCTGCGCGAGCACCGCCCGAGCCCGCTTGGCCACCACCTCGTCGACCATCTCGCCCTCGAAGGCCAGGGTGGCCCGGCCGTCAGCCACCGCGGCGTCGTAGGCGGCGAGGAGGCGACGGGCCCGCACGACCTCCTCCTCCGAGGGCGTGAACGCCTGGTGGGCCAGCGCCACCTGAGCCGGGTGGATGCACAGCTTCCCGGCGTACCCGAGCGCCCTGGCCTCGGCCGCCTCCCGCAGGTAGCGGTCCTCGTCGCCGAAGTCGAGCGTCACCATGTCGAGGGCGGGCACGCCGACCAGCCGGGCCGCCATGGCGACGAGCGCCCGGGCGGTGGCCACCTCCGCGCCGCCGGGGGTCCGCACCCCGCCGAGGTCCGCCACGTAGTCCTCGGCCCCGAAGTAGCAGGCGGCGAGGTCGCCGGTCAGCCACCGCTCCGCGGTGGCCACGCCCCGGACGGTCTCGATGCCGGCCACCACCGGCACCTCTGCCGAGCGAGCACGCGCCGCCGCCTCAGCCGTGTCGAGCTTCGGGACGACCACGGCGGCGACCCCGACGGGCAGGGCCCGCAGGTCGTCGTCGAACCAGTCGGAGCCGACCGGGTTCACCCGCACCGCCACCGCGGTTCCGGCACCGCCGGCGGCCTCGACGGCGTCGACCAGCCCGTCTCGGGCGGCCACCTTCTCGAGGGGCGGGACGGCGTCCTCGAGGTCCAGGACCACGAGGTCCGGTGCGCTGCGGGGAGCCTTGGCCGCCAGCTCCGGCCGGTTGGCGGGCACGAAGAGCATGCTCCTCCAGCGGATCACGTGGGGCGGCCCTTCATGAGCGCCGCGCGACGGCACCGGGCCACCAGCTCGTGGCGCTGGTTGAAGGCGCGGTGCTCGAGCGTGACGATCCCCTGCCCCGGTCGAGACGACGACGGTCGGCTCGCCAGCACCTCGGTCTCTGCGTGCAGGGTGTCCCCCGGGATGACCGGCGCAGGGAAGGCGATCTCCTCGAAGCCGAGGTTGGCCACCGTCGTGCCGAGGGTGGTCTCGTACACCGACATCCCAACCAGCAGCGACAGGGTGAAGAGGCTGTTCACCACCCGGGTGCCGAACTCGGTCTCGGCCGCGAAGGTCTCGTCGAGGTGGAGCGGCTGCGGGTTCATCGTCATCACCGAGAACAGCGTGTTGTCGGTCTCGGTCACGGTCCTCGTCATGGCGTGCTGGATGACGAGCCCAGGCGTCATCTCCTCGAACCACAGGCCACCGGTGCGGTGCGTCATCGTGCTCGTCCTCCCACGCGCGGAGCTCCCTGCCCGGCACCCTAGGTGCCGCCGGCGCGTGGCTCGGCGTGTTGCCCCGTCGGGGCGCCGGCCACGTAGTTTCCCGGCGTGCATGCCCGCCGCCTACCCCACGAGCCGGCGCTCGACGGCCTCCGCGGCGTGGCCCTCTTGCTCGTGCTCGGCTTCCACGCCGAGGTCCCCGGGTTCGGAGGCGGCTTCCTCGGGGTGTCCTTCTTCTTCACGCTCTCGGGCTACCTGATCACCCAGCTCCTCGTGGGCGAGCACGCCGCCACCGGTTCGATCGCGCTGCGGCGGTTCTGGGTGCGTCGCGTCCGCCGGCTCGCTCCGGCGTCGCTGGCCGGGCTGGTGCTCGTCGGCGCGCTGGTGGCGGCCACCGACGCCTACCCGGGCCGAGCCGTGCCCGGCGACCTGGTCGCGGCGCTCACCAACGTGGCCAACTGGCGGTTCGCCGTCGGAGACACCAGCTACGCCGACCTCTTCACCTCGGGGCCGAGCCCCGTGCTGCACTTCTGGTCGCTCTCGATCGAGGAGCAGTTCTACCTGCTGTTCCCGCTCCTCACCGCGGCCGCGCTGCGGTGGGGGCGCCGGGCGCTGGCGGCCGCGCTCGTCCTCCTGGCGGTCGCCGGGACGGTCGCGTCGGTGCTCTCCGATGCGGACCTCGCCTACTACGGCACCCACACGCGGGCGCCGGAGCTGCTCACCGGGTCGCTCCTCGGGCTGGCCCTCCCCCTCGGGCGACCCCGGCGCTCCGGCCGGCAGGAGGCCGGGCTGGCCGGGGCCGGCTTGGCGGCCGCCGCCGGGCTGGGGCTGCTGGTGGCGGGCACGTCGGTCGGCAGCAGCTGGCTCTACGACGGAGGGCTCCCGGCCACCTCCCTGCTCTCGGCGGCCGTGATCGCCGGCGCCACCGTGCGGGGGCCGCTGCGCGCCGTAGCCCGGGCCGGGCCGCTCGTCGGCATCGGACGCTGCAGCTACGGGGCCTACGTGTACCACTGGCCCCTGTTCCTCCTGCTCACAGAGGAGCGGACCGGGCTCGGGGGACCGTCCCTCGTCGTCGTCCGACTGGCGGCGACGGCGGCGCTGGCCCTCGTGTCCGCCCGGCTCCTGGAGGACCCGATCCGCCGGGGGGCGCGGCTCCAGGGCCAGCCAGGACGGCTGTCGCTGGCGGCGGGGGGCGCCGCCGTCGTGGCCCTCGCCCTCGTCGCCGGCCCCGCCCCGTCCACCCGGTTCGAGCCCACCGGGGCGGCGCACCTCGCGATCGACCAGGCCCCCGTCGTCGACGTGACCGTCGTGGGCGGGAGCGCCACGGTGGACTCGTGGGTGAGGAGCGCCGCCCCGGCCGGGTTCGAGCTGCGGGTCCGCTCCTACGTCCAGTCCGGCTGCCCCGCGCTCGTCCCGGATGCGCCGAGCCCCGGGTGCCGGTCGTTCCAGGACCTCGTCGAGCCGGTGCGGACGGATCCCCCCGACCTGGTCGTCATGGGGCTGACCGCGCAGGACCGCGCCCCCCTCGAGCTCATCGGCACCGCAGGCCCGGACGAGGCGGAGCAGATCCGTCGGGGCAAGCAGGCGCTGGACACGGCTGAGGCCCTGCTCGCCGACCGGCTCGGCGACCTGCCCGATGTCCCGCTCCTGGTCGTCGACCTCGCCCCGGACCCCATCCTCAGCCGGGTCGTGGCCGACGCCACGTTGGTCACCGAGCACCTCTGGGACGCCTCCCCGACGGACTCCGCTGCCCTCGCCGACGACCTCGCCGAGGTCCTCCGCGAGCTCGAGCAGGACGACCGGATCTCGGTGGTGGTGGTCGGGGACTCGTCCTCCATGGAGGTCGCCGCTGCCCTCGACGCCGCCGGCGAGGACCGCCTGCACGTCACCTGGGCCGGGCGGACCGGGTGCCCGATCCCGCCCACCGACGAGGCCCGCTGGGGGACGGGGCTCGAGCTCGACACCCGCCAGTGCCCCTCGCCCGACCGTGCCTGGCCCCAGGTGCTGGACCAGGTCCGCCCCCGGGTCGTCATGGTGGTCGCAACGCTCGGCGCACTGAGCGAGCACCGCTACCCGGGGACCAGCGAGTGGGTGGTGCCGGGGGACCCGCAATGGGTGGCCGCCCATGACTCGGTGATGGCCGATCTGCAGGCGCTCTCGGCACCGGCCGGCTCCCTGACCTTGGTGGCCACCGTCCCGCCACTGCTCCGCGGCCAGGCCTACGACGGCCCGGTGGGCGATCCGGACCGTCTCGAGGCATGGCTGCGCCAGCTCGAGCGGTGGGACAGGGCGTGGCGGTCGGTGGGGCGGGTCGACTGGGCGACGATCGTGCTCGGCGCCGAGGCCGCCGCCGGACGGCCGCTCCGGGGCGACGCCGTGCACTTCGAGCGGGGACCGCTCGTCGAGGTGCTGGGGCCCCGGCTGGTGGAGGAGGTCCTCCGCTCGCTCGACTCGGTGGAGGTCGAGGCAGAGGGATCCGGCTGCCTGGTCGAGGCGGCGGGCGACCGGCGGCTCGACCTCCGCCGGTGCCAGCTCGACCCGGCCAGCCCTGACCTCGCGGGCACCGAGGCGGCCCGCGGTGCGGCATGATCAGGCCCATCGACGTCTCGCTCGCGCTCCTCCCCACCCCGACCGACCGGTCCCCGGTCCCCCTGCCGGGCGGGGCGTCGCTGCTGGTGAAGCGGGACGACCTGACCGGTCTGGGCCTGGGCGGGAACAAGGCCCGCAAGCTCGAGCCGCTGTGCGCGGAGGCGCTGGCGGCCGGCGCCGACGTGCTCGTCACCGTGGGCGGTGGCCAGTCGAACCACTGCCGGATGACCGCCGCCGCCGGCGCCCGCCTCGGGCTCGACGTGCACCTCGTCCTCGGTGGCGACCCGCCGCCGGCCCTCAGCGGCAACCAGCTGCTCATGGACCTGTTCGGAGCGACCCTCCACTTCGCCGGCACCCACGACTGGGGCGACCTGACCGCCACCTCCGAGGCGCTCCTCGGCGAGCTGCGGGCCACCGGGCGGACCCCAGCGCTCATCCCGATCGGGGGCAGCACCCCCGTGGGCGCGTCTGCGTTCGCGGCCGCCTACGCCGAGCTGCTCGACCAGCTCACCGCGCCGGTGGCGGCGGTCGTGCACACGTCCTCCTCTGGCGGCACCCACGCCGGCCTGCTGGCCGGCCAGGCCCTCGCCCGGGCGTCGGGCCGACCGGCGCCTCCGGTGCTCGCCATCGCGGTGGCCAAGGACGTCGCCCTCTCCGTCGAGTACCTGGCCGCACTGGCCGACCAGACCCTCGCGCACCTCGGCTCACCGGTCCGGGTCGACCCGGCCGACGTTGAGGTGGACGGTCGGTGGGTCGGCCCCGGCTACGAGGTGCCGACCTCCGAGGGCGACGAGGCGATCTGGTGGGCGGCCCGCCACGGCGGCTGGGTGCTCGACCGCACCTACAGCGGCAAGGGCTTCGCCGGCCTCCTCGGCCACGCCCGCGATGGTCGATGGGGCGAGGGCGACACCGTCGTCTTCTGGCACAGCGGCGGCACCCCCGCCCTCTTCACCCCCGCCGGCGCCCCAGGTGAGAAGCGGAGACCAGATGGCCAGCACCACGAAGGGGAGGGCCCCAGCGGCGGCTGACCGTGTCCACCGGCGAGCACCTCGCCGCCTACGTCGCCGGCTGAGGCCCGCCGAGGGCGGCCAGCCGAGCCAGCCCTGCTTCAGCGTGCTCCGAGAGGCGGGCCGCTGCGGCCTGCACCGCGGGGTCGTCGCGGCGCGACGGGTCGAGGCGTGCCGGGTTGAGAGCGCAGCCGTTGGCCCATGCGTTGATGTCGGGCTCGGCGCCGTAGGTGCGCGCGGCGAGGGTGCCCCGGACCTGCATCTGGGCCCAGTCGAGCGGTGTGTTGGAGAAGAAGTTGGGCGGACAGACCCGGTTGCGCTCGCGGTCGTCGTCGCGCGTGGCCTCCACGTAGCCGGCCAGCGCGGCGCAGAAGCACGGGAACCCGGTCCGGATGGTTTGGATCCGGATCCGGTCGGGCCCCCAGATGGGGACCAGCGGTGGGTACGGCAGCCCGGACGCGGCGCAGTGCACCACGAGATCGCGCCGCCCGAGGGGGATCGAGCCACGATCGAGGACGACCTCGTCCCCGGTCACGTGATCGACGAGCCCGAGGCGGACGACGTCCTCGATGCTCCGCAGGAGCTCGAGCTCCCACTCGCCGAGGGTGGGGGTCTTGGCCATCGTGGGCAGGACGTCGCGGTCGACGCGGAGCATCACCCCTGCCGCCTCGAGGCGCAGGAAGAGGTCGTCGATCGAGTCGGCCTCGGCGGCCGCCGCCATCGTGTCCGCCATCGTGCCGAACGCCACGGCCGGATCGGGCTGGATGACGGCGCGGTTGAGCATCCAGGGGTCGCGCGGACGCACCCAGGTGATGCGGTCGGGCGGTACGGCGTTGGTCAGCAACCAGACGATGCCGTCGGTGGCTGTCTTGCCGGAGCCGACGATCACGTAGCGCTCCGCCGCCTGCGTCATGCGGCCCAGCTCGTTCACGGGGACGACGGCCGCATCGGCGGCGACCCCGAACGGCGGCGGTGTCGTCGCCGGGATGGTGGGTGCGAGGTAGGTGGCGTCGACCACCCGCCGCCGGACGTCGACCTCCACCGTCTCGCCTGACACCAGCGACGTCACGAGGTCGGTGGTGCCGTCGGTGTGGTGCTCGCTGGCCCCCAGGAAGGTGACGCGCCCCGAGCCGATGAAGCGCCGGAGCAGCAGGTCGTCGTAGTAGGCCACCACCTCCGCGCGGCGAGCCCGTTCCTGGAGCCCGGTCTCCGGACCGGTCCGTTGGACGGCCCCATGGCCGAGCTCGGTCGACGCCACGCCGTAGAACAGCGACGCCTGGTGGAGCTGCACGAAGGGGTAGGCATCGTGCCAGTGGCCGCCGGCGGCGGGGCGTCGGTCGACGAGCGTCACGTGCACGTCCGCGTGGTCGATGAGCGCGTCGGTGAAGGCCATGCCCATCGCGCCCGCGCCCACGACCAGGTAGTCGGTCGTCAACGATCCCATCGCCGACCTCCAGGCCTCGAGGAGGATCCGACGGCGATGCTACGGGGCAAGGGCGGCCAGGTCGACGGCCCTGGCCGTCACCCCAGCGTCAGTCGGCCTTCAGGTCGGGCTTGCCGGTGCCCGGCTGCACGGTCCACTCGGGCGGCTCGTCGGCGCCTGACTCCTCGTCGCGCTCGGCGTCCTCGGCGGTGGCCTGCACGATGCCCTGGGCGTGGTGCACCGGTGCGTAGATCGCGTAGAGCTTCAGCGGTTCGTCACCTGTGTTGATCACGTCGTGCCAGACCCCGGCCGGTACCTGGATCGACCAGTCGTCCTCGACGTCCTGCTCGAAGTCGAGGGCGTCCTCGGCCGGTCCCATGACGCACCGACCTCGCCCTGACTCCAGGCGCAGGAACTGGTCGGTCTCGGGGTGGACCTCGAGCCCGATCGACGATCCCGCCGGGATGGACATGAGCGTGACCTGGAGGTACCTGCCCGTCCACGCCACCCGGCGGTAGGCGTCGTTGTCGAGCGTGGCCTGCTCGATGTCGAACACGTTGGGCTTGGGTCCAGGATCGGTGACGGGCATGCGACATCCCTTCCTCGTGGGGGGCGGACTCAGCCCTCTCTAGCCGGTCAGTGGCGGCACGGTGAGGTCACCGCGCTGGTCGAGCGGGAAGCCGGGGTTGTGGGCGACCTCCCAGACGTGCCCGTCAGGGTCCCGGAAGCAGCCCGCGTAGCCGCCGTAGAAGGTGTCCCCCGGCGGTCGGGTGACGACGGCGCCGGTCTTCGCCGCGCGGCGGACCACGTCGTCGACCTCAGAGCGGCGGCGGACGTTGTGGGCCAGCACGATCCCGCCGAAGCTCGACCCGTCGTCGTCGATCCCCGAGTCAGCGGCCAGCGCGGCCCGGCTCCAGAGCACCACGGCGAGTCCCCCGGCCTGGAAGAATGCCGTCTCCTCCACCACCTGCGCGCGCCACCCGAGGGCCTCGTAGAACCGCAGCGACCGCGCCAGGTCCTGCACGCCGAGGGTGATGAGGCTGACCCGCTGCTCCACGGCCCGGACCGTACGCCATGGGCGATGAGGGAGACCCCGTGCGCCAGTGGGGATCCGCCGGACGCCGTCCTCGTCCGACCGGACGGGCACGTAGCCTGGGCGGGCGCCCTCACCGGTCCGGCTCTCCCCGACGCGCTGGAGGCCCGGTGCGGGCCGCCCGCAGCCGCCTCGCGCCTGCTCAGCTGGCGGGTTCCAGGACGAACAGGGGGATCTCCCGATCGGTGGCGGCCTGGTAGTCGTCGTAGGCGGGCCACACGGCGGTCGCCCGAGCCCACCACGTCGCCTTCTCGTCGCCGACGACCTCCCGCACGGCGAAGTCGTGGAGGTCGGGACCGTCCTGGAGGCGGGCGACCGCGTGGGCCCGCAGGTTGTGGACCCACTTGGGGTTGGTCGGGGCGCCCCCCTGGGAGCCGATCACGGCGTACCGGCCCTCGTCGTCTGCGATGCGGACGAGCGGGGTCTTGCGCACCTTGCCCGACTTGGCGCCGAGCGTCCAGAGGATCACCCACTGGTCACCGACCAGCTCGCTCGGGGCGGCACCGTCGGAGCGCTCGTAGAGCTCTACCTCCTGGCTGATGGGCTCCCAGGGGCTCGGCTCGTACTCGGCGTCGAACGCTGACATCGTTGCTGGTCTCCTTCATTGGTGAGGCGCCGCCACTCACACCTGTGAGGTGGAGCAGCTCGACGCCAGGTGCTTATCGCATGCCGCGCGCAGGCGCCGATCCGAGGCCCGACGCAGCCGTCCCGCCGACGGCGGCGCCACGCTCGATGCTGCTCGTGGCTGACGCGCAGCGGCTCGCGATCGCGGCTGCGTCGTTCGACGTGGGGAGGTGCTCGCAGGCGATCGGCCAGCTCCCCGACCCCGCTGCCGCCGCCGGGGAGCTGCACAGGGTGCTCCGCTCGGGCGGGAGGATCGGCATCCAGCTCGACGTGAGCGCCGACCCCCGATGGGCGTTCACCGCGGACGGGTACGAGGCCCTGGCCCCACCTCCGCTCCACCGCGGCCAGCCCGCGCCGCCCGATCGACCTTCCCAAGATCCTCGCCGACGCCGGGTTTCACCGACATCGAGCGGCACGAAGGCCCGCTCGAGCTCGTGTTCCCGGATGAGCAGGCATGGTGGAGCTGGATCGGGACGATAGGCGGGGGCCTCCGGGCCATCGATCCGCTTCCTGAGGACGCCCGGGCGACGTGCCGGGACGGTCTGTTCGAACGGATGCCGCCCCACAGAACGCCCAACGGCTTCCCGATGAGCTTCACGATCGAGTGCGTCGTCGCTCGCGGCTGATCGGCGGCGTTGCCCCTACTGCAATCCGGAGGAGGCGGTGATGAAGCGGATCGCGGTCGGCCACTCAGGCGAAGCGAGCGAGCAGGTCGCCAGCTGCCTCCGCGACGCTGCATCGCCGACCGCGCTCGAGGTGCTCCGCCACCGACCAGCCGAGCCCGGCGCTCACCGCCTCCTCGGTGGACCGGAGGCGCTCCGCCTCGCGGGGGGAAGGGAACGGCAGCTCCCGACGGTCGGGCGTGGCGGCCACCACGCCCAGCAGGCGGGCCGCGGTCGGCAGGTCCCCCTGCCCGACCGCGAGGCGGGCGAGCTCCGCCGCCAGCCGGACCGCCTCGCCCGGCGGGGCCCCCGCGAGGCCCTCCATTGCTCGCCGCGCGCAGGTGACGGCTGAACCAAGATCGCCGCGCAGCGCGTGCGCCCGCATCGCCAAGGTCCAAGCCCACGGCTCGTAGCCGGCGGCCCGCGACGCACGGGCCAGCTCGTGGGCAGCACCTGCGTGCTCGAGGGCGGGACCGTGCTGGCCGCGGTCGGCCGCGATCTCACCCAGGCCGATGTTGATGTGGATCGCCGTGCCACGGTTGGAGACCCGCGCACACAGCTCGCGCGCCTCGCTCCAGTCCGCGAGCGCGGCGGAGTCGTCGCCGAGCAGGCGCTGGCAGTGACCGAGGTAGGCCAGGTTGTGGGCGATGTGGAACGAGCTTCCGAGCTCTCGACGCACGACGGCCAGGACCTCCTGCTGGATGCGCAGACCCTCTTCGGCGGCGCCGTCGAGCACCAGCGCCACGCCCAGGAACTTCTCAGCCTCGGCCCACTCCCTGAGGCGACCGGCCGCTGCGAAGGTCCTGGCCGCCTCGGCGGCCAAGTCGATCGCCTCGCTGGTGCGCCCGAGCCACCAGCAGCCGATCGAGCGCATGTGCCTCGCGTAGGCGACGAGCCGGGGCTCGCCTAGCGCGGTTGCCATGGCCTCGGCCCGCTCTGCGTGGGCCAGGTCGAACTGGTGCATCGGCCCGGGACGGGACCGGAACGCGTGCGCTCGTGCCCGCATCGCCGAGGGCGGCCCCTCGATCGCCAGCGCAGCATCGAACAGCTCGATCTTCTCCGTCCACCAGCCGAGGACGTAGAGCGGCATCTCCAACCGGTTGACGAGAGCCAGCGCTCGCTCGGCGTCGCCGGTGCTGGCGAGGTGGCGGAGCGCCTGCCAGCAGCGGGGCAGATCCGCGGCGAGCTGCCGTTCGAGGCCCCGGTCGGCCGTGTCACCTGTCGCGTTGGCCAGCCGGGCGCGTTCGATGCAGGCGTCGGCACAACGGTCCATCACGCGTCGCTGCCGCTCCGCCTCGTCCCGCCGTTCGACGACCTCCCGGATGGGTTCCAGCACCGAGTACGGAAGGAGCTCGTCGGGGCGCGCCTGCAGGAGGCCGTGGTCGACGAGCTCGGGGATGGCCTCCAAGAACCGGTCCGGCTCCATCCCGGTCACCCGAGCCCCCAAGTCGACGTCGACGGCACCGCCGAGCACGCACAGGTCGAGGAACGCCTCCTTGACCTCCTCCTTGAGAAGGGCGAGGAGGGCCATCGTCGCCTGGCCGATCTCGTCGTGGGCGATCGACGGGGAGCGGTCAACGAGGGCGTCGACGGGCAGAGCACGGGCCGCCGCCGCGTTCAACCGCAGGACGAGGGGCAGGCCACCGGTTCGCCGCACGATCTGGTCCGCCGCGGCGGCGTCGAGCGATGCCATCGGGGCCAGCTCGTCGAGCGCGGCTCGGAGGAGCTGGACCGCCGGCGCCGCTTCGATCTCGTCGTCGGTCGAGCCTGGGCTCGGCACCTCCAAGGGCTGCACGAGCTCGACCTGGACCTGCGCATCGAGCGGCACGCGGCTCGTGGCGAGGACGCGGACGTCGGCCGACTGTGCGGCGAGGGAGCGGATGGTGGCCGCTGCGTCGAGGCTGGCCATCTCGGCGTTGTCGAGGACGATCAGCCCGCCGGGGTGGCGGCGTCCCCACTGCACGAGCCCGTCGCAGGTTCGTGCCGGTGCACCTGCTCGCACGTCGCGCAGGTCGACCCAGGCCACGGCCTCGATTCCCAGCCGCCGGGCGACTTCGATGGCCAGGCGCGTCTTCCCCACGCCCGGCGGCCCTAGCAGGACGACGCGGTGTCCGTTGGCCAAGGCGGCGGCGACGCGCTCGAGCTCCCAGTCCCGCCCGACGAGCGGACCCGCCACCGAGGGTGGGCCGACCACCGCTTCGTCGGTCACGTCGTTCAGGCGCAGGCGGGCGAGGTCGTGCGTGAGGGCGGCCGCTTCGAGGTCCTTCAGGTCGCGGCCGGGCTCGATGCCCAGGGTCTCGACGAGCACGCGGCGGGCCTCCTGGTAGGTCGCGAGCGCGTCCGCAGTGCGGCCTGCGTGGTAGCGGGCGCGCAGCAGCTGGCCCCAGCGGTTCTCGCGCAGCGGCTCCGCCTCCACGTAGGCGAGCGCGGCAGACTCGGCGCGCGCCAGGTCGCCCAGGTGCAGCAGCCCCTCGACGCGCAGCTCCTCGGCGTCTCGCCGAGCTGCTTCGAGCTGGTGCCAGGAGGGCACGTCGACGACGTCGCCTTCGACCGCGAAGGGCACGCCCCGCCACAGCCCCAGCGCGGCCTCGGCGAGCCGCACGCAGGCCGCCGGCTCCCGCTCGAGCTGTCGTCGGGCAGCGGCGAGGAGGTCGAGCGCGACGTCGGCGTCGACCTCCCAGCCGTCCCGGCGGATGACGTAGCCACCGTCGGCTCGCACGATCGCGCACCCCTCGCCGCTGGCCGTCAGCGTCCGGCGGAGCGTACCGAGGTGCACGTGGAGGGCGGCCCGGTAGCTCGGCGGCGGGTCGTCGCCCCACAGGCGTTCAGCCAACCGGTCGAGCGGGCAGGGTCCGGTCGATGCGACGAGGGTGACCAGGAGGCGAGCCGGATGACCCCGCACCGTGGACCGCGTCGGGCCACAAGCGATCACCGGTGGCCCGAGCACCTCGATCCGCGGCGACGAGAGGCGCGCCCACGCCCCGTCCCCGTCCATCTGGCCATCCTAGGACCGCCCAGGGCGGGGCGCTTTGCTCGGCCTTTGCTCCCGACTCGTACACCTGAGCTCGAGGAAGTGGGCGAGGGGGGCGACATGGGACGGATACGTGGGACGACGGCGGCCGCGGTCGTGCTGGCGCTGGTCGGGCAGGCGGTCGTCGTGGGCGCGGTGGGCGTGGCGGGCGGCGCCGTTGCGCTCCCGCCTGGCAACAGCCTCGTCAGCGTCGACAGCGACGAGGTGCAGGGCAACGGCGACAGCGGGATGTTCGGCGGGAACGTCGACATCAGCGGCGACGGGCGCTTCGTCACCTTCACGTCGTCGGCCAGCAACCTCGTGCCCAACGACACGAACGGGTCGAGCGACGTGTTCGTCCGCGACCTTGAGACCGGCACCACCGAGCTGGTCAGCATCAGCACCGGCGGCGGGGTGGGCAGCGGCACGAGCAACGGCAGCACCATCTCGGCCACCGGTCGCTTCGTGGTGTTCAACTCGAACGCCGCCAACCTGGTGGCGGGGGACACGAACGGGACCATGGACGTCTTCGTGCGGGACCGCCAGCTGGGCACGACCGAGCTCGTGAGCCTCTCCACCGCAGGGAGCCTCGGCAGCAACCTCAGCGCCTGGGGCACGGCCACGCCCGACGGGCGCTTCGTCGCGTACCACTCGTATGCGACGAACCTTGTCGCAGGCGACACCAACGGCGTCACCGACATCTTCGTGCGGGACCGGCAGCTGGGGACCACCGAGCGGGTGAGCGTGTCCACGGCCGGGGCGCAGGCACTGGGCGGGAGCCAGATGGCCCGCATCAGCGCCGACGGCTCGCTCGTGTTCTTCGAGTCCGACGCACCCAACCTCGTGGCCGACGACACCAACGGCTGGCGCGACGTGTTCGTTCACGACCGGGGAACCTCCGAGACGACCCGCGTCAGCCTGAGCGAGACCGACGGGCAGCTGACCACGTGCTGCGGCGCAACCGGGCCCACCATCACCCCCGACGGCCGATACGTGTCATTCGGCTCCAACTCGAGCGACGTCGTGGCGGGAGCGAGCGGCTACCAGGTGTACCTGCGGGATCGGCTCCTCGGGACGACCGAGCTGATCAGCGCCAACGATGCCGGCGTGCCCGGCAGCTCGGGCAGCTTCCCGAGCCTCATGCGGGGCCTGAGCGACGACGCCCGCTTCGTCACGTTCAGCTCGCTGGCCAGCAACCTCGCGCCCGGGGACACCAACAGCGCCTCGGACGTCTTCGTCCGCGACCGGGTCGACGGCACCACCGAGCACGTGAGCGTCGCCACCGACGGCTCGTTCCCGAACGCGCCCGTTGGGAACCAGGTGATCAGCGGCGACGGCTCCGTCGTCGCCTTCGACTCCGCAGCGACGAACCTGGTCGCCGACGACGCCAACGGCGCCCACGACGTCTTCGTCCGGGGCCTGGCAGGGGGTGGGCCGAGTGGGCCAGCAGGCGACCGGATCGTCTTCGCGACCGACGGCGCCACGTACCCCCACCTCGATCTGTGGACGATCGCGCCCGACGGCACGGACCCGGTGCAGCTCACCTCCGACCCGGGGACCGAGAGCCACGGCTCCTGGTCGCCGGACGGAACGCGGATCGCGTACGTGCAGGACAGCACGGCGCTGCGCATCACCAACAGCGACGGCAGCGGAGCGTCGACCACGGTGCACACCGGCACCTCGATCAACGGGACCGACTGGTCAGGTGACGGCGCGCTGATCGCCTTCTCCTCCTTCAACGGCACGGGGACGGGGTACGACGTCTCGATCATCAGCCCCGACGGCACGGGGCTCGCCAACCTCACGGGCTCCATGACCTCGGGCGGCGGGCCTCGCCAGGAAGGCGACCCGGCGTGGTCCCCCGACGGCAGCTTGCTGGCCTTCCTGTCGACCGACTCCTCGACCTCACCGGCGACGCAGGACCTCTTCGTCCTCGATCTCGACGACCCCGCGGCCGGCCCGCAGCAGCTCACGACCGACGGGGCGCCCAAGAGCAGGGTCGAGTGGCTGCCGGACGGCTCGGGCATCACCTTCTCTCCGTCGTCCGGCCTCCTGAGCCGGGTCTCGGTGACGAACCTCTCGGTCACGACCTACCCGTTCAGCCTCGGCTCGAGGGGCTACTCCTGGTCACCGGACGGCTCCGAGATCGCCTGGGCGGGTGGCGTGGCCGACCTGTTCGTGCGGGCGCTGACCGGCGGCCAGGCGAACATCACCAACACCGGGCTGCGGGTCTTCTACCCCGAGTGGTACGGGACCGCGGCCGCCCCGGCCGACAGCGACGGGGACGGCGTGGCCGATGCCGCAGACAGCTGCGTCGACGACCCCAACCCCACGCAGGAGGATCTCGACGGGGACGGCGTGGGGGATGCCTGCGACGACGACATCGACGGCGACGGCCTCACGAACGTGATCGAGATCTGGCTGGGCTGCGACCCGCACGACGCCGACAGCGACGGGGACGGCGTCGGGGACCGGGTAGAGGTCCTCGTCGGCACGAACCCGCTCGTGGCCGACAGCGACGGAGACGGCGAGGGGGACGGGGTCTGGCTGCTCCGGATCGTCCACGCCGCCTGCGGGTGCACGGTCGACCTGGACGACGACACGAACGGCAACGGGGTCCCGGACATCGTGGAGCACTGGTACTTCGGCGGCCTCTACGACCCCGGCCTCCACGGCGGCAGCGGCTACGGCACGCTCATCGAGTACCTCTGGCATCTGTGCGGGTGCGGGCCCGACGACCCCGACGGCAACGGCATCCCGCAGATCGTGGAGCACGTGTGGGGGAGCGGCGGGGGCGGCAGCGACGGCGGACTGCTCGCCTACATCCACCAGTGCGGCTGCACGCCCTGGGACGACCCCTCCGGTGGCGGCGGGCTGAGCCCCGAGCTCCTCGGGCTTCTCACCGGCGGCCTGGGTGACGACCCCGACGGCGACGGGTTGATCACGTTCCTCGAGCTGCTCCTCGGATGCGACCCGGCGGCGGCCGACACCGACGGCGACGGGCTCTCCGACCACGACGAGCTCTTCGTGCACGGCACCGACCCGCTGGACGACGACACCGATGGTGACGGCCTGCTCGACGGCATGGAGATCACCCTCGGGTGCGACCCGCTCGATGACGACACCGACGGCGACGGGATCCTCGACGGCGACGATCCCGCTCCGCTCGCCACCCAGGTCGTGTGCGCCGGCTCGACGCTGGCGAGCGATCCCATGCCCGTCGGTTCGTCGCTGTCGATGTGCGTGGTCTTCGGCGGGAGCGGGTTCGCCTCCGGTGGCATCGACTGGGGTGACGGCCAGAGCACCGGGACGACGGCGCCCGGAAGCCTCGACACGAGCCACACCTACACCGCTCCCGGCGTGTACACGGTGATCACCTCCGTCAGCGACACGACGGGTGGCGTGCACGAGGTCGAGCACGTCGTCGTCGTGTTCGATCCGAGCGCCGGCTTCGTGACGGGCGGCGGCTGGTTCGAGTCACCCGTGGGCGCCGTCGTGGCACAGCCCGAGGTCAGCGGCCCGGCACGGTTCGGCTTCGTGTCGCAGTACAAGAAGGGCGCTTCGGTCCCGACGGGGAACACGCAGTTCCAGCTCCTCGCAGCGGGCCTCAACTTCCACTCGGGCTCCTACGAGTGGCTCGTCATCGCGGGTGCTCGCGCCCAGTACAAGGGCACCGGCACGCTGAACGGCGTCGACGGCTACGGCTTCATGCTCACGGCAACCGACGGGCACCTGACCGGCGGCGACGGGCTCGACCGCATCCGCATCAAGATCTGGGACTCCACGGGCGCTCTCGTGTACGACAACCAGATCGGAGCGGCGACCGGCGATGCCCCGACGACGGCGCTGGCCAACGGCTCGATCGTGATCCACAAGAGCAAGCGCTGACCCCGCCGGGAGGTCTCGAGAACTAGCGAAGCGTCTGGGGCGACCGGTGACCGTCGTGGTCGCCGAGCCCGTGATGCAGCCGCACGACGTGGCCGGTGTCGGGCAGGCCTTCGAGCACGTCTCGGCAGTGGCGCGGCGGCAACGTCGTCGCGAAGCCGTAGATCGTCTCCTCACCGATCGTCAGCCGGTAGATGCCGCCGGGCAGCGCCCGCGTCACCGGAGCTGGGCGATCGAGGTCATCGCCGTCACGATCCTGGCGCCCGGTAGGGCATCCAGGTCGTCCCACCGTCTTCGGATCGGAGGAACCGGCCGCCTTCGGTCGCTGCCCACACCGTGCCGTCGGCGGCAGTGATCACCGGTCCGGATCCGCCCAGGCCTCCCGTCGGGCGCCACGTCGCTCCGCCGTCGTCGCTCGAGTAGACGGCGCCGTCGGACCCGACCCCGACCAGTCCAGCCTTGCCGTCCCAGGCCAGCGACGTGACCAAGGGTCCCTTGATGGGTTGCCACGTCCGTCCTCCGTCGCCACTGCGCTGGAGTCGGCCCGCGTGGTCGGCGGCGACCAGCACGTACTGGTCGGTTGGATCCACCACCAGCGTCGCGACGTCGGCCGTGCCGCGGCGCTCCCAGCGTCGTCCCTCGTCCTCGCTCACCAGGATCTGGCTGCTGGTGGCGTCGGCCGCGAAGATCTTGCCGTGGGCCAGGACGATGGCGTGGAGGTCAGCGTCGCCGCGGAGAGAGACGGGCTGCCACGAGCGGGCGGCGTCGTCGGATAGCACCAGCCCGAGCGACGACGGTGCGTCCTCACGGAGATCGGGGTGCCCGCTGGCGAGGAAGCGGTCGTCCCCGATGACGACGAAGCCCATCGTGTCTTGGTAGCGGTCGGCGACCCGCACCAGCTTTCCGGATTCGTCGTAGGTCATCACGCCCGTGTGCGTCGCCAGGTAGGGCAGACCATCACCTGGGTTCACGCCGACCGCGTGCAGGTGCACGATCTCCTCCGGCTTCACCACTGGGTCGACCGGCCCGGGGGAGGACCGGTCGGCCACCACGCGGGGGACGATGAGCGCGACGGCCAATCCGGTCAGGCCGATCGCCAGCAGGCTGGCGAGGAAGCGGGCCCAGCGGACCGGAGGTCGTGGGGCAGGCATGGCACCGTCACCGCCCGGTCGTCAGGAACCGAGCTCGGCGAGCAGTGCCTCCATCTCGGCGACCTCGGCCTCCTGCGTATCCTTGATCTCCTGGGCCATCTCGAGCGCGCCCGGGTGCTGGCCGTCGCTCAGCTCCTCCTCGGCCATCTCGATGGCGCCCGAGTGGTGCCGGACCATCATCTCGAGGAACAGCCGATCGAACTCGGCCCCGCTGGCCGACTCGAGCATGGACATGTCCTCGTCAGACATCATGCCCATGCCGTCCTGGCCGTGGTCCATGTCCACGCCGTCCGCAGGAAGCTCCTCGCCCCACTCGGCGAGCCAGCCCTCGAGGGTGGCGATCTCAGGGCCCTGCGCGGCTTCGATCCGTGCCGCGAGGTCCTTGACCTCTTGGCGCTCGGCTCGATCGGCTGCCAGCTGGGCCATCTCGATCGCCTGCGAGTGGTGCGGGATCATCTGCTGGGCGAACGACACGTCCGCGTCGTTGTGCTCCGCAGCCTGCGTCTCGCCGGCTTCCACCGTGGACGGATCGTCGTCGGACGAGCATGCCGCCGCAGCGAACAGCGACAGCACAGCGAGGGCGAGCAGTGACAGTCGGGTGCGCATCGGGGGGTCCTCCGGTCGTCGGCCAGCGCGTCGCCCAGACCGTAACTCATCTCCGACACTGTGTCGTAGTCAGGCGGCAGCCGCACTTCTCGACCCGCTGCCGGAGGTCGGCGACGCTCGACACGCCCGGAAGGGTCCCCGGGCCTTCGTCTTGGGCGTGTACCGCCCGCTCGGCGACGGTTGCGCCGCCGCCGCCGTCGTGGTGCTCGACCTGCGCTGCGGATTGCGGGGCGTCGGACCCCTGCGGCGGGTCGGACCTGAGCGCTTCTTCGCCATGCGACCACACTACCTACGACGCCGTGTCGTAGTGACGGCGGTCAGACGGGCGGCCAGCCCGACTCGGCGAACCAGCGCTGCAGGGGCCGGAACATCTCGACCCAGCGTCCGCTCATGAAGAGCAGGCCGACCGCGACGAGCAGCAGGCCGCCGGCCACCTCGACCCCACGGCTCCGGCGCCGGAGCCACGCCAGCGAGCCGGTGGCCCGCCGGTATCCCACGGCCAGCAGGACGAAGGGGACCCCGAGTCCGGCGGAGTAGAGCGCCAGCAGCAGAGCCCCCCACAGCGCCGATCCGCTGAGTGATGCCGTGGTGAGGATCGTGGCGAGCACCGGCCCGACGCACGGCGTCCACCCCGCTGCGAAGCCCATGCCGAGGGGGAAGGCCCAAGCCGGACCCCGCGGGATGCGGGCCAGGTCGACGCGGCGCTCACGGTGCAGGCCTGGGACCTTCAGGATCCCCACCGTCGAGAGCCCGAGGAGCACGATGACCACTCCGAACCACCTGGTCAGCTCGTCCTGGTTGCGGAGGAGCAGGGACCCGAGCGCGCTGGCCCCCAGACCGAGGAGCGTGAAGACGGTCGTGAAGCCGCCCACGAAGAGCAGCGAGGCACGCAGGGTGGTGGCGCGAGATTCTCGCTCGCCGAGGTGCGCCACGGGGATGGCGGAGATGTACGAGAGGTAGCCGGGCACGAGGGGCAGGCTGCACGGTGAGGAGAAGGAGATGACGCCTGCCGCCACGGCGAACAAGGGCAGCAGGAGGACGTCACCCACCGCTGCCTCCCGCCTTGAGGACGGGGGGGCTCTCCGGCGTGGTTCGGGTCCGGTGCCGGGCACGACGCCAGCCCCGTACCCCGAGGATCCCGAGGGCGGCTGCCGCCACCGCGATGGACTGCTCGTGCTGGCGGGTCAGCCCGGCACCCAGGTGGGGAAGCCAGACCGCGGCGACGGCCCGGATGGCGGCGAGGCCGCCTACGGCGAGGAGCAGCCGGTCGCCGGCGGGAACCGCCCGCAGGTGACGCACCCCAAGTGCGAGCGCGGCGACGGCCACACCGACGGCCATCCCGATCGGGAAGTGCCGCTCCGCCAGCCCGTCAGGCGTCAGGCCCAGGGAGCTGACCGGCCCGTAGCAGCCGTCCCTGAGCCCGCAGGTCGCCTCGTAGAGGGCATAGCCCCAGAGGGTGAAGGGCGCGAGCTCGGCGAGGGCCTCGTGCGCGCGGCGCCGGTGCCGCCGCCCGACGGACCGTCGGAGCAGGACGAAGAAGACGGCCACGCCCGCCCAGAACTCGACGCCGCTGCGGACGACCAGCAGGGCCCGGATCGACCCGAGCGACTCGGGGTCGTCGAGGAGGACGGCCGTCAGCCGTCCCACGACGAGGCCGGCCAGGGCCGGGGCGTAGAGCTGGTCGAGCACGTCGGCCCGCTCGTAGGAGGTGATCGGCAGCCACCGCGCCGCCGCCGCGAGGCCGGCCCACAGGACCACCAGGGTGACGAGCAAGCCGAGGTCGAGCATCGTCAGGTCAGCCCTTCGAGCTGGGCGGCCAGCTGCTGCTCCGACACGCCGCCGACGATCGAGTGGACCAGCGTTCCGGCGGCGTCGAACACGTAGGTGGTCGGGAACCCGCGCAAGCCGAGTGCCGAGCGCACATCGCCCGAGACGTCGAAGACGTTGGGGTAGGTCACACCCACGTCATCCAGGAACGCCGCCGCGTCCTGTCGGTCGTCGCGGGACGCGACGCCGAGGAACGTCACGCGTCCCTCGTACGTGCGTGCTGCCCGCTCCAGGAGCGGCATCTCGGTACGGCAGGGCGCGCACCACGACGCCCAGATGTTCACGACCACCGGTTTGCCCTGAAGCCCGACGAGGATGCGGTCGAACTCCCGGCGGGACACGGTCTCGAGGGGCCGGCGAGGGAGGTCCATCGGGTCGCCGACCGCCCGGTACGAGGCCGGCGCGTCCGTGGGCAAGACGGCCGACACGAGGATGAGCCCGACGATGCCGATGGCAACGACCTCCGCCGCGCGCAGGAGGGTCCGCCGTCGGCTCCGTGACATCCCTCCGAGGCTATCTCCGACAGGGTGTAGTTTGTCGACACGGGGGACCGGGCAGGGGTTCCCGCTACATCGAGGCTCCTCGGTACGCTGCCCGGCGTGGTGACGACATGAGCAAGAAGCTTCCGAGCGGGGAGCTCGAGAACCAGGTCCTGGAGATCTTGTGGTCGCAGGGTCGACCGATGACGCCGCGGGACGTGCACGACGTCCTCTCGACCGACCGGACGCTGGCGTACACCACCGCCATGACGATCCTGGTTCGGCTCTGGGAGAAGGGTCTGGTGGATCGCGAGCGCAGCGGACGTGCCTTCGCCTACCGGCCGGTCCTCAGCCGGGAGGAGCGGGCCGCCCTCCGCATGGGCGAGGTCCTGGCCACGGCGGGGGACCACTCGGCGGCGCTCAGCCGCTTCGTCGAGGCGTTGCCTGAGCGCGAGCGGGCCCAGCTCCGGGACGCTCTGCGCTCGGCGTCAGGCGGCTCATGACCGCCCTGCTGGTCGCCGCCGGCGTCGGGCTGCTGGTGCTCCCGGGCACCTTGGTGAGGCGTTGGGACCGGCTGCGACCCCGCGAGTGGACGCGCCTGAACCGAGCATCCCTGTGGCTGGGGTTGTGGGCCGTCCGGGCTGGCCTGCTCCTCAGCGCTGCGCCCACGGTGCTCCGGGCGGCCGGCATCGAGCATGCGGCGGCCGCCTGTCACGAGCTCTTCGGCCCGGTCCTGCCCGGGGGCGCCCCCGTCGGATGGGCGAGCGCCCTTTCGTTCGGCTGGATCCAGGGACGGATGTGGCAGGCCCGCCGCCGCACGCGGGCGGCGCTCGAGACCGTACGTGTCGACGGCTGGCTGGGCACGACCAGCCGGGTCGACGGTGTCGAGATCGTCCGCCTGCCCACCGACGAACCGCTGGCGTACGCGGTGTGCGGCGCTCCGCCCCAGGTGGTCATCAGCGACGGCCTCGCCGCCACCTTGAGCGACGCCGAGCTCGACGCCGTCATCCGCCACGAGCGCAGCCACGTCGAGCACGACCACCAGCGGCACCTCACCCTGGCCGCCGCCGCCCAGGCGGCACTTGGCCGGTTCGGGCCCGTGCAGCGCTCGGCCCAGGCGCTGCGCCTGGGCATCGAGCGGTGGGCCGACGAAGACGCGGCGGCGTCGCTACCTGAGCGCTCGCTCGTCCGCACGGCACTCGCGAAGGCGACGGCCACGATGCTCGGTCCGATCCCCGCCTTCACCCACGGCTGCACCATCCTGGATCGCCTTGCCGCGCTGGACCGGGAACCCCCGTCGCCGACCATGGCGTCACGGGCGATGGCGGCCGTTCCCCTGCTCGGACTGGCCTCCCTGCTCGCGGTGACCGTCGCCGCGTGGACCACGTTCACCCACCACGGACTGCTCGGTCTCGTGGGCTTCTGCCCGCTCTAGCACCCTCACGGGAGCGGACGTCAGCCGTCGAAGGCGACGTGAAGGTGGTCCTGGTGGACCGTCTTGGTGAACGAGGCCCCGCCGGGCCCGTCGACATCGAAGGGCGACCCCACGCCTATCGTCTCCCTGCGCGATCCCAACGGCCCACTACCGGCGCTGGTGCAGGGCCTCGTCGCGCAAGGCATCACGGAGGTGGGGCGTGTCGTCGATGGCCCAGATGTCGACGCCGCGCCCTTCCGTGAGGTTGCTCACCCCGGCCCCTTGGACGGCGTCCGCCACTGCCACGTGGTGGGACAGGACCGCCACCTGCCGATGCGACGCCGCGCTCGCCTCGGCGCGTCGACGCAGCATGTCCACGAGTGCGCGTAGGAACTCCCGGCTGCGGGTGCGAAGGAACCGCCATGCCACCCGTGGACGCCTCGTCAGGGCGGCCGCCCCGGCGAGCACGAGTCGCGGCCCGAAGTGGCGCACGACGTGGTTCGGTGCGCTCGGTGGTCGTGGCAGCCGACGAGGAAGTCCACCGGTCTCTGGTCCACCAGGGCGACATAGGCCAGCCCGAACGGACTAGCGGCGTAGGTAGACAGGTAGATCCGGAGGAAGCGAGGACCCAGCGTCGGGAAGAGGCCAATCGGCAGGGCGGCGCGATGCAAGTAGGCGACGAACGACAGATCGCGTCGCGTCATCGAGCGCAGCCCCACCGGCACAAGCGACGGAGCGAACCGCGGTGTGGCGGCGGCCTACCGGTCCCACTCGGCGCCGAAGGCGGCGGCGACGACCCGGTTCCTCTACCTCTCCGACGTCCTGCCCACCGCTTGCCAGGCGGTCACCTACGCCGACATCTCGAAGGGAGGCATCTACGAGCTCCTGATGCGCACCGCTGGCGTCGACTGGCTGGCCGCGCTGCACAGCGCGGTGGACATCGTCCGGCGAGGCGGGACGACATCCTCCCGCTTCTCACCGACGACGACCGCTCGGAGTCGAGGACTTCGCCACCCACCACCTCACCCTCTCCGCCGGCCCCGACGCCTACCGTTAGTTCCAGGAGAAGCAGGACGGCATGGTGAAGGTCGTCCTCCACCCCTGACCCGAGCCCGGCCCCGCCTCCGCGTGGCTAGGGTGCCAAGGCGGCAACAACAGATCGGACAGAGCCCGTGGTGGATCTACCCCAGACGGGCCTCGACGCGGGACGCGAAGCGCTCCGCCGCTTCCTGGTCGGCGACGACGACCAAGCCACCCTCCTCCAGGCGATCAGCCTGCTGGCCGTCGCCACCGTGCCGGGCGCCAACGGCGCCAGCATCACGCTCCTGCTCCGTGGCCAGCCGACCACCGTGACCGCCACGACCCCTGTCGCCGAGGCCCTCGACCAGGTGCAGTACGACGAAGGCGACGGTCCCTGCCTGAGCGCCTTCCGGCACCACGGGCTCGAGCACCTCGTCGTCGGCGACAGCCGCTGGCCCCGGTTCGAGCGCGAAGCCCAGGAACACGGTGTCCGGGCAGTCATGGCGGCGCCCCTCGTCGACGAGCACGAGGCCGCCGGGTCCCTGAACCTCTACACGGTCCACGGCTTCCCGAGGGAGTCCGAGGAGGTCGCCCGGCTCTTCGCCGACCAGCTCGCCCTCGCGGCCGCCAAGGCGACGATCCACATGAACCAAGCGGAGCTGGCAGGCGAGCTCCAAAGGGCCATGGAGTCCCGGGCGGTCATCGAGCAGGCCAAGGGCATCCTGATGGCCAACGAGCACTGCGACCCCGAACGAGCCTTCGACATCCTCCGCCAAGCCTCGCAGCACCAGAACCGCAAGCTCCGAGACGTGGCCGAAGAGCTCGTCGACCGCTACAAGGCCTGACCACCCAGCACACCGGGCGGAGCTGAAGCGCCACCGGGTCCAGCGCCGGGCCGTTCAAACAGCCACGGCCCCAGCCCCTCGCAGTGCGCCGTCACGTCGCGGGCGCCGTTAGACGCTCGACGATGGCTCACGGGAGTCGGCGGCCCCGTCCGGGTCGACGCGTCGGATGTTCAGCGCCGCCCCCACCCCAGCCGCGGTGATGACGCGTTGAACCACCTCGGGGACGTGCAGGATGACGAGCTCGCAGCCGATCCCCGGGAGCCGGCGCTGCGCCTCGAGGAGGGCACCGAGCCCCGACGAGTCCATGAACGTGACCATGGCCAGATCTACGACGACTGTCGTGCGCTCGGCGGAGATGCCGGCGCAGAGGATGGAGTCGAGGAGCTGCGGCGCCACCAACAGGTCGACCTCCCCTGCCACCTGTAGCCGGAGCCGGGCCGGGCCGACCTCCGCCACGAGGACCCTGTACTGCTCAACCGAAGCCAACGTGATCACCAGGTCTTCAGCCCGCCTGGGTCCGCCCGCTGCTGGTTCAACGGTTCGAGCGACACCCTACCCTCGGCTGCTCAGCCCCAGACCACACATTGGGACGTTTCCCCCCGATCTGGACGGGGACAACCGGAGCATGGCCTTCGTGATGGCGTTGCGCCGGAACTCGACGGCGGCGTCGAACTCTCGGGGGAGCTGGAACGAGCGGCTCGGCTGGCGGCCGTCGACCGGCCACCGGTACCGGAGCCGGGTGGCGCCGGCCGACGAGCTCGGCCAGCGGGCCGCGGCGGGACCGCTCCCCTCGTCGACGGTCGTGACAGCGGTTGTGGCGGCGGACATGGCGCCGACCGTCGAGTCGGGTGCTAGGGGCGCAGTCGGGTGGACTTGCCGCACCGGGATGTCACGAGCACCACCTCCTTCGAGAACCTCGAGATCTCCCAAGGCCCGCGCACGCCAGCTCTCGGCGAGGCGTTCAACACGCTGGCCGGTGACCTCTGCGATGAGGTCGAGTCCTTGTCGACGTGGAGGACCGTGAGCTCACCTAGCTCGGCGGTGGCGGCGACGAGCAGGTCCGGGGGGGCTCGTGGGCCGCTCCGGGTCGACGCCGCCGGCCTCCTCGACGCTCTCGGCGTCGGTGACCGGCAGCTCATGGGGCGGGAGGACGCCCGACTGGCGGTCGCGCTTGTCGGCTCGCAGGGAGGCCACGACGGCGACGGTTAGGACCAGCCCAATGACACCGAGGGAGGCGAAGGTGGGGAGGTGGACCTCGAAGGGCTCGCCGATTAGGAGCATCTTGATGCCGACGAAGCCGAGGATGACGCCGAGACCGATGTTGAGGTAGCGGAACTTGCCCTGCATGCCACCGAGCACGAAGTACAGCGACCGCAGGCCCAGGATGGCGAAGGCGTTGGCCGCGAACACGATGAACGGCTCACGGCTCACGGCCAGGATGGCAGGCACCGAGTCGACGGCGAAGATGACATCGGTGGCCTCGATGAGCACCAGCACCGTGAACAGCGGGGTGGCCAGGCGCTTGCCGTTCTCGACCGTGAGGAGCTTCTGGCCGTCGTAGCGGTCGGTGGTGGGGATGAAGCGACGCACGAGACGAATGGCGACGTTCTTGTCGTAGTCGACCTCCTTCTCCTCGTCGTGGCGGGCGATCTTGACTGCTGTGTAGATGAGGAATGCCCCGAAGACGTAGAGGATCCACTCGAAGCGCTCGATGAGCGACACGCCGGCGAAGATGAAGATGCCGCGCAGCACGAGGGCGCCGAAGATGCCCCAGAACAGCACCCGGAACTGGTACTCGGCCGGGACGCGGAAGAACGACAGGATGACCGCCCAGACGAACACGTTGTCGACCGACAGGCTCTTCTCGATCAGGAACCCGGCGAAGTACTCACCACCGGCCTCGCCGCCCTGCCAGAAGATCAGCACCAGCCCGAAGCCCAGGCCGAGCGAGATCCAGACGGCCGATTCGATGGCCGCTTCCTTGATCGTGATCACATGCGCGGTGCGGTGCACCAGGAGCAGATCGGCGACCAGGAGGACCACGATGGTGCCGACGAGCGCCGCCCATGCCCATAGGGGCACGTCGAAGCTGACGAAGTTCTCGGCGCCGGCCGACTCGGCGGCGAACAGGAGCGGGGTCGGTAGGGGGTTAGGCACGGATGTTCTCCAGGGTGCGGGCGCGATGGGTCATCAGATCGATCCACGGAGGCGAGCCACGCGGGCCTCGGTGGTGGGGTGGGTGCGGAACAGGTTCCCGAAGCTGACCCTTCTGTCCGGTCAGTGGGTTCACGATGAACCTCTGGGCCTGGGCATGCGCGATGTCCATGGGGACGCGGGCCGCGTAGGCCCCGAGCTTCTCGAGGGCGCGCGCGAGGGGTTCGCCGGAGCCGGCGAGGTCGGCGCCCCAGCGGTCAGCCTCGAGCTCGCGGCTGCGTGACAGGGCCATCTGCAGCAGCGACGCGGCGACGGTGCCAGCAAGGCGGTGGCGATCACGGCGATGGGGTTGACGCCCTCGTCGTCGCGGCCGCCGCCGAACATGGCGCCCCACATGAACCCCGCGTTCAGCAGCACCAGCACACCGACCAGCCCCAGCTGGGGCAGCACATCACGCACAACACCACACCCCCAAGGAGAAGCGCGCCCCCACGGCGCGCACGGATCTCACGGCGTTCGGCTCACCCGCCGAGACGTCGCAGGCTCAGGGTCGAGGCGGGCCTCGGGGTGGTGACGTGCCACACAAAGCGGTTGCAGCCGGCTCCGGATTCGACGTCGCGCAGCGGTCAGCCACCACGTCCGGGGGCGGTCCATCTGCCTGCGGGCTGACACGGCGTTCCTTGCGAAGGCTGCCACCCTGGCGTTGCGTCTCCCCCGCAGGCACCGGTCGAGACGCCTCCTCAATGAGCGCCGCCGACGCCGAGGCCTCAGCAGGGAGCGATCCGCTGGCGCCGACGCCGCGCGGCGCCCACAGCACAAGGGTCACGATGAGCCCCAGCGCCAGAAGGCGCTGCGGGAGTCGCGATCGCGTGGATGGGGGGTAGTCGGAGGCCGTCAACATCGTGAGTCGAGATGCACCGTACCGCTGCGCTGTGGCCGTGGAACGCCGGGGTCCATTTCGTCTGTCGCGCTGGCACGGGCTGGGTCGTCTCTCGGATGGAGATCGGCATCGGCGGGTAGGACCTGCGGATGACCGTCCTCGTCGCCCTCGTCCTCCTCGCGTTGATCTTCGGTGTCGGCGCGGTCCTGGAGGGCCTTGCCTGGGCGGTGCTGATCAGCCTGGTGCTGCTCGGCATCGCCGCGTGGTACGGGTTCACCAAGGTCCGCGGCAGCATGTCGACACGCTGACCACCGCAACACCAACTCCGATGTCTGAGATCGCGGGCCTCGGCGAGCGGGCCACGGAGCTCGGCGTCCGTTTCGCGGTTGCCGCTGCAGTCATCCTCACCGCCGTAGCGCTGAGCCGCCTCACGTCGCCACTGATCCGCCGGGTCGTAGCCCGGCGGGGCCGCCCGAGCCGCACTCGTGTCTTCACGACCCTCTACCGGGTGGTGGTGGTCATCGTCGGGAGCCTCGCTGCGCTCACGCTGGCGTTCCCATCGGTGCGAGTGGCCGACGTGCTGGGGATCTTCGGCATCCTGTCCGTGGCGGCCGGGTTTGCGTTCAAGGACACCTTCGAGAACCTGCTCGCCGGTGTCCTCCTCCTGCTCCGGGATCCCTTCAAGTCCGGCGACCAGGTGGTGCTCGGCGAGGTGGAGGGCACCGTCGAGGGCGTCACCGCCCGCGAGACGCTGGTACGTGGCTACGACGGCCGGCTCTTCCACGTCCCCAACGCAGAGGTCATGCGCGGTGTGATCACCGTCGACACCGACGCACCGCTGCGTCGTCAGACCGTCGTGTTGCGCCTGTCTTCCGAGGCCGGCCTGCCAGAGACGCGATCGGTGCTGACCGACGCGCTGACCGGCTCCGCCGGGGTGGAGGACGTGCCCCCACCCCAGGTCGTGCTCTCCGACCTCGATGAGGGAGACGTGGTCGTCGAGTGCCGGTTCTGGACCAGCTCACGACGCAGCCGGGCCACCGGCACCCGAGACGAAGTGATCGAGTCCATCGTCACCGCCCTCGCCCGGTCCGGCATCGACCTCCCCGTCGACGAGATCCGGCTACAGCTCCCCGCGGCCCCCGACGACTGACAGTTGGGACCACGGCGAAGACCGGCAAGAACCACCAACGCGCTGCGCTGATCCGTGGCGTTGCGTGACGACCCACTTGATCAGCGTTCGGGGAGTTGGAGGTTGCGCATGCGGTCCTCGACGCGGCGAGGGTCGCCGGCGAGGGGGGCCTCGGTCGTGGCGAGGCGGTCGTGGCGCAGGACGAGGCGGATGTCCTGCAGCCGGGGCCCTGGTCGGTCGAGCATGCGACGAGGCATCCGGGTCAGTAGATCCCGAGCTCTTGGGCCTCGGCAGCGAGGGCGTTGACGGCACCGAGCCGACGGGCCTGGTCGACCTCCCGGTACAGGAGCACGTCGGCGAGCCTCAGCCGGCGCCGGGCGCCGACCTTGCGCGAGGGGATCTCGCCCCGGTCGACGAGCCCCACGAGGTAGGGACGCGACACGTTGAGCAGGTCGGCGGCCTGCTGGGTGGTGATCTCCTCGTCATCGGCGATCACGCGCACGTGCTCGCCCCGACGGGCGTGATCGAGCACCTCGGCCAGCACCCGCACGACGGACTCCGGCACCTCGACCGGCTCGCCCTTGCCACGACGAGGAACCACGACGACTCGGCCCTTGCCGAGCGCGCTCGCGGCCGCATCAGCTTGCTCTACCTCGGACTGGATGCTCATGCCGCCTCCTCACCTGAACGAACTGAACGAAACCAACGAAGTGAGAGTAGCGAGGAGTCTGGGCCGCTGACGGCAGGCGTGATGCCATCCCGCGTCGTCCCGTCCCGCCTCGTGGCGGGTCGTTCCAGCGGGTCCGTTACAAATCCCGTTAGAAGCGGGTCGCTCCCGGACGCGGCGGAGGCGGCTCCCGATCACGAGAACCGCCTCCTACCAGGGCTTCTGGCCAGCGCGCTCGGAGGGACTCGAACCCCCAACCTTCTGATCCGTAGGCCCGTCCGACGGGTCCGGTTGGTGCTGTCTGATCACGTTGTACCAGGTCAGGTGGGGTGCACGCTCCGACGGGTGCTGCCCGATCCGGGGCCGTGGTGCCTCGTGGAGTGCCAAACGGAGTGCCAACCCCGCCCCGGCTCGATGGCAAGCGATCACCGGATGGGCAGCTGCCTGACCGCGAGCCGGGTTGGGCTCAGCGACACGATCGCGCCTCGTTCCAGCTCATCAGCGACTTGAGGGAGGTTGGCGATGAGCAGCCCAAGGTGATCCGCTGGAAGCATCTCGGCCACGTGGCGCAGGTGCACGACCGACGGGCTCGTCGTTCGGCGCAGCGCGAGCAGTGCGCCGAAGTCGCTGTCAGCCGTGACGACCACCAAGCCCTCTGCTGCGGCTCGATCGAAGATCTCGTCGTCTGTCGCCGTGACCAGGCCCAGATCGAAGACGTGGATGGCGTCGAACCCCGCGGCGCGCATGGACTCGGCGAGGCGGGGAGACAGGTTGGCGTCGAGGAGCAACCTCATGCCGGTCGAGCAACCGGCACCTCGCGCTCGTTGACAGCGGCAGCTGCGTACTCGAGAGCCGCGAGGACGTCGTCCCGTTCCAGGTACGGGTAGTCCTCGAGCACGTCCTCAGTCGTCCGACCAGCTGCGAGCTGGCCCAAGATCATCCCGACCGTCACGCGCGTGTCACGGACCGTCGGCAGCCCACCCATGCGAGCCGGGTCCACGACGATGCGCTCGAACGCCATGTGACGAGTCTACGGGCGGCAGCTCGCCCATGGTCCGATCTTCGGTCCGGCAGGAGATGAGCCCGGGCGTGCAGCCACGTGCTGGAGCACGAGGTGCTGGAGCTCAGAGGGTCGAATCAGCCACAAAGCCAACCGCAGCATCGACAAGTGGGGCCCACGCACTTCGAAGGCGCCGAGGAAGAACCAGCTCGTCCCAGAGGTCGACCAACAACGCGCCGTCGACGATCGACTCGATGTCAACGGGACGGCCCTCGCGGAGCACCACCTCATAGGCCCGGGCCCGCTGACGACGGTCGGCGAGGTCCACGACCCTCGTCGGCCTCGACCAGTCCAGGTGGAGCGGCATCTCGAGCCTGCGGAGGGCTTCGCGCGCGGGAAGATCCGGAAGACGGTCAGGCACCACGGCCCGACGGCCACCGCTCACGTCGACCTCCTCCCAGTAGAGCACCGGCTCTGCACTCAGCCGGTGGCCGGCAGCGGCCAGGATCCGCTCTGCTGTCTCGAGCGTTGGGGACACCCGGCCGTGCTCGTAGGCAGAGAGCGTGCTCCGCGATGTCTGCGCGCGCTCGGCCAGGTCGGTCTTCGACAGACCGGCGGCCTCGCGGGCCTTCGACAGCAGGGCAGCACTCACGAGCTCAAACGTATCGGATCAGATACGTTGCTGTACCAGCCGTCTGCGCAATCGTGCTTCACGCTGCCG
Source organism: Acidimicrobiia bacterium (assembly GCA_046565645.1). Classification (GTDB taxonomy): domain Bacteria; phylum Actinomycetota; class Acidimicrobiia; order Acidimicrobiales; family VFJN01; genus VFJN01. Next base: position 14,978 of record JBKHYD010000023.1, on the reverse strand, counting down.
CCTCGGCGCTGCGCGCCGAGTTGCCCTCCAGCAAGCACATCCGAGGCGACAGACGGGTGCATTTGCGCTCCCACCACCCGATCGGCCCGGCAGGCCGGAGCCGCGAGCGCCTCCCGGGACGAGTCCCCCAATGGTCCGCTCGTCACCCCAGGTCTGGGGGCTTCCGAGACGACTGCTCCGGTGCTGCCCAGTCCAGTGACCAGCTCCCAAGCCATTCCCTCGAAGGCACCTAATGCGCGGAAGGATATTTCGCGTCCGATCACGCCTCCAACGATCGGCACCTCGGCGTGCTACTCCCAGACGATCGTGGTGGGGTCGTCCCATCCATCGCAGGGGGCGTTGCCGTCGATGGTGACGTGCCAGCCGTCCTCTCGGCGGATGCAGTACACCCAGTCGTCGAAGACCTGTCCCAGGTCGAGCACCACCTCGGCCCTCTGACTCGACACGGTGACCCCTTTCACCACGGGTTGCACACCGGTCGTCGAGGCCCAAGTGGCCAGCGCTGCCTCAGCGGGTGTGCCATGACCGGAAGCCATGCGCCAGAGGTTACGAGCGGCACGTCGGCGGGGCCGGAGCAGGACGTCGAGGGCGCCCCAGCGAAGTAGTCGTCAGCCAGCGCCAACTTGCTACGGACTGAGGAGGGTCACTCCATGGTGACGAGCAGCAGCGGGGTCGTGCTTCTTGCGGGCCTCGTCGTCGTCGCATTCGGCCTGTTGGCGTTCAACCGAGCACACGTGGACAGTCATGCGACTGGCGGATTCGGCAGCGGGCTCTCACCTCGAGGCCGTGAGGTGCTTGCCGTCGTGGTGATCGTCACCGGGCTCGGGATCATGCTCCAGGCGGCTCTGGGCTACTGACGAACACGACTCGGGACCGCCGGAGATTGTCGGCTCGTCCGCTGGCCGTCCAGTGGAGAACTGGTGCCGCTGCCTGCTGGATGACCTCGAGGGGGAGGTCGAGGGCGTCGGCGAGGGCAGCGGCTGGGATGACGAGGCGGCGGCCGAGGCGCAGGCTCGGGATGTCGCCGGTTCGCACGAGGTCGTAGGCGGTGGAGCGACCGATGCCGAGAACCTTGGCCGTCTGCTCGACGGTCAGGGTGAGGGGATGCGTGACAGGTTCCATGCCTTCCTAGGCCGTCCAGGGCGTCACTTCTTCCGCCGAAGCTCCCGGCCTGTCATGCGCGGTGGGGAGGGTTGCCAGGCTGTCTGGGCTCAGGTGGCTCGTGCGGTCGGTGTCGATCTGCTGGTGAGCAGGTCGCCGAGGTAGGCGGCGGCGCGCTGGTCGGTGGCCGGCAGAGCGTGGGTGTAGAGGTTGAGCGTCGTCGACATCTGGCTGTGCCCCAGGCGGGTGCTCACCGTCGAGATCGGGATCCCGCCGTCGATGAGCACCGAGGCGACGAAGTGCCGGAGGTCGTGCAGTCGCACGTGGTCGAGGTCGAGTCGGGCACGGAGCCGGCCGAAGCGGTTGGTGACGACGTCGGGCCGCCACGGGCGCCCCTCGAGCGTGGCGAACAGCAGCGCATCCTCGGCGACCGCCACCCCGAGGGTGAGCGCCTGCTCGCGCTGACGGCGCCGGTGCTGACGCAGGACCGCCACCGTCGCCTCGTCGAGGGCCAGGCGGCGGCTCTGGTGGGTCTTCGTGTCCTTCTCCCGCAGGTCGGGACCGAGCTGGACGATCGACCGGCGCACGGCCAGCTCGGCCCGGTCGAGGTCGATGTCGGACCACCGCAGCGCGCACACCTCGCCTCGGCGGCACCCGGTGGCCGACTTCACCCAGAGGTAGGTCCCGAAGACTGGGTCCTCGTCATGGGCGGCCTCGAGAAGCGCGAGGACCTGCTCGACCGTCGGCGGGGTCACCTCTTTGCGCCGCTGGGGTGGCGGTGACGCGTCCACCGCCGGGCTGCGGGCGATGTACCCCCATCGGCGGGCCTGCTCGAGCGACTGGCGCAGCACGGTGTGGCAGATGCGCACGGTGCGCGTCGCCAGCCCCCGGTCGGAGAGCTCGCCGTAGAGCAGGTCGAGCTCGACCGGCCGCAGCGCCCCGACCTTGCGGTCGCCGAGCGCCGGTCGGACGTAGGTGCGGGCCACCCACTCATAGCTCGTGAGCGTCGACGGCTCGACCGCCGCGCGCTTCACCGCGAGCCACCGGTCGAGCAGCTCGTCGAGCGTCATCGCCGGGCTGGCGACGTACCGGCCCTCGTCGACGTCGACCACGAGCCGGGACAGCTCGCGGCTGGCGTCACGTCTCGTGCCGCGGACCGTTCGCTGGACGTAGCGCTTCCGGCCAGTGCTGTCGCGCCCGACGTAGGCCTTCACCCGCCAGCTGGTGGTACCTCGTTGCTGGATGCTCCCTCGCATGGCGTCCTCCTCGGCGTACTAAGCCGTCGGAGTGCCAAGGGAGTGCCAAGTCGGGGAGGAATTCCTTGGCCGGTCAGCCCGCAGGCCTCTGACCTGGGACTTCAGCGCGCTCGGAGGGACTCGAACCCCCAACCTTCTGATCCGTAGTCAGATGAGGATGCTGTCCATGCCGTCCACTGCGTCCGGCATGTATGTGTCACCGGGGAGCGTACCGTCCAGGGTGTCCATTGGATCCGTTGTTCCCGTACTGCGGAACTGCTGCGGGAACTGCAACGAGGCGATGTGCGGGCTAGCGAGGTTGCCGCGCAGCAACGATCCGGGTGGCGATCGCGTGGCTTGAGGATGACCCCCCCCCCGCTCCACGAGGCACCCGGAAGCGCGCCCCGACACCTTCAGCCGGTTGGCACCTACCGACGACCGTTCAGTAGCACGCACGGATGACCATGCTGGCACCCCGCGGACACCATGAGCTTGGAGGTGACAGATCATGACCGCACCAACACTGACACCACCCCCGGCGACCACCGACCTGCCCGCACGGGTATGCACCATCCGCAACCGTTCCCTCGCCCGAGCCGTGCTCGCCGCACTCGTTGGCATCGCCGTGATCGGCGGCGCCTGGCTCGCGGGGGTAATGCTCGCGGGTCCGTACGTTGGCGACTCGTTGCTCGTCGAGGGCTTCGTCGCGGGCACCGTGCTTCTTGCCGGCGTCACACTCGCCGTCTCGCTGAACCGGGCTCTCGGCTGCGGACACTGCCACACGCCGGACTGCACGTGCTCGTGACGTCGTCTAGCTCACCAGGCGCGCTCAGCCATGGAGGTCCGCTCACTCGACGCCCTCATCGAGTGCCCCGCATCGCGGGTGAGGCCCACGCGGGGGAAGCCCACCGGCTCGGCGCGCTGGCAATCGCCCGCTGGTGGCCTCCGCGTCATCGCTTCGCGCTTCGCCTCGTCCTCACCATGCCTGTGGATCAGCCCGGTGCTCGGACATCGAATCAGCCCGCATCGCACTGGCGCGAGGCGTCGCCCTCGAACGCTGGCACTGGACGTGCGTCGGCTTCTGCGCGCGTGGAGGCGGGACCGTTCTCTCGGATGTCTTCGATCAGCCAGTCCATCTCATCGATCTCCCGACGCTGCGCTTCGCTGATCTCGACGGCCAGCTCGCACACTCGGTAGTCGTCGACGTCGAACCGCTCGGATCTCGTGATGGCGAGCGAGTGGTGCGGGATCATCGCCCTCATGAAGGACACATCACCGACGGTGCTCTGGCTGCGGTCGAGGAAGGTCCCCAACCCCATCAACACCAAGCTGACCGCGATGATCGCGATGTTCGCCTTCGTGTTCTTGTACATGTTGAGCATCCAGCCCAACATCACGAGTCCCATGGTGCCGCCCATGACCAGCGCCATGAAGACGCGGCTCTGGCTGAACCGGATGTGGCTCCACTCGTACGAGCCGACGAACATCACCCAGTACATGACGACCATCCCGGTGACGATCATCGCTGCGAAGCGCAGGTACATCTTGCGTTCCATGCTCCCGGAGTGACCCTCGTCAGCTGAGGTCTCGTCTCGATTCATAGTGCCGGTCGCCATGCGAGTCGCTCCTTGGTCACGTCAGGCTGCCCGCTGAGCGCTGATACCCAAGGTCGCTCCAGTTACTACATGGCGTCGCAGGTGTCCGCCCGAGACCCCGACGCCGAGATCCCCTGGCTCCCCAGCTCGTCGCAGGAGGTCCACGGACCCGCCATGCCTCTAGCGCTCCCGGGCGAGCATGCGGTCGATGTCGGCTTGGTGCTGCTCAAGTTCCCGGACGAACGCCGGGTCTTGCGAGTGGGTGAGCTGGTCGTCCTGCACCTGACCCGTGAACATCGGGCCTGCAGCGTTCGGAGCTGACATCTGCTGCGTCATCAGCGAGTCCTGCTGCAGCGTGTCGTGATCAAAGGGGGACGTTGACGGCCGGGAGGTCGGCGAGGCCGTCACAGGCGTCGGCGGCTTCGCCGTCACGGGACGAGCGGTGCCGGGCTCCGAGGAGCCCGACACCGCTGCGGGCGGCTCTTGAGTAGGCGTGGATGCCCTGTCATCCAAGGCCGTAGAGACGCCGAGCACCAGGCTCGTCCACGCTGCGAGCAGGATCACCACTCGCCTGAGCACACGGATCTCGTTCATCTCGACCTCCCCGTCGACTCCTACCTCGGACCGTCGCACGTGCCCGGTTGCAGGACATCGAGGGGAAGTACGGAACGTGGCGGTGGAGGACCCGTAGCGCGCAGCTCGGTTCAGCGAACCGGATCAGCCCGGCCTGCCGGCCGAGGCGTACCGGTCGGGGTGGAGGGCGAAGTCGGCCCGGCAGGCGTCGGAGCAGAACCACCACTCCTCTCCCTCGGACTGGAGGTGCAGGGAGGTGTCGCGCTCGACCGACATGCCGCACACCGGGTCGGTGGCCAGGCCGAGGATCTCTCGCAGGAGGCCGTCCTCGAGCCAGAGGGTGCGGTCGGCCACCTCTCGCAGACGCTCGTCGTGGCTCACCATGACCACGCTGCGCCCGTCCTCCTCGGCCAGCTGCCTCAGTAGGCGACCGATCTCGCGCCCGTGGCTCGAGTCGAGGTTCGCCGTCGGCTCGTCTGCGAGTAGCACGCTGGGGTTGTTGGCCAGTGCGCGGGCGATGGCGACCCGCTGCTTCTCGCCACCGGACAGCTGATCGGGACGGAACTCCGTTCGGTGGGCGAGCCCGACTCGCTCGAGGAGATTGGCGGCTCGTTCCCGAGCCTTCGAGCCGGTCGTGCCCCCGAGGTTGCAGGCGAGCTCGACGTTCTCCCGCGCCGTCAGCGCCGACAAGAGGTTGAAGTCCTGGAACACGAACCCGAGGTGGCGGGCCCGCAACGTGGGGAGCTCGCGTTCAGGGGCGGTGGCCAGGTCGATGCCGTCGATGACCACCGAACCGCTCGTCGGGCGCAGCATCGCTCCAAGCATCAGCAGGAGCGTGGTCTTCCCGCTGCCGGACGGGCCCATGATGAGCACCACCTCCCCGCCCACGACGCGCAGGTCGACATCGCGCACCGCGTGTACGGCAAGGTCCCCGTGGCCGAAGGACTTGGACAGCCGCTCGACGACCACCGCAGAGGGGATCTCGCTCATGACGCCCTCCTGAAGGCGGTAGCGGGATCGGCGCGCAGGACACGCCGGAGGGGAAGGAGGGCACCGAGGGCGCCCACGATGACGGCGCCGATTCCGGTCCGGAGCACTGCGCTCGGCTGGATCAGCACGACGACGTTCGGGGTCAGGGCGCCGATGGCAGCTCCGAGGCCGGCGGCAGCAGCGACCGCCACGAGCAGTCCGAGCGCCACGGACCACGCCGCCTGGCCGGCGACGGTGGCCGCAAGCCGGCCGGGAGGCGCGCCCAGCGCCTTGACGATGCCGTACTCCCGGAGCTTCCCCAACGTTGCGGTGAAGAGCGTCAGGCCAATCACTGCCAGCGCGGTCAGGAAGCCGATGACGGTCATGATGAGCATGACGTCAGCAACCATGTCGCGGACGACGCTGGCCTCTTGGCGCGCGAACTCGCCTCGCGTCTGGGCGGTGGTGCCCGAGACGGCGGTCTGGATGCGACGAGCCAGGCGGTCGGGCTCGACCCCAGCCTCTGCCCCGACCAGGACGTAGGCGACGTTGTCGCCCCGAAGCTGTTCGAAGTCCTCGGTCCGGACGTAGACGGTCGTGTTGACGATGTTGGTCCCGTCCACAGAGGTGCCGCTGACCCGGAAGGCCGCTCCCATGATCGTCACGGTGTCGCCGAGCTCGATGTCGAGCTCCTCGGCCACGGCCTCGTCGACGAGGGCATCCCCTGGACCTGGGGGCTGTCCGGCGGCCAGGCGGCGGGGTCCACCTCGCCCGGTCGCGACGTCGTATCCCAGCACGTAGGTGATCCGCTGCCCACGACCGGAGTCGATGATGCTGTTCGTGTAGCGGAGTCCCTCGGCCCACGCGACGCCCTCCACCGACGCGACGGCTTCGACGGCATTGGGGGACATCGCCGACTGGGTCATGTGCATCGTGCGGACGCCTTCCTGGGCCACGAACACGTCCGCAGGTGATCCGCGCATGTACGCGCTCACCTGCTGCATGGCGCCCGCGAAGATCCCTTCGAGCACGAGGACGAGGAGAAGCGAGGCCGCAACCCCCGTCACCGCGAGGGAGGCTCGGCGCCGATCCTGGAACAGGTTCTTGCGGGCCAGCGGCACACGACCGTTCACGTCAACCTCCCCGATAGGCGGCGGACGGTTCCAGCACGGCAAGCCGCCGGGCGGGGATCACCGCCGCGATCAGCGCCATGAGCGTTCCGGCGACGATCGCCCGCGCCACGTTGCCAGGGGTCGCGAGGATGATGAACTGCGGGCGTAGATCGTTGATGAGCGCCCGTGCGAGCACGAAGAGCACCCCTCCGACCACCAGGCCCACCGCGGTGACGATGACGGTCTGACCGACGGCGACCTGCAGCAGACGCCGCCCGTCAGCCCCCATGGCCTTGACGATGCCGTACTCCCGGCGCCGATCGACGATCGCGCTGTAAGTGGTGAGGGCGACCACCAGGCTGCCGATCGCAAACGCGACGCCTCGCATGACCGCGAGAGGAACCTCGTAGGCGCGAGCCATCAGAGCAAGGTCGTTGCGCGCGAGCTCGTCACGGTCGAGCACCGTGAGGCCGGCCGAGGCAAGACGGGACCTCACCCCGTCGGGGTTCTCCGTCGCGGCCAGCACGAAGCTGGTGGTACCGGGAGCACGGAGCAGCTGATCGGTCGCCGCATGCGTCATGAACACGAAGGACGCCATGAACGCGTCGGTGGTCGTCCCGACGACGGTGAACCTGCGGCCCATGACGTCGAGCGAGGCCCCCACTTCGAGGTCGTGCTGCGCGGCCAGCACGGATCCGACGACCACCTCGTCGTCGGATCGGGCCTCCCGCCCCGACCGAAGCTGCCATGGCCCACCGGGCTCGCCTGGAACCGACCCGATGACGTAGGTGGGGATCTTCCGGTCGTGAAGCTGCGTGATCGAGAAGAAGCCTCGTACAGCGGCGGCCCATTCCACGTCCGGATCCGCCCGGACCGCGTCGACGGTGCCCTCAGGGATCACGCTCACCGCTCCGAAGAAGTTCCGAGTCCCCGGCTGAGCGACGTACAGGTCCGCCCCGACGTTGTCCTCATAGGTGGTGACGTTGGCCTGGATCCCCGCCCACAACCCATCGAGGAGCAGGATCAGCATCAGCGCCATGCCCACGCCGCCCGCGGCGGCCAGAAGGCGCCGAGGCTCGCTCAGCAGGTTGCGGCGGGCGAGCGGTACGGACCCGAGCATCCCTCACCTCACGGCTTCCGGCGGAGGTCGACGCCCTTCACCGACGGCACACCGCGCCGAGCCGGAGCTCAGGCGAGCTCCGGCCTCGACGCTGATGACGCTCACGGCTCCTCGCGGCGGTCGGCTCCGATCGGCGCCTGTCCGTGATCGTGTCCTGAGCCCGAGTGGTCATGTCCCATCGAGCCCATCATGAAGATCATCATCAACGGGCAGGCCAGGATGATGAGGAGCGGTAGGTAGCTCAGGACCGGAAGCCCGGCGATGCCGAGCACGGCCAAGGCTGCGACGCCGATGAGCATCGGCTTCAACATCTTCTCGTGGTTCATGGTGCACTCCTGTCTGGATCGGTGTTCCGGGTTGGGTGTGGCGAAGCCGGGGTTGCGTCGTGTCCGCCATGCGCGTGGCCCCCGTGGGTTCCGTGCGTGCCACAGCCGTGGCCAGAACGGTGCATCAGGACGAAGAGCACCAGCGCTGCGATCACCAACCAGTTGCTGGAAAGCAGCTCGATCACCGGAGCTCACCTCCTCCCGATCGACCGCGCACGCGGACGAACCGGACGCCGGAGGCGGCCCGCAAGGCGATCAGGTATTCGACCGCTGCGGCTAGGACGTAGATCCCGACGATGACACTGATCAGCCACAACATGGCTGCCTCCGTTCCTCTTGAATGGCCCGATCGTGCGACGGCCAGCGTCCTCCGCCATCGGGGAGCGGTACGGAACATCTCCTTCGGGTGACTACGGAGTCCGGCGTGACCCCCGCGGGGCGTCTGCATCGGAGCTGGCCGCCAAGTAGTTCCCACGGACGGGGATCCGGTCAGAGACCGGATGCCGCTCGGCCCGTGCGGGCCGACACTGAATGCGTGGCACGCCAAGCACCCTCGCCTCTCGCCCGCCGTTGGAACCGGGGACCTTCGGTCGCTGGGGCCGCGATGCTGGCGGCGGTCGGTGGGTCCGCTGCGCTCGTGGTCGCCTGCTCGCGCTGGGCCGAGGCGAGGCGTCCTGGTCCACCGCCGGCGGGGTGCTCGTGGTGGCCTGCCTCGGGATCTGCGTGTGGGGTGCTCTCCAGGGCCGCCGCACCGAGGCGGACATCGACGATGCCGTCGCACTGATGATCGCCAACCGGCAAGCCCGCTACGGCCCTCGCCCCTCTCCTCGAGGGCCGGAGCGGGCGAGCCGGGAGACTGCGCCGAAGCATGCCCCCTCCCGGGGCAGCGCCCGGGCGTCCCACAGCGGGCGGACCGGATGACCCCCGACCCAGAGGCCCACCACCTGCCGGAGCGCAGCTCGGCAGCAACGGGCGCCGACGACTCCTGCAGCTGCGTTGCGCCGCTGGTCAGGCCGGCCGACCGGCTGACCGACCTTCGGACGATGATCGGCGAGGAGGTCGAGCCCGTGGTGAGCCTCACGCACCTCCTGCGTCTGTGCCGGGACGAGCACCGGGTGCTGTGGGAGCACCACGCGGATCCGCGCTGCCGTGCGCGCGTCGAGGCGCTGGTCGATCACGTCGGTGAGGCACTGCCCCAACCCGGACTGATGTCCACCATCTCGGGCCCCGCCAGACGCGCCCTGGCTACAGCGTTGGAGCCAGACCCCCGCCTGCCTGCGGTGGTGGTCGCCCACGCTCTCGCCGAGCTCCTCGACGCACGCTTCGGGCACAGCTTCGCCGATTGGTTCCGCGACCGGAGCCCCTACCAGCCGGCGGTCGGTGACCCGATCCCGTTGGACCATCCGGACCTGCCTCGGATCATCTCGATGCCGCCAACCGCCCCTCCGTGGCGCCTGGCCAACCGACTCGACGAGACCCGCAGGGTTCGGCTGGCGGGAGGGTGGACGACCCAGTTCCGGGTGGTGTTCGACTACGACCTCTTCGAGACGCTGGTCGGTGTCGTGGGCCCGGACACCGTGATCGCCACCGGCCACCCGAACCACGATCTCGGTGAGCTTGTCCTACCCGACGACCGGCAAGACCCGGCCTTCCCGGTACAGCCGGTCGACCTGGCCACCCAAGAGGACCGGATCACCAGGTTGCTGGACGCGGCCACACGCGCCGGCGCGAGCGTGGTCCTCCTGCCAGAGCTCTCGGTCACCGAGGAGCTGGCCGTCGGTCTCGAGCGATGGGTCCGCCGAGCCGGCAGCATCCGGCTTCTCGTCGCCGGGAGCTACCACCATCGAGACCCGGGACCGTCGGGCCGTCGCTCCAACCGAGCCCTGGCGTGGGTACGAGGCCATGCCGCGCCCCTCAGCCACGACAAGCACTCCCCCGCCGACCGGCCCGCTGTGGAGGACATCAGCCCCGCCGGATGGCCCGAGCTACGGGTGTACGTGACGGCCGACGGCTGGCACCTGGTCATCGCGATCTGTCGCGACCTGCTGAACCCACACGCCCTGCACGCACTCGCCGAGTGCGGGGTCAACCTGGTCCTCGCGCCGTCGATGAGCGAAACACTCGTCGCCTTCGGAGGTCCCGTAGCCCAGCTGGTCGGGTCGGGTCAGGCGGTCATCGCCGTCGCCAACAACCCCGCCGATTGGTCAGACCCCGACCGTCCCGAGATCGGCGGGCAACCGCCCCGCGCCCTCTTCGGTCATCCTGGGTTCCCCCGCTTGACACGACTGGTGCACGCCCACGACGGCGACGTGGGCTTGGCCGTGCTCCACGTCGGACTCGGCCAGGTGTCGTGGCTCCCTGTGTCCGAGAGAGCCACAGCCCCTCCGCGGCCCGACTCCTCCCCTGCCACTGCTGGCCCACACCCCGTCTGGCTAACGGCCTTTGACTCTCCATCGCCGGTGCCGGCAGCCCCGGCGCCCAGCGCTGCCACGCTTCGCCCGGCAGCGGTTCTCGTCGTCCTCGTCGACGCCGACGGCGGACCCGAGGTCTTGCTCACCGAACGTGCGGCCGACCTGACCCACTACGGGGGACAGCTCGTGTTCCCCGGCGGAGCGGCGGACCCGACGGATCCGGGGATCGTCGACACGGCGTTGCGGGAGGCGGCAGAGGAGACGGGGCTCGATCCGACGACCGTGCACGTCATCGGCACGCTCCCACCGTTCGGTCTTCCCGAGACCGGGTTCCTCGTCACCCCCGTGCTGGCCTGGACCCGGGAGCTCCGCTTCACCCACCGCATCAACCCGGCGGAGGTCGCGGCAACCCGCCTGCTGCGCCTCCATTCATGGTCAAGGGAGCTCGGCGAGCGCCGTCTCGGGGCGGACGGGACACGCCTGGGGGTGATGACCGGGACCATCCTCGAGATCTTGGCGGCCCGCTTCGATCGGGAGAGCTCGTGCCAGCACATTGAACACGACATGGTGTAGTACCTCAGTCACACACCTCCGGCCGGGAGGGGGCCCAATGCACGCGAACTCGTCGCCCACCGGGCGAGCCATGCAGGATCCGTCCTTCATCCCAGCGCTGCGGTTCGAGGCGCTCACACCTGCGTACGACGCCATCGTCCGGCTCACCACCCGCGAGCGAGCGGTCAAGCGAGCGCTACTCGATGCCGCCCGCCTCGCACCGGCGGCTCGCTTGCTCGACGTCGGATGCGGGACCGGGACCTTCGCCATCGCGGCGAAGCGGCGCCATCCCCATCTTCAGGTGGTGGGGGTCGATCCGGACCCGTCGGTCCTCACGAGGGCCAGGGACAAGGCGCGGCGCGAGCGGGTCGACGTGACCTTCATCGTGGGATCGGCGACGTGCCTGCCGTTTCCCGACGGCGCGTTCGATCGGATGACCTCCTCCCTGATGTTCCACCACCTGGTCGCTGCCCAGAAGCGATCTGCGGCCGCGGAGGCGCGACGGGTGCTCGGGGCTGAAGGCGAGCTTCACGTCGCGGACTGGGTCCAGGCGGCGAACCCGCTCATGCGAGCGCTGTTCTGGTCGGTTCAGCTGCTGGACGGGGTGGAGACCACGAGGGACCACGCGCAAGGCCGGCTGGGCGAGCTTCTGACCTCCGGCGGGCTCGCCGAGGTCGTGGTCCACCGTCGCTTCGCCACGCCGGCCGGATCCCTGGGGTTGCTGTCGGCCCGCCCAGCGCCACCGAACGTCCCGGTCGCGAGCCTGCCACCGTCATGACCGCTCACACCCACCACCACGCCAGGGTCAGTGGCCCGTGGGAGTGCACGGGATCACCCCTCGGAAGGCTCGAGCCCCGGCTGGTGCTCACGTGGCAGTCGTGATCCTCGAACCACGGTCCACAGCGACAGGAGCACAACGGCGGTACCGGTGGCGGCCCAGGTCCCCGGCCGCTCCTCGGTGAGGACCAGGCCGAACGCGACGCCGAAGAGCGGGGTCAGGAACGTCCACGCGGCGAGCGGACCGAGCGCGGAGCGCTGCACCTCCTGGAACCAGGCCAGAAACGCCACAGCGGTGCCGACGACGGCCAGAAACGCCAGGACAAGCAGGAACCGTGGCGTCCACCGGATCGCCGGCAGGCCCTCGACACCGCTCGCGACGACCCCGAGGACGACGCCGCCCAGAAGGAAGTGCCAGCCTGTGGCTTGGATGATGTCGACCCCGGTGAGCTGCCGGGAGAGCAGCGTCCCGCCGGTGATGGCGACCGCGGCGAGGACGGACAGCCCAGCTCCTGTTCCGCCGCCCCCCGGTACCGCGACCATCAGCAGCCCGAGGAAGCCCAGGAGCATCCCGACCACCGTGCGCCCGTTCACCCGCTCGCCGTGGAGCCACCACGCGGGCATCAGGATCAGGAGGGGCTGCGCGTTCGCCAGCACTGCTGCACTGCCGGTGGCAAGACCGTCGACGCCCGCGAACATGGCTGCGAAGGCCACGCTCGAGTTGGTCAGGGCGAGGAGCCCGATCAGTGACCAGCTCCGCTTGGACACCGGATGCGGACGGCGCTGCGCCACGCCGATCGCGACCAGCACGAGGCCGGCCACCGCCGAGCGCAGGGTTGCGAACCACAGCACTGGCGCATCGCGGAGCCCCCACCGGATCGCCACGAAGCAGCCGCCCCAGACGGCGGTGATCCAGAGCATGCGGGCGGGCCGAGGACGAGAGAGCGGCCGTGGCGCATCGTTCTGCATCTCCGCTCAGCGGCCAGCCCGGGACGCCAGGTCGATCGCCAGCTCCACGACGCGAGCGAGCGGCGGAGGCACCGCCTCTCGCGTCAACCCGCGGAAGGCGCGCCAGGCCTGCTCTGGTTTGTGGTTGTGCCGACGCAGACCACTCACCCCTTCGAAGTCCGGTTCGAGGACGACCACGTGCTCACTTCCAGCCAGTCGAGCGATCTCCTCGTTGAGCCGCCGCTCACCGACCGAGGGTTGCCGACCCGCCGGAGCGTCGCGGTCGTGGACCACGCAGAAGGGGACCCCGAACGCTCGGCAGACGCGGGCCAGCATGACGATGTTGGCCTTGCCGCCGCACTCCACGATCGTTATCCCTGACCGATCGGGGTCGTGGCCAAGGGCGGAGAACACGTGTGGAAGGGCGAGCTTCTCGGTCCGTCCCTCTACAAGCACGGCCGCCTCGGCGAGGAAGACCTCCCCCCGCTCCGCGTCGAACTCGCTCATCACTCGGAAGGACTCGCTCGCCGGCAACGGCTGAGGGCGCTCCAGTCGGGTACCCAGCACCGGGTCGCGGATGACCAGGTTGAGCTCCTCCATGCGAGCGACGTTGAGGAACGCCGGAGAGTGGGTGGAGTAGAAGACCTGGTTGCCCCCCTCCGCGAGCTGGTGGAGGACGCGGTACAGGTAGCGCTGCGCCTGGGGCCGGAGGTAGAGCTCGGGTTCCTCCACCAGGAACACGAATCCACCCATGCCCTCGTCGCAGCACCGCTCGAGCGCTGTCACCAGACCGCCGGCGACCGACGCCGGCGACGGCCGAGGATCCGCGCCGAGCTGTTCGTGGAGCGCGCTGGTGAGTATCCGATGGGCCCCAGCGGCTCTGTGGTGCGCCACGTGCCCCGTGGCCACCAACGTGGACGATCGCAAGCTGCTTGGCAGGTAGATCGGGCATGGGCGGTGGGTGTCAGGCACATCGAGCTCGACTGTGCTGCCGGTGCTCACGACCCGCCGTCGCCCAGGTGTGCACGGATCGAGAAGGCCGGCGACGTCTCCTGCCGCTCCGAAGGAGGCTCGGAGTGCCCGAGCACCGTGGCGATCGCGGCGAGGACGTTCGACTTTCCGGCGTTGGCCTCGCCGACGAGGGCGTTGAGGGGCCCGGCTCGCAGCGACGTCTCCCGAAGGGTGCGGAACCCGAGGATGTCCAGGCGCGCGATTCCTGGGCTCGCGGTCGAGGGACGGGAGTCACCCTGAGCGGACGTCACGAGGTGACGCTACGACGCTGTGTCGTACCCGGGCCTCCGTAGTTGGCGCGCGTCGCGATCAGTACCAGCCGCGGATGTCCGCCGCCCGCCGCCGGCCGATGCTGACCGCATGCGCTGCGAAGAGCGAGAGGTCCAGAGGACCGAGGACGATCCTGGGTCCGGACGGTGCCGACGTGACCACGACACCGCCGTGGCGACAGCCACCCAGGCCTCCCGTCTCCTCGCGGCGCACGAGTTCCCCACGGAGTGGGCGCTGTGCGACCAAGCCGGCGCCCGCTCTGTGGGGTGCACCGACGAACGACGAGCCACCTGAGGGAGCAAGCGACATGGCATGCCATCACGACCACGAGCACGGTGAAGACAATCCCGAGGGCACCGAGCCCGAGGGGTGCTGCGGTGAGCGCGCGACAGGAGAGAACAGCTGCTGCGGCAACCCAGGCGAAGACGCCGATCCCGCCGCCGTAGATCTCCACGCCTGACCATCACCGCGGCCGGCGCCGACGACGGATCCCATGTGAGTGGAACGCCAAGGTCTGCCAGACCGCATCCGCCGCGTTGGCAGCACGTCGAGGCGCCTCAGACGTGGAGGCTGCTCGAGGCCAGTTCAGCACCGGGGCTGCGGTCGCCGTCAGCGCCCTCGCAGCACGACCCCACAGTCCCCCTGGAGGCGGACCGGTGGTAGCTCGACCCGACGCGACGTGCGGTGAGATGCCAGGCAACCAGCCCGGCAAGGAGCACCAGAGCCCCCACGAGGCTCACTGTTGCCACGAGGCCCGAGACGGCGAGCCTGCCAGCAGCAGAACCGGGATGCCACAGCACGCGGCGCACGCTCCGACGGCGGCGAGCCCGCCGCCCGGACCCCGCCCCGAGGTGACCGTGTGGTGGTCCGCCGAGCTGGGAGACGTCGGCGTGCCCGCTGTCGCGTGGTCGATCGACCGCCGAGTCGGCCACCACGCCGGCCTATCGAGCGGGGGCTTCCCCTCGAGCAGCCACAGCA
>JBKHYD010000022.1:0-6723 GCA_046565645.1 Acidimicrobiia bacterium | reverse complement strand
GTTGGCCAGCGCCCAGCGGACCACGTCGCCCTCGAGCGACCAGTCCACATGGAGGTCCTCGGGATGGCTGGCCCGCACGTCCACCCGGTCGATCCGCAGCTGCATGGCGGCGCAGCGTAGGTGCGAGCGCCCAATGGAGGTCGACTGACGGTGAAGCACCCGCCTGCGACGAAGCGACCGGTCGCCGCCGCTGCTGCCGCCCCGACGACGATGTTCTGGGATCCGGATTCGGACACCCACGGCGCGATGGCGCCGCGAGCCAGGAAGGCGAAGAACCGGTCCCCTTCGATGAGCGCGCTCGGCTCCGCCTGGTCGACGAGCAGCTCGGCTACGGCCGACTTCCCAGCCCCGGCGGACCGGTCACGACGAGCAGCGAACCCACGTACCAAGCCTTGCCGAAGCGCTCGGCGGATGTGACCGCGCTGTCGGCATACCCCGCCCTGAGGCCTGCCGGCCAAGGTCGGCTTTCGCAGAACACTGCCCCGATGACCTGGCGGCTCCGCTGGTCGATCCTTGACAGTCGAGGGACCGTCGCCGAACCGGGCGTTTGCTGACGCCGCTTTCGGTCGATCCGCATGCCGGGCCTCGCGGGAGGCGGATCAGCGCCGAGCCAGGTTGGCGAGGGTCGTCTCGATGTTGCGCCGGTTGTGGGCGCCGATGTCGTCGATGCCCATGACCGCTCCGGCCAGGCGGGCGAACCAGGCGGGACGGCGGTCGGTCCAGGTCTCGGTCACCCTCGTGGCGTCGCCCTCGGGTTCGAACGTGTACGACCACCGGGCGGCTGGGATGGGCCCCACGGAGACATCGAACGCGAACCGCCGTCCCGGCTGGGCGGCGACCACTCGGCACGTCGTCGACCAGCGGCGCCAGCCCCGGCGGTTCGATCCGCGGAACCTCGCCCCGACCGCAGGTCCGGTGGCGCCCCGGATCCAGCGGCCGCCCACGTTCTCGGGGCTCCACTCGCCCATCCTCGTGACGTCGCTTACCAGGTCGTACAGGGCCGCGGCCGGCGCCGGGATCTCGGCGCTCACGCTGATCTCGGGCTCAGGCATCGGAGACCTCGGGCTCGGTGGGGGTCAGCCGGAAGACGGGGACGAGGCGACCGGCCCGTCGTTGGTACGACGCGATCTGTGGCCACTCCTGCTCGAGCCGGGGCCAGACCACCGACCGGTCGTCGCCCTCGAGCTCCATCGCGGTGACCGCGACCCGCCGTCGATCGACGGTCACCGCGGCACGGCGGTCGGCGCGCAGGTTGGCCACCCAGTCCGGGAGCCGGGTCTGCCCGCCGGCGCCGCCGACGACGAGGAGCGACCCGTCGCCGTCCCGGAGGTAGGCCAGCGGCGTGGCCCGCTCTCGCCCGGAGCGACGACCGGTCGTGTGCAGCACGAGCACCTCCGTCCGGAAGATGGTCGAGAGCGCGCTGCGCCCGAACCAGCGCACCTGCACCGCCTCGACCGGGCGGACCACCCGCCGGATCCCCCGCAGCCGGTCGAACCGGTTCCGGCGCTGGGGCGATCCCACAGATGGGATCCTCGCACGGTCTCCCGGTGAGGCGTGCCCGTCGTCCGCCGCGTTCGGCCGTGCATGAGCGGGTCGTGACCCTCATCGTCGCCGAGCCCGACCTCGAGTGCGTGGCCCTGGGCCCCCAAGATCGATCTACACCCCGTATGCTGAGTCGTATGACGGTCCCGGTCCCGACCCGGTTCAGCCCGGAGGAGCTCGCCCTGATCGACGAGCTCGTCGCCGAGGGCATCGGCGAGAACAGATCGGCAGTGATCCGACAGGGGCTGCACCACCTGGCCGATGCGGTCCGGCGGGCCCGGACGGGGTCGACGGTCGCCGCGTCGTACCGGGAGCTGCCCCAATCCCGTGAGGACGACGAGCTGGCGATGGCCAGTGCGATCGCCCTCACCGAGGCCGAACCGTGGTAGCGCAGGGGGAGCTCTGGCTCATGGAGACCCCCAACCAGAAGCGCCGGCCCGTCCTGGTGATCTCACGCGACGAGGTCATCCCGGTCGTGAACAACGTCGTCGTCGCGCCCGTCACCAGCACCGTCCGGCACATCCCGACCTGCATCCCCGTCGGTCCGGATGAGGGCATCGACCGCGACAGCGTGGCCACCTTCGACAACCTCGCCGCCGTACCCAAGTCGGTGCTCACGACGCGCCTCGGAGGCCTCCGGAACAGCGGCCGCCGCCAGATCTGCGACGCGCTCGCCGCCATGGCCGACTGCTGAGGTTCAGGGCCCGTGGGTCAGGTGCCGAGGATGCTGATGAAGCTGACCATCTCGCCCGGGTAGCCGCCCAGGTTGTGCGTGAGGGCCAGGGTGCGATCGGGCACCGTGGCGATCTGGCGCTCCGGCGGGGCCTCTTGGCGGAGCTGCAGCCAGGCCTCGAACATCATGCGGAGGCCGCTGGCGCCGACGGGGTGGCCGAAGGACTTCAGGCCGCCGTCGGGGTTCACGGGGAGGTCGCCGGTGAGGTCGAAGGCGCCGGCCTCGATGTCCTTCCAGGCCGTGCCCCGCTCGCTGAAGCCGAGGTCCTCCATGAGGACGAGCTCGGTCGGGGTGAAGCAGTCGTGCACCTCGGCCATGGCCAGCTCGGCCCGTGGGTCGGTGACGCCGGCCTGGGCGTAGGCGTCGGTGGCGCAGGCGGCGATCTCGGGGAAGGTGGTGTAGTCGTAGGCCGGGTCGGTGACGCCGGAGCCGTTGCCGGCCACGAAGCTGAGCGCCTTCACGTAGAGCGGCTTGTCGGTGTAGCGGTGGGCGTCCTCGGCCCGGCAGACGATGGCGGCGGCGGCGCCGTCGGCCACGCCGGCGCAGTCGAACACCGACAGGCAGCCAGCCACCGAGGGCATGGCCAGGATCTGCTCGACCGACATCTCGCGCCGGAACTGGGCCCGGGGGTTGCGGGCGCCGTTGTGGTGGTTCTTGGAGGCGATGCGGGCGAGGACGGCCTTGAGCTCGTCCATGGGCACGCCGTAGCGCTCCGAGTAGGCGGGGGCGACCATGGAGAACATGGCCGCCGCGGTGAGGGTGCGCTGCGTGCCGTCGCTCGGGACGGGGAAGGCGTTGAGGCCCTGGTAGCCGCTGTCCTTCACCTTCTCCACGCCGATGGCCATGGCCAGGTCGTAGGCGCCCGAGGCCACCGCGTAGGCGGCCTGGCGCAGCGCCTCGGAGCCGGTGGCGCACATGTTCTCCACCCGGGTGACGGGCTTGCCCTCCAGCTGGAGCGGCTTGGCGAGGATCATCCCGCTCATCCCGCCCTGGGCGGTGCCCACCCAATAGGCGTCGACGTCCTCCTTCGTCACCCCTGCGCTGGTGAACGCCTCGTTGGACGCGTCCAGCAGGAGGTCGTCGAGCCCCTTGTCCCAGTGCTCGGCGAAGCGGGTGCAGCCCATCCCCACGATGGCGACCCGGTCCTTGATCCCGTGCGAGCCCATCAGGCCCCTCCCCCGTCGGTGGCCCCGGGCACCAGCCGGGCCTTCCAGAAGTAGTTGTGGATCCCGTCGGCCGTGAACAGCTTCCGGAAGGTGAGCTCCACCCGGGCCCCGATGCGGACCTCGTCGACGTCGACGTCGGTGAGCTCGACCGGGAGCCGGCCGCCGCCGTCGAAGTCGACGACCGCGAACACCACCGGCGGGCTCGGTGAGTAGGCGAGCCGGTCGACGGTGAAGGTGACGACGGTGCCCTGTGCGTCGGCCATCGCGATCTGCTCGGTCTCGGCCGGCTGCGGTGGCAGGTGGATCTCGCCGGTGTCGCCGGTGCTGCCGACGAAGCCGAACTTCCAGTCGCTCGACCGGGCCGACGCCGAGGCCGACGGCCGGGCCGGCTCGGGCCGCCGCGGCGGCTCGACCGGGAGCACGCCCCGCCAGCGCAGGTAGGTGCCGTACGGGATGGGCGCGCCCGCGGCGGCCTGGGCGGCGACCGGTCGGGCCGGCTGCCAGCCGGCGACGGCGTCGGTCACCCGGAAGACGAGGGCGTCGGCGCCGTCGGCCAGGGTGACGAGGGCCAGGACCTGGCCCGGCTGGGCCTCCTCGAGCGCCGAGGTGAGGAGCAGGGCCGGATGGGCGGCGCCGGTGTTGCCGACCGTGGACGACAGGTCGTCGATGAGCCGGTCGCCCAGCCCCAGCTTCTTCGCCAGCGCCACGTTGGCGCGCCCGTGGGTGCCGGTGACGATGACCCGGTCCACCTGGTCGGCCACGAGGCCGGCGTGCTTCAGCGCGGCCTCCCACGCCTCCATCCCGAGCGGCACGTAGCGGGTCTCTCCGAAGCGCTCCTCCCAGACGCGCGAGCGGGTCTCGCCCGGCGTGCGCCACCGGTCGAGCAGCTCCTCGGTGGCCCCGCCCTTGCCGATCACCTCGGCCAGGAGCGGCGCGCCCTCCGCCGCGGGACCGACGACGAGCGCCGCGGCGCCGTCGCCAAAGGTGGCCTCGTCGGGTCCGCCGGCCAACCCGCTGCGGAGGTCGGCGGACACCACGAGGGAGGTGCCGGCGCCGGAGAGCGTGGCCCGCAGCGCGCCGACCGCCGAACGGACGGCGCCGTTCACGTCGAAGGCCGGCGACGCCCGGTCGAGCCGCAGCGCGGCGTGGATGGCGGTGGCGTTCGTCTTGTCGGCGTAGGCGGGCGCCACGGTCGAGAACCAGAGGGCGTCGATGCGGTCGGCGGCACCGGGGCCGAGGCCGGCGAGGGCCAGCCGGGCCGCCTCCACGCCCAGGGTGGTGGTGTCCTCGTCGTAGGAGGCGACGGTGCGGGTGCCCTTGCCGCCGCCCCCGCCGGCCACCGCCGCGATGGTGGTGCGGTCGAGCCGGCGGTGGGGCAGGTAGGCCGCTGCGCCGAGGACGCCTCGAGGTTCCATGGGGGCAGCGTAGAGATGTCTGACGGGTCGTCACATCTCGCGTACGGTCGGCCCATGCGCCTGGGTGACATCGCCAACGCCGACGCCGCGCCGAACGGCAAGCCGCTCGACGGCGTCCGGGTCCTGGCCCTGGAGCAGATGCAGGCCCTCCCCTACGCCACCCAGCTCCTGGCCCGCCTCGGGGCCGAGGTGGTGAAGGTGGAGCACCCGGAGGGCGGGGACCTCGGCCGGGGCTCGCAGCCGGCCATGACCGATCCCGAGGGCCGCTCCGTCGGGGCCACGTTCCTGCGCAACAACCTGGGCAAGCGCAGCGTGTGCATCGACCTGAAGTCCGACGCCGGCCGCCGGCTCGTGCTCGACCTCGCCCCCCGCTTCGACGTGGTGGCCGAGAACTCGCGGGCGGGGGCCATGGCCCGCCTGGGCCTCGGCTACGAGGACCTCCGAGCGGTGCACCCCGCCGTCGTCTACCTGTCGGTGAGCGGGTTCGGGAACACCGTGCCGTCGCCGTACGACTCGTGGCCGGCGTTCGCCCCGATCGTGGAGGCGATGTCGGGCATCTACGAGTTCAAGCGCCGCGGCGACGACCCGCCGCTCGTGGCACCGGTGGGCGCGCTGGGCGACATCGGCTCCGGGCTCTTCGCCGTCATCGGGGTGCTCGCGGCGCTCCGCCACCGCGACGCCACCGGCCAGGGCCAGCACGTGGACATCGCCATGCTCGACTCGGTGGTGGCGATGACCGACATCGTCACGAACTTCTGGTCGCTCGGCCTGCGAGGCGGGAACCTGGCCCCGCTCATCATGGACGGGTTCCGGGCCGCGGACGGCTGGTTCATCGTCCAGGTCGGCCGGGAACCGCAGTTCGCCATGCTGGCCGAGCTGGTCGGCCGGCCCGGGTGGCTGGAGGACGATCGCTTCACCGATCGCCAGGGCTGGGTCGACCACCTCGACGACGTGATCCGCCCCGCCGTGGAGGCCTGGGCGGCCGACAAGACCCGCGTCGAGGCCTGCGAGGAGCTGTCGGCGGCCGGCATCGCCGCCGGACCGTGCTTCACCGACGACGAGGTCGTCCACGATCCGCACCTCGCGGCCCGGAACATGCTCGTCGAGGTGCCTCGCACCGACGGCGTGGAGCAGCCGGTCCTCGTCCCCGGCAACCCGGTGAAGATGACCGCCGTCGCCGACGGCCCCGAGACGAGGATCCCCTGGCTCGGGGAGCACACCGACGAGGTCCTCGGGGCCGAGCTCGGCCTCAGCGCGTCACAGCTGGCCGAGCTCCGCCAGGCCGGCGTCATCGCCTGACCCCCTCACCTTCGGGGCACCACGGCACCGGAACCGGCCCGCCATGCCCCGAACCCCAGGGCGAGGGGGGCGGGTCGCTAGGCGTCGGACTTCGGGGCGGGACGCCAGAACCCCGCCAGGAGCGCGGCGGCGCCGCCGCCACCGGCGATCAGGGCGGTGAGGAGGCCGGTCGCGCCCGTGAAGTCGTCGCGCAGGTCGAAGGCGTCGTCGAGCGACCACTCGCCGGCGCCCACCACCGCCAGCAGGAGGCCGGCGAAGGTGAGCGTCATGACGTACTCCCAGCCCTCGCCGGGGCGGAAGATGAAGAAGCCGTTGCCCCGGTGGTTGGTGATCCAGGCCACCAGCATCACGCCGATGACCGAGGCGCCGGCCAGCGGCATGAGGAGACCGACGACGAGCAGCGCTCCGCCGGCCACCTCGGTGAGGCTGGCCAGCCAGGCGTGGAGCCGGCCCGGCCTCATGCCGAGGCTCTCGAACCAGCGGCCGGTGCCCTCGATCTTGCCGCCTCCGTAGATGTGGTTGAGGCCGTGGGCCAGCATCACCGCCCCGACGCAGCAGCGGAAGGCGA
>JBKHYD010000021.1:0-12645 GCA_046565645.1 Acidimicrobiia bacterium | reverse complement strand
CTACTGCCAGGACAACGAGGTCTCCTGGCACGACTGGGAGCACATCGACACGGACCTGCTCGAGTTCACCAGGCAGGTCATCGCACTGCGGCGCGCCCACCCCACCTTCCGGCGCCGGCGCTACTTCCAGGGTCAGGCCATCCGGGGCACCGTCGACCTCGGCTGGTGCAAGCCCGACGGGTCGGAGATGACCGACGAGGACTGGGAGGCGGGGCACGCCCGGGCCATCGGCCTGTTCGTCAACGGCGAGGCCATCACGCACCGCGACAACCGGGGACAGCGCGTGGTGGACGACTCGTTCCTGCTGCTGTTCTCGGCTCACCACGAGCCCATCGAGTGGCTGCTGCCCACGGAGTGGGGCGGGCCCTGGACGATCGTGCTCGACACGAGCGGCACGCACGACGAGCTCGTCCCGGTGGGCGGTCACCTGAGCGTCCCGGCGCGCTCGGTGGTGGTGCTCACCGACGCGGTCGACTGAGCAGGAACGGGTTCGGGGGTGGTCGTCGCCCACCCGTAGGCTGACCGGCGTGCCCGACCGCTTCTACGTGACGACGCCGATCTACTACGTGAACGACGCCCCACACGTCGGCCACGCCTACGCGACCCTGAACGCCGACGCCCTGGCTCGATGGCATCGGCTCATCGGCGACGACACCTTCTTCCTCACCGGCACCGACGAGCACGGCCTGAAGGTGGCACAGTCGGCCGACGCCGCGGGGATCACGCCGCAGGAGCAAGCGGATCGGAACGCGGCGCGCTTCCGGGAGACGTGGGACAGCCTCGACATCTCCTACGACGACTTCATCCGCACCACCGAGCCGCGGCACCACCAGGCCGTGCAGGCCCTCCTCCAGCGGGTCAAGGACAACGGGGACATCGAGCTCGACTCGTACGAGGGCCCCTACTGCGTGTCGTGCGAGGCCTACTACCAGGAGAGCGAGCTCGTCGACGGCCGCTTCTGCCCGGTGCACACGGGCAAGGAGGTCACGATCTTCAAGGAGGAGAACTACTTCTTCCGCCTCTCCCGGTACGAGCAGCGCCTCATCGACTGGATCGAGGCCGACCCCGAGGTCATCACCCCCGAGGGCAAGCGCAACGAGGTCCTCGGCTTCCTGCGCCAGGGTCTGCAGGACGTGTCCATCACCCGCACCTCCCTCGACTGGGGCGTGCCGGTGCCGTGGGCCGAGGGCCACGTCTTCTACGTCTGGTACGACGCGCTCATCAACTACGCCACCGCCGTCGGCTTCGGCGCCGACGAGGAGCGCTTCGCCACGTGGTGGCCCCACGTCCACCACGTGATCGGCAAGGAGATCATCCGGTTCCACTGCGTGTACTGGCCGGCCATGCTGCTGGCCGCCGGCCTGGAGCCCCCCCACCGGATCCACGTGCACGGCTGGCTGCTCCTCGGCGGGGAGAAGCTCTCGAAGACCACCCACGGCCCGGCCCGGCTCACCGACATCGCCCCCTCCCGGCTGGTGGAGGACTTCGGCGTCGACGGCGTCCGCTACCACCTGCTGCGCGACACCCCCTTCGGCCCCGACGGGGACTTCAGCTACGAGCGGGTCGTCGACCGCTACAACGCCGATCTGGCCAACAACTTCGGGAACCTCGTGTCCCGGGTGGCGACGGTCGTGGCCAAGAAGTGCGACGGTACCGGTCCGGCGCCCCGTCCGGACAGCCCCCTCGCCGAGGTGGCGGCCGAGGTGGTGCGGTCCGCCAGCGAGGCCTGGGCCAACGTCCAGCCCTCGATCGCGCTCGAGCACACGTGGCGGCTCATCCGCGAGACCAACGCCCTGCTCGAGGACACCGAGCCCTGGAAGCTCGACCCCGGGCCCGAGGTCGACGCCGTCCTCGGAGATGCCCTCGAAGCCGTGCGCATCATGTCGATCCTGGCCAGCCCCGCCCTCCCCAGCGCCGCCGCGGAGGCCTGGCGCCGCATCGGTCTCGAGGGCCGCCCCGAGGACCGCCGCGTCCCCGTCGACACCGCCTGGGGCGCCTACCCCGGCGGCCTCCCCGTCGAGAAGGCGGACCCGATCTTCCCCCGCGTCAAGGCCTGACCACACCGTCCACGGTCCCGGTCGCAACCCGAGCCCGCCGGGCACGGCGTCCGGCGCCCGTCGGTCGCTCGCTGGCCCGGACGCAACGACCGGGGCACCGCGAAATCCTGATGGTGCCGGCTCCGTCCCGCCGTAGCGTCGTCCCGCTGTGGCTGCCGGACGCTCGCGCTCGGATCTCGGCCTGCTGGCGGCCCACCTGCGGCCGGAGCGGGCCCGGCTGGCGGTGCTCGGCATCGTGCTCCTCTTGGCGATGCTGGCGCCGGTGGCCGGTCCCGTGCTGCTCGGGTGGGCGATCGATGCCGCGCTCCGCGGTGAGCCCACCGGCGAGCTGCTCACCCTGGCGGGGCTCTTCCTCGCCCTCACCGTCGGGGCCGACGCGCTGCAGGTGGTGGTGGTGTGGCAGGCCGTCGACCTGGCCTGGCGGGTGGGGAACCGACTGCGCCTCGACCTGGCCCGCCACGCCCTGCGGCTCGACCTCGACTGGCACGGGCGGCACAGCGCGGGACAGCTGATCGAGCGGCTGGACGGAGACGTGGAGGCCGTCGTGACCTTCTCGTCGACCGCCGTGGTGCAGCTCCTCGGCAACGCCGTCCTGCTCGTGGGGGTGGCGGCGGTGTCGCTCGTCATCGACTGGCGAGCCGGGCTCCTCATCATCGCCGCGAGCACCGTGGCGGGGGCGGTCATGATCCGCTTCCGGGCGGCCGCGGTGCCGGCCCACGACGAGGAGCGGGAGGTCCAGTCCCGGCTGTACGGCGATCTCGAGGAGCGGCTGGGCGGGCTCGAGGACCTGCGGGCCAACGGGGCGGGGGACTACGCCGTGCACCGTCTCCACGAGCACTCGGCCGCCTGGTGGCGCACCGCCCGCCGTGCCGCGCTCCTCGGTGACGGGTCCTACGCCGTGGCCGCCACCGCGTTCAGCGTCGGGTCGGTGCTGACGCTGGCGCTCGGCATCTGGCTCCACCGCGACGGCGTGCTGACCCTGGGGGCCCTGCTGGCGCTGTTCCGGTTCTCCCAGATGGTCCGCCAGCCCATCGAGCGGATCGCCGAGCAGATGCGCGAGGCCCAGAAGGCGCAGGCCGGTGCCCGCCGGGCGGCGCGGCTCCTGGCCGAAGCTCCCTCGGTGCCCGAGGGCGCCGGCGTCGCACTCCCCGACGGGCCGCTCGCGGTGGACCTCGACCGCGTGTCGTTCGCCTACGCCGGCGACACGGACGTGCTCTCCGAGCTCGACCTGCACCTGGCCCCCGGCACCCGCCTGGGCGTGGTGGGTCGAACGGGGAGCGGCAAGACCACCCTCGGCCGCCTGCTGGCCCGGCTGTGGGACGTGACGGACGGCGCCGTGCGCCTCGGTGGAGTCGACGTCCGCGACGCCGCCACCGCCGACCTGCGGAGGAAGGTGGCCGTCGTCAGCCAGGACGTGGAGCTGCTCCGGGTCAGCCTGCGCGACAACCTCACCTTCCTCGGCACGGTGGCGGCTTCGGACACCGACCTGTGGCGAGCGCTGGCGGACGTCAGCCTCGACGGCTGGGCTCGGTCGCTCCCGCACGGGCTCGACACCGTGCTCGACGACCGCAGCGGGCTGTCGGCGGGGCAGGCCCAGCTGCTCGCCTTCGCCCGGGTGCTGCTGGCCGAGCCGGGACTGGTCCTCCTCGACGAAGCCACCAGCCGGCTCGATCCGGCCACCGAGGCCGCCCTCACCCGTGCCTCCGACCGGGCGCTGGCCGGTCGGACGGTCGTGGTCATCGCGCACCGGCTGGCCACCCTCGACGCCGTCGACGAGATCCTCGTGCTCGAGCGCGGCCGTGTCATCGAGCACGGGCCCCGCGCCGACCTCGCCGCCGACCCCGGCTCGCGCTACGCCCAGCTGCTGGCCGTGTCCGCCACCGGCACCGGGGTGCTGGCGTGACCGCCCCGGCCGAGGCGCCGTCGGTGCTCGGGGAGACCGGTGGCGCCGCGGCAGGCGCGACCCGGCCGGGGCGGGTCGCGCTCGAGCTCCTGCGGCGCGAGCCGGTCGCCTACCTGTTAGCGCTCCTCGGCTGGGTGGCGTTCTACGCCTTCCCGCTCCCGGCCGGGCTCGTCCTCAAGGCCGTCCTCGACCGGGTGGCGGCGTCGGACACGTCGTCGGTGCTGCTCCTCTTGATCGGGCTCGGTGTGGTCGAGGTGGGTCGTTGGGTGCTCTTCGCCGTCGTCGTGGTGCAGTGGCACGGGGCCTGGGTCTTCTGGAACACCCTGCCGCGGGTCAACATGCTCCGGTCGCTGGTCCGAGCGCCCGGGCCGGCGGCGGGAAGGCTGCCGAGCTCGTCGGGGGAGGCCGTGAGCCGGTTCCGGGACGACACGCTCAACCTGAGCATGGTCCTCGACGTGTGGCTCGACATGAGCGGCGCGGTGGTGTCAGCGCTGTCCGCCGTGGCCGTGATGGCGGTCGTCGAACCGAGGATCACGCTGGTCGTCGTGCTGCCGGTGGCGGCCGCCCTGCTCCTCTGCCGGTGGCTGGGGGCCCGCCTCCGGGCGTGGCGACGACGCGAGCGCGAGGCCACCGCCGCCGTCACCGGCTTCATCGGTGACGTCTTCGGTGCCATCGGCGCCCTCAAGGTGGCCGGGGCCGAAGCGGCGGTGGCCGAGCGCTTCCACGAGCTCGGCGAGGTCCGGGCTCGGGCCGCCCGGGCCGACCAGGTCGCCACCCAGGTGCTGCGCGCCTCGTCCGGGGCCATCGGCAACCTCGGCACCGGGTTGGCCGTGCTCCTGCTCGTCCCCGCCCTGGCCGACGGGCAGGCCACCGTGGGCGACGTCGGGCTCTTCGCCACGGCCATGGCCGTGCTCGGGACGCTGCCCCGCTGGGCGGCATCGCTCGGCGCGTACCACCGCCAGGCGGAGGTCTCGGTCGAGCGGATGGCTCGGCTGCTCCCGGACCGCGACCCGCTGGGGATCGCTGCCGACGCGCCGCTCGACCTCCGCCACGGGCCGGGCCCGTTCCCGGCGCCCCACCCCGGCGACCCGCAGGCCCGCACCGGTCGGGGCCGCCTCGAGGTGCTCGAGCTGCGGGGGCTGACGGTGGCCCACCCCGGCGGCGGCGGGCTGGTGGGGGTCGACCTCACCATCGAGCGCGGCACCCTCACCGTGGTCACGGGCCCGGTGGGCGCCGGCAAGTCCACGCTCCTGCGGGCCCTCCTCGGCCTCGTGCCGTGGGAGGCGGGGGAGCTGCGCTGGAACGGAGACCTCGTCGTCGACCCGTCCACGGTGCTGGTGCCGCCGAGGGCGGCGTACGTGCCGCAGGTCCCGCGCCTCTTCAGCGAGCCCCTCGCCGACGCGGTGCTGCTGGGGGTGCGCGGCGAGGGCCTGCTCGACGCCATCTCGCTGGCCTGCCTCGACCAGGACGTCGAGTGGATGCCCGACGGCCTGCAGACCGTGGTGGGTGCCAAGGGGGTGCGGCTGTCGGGCGGGCAGATCCAGCGCACCGCCGCGGCCCGGGCGTTCGTGCGGCGTCCCGAGCTGCTGGTCATCGACGACCTCTCCAGCGCCCTCGACGTGGAGACCGAGGCTCGGCTGTGGCGTCAGCTCCTCGAGTCGGGCACCGCGCCCACCCTGCTTGTGGTCAGCCACCGCCCCGCGGTCCTCGCCCGAGCCGACCAGGTCGTCGAGCTCAGCCTCGGCCGACGCGTCGCCTGATGCTCGGTAGCGTCGGGCGGGTGCGATGGATCGACGACCACTGCCACCTGCACCGGGACCCCGAGCAGGGCGACGCCCAGGTGGCGGCGGCCCGGGAGGCCGGCGTCGAGCGGCTCATCTCGGTGGGGTGCGACGTGGGGCAGTCGGTCGACTACATCGCTGCCGCTCGTCGCCACCCAGGCGTGGTTTTCGCCACCGCCGGCGTGCACCCGCACGACGCGAAGGACGGGCTCGACGGGCTCGAGGCCCTCCTGGCCGAGCCGGAGGTGGTGGCGGTGGGGGAGTGCGGGCTCGACTTCCACTACGACCACTCGCCCCGCGACGTGCAGCGCGACGTGTTCGCAGCCCAGATCGCCCTGGCCCACCGGCACGACAAGGCGCTCGTGATCCACACCCGTGAGGCGTGGCCCGAGACCTTCGACGTCCTCGAGGCCGAGGGGGTGCCGGAGCGCACGGTCTTCCACTGCTTCAGCGGCGGGCCCGAGGAGGCGCAGCGCTGCCTCGACCTCGGAGCGGTGCTGTCGTTCAGCGGGATCGTCACCTTCCCGTCGGCCACCGACCTCCAGGCGGCGGCTCGGCTGTGCCCGCTCGACCGCCTCCTCGTGGAGACCGACGCGCCGTACCTCACACCGGTCCCGCACCGCGGCCAGAGGAACCAGCCGGCCTGGGTGACGCTCGTCGGGGCGTTCGTGGCCGAGCTCAAGGGCCTCGACGCAGCCGAGGTGGCCGACGCCACCTGGGCCACCGCGGCGCGCGTCTACCACCTCCCGCCGGGACCCTGAGGGACGACGCGGGACCGAGCCGTACCGCCGGTTACCCCTTGTGAAAAGACACGCGTGATGTTTGCGTTCCCGTTACGGGCACCCGTAACGTGCTCGGAATGTCCTCTGGCCACCCGACCTCTGGACCCCGCCACCTGGCGGGCGGCGCCTCCCGTCGCCCAGCCCGGCCCGATCCCCGCCCCGCCCCGAAGCCCCCGGCTCACCGTGGCGCCGGGGGCCGCCACCTGGCTCGGCGGGGCGCCGCTCCGGCCTCCGCCCGACCGGCGGCACAGGTTCCCACGGGCGCTCCCGACGCCGACGAGGTCGCCCCGCTGGCGCGGGTGAAGCGCAGCCGCATCGCGTTCGCCCTGTCCGCCACGGTCGCCGCGCTGCCCGTCCTCGTGCTCGACAACCTCCCCGCCACCGCCGCCCAGGACGACGAGGTCCGCACGGTCGCCGCCGACGACACCTCCTCGAGCACCACCGAGGCGCCGGCCACGAGCACCACCGAGGACCCCACGACCACCACGATCGTGGTCGAGGTGGCCGACACCGCAGGTGAGCCGGAGGAGACGACCACCAGCGAGGCCGAGGAGACCACCACCACCGGCGCCGAGGACCGGGAGCCCGAGCCCGTGGCGGCGCTGGCCGCACCCGCCCCCGAGCCGGCGCCCACCACCGAGACCACCCAGGCGCCGCCGTCCACCCCGCCCAGCGAGGGCTACGCCTACGGCGACCCCGACGATCCCGCCACCTGGGACCGCCTCGCCCAGTGCGAGTCGGGCGGCAACTGGAGCCTGAACAGCGGCAACGGGTACTACGGCGGCCTCCAGTTCTCCCTCGCCACCTGGCAGGACGTGGGCGGCTCCGGCTACCCGCACGAGAGCAGCCGCGAGGAGCAGATCCATCGAGGGCAGATCCTCCAGGCCCGCTACGGCTGGGGCCAGTGGCCCCACTGCTCCTCCAAGCTCGGCTACCGCTAGTCCTCCGAGCTCGGCTACCGCCCGCGCCCGGCCCGTCCCCCCGGCTCAACCGGCTCGACGGTGCCCCGGGGCTCTTGCGGGCCTCGGGGACGGTCTTGTTCCTTCATCAACGAGAGAACTCGGGTTGGGCCGGGTCGAGGGGTGCGAGGCTGGGCGGGTGACCCACACCCCGACCGCGCTGCGGACCCTGCTGGCCGACCACGGCCTCGAGCCGTCCCGGGCGCTCGGCCAGAACTTCGTGGCCGACCCGAACACGGTCCGCAAGGTCGTGCGGCTGGCCGGCGTCGGCCCCGGCGACCGCGTGCTCGAGATCGGCGCCGGGCTCGGCTCGCTCAGCCTGGCGCTCGTCGAAGCCGGTGCCGAGGTGATCGCCGTGGAGGTCGACCGCCACCTGCTTCCCATCCTCCACGACGTCGTGGACAGTCTCGGCGTGCGCGTGGTCGAAGGCGACGCCATGGCGCTCGACTGGGAGGCGGTGCTCGGCCCCGCCGACCCGGCGCGACCCTGGGCTCTCGTCGCCAACCTGCCGTACAACATCGCCACCCCGCTGGTGCTCGACCTCTTGGAGCACGTCCCCCAGGTCGAGCGGATGCTCGTCATGGTCCAGCTCGAGGTGGCCGAGCGCCTCGCCGCCGGGCCCGGCACCAAGGCCTACGGCATCCCGTCGGTGAAGCGGGCCTGGTGGGCCGACGCCGAGGTGGTGGCCAAGGTGTCGGCCAGCGTCTTCGTGCCCCCGCCCCGCGTGGCCTCGGCCCTCGTCGCCGTCCACCGCCACCCCGAGCCGGGCGACGCCGCCACCCGGGCGGCGGTCTTCGAGCTCGTCGAGGCCGGCTTCGGCCAGCGCCGCAAGATGCTGCGCCGCTCCCTGGCCGGTCACCGCCGCATCGAGGAGCTCGAGGCGGCGGGCATCCGGCCCGAGGCCCGGGCCGAGGAGCTGACGCTGGCCGACTGGCTCCGCTTGGTGCCACGCGCGGAGGGCTAGCCGGGCGCCGCCGGGGGCTCGGTAGGCTCGCCCTCCGTGCCTGCCGTCGTCCTCCGAGCCCCGGCCAAGCTCACGCTGTCGCTGCGGGTCACGGGGGTGCGCGACGACGGCTACCACCTCATCGACGCCGAGATGGTCACGCTCGACCTTGCGGACACGCTCACCCTCGACGAGTCGGGCGACGGGCTCGAGGTCACCGGCCACGGCCAGGCGGTGCAGGCGGGCGACGACAACCTCGTCCGCCGCGCCCTGCGGGTGGCCGGTCGCACCGCCCACGTCCGGCTCGACAAGCAGATCCCGGCCGGCGCCGGGCTCGGCGGGGGCTCGGCCGACGCAGCCGCCGTGCTGCGCTGGGCCGGGATCACGGACCTCACCGTCGCGGCGTCCATCGGCGCCGACGTGCCCTTCTGCCTCGTCGGGGGGCGGGCCCGGGTGCGGGGCATCGGGGAGCGGGTCGAGCCGCTCCCCTTCGTGGCCCGCACGTTCACCCTCCTCACCCCGCCGGTGCACTGCTCCACCCCAGCCGTGTACGGCGCCTGGGACGGCCTCGGCGGACCCACCGCGGATGGCCCCAACGACCTCGAGCCCGCCGCGCTGGTGGTGGCCCCTGAGCTGGCCCGCTGGCGCGATCACCTCGGCGACCTCACCGGCCAGACCCCGGTGCTGGCCGGCAGCGGCAGCACCTGGTTCGTGGAGGGCGCCCACGACGGCGACGGCCTCGTCATCGCCCACACCACCCCCGCCTGAGGCGCCCGGGGCGGAACGCGCGCCGACCGCCCTCTCGGGCGGTCGGTCAGCCAGATCGGTTGTGCGTGGGGGCGTCGGCTACTTGCCGGCCGCCCGGCGCTGCCAGCGCGTGCGCTTCAGCATCTTCTTGTGCTTCTTCTTGCGCATGCGCTTCCGGCGCTTCTTGATCAGCGATCCCATGAGGGCCGCCACGCTATCGGCCCCGGTCCGGCCCGGTCCAAACCCCGATCGGCGCCGTGGGGCCGTCGACGGCGTGGCCCCGCCTAACCTGAGCGCACCCGGTCGGGGGTAGTTCAACTGGCAGAACGCCGGCCTTTGGAGCCGGTTGTTGGAGGTTCGAGCCCTCCCCCCCGAGCCATGGCCACCGCGCCGAGCGCCACCCCCAAGCCCCCCGACCGCAGCGGCCCCGGCTGCCTCGTCGCGGTGATCGCCCTCCCCGTCGTGATCCTGGTCGGCGTCGTCGTCGGAACCATGCTCAACCGACCCGACGACCAGCCCGAGGAGCGATCGGTCACCCTCGCCGAGGGCACCATCGGCGAGGTCGACTGGCGGGTCGACGCCGTGCGCGACGTCGAGGGCGAGGTCTGCGCGTTCCTCTACGAGGACGGGGTCCAGCTCACCGGGGCCTGCGCGCTCACGCCCCAGGACGCCACCTTCGGCGACGAGACGGTGGTCTTCGGCCGGGCCGCGGAGGGCGCGGCGACGGTCGAGGTGGTGCTGAACGACGGCGAGGTGGTCGAGATCCCAACCGTGGAGGCCGACGGCATCGACGGCCGCTTCTACGTCCAGGTCGTCCCGGCGACGTCGACGCCGAGCGCCTCCGCTGACCGGTGACGACGTCTGTGTGTGGTTTCGAGCCCCATGGGCTCAGAAGTGCGCACAGATCTTGTTAGACCTGTCTCCATGAGCGCTCGACGACTCTCCGCCATCGTGCTGGCCGCCGGCGAGGGGTCGCGCATGAAGTCGGCGCGGCCCAAGCCGCTGCACCTCCTGTGCGGGCGGGCCATGGTCCGCTACGTGCTCGACGCCATCCCGAGGGACCACCTCGACCGGATCGTGATCGTGGTCGGGCACGGGGCCGAGCGGGTCACCAAGAAGCTGATGGAGGACGGCGACGGCCTGCCGCTCGGGTTCGTGGAGCAGCGCCAGCAGCGCGGCACCGGCGACGCCGTGTCGGTCGGGCTCACCGGGCTGCCCGACGACCTCGACGACGACGACGTGCTGGTCGTCCCGGGCGACACGCCGCTCCTGCGGCCCGAGACGATCGCGGCGCTGGTGGACGAGCACCGCCTCTCCGACGCCGCCTGCACGATCCTCACCGCCCGGCTGCCCGATCCCACCGGCTACGGGCGCATCGTGCGGGCCGGCAAGGACGAACGGGTCGTCCGGATCGTCGAGCAGGCCGACGCCACCGCCGACGAGGCAGCCATCGACGAGATCAACACGGGGATCTTCTGCTTCCGCCGCAGCCTCCTCGCGCCCGCGCTGCGGCGCATCAACCCCGACAACGCCCAGGGCGAGCTCTACCTGACCGACGTGGTGGAGGTGCTGGCGGAGGCCGGCCACAAGGTGGTGAGCGTCGTCGCCCCCGACGCCGACGAGACCCACGGGGTGAACGACCGGATCCAGCTGGCGGCCGCCGAGGCCACGCTGCGGGCCCGCACCAACCGGCTCTGGCAGACCCAGGGCGTGACCATGGTCGACCCGGCCACCACCTACGTCGACGTCACCGTGGAGCTGGCGCCCGACGTCACGATCTTCCCGGGGGCCATCCTCCGCGGCCGCACCACGGTGGGCCGGGGCACCGAGATCGGGCCGGGCTGCCGCCTGGAGGACTCGACCGTGGGGGAGGGGTGCCACCTCGAGCACACCGTGGCCCGGCTTAGCGACATCGGTCCCGAGTGCGTCGTCGGGCCCTACGCGGTGCTCGAGCCGGGGACGATCCTCGAAGCGGGCACCCGGACGGGCCCGTTCTACACTGGCGGCACGGGAGCCGGGTTGGAGGCGTAGGGACCGGCATCCCCGAGCCGCCCGCTGCGCCACGAAGGGCCGAGATGCAGCTACCCACCCAGAAGCGACTCCACCTCCTGGCCGGCCGCTCCAACCCGGGCCTCGCCCAGGAGATCGCCGGGTGCCTGGGGGTGGAGCTGGGTCACCCGAACCTCACCGAGTTCGCCAACGGGGAGATCCACGCCAAGCTCGGCGAGAACGTGCGCGGGGCCGACGTGTTCATCATCCAGACCCACGGCGCCACCGAGTCGATGTCGGTGAACGACGTGATCATGGAGCACCTGATCATGATCGACGCCGCCCGCCGCGCCTCCGCCAAGCGGATCACGGCGGTCATCCCGAGCTACGGCTACGCCCGCCAGGACCGCAAGGCCGAGGGTCGAGAGCCGATCGCCGCCAAGCTGGTGGCCAACATGTTCGCGGCCGCCGGTGCCGACCGGCTCATGTCGGTCGACCTGCACTCGGGGCAGATCCAGGGGTTCTTCGACGGACCGGTCGACCACCTCACCGCCATGCCGGTGCTGGTGGACCACCTGCGCGAGCACATGCCCGACGACCTCGTCGTGGTGTCGCCCGA
The DNA here is from genome assembly GCA_046565645.1 of Acidimicrobiia bacterium. Classification (GTDB taxonomy): domain Bacteria; phylum Actinomycetota; class Acidimicrobiia; order Acidimicrobiales; family VFJN01; genus VFJN01. The sequence continues at coordinate 865 of JBKHYD010000021.1, read as the reverse complement.
CGCCGGCCGGGTGAAGGTGGCCGAGCGCTACACCAACGTGCTGAACGCAGACCTCGCCATCGTGCACAAGCGGCGGGTGAAGGGCGTGAAGAACACGGTGGAGGCCCACGACATCGTGGGCGAGGTCGACGGGCGGGCCTGCGTGCTCATCGACGACATGATCGACACCGCCGGCACGCTCTGCGCCGCGGCCGAGCTGCTCGCCGCCAAGGGAGCCCGGGAGATCTACGCGGCGGCCACCCACGGCATACTCTCGGGCCCGGCCATCGATCGGATCAAGAACTCCTCCATCACCAAGGTGGTCGTCACCAACACGCTGCCGCTCCCGGCCGAGAAGCAGATCGACAAGATCGAGGTGCTCTCGATCGCCGAGGTCCTGGCCGAGACGATCGACGCCGTCTTCGAGGACAAGTCGGTCAGCGAGATCTTCGGCGGGGCCAACCAGAACTGAGGCGGCCGCTTGGCGCGGCCCCGGGGTCCGCCCGGGCGTGGGTGGAGACGCCGCCCGCCACACCCCGAGATGATGGACAAACACCGCGAACCAGGCGTATGGTCCGTGCCCTCGGGGGCAGCTGGGGCGCCTCGTGGCTGGGGAGGTGCAGGGTGGGTGGTGCCGAGGCTCGGTGCGCGGCGTCGACTACGGATGTTCTGAGGAATGGTCGCTCTCGGTCGCTGATGTGCCTGCGCCGCCGGGCGAGATCTCGCACACGTCTCGCGCGGATGGCGGTGGTCGTGGTGTCGTTGTGCGTGGGTGGGTCTTCGTTGCCGGCGGTCGCCGCCGGGGCGCTGGTGGCGCCGGTGGGCGAGCCGGAGCCGGCGCCGTTGCTGGTGTCGGAGGATCCGTCTCCGTTGGCGCTCGAGGTCC
>JBKHYD010000020.1:0-17048 GCA_046565645.1 Acidimicrobiia bacterium | reverse complement strand
GGCGCCGAGCGGCTCCTCGGCTGGCCCGCCGAGGCGGTCCTGCACCAGCCGGTCGACGTGATCTCCTCGGCCTCGGACGACGGGCTCTCGAGCGACCAGCTCCGGCGGGGGCTCACCCGCACCGAGCCGTACACGGGGGAGTTCCACCTCCAGGTGGGCGACCGCCCTGCGGTCCCGGTGCTCGTCACCACCAGCCCCGTCCTCGACGACGCCGGGAAGGTCACCGGCACGGTGGCCGTGCTCGTGGACATCAGCGACCGGGTGACGGCCGAGGAGGAGGCCCGACTGCGGGCTCGGCAGATGACGGCGGTCGCCGCCGTCGGCGAGATGGCGATCGCTCAGACCAGCCTCACCGCCCTGCTCGACGGTGCGCTCCGCCACGCCGTCCACGCGCTCGACGCCGACGTCGGCAGCATCTTCGTGGACGACGGTGGCGACCTCCGGATGGTGGCGGCGGTCGGTCTGCCCGGCCGCCTCTTGGGCGTGCACCGCGTGAGCCCCGGCCACGGCTCCCTCGCCGGGTTCACCTTGGAGCACGAGGGTCCCACCGTCGTCGAGGACCTGGCGGCGGAGACCCGGTTCGTGCCGCCGCCGGTGCTGCTCGAGGCCGGCGTGATCAGCGGCGCCAACGCCGTCATGCGGGTCGGGGGTCGGGGCGAGGGCGTGATCGGCGTCTACTCCCGGCGCCGGCGCAGCTTCGACGACGACGACCTCAACGTGCTGCGCAGCGTGGCGAACGTGCTGGCCCACGCGATGGAGCGCGACCGGGCCCACCAGCAGCTGTCGCGGATCTCCATCACCGACGAGCTGACGGGCCTGCCCAACCGGGTGCTGTTCGTCGACCGCGTGGAGCACGCGCTGGCCAACCTCGACCCGGGATCCTCCGTGAGCGTGCTCTTCGGCGATCTCGACGGGTTCAAGCACGTGAACGACGCCCTCGGCCACGCAGCCGGCGACGAGCTCCTCCAGGCGGCCGCCGCCCGGATCCTGCGCCACGTGCGGGAGGGCGACACGGTGGCCCGGTTCGGCGGCGACGAGTTCGCCGTCCTGTGCGAGGGGGTGGCGGGACCGGAGGAGGCCGCCACCATCGCCCACGACCTGGCCGCCGGCGTGGCCGCCGCTCCCCTCACCGTCGACGGCCGCGAGGTCCACGCCACCATCAGCCTCGGTGTCGTGGTGTCCGACGGCGGCGACGACGCCGCCACGCTGCTCCGAGACGCGGATGCCGCCATGTACCGGGCGAAGTCGGCCGGTCCGGGCCGGGTGGAGCTCTTCGACGAGGAGCTCCGGGGCAAGGTGCTCAGCCGGCTGGAGCTCACCAACGCGCTGCTGGCCGCCATCACCGAGGGCCAGCTCGTCGTCCACTACCAGCCCGAGGTGGCCATCCGGGGCGACGACATCTGGGCCGAGGCACTGGTGCGGTGGGACCACCCCACCCGGGGCCTCCTGCCGCCGTCGGAGTTCATCGACCTGGCCGAGGAGACCGGCCTCGTCGTCCCGCTCGGCCGGCAGGTGCTGGTGGCCGCGGCCGAGCAGCTGGCCCGCTGGCGGGCGATGGGGAGCGACCGCGCCCCCTCAGCGGTGTCGGTGAACCTGTCCGCCCGGCAGCTGACCGAAGGCGACATCGTGGGCCTGGTCGAGGACCTGCTCGGCTCGCTCGACCTCCCGGCGCAGTCCCTCTGGCTCGAGCTGACCGAGACGGCCATCCTGCGCGAGCCGGAGCAGGCGATCGCTGTCCTGCAGTCGCTGAAGGCGCTGGGGGTGGGCATCGCCATCGACGACTTCGGGACGGGGTACTCCTCGCTCGCCTACGCCCGGATGTTCCCGGTCGACGCCTTCAAGATCGACCGCACCTTCATCGCGGGCATGCCGACCGACCCCCGGGACGAGGGGATCGTGCGCGCCACGGTGAGCCTCGCCCACTCCTTCGGGATCCTCGCGATCGCCGAGGGCGTGGAGGAGCCGGCGCAGCTCGAGGGGCTCCGCCGGCTGGGGTGCGACTACGCGCAGGGCTACCTGCTGTGCCGACCCGGCCCGCCCGAGGCCATCGAGGCCTGGGTGCTCACCCGCCGCCACCCCGCGTCCTGAGCCGCCGGTGCGGCCGGGGGGCTGGCCGTGCTCAGCCGGCGAAGTGGTCGCGCACGTTGGCCACCGACCGGGCCACGTTGGGCAGGTGGCGCTTCGGGTAGCCCATGAGGCGCAGAGCAGGTGGGAAGACGGCGGGGGCCATGTCGAAGGTCTCGGTGAGCTTCGTGTGGCCGTCCCCGACCGGCTCGAGCTCCCAGCGCCAGCGGTGCTTGCCGGGGTGGCACCACGCCAGCCGACGGTCCTCCTCGAACTCCACCACCGTGTTGCGGATCCGGTAGGGCAGCACGATCTTCATCGCCATCCCGAACTTGTCCCCCATCGAGAGGCGCTCGGGCCCGCCCGTGGTGCCGGTCACGCTGTGGTCGCCGGAGATGACCGGGTGGTTCTCCGGGCGGCGGAGGAACTCGAACACCTCGGACGGGGTGGCGGCGACCGTGGCGGTGGCGCTCACCGAGTCGCGCTGCAGGTCCGTGATGACCCCTTCGGGCAGGTTCTCAGGCATGCCGGCAGGCTACCGGCCCTCCCGCTTCGCAGGGGGTCGAGGGGGTCGCCGGGGCGGGTGAGGACCCGTCGCGGACGGTGCGGGCTGCCAGACTGCCGGGCACCAGACCGGACCGGGAGGACGCATGGACCTGACGGCGATCGAGCTCGACGTCTCCGACCACATCGCCACGATCACGCTGGACCGGCCCGACGCCCTCAACGCGTTCGACGGGGCCATGGCGAGCGACCTCGTGCAGGCCTGGACCGCCATCCGGGACGACGACGACGTCCACGTCGTGGTCCTCCAGGCCAACGGCGAGCGGGCCTTCTCCACCGGGCTCGACCTGAGCGGGGACACCTCCTGGTTCATGAGCTCGAACGTCTGGAACAGCACCGACCCGGGGGCGCTGCTCGGCCCGAAGCTCCACCACAAGGTCTGGAAGCCGGTGGTGGCGGCCGTGCACGGGATGGCGGCTGGCGGCGGGCAGTACCTCCTCAACGAGGCCGACATCATCATCTGCTCGGACGACGCGGAGTTCTTCGATCCCCATGCCAGCGTCGGCATCGTCTCGGCCCTCGAGCCCATTGGCATGCTGGCTCGAGGGGTGAACCTCGGCGAGGTCCTGCGCTGGGCGCTCATGGGCAACGAGGAGCGGATCACGGCGCAGACGGCGCTGCGCATCGGCCTGGTGTCCGAGGTGGTGCCGCGCGACCAGCTGCGGCGCCGGGCGCGCGAGATCGCGGCGACCATCGCCGCCCGGAACCCGGTGGCGATCCAGGGCACGGTGCGAGCGGTCTGGGAGTCGCTCGACATGACCCGCTCGATGGCGCTCCAGAACGGGCTGGCCTACACGATCATCGGCAACGACGGCGCTCCGGGCGCGAAGGGAGAGCGCCGCCCCACGACCTACCGCTGACCGCTACTTGAGGAGCGGGTCCCGGGGCAGCCCGAGGATGCGCTCGCCGATCTGGTTGCGCTTGATCTCGCTGGTCCCGCCCGCGATCGACATGCCGCGGTGCATGAGGACCAGCTGGTTGCTCATCGCGCCGGCGCCGTCCATGAACACGGCCTCGGGGCCGGCCAGGGCGGTGAGGATGGCGGCTGCGTCGTGGCCGATCTCGGAGATGATGAGCTTGGTCATCGCGCCCTCCGGCCCGGGACCACCGCCGGCCACGGCCCGGTTGGCGCTGCGCAGGTTGAGCAGCCCCATCGCCTGGTAGTCGGCGATGTAGCGACCGATGCGGGCCACGCCTCCGACGAGGCGCTCGGGGTGCTCGTCGAAGAGAGGGACCAGGGCCGACCCGGGCAGCGCCATGCCCCCGGTGCCGCCGCCGATGCTGACGCTCTCGTTGCCGAGGGTGGCGCGGGCGACCGTCCAGCCGCCGTCGACCGGACCGACGACGTCGTCGTCGGGGACGAACACGTCGTTGAAGAAGACCTCGTTGAACTCCGCGCCGCCGTTGGTCATCTTCAGCGGCCGGACCTCCACGCCGTCGGCGTGCATGTCGATGGCCATCATCGTGATGCCGTCGTGCTTGGGCACGTCGGGGTTGGTGCGGACGGTGGCGAACCCCATGCCGGCGTAGTGGGCGCCGGAGGTCCAGACCTTCTGGCCGTTGACGAGCCACCCGCCCTCGACCCGGGTGGCCTTGGTCTTCACGCCGGCGGCGTCGGAGCCGGCGTCGGGCTCCGAGAAGAGCTGGCACCAGATGACCTCCTGGCGCAGCGCAGGGAGGACCCAGCGGTCGATCTGGTCCTGGTTGCCGTGCTGGATGATGGTGAGGATGTTCCAGGCGGTGATGCCGTAGGCCGGGCGCTTGATCCCGGCGGCCCCGAACTCCTCCTCGATCACCAGCTGCTCGATGGCCCCGGCGTCGCGCCCGAAGGGCTTGGGCCAGGACGGCATCACGAAGCCCGACTCGATGAGCCGGTCTCGCTGCTCCTCGGGCGAGAGGTCCTTGACGCTCTCCGCGAAGGCCCGCACCTCCTCGCGGATGGGCTCGGCCTCCGGTGGCAGCTCGACCGCCTTGGCCCGCACCACGCCTCGGCGCGTCAGCTCGACGAGGTCCTCCGCGGCGTCCTCGGCGCGGATGATCTGGCCCAGGACGGTGGCCCGCCGCATGAAGAGGTGGGCGTCGTGCTCCCAGGTGATCGCGATGCCGCCGTGGACCTGCGTGTTCAGGTTGGCGCACAGGTCGGCCGCGGGGCCGGCGAGGGTGCCCGCCACCGCGGCGGCGTAGGAGAGCTGGTCGCCGCCGGTGGCGGCCGCCCGCGCCGCGTCCCACACGGCGCTGGTGAGGGTCTCGGTGGCCACCGCCATGTTGGCGCAGTGGTGCTTCACAGCCTGGAACATCGCGATCGGGCGGCCGAACTGCTGGCGCTCCTTGGCGTACTCGGCGGCCATCTGGGTGCACTCGCGCGCCATGCCGGCGGCCTCGGCGGCGAGCACCACCCGGGCCAGGTCCACCAGGGTGCGCCGGGCGCCGGGGATGACGGCGCACGGAGCCCCGTCGAGGCGGACGCGGGCGGTGCGCCGGGTCGGGTCCATGTTGGCCGGCACCTCGACGGTCACGCCGTCGCCGACCTCGACCACGGCGACGTCGTCGCCGGCGACCACGAGGAGCACCCTGGCCAGGCCGCCCCCGAGCACGATGCCGGCGTCGCCCGACGCGCTGCCCCCGGAGGTGGTGACGTCGGCATCGAGCGCGACGGCACCGGTGAGCGAGCCGTCGGCCAGCCCGGGCAGGAAGCGCTTCTTCAGGTCGTCGTCGCCGGCGGCGGCGATGGCGGCGCTGGCGACGACGGTGGGCACGAAGGGGCCGGGGGCGACGGCGCGGCCGAGGGCCTCGACCACGACGGCGAGCTCCTCGAGCGTGTAGCCGGAGCCGCCGTGGTCCTCGGGCAGGTGGAGACCGAGCCAGCCGAGCCCGACGAGCTCGTCCCACAGGTCGGGCATGGGCTCCTCGGGGGCCTCGAGGAGGGCGCGGGCCGCCGCTCGGGCGTTGCGCTTGGCCAGGAGGTCGGCGGCCGTCTGGGCGAGGGCCTTGTGGTCCTCGGTGATCGCGATCGACATGGCTAGCTCTCCATCTCCCCGTGGGACCCCCCTCGCCGCCGGCCGGTCGGGCGCTGGCGCGGACACCGTGTCCGGAGGTCCGGCCATCCTCAACCTCAGCGCATCGACGCTGCAAGTTGTCTGCTGGGCGGCCGTGGGGACGGGATGTCGTCGCTAGCGGCCCTTCCAGACCGGTTCGCGCTTCTCGATGAAGGCGGTCGCCCCCTCCTTGGCGTCCTCGCTGCCGAACACCTTGGGCGTCCACTCGGCCTGCCTCTCCTCGGCGGCCTTGGCGTCGGACACGGCGAGGCGCACGAGCTCCTTGGTCGCCTGGAGGGCGAGCGGGCCGTTCCTGGCGATCCGCTCCGCCATCGCGATGCCCGCGTCGAGCACCTCGGCCGGGGGCACCACCTGGTTGACCAGGCCGAGGGCGAGGGCCCGATCGGCATCGATGTAGTCCCCGGTGAGGGTCATCTCGAGGGCGACCGCCAGCGGGATGCGGGTGGACAGGAAGACACCGCCCCCGGCGGCGAAGAGGCCCCGCTTCACCTCCGGGAGGCCGAACCGGGCCTCGGCCGAGGCCACCACCACGTCGCAGCCCATGAGCAGCTCGAAGCCGCCGGCCACCGCGGTGGCGTTGATGGCGCCCACGATCGGCACGGCGACGTCGCCTTTGATGAACCGACCGAACACGCCCATGCCCGCCTCCTGCTCGGGGGTGGGCTTGTCACCGGAGGCGAAGGCGGCCAGGTCCATGCCCGAGCAGAACGCCCGATCGCCGGTGCCGGTGAGGACGACGGCCCGGACCTCCGCGTCGCTCTCCGCTTCGGCCAGCGCGGCGCCGAAGGCGCCCATCAGCTCGGGGTTGAGCGCGTTGCGGGCGTCGGGACGGTTGAGGCGCAGCACGAGGACGGCGCCCCGGCGCTCGGTGACCAGGACGGGCTCGGACATGGAGATCTCCTCAGGGGGCTCGGGTGAGAGGACGGCGGGCCAGGATGGCACCCCCGATCCGAGGGCGAGCAACCCGCCGCCTCGCTCCCCCTCGGCGACCCGGTCCGGACCCTCACGCCGGAGCAGGTTTGAGCTCCGCGAGGGCCGGGTAGGGCTCCGGCGACTGCACCACCCCACCACAGCCTGCCGAGCCCCCGGATGCCTGCCCTCGCCGGGGGCTCGGCCGCGCCTCGGGGCGGCGGCCGGGGGGGGCGGGGTCGCTTCTGGGTGCGGGGCGCAGATTGGAGCCGTTCGGACCGGCCTTTGTACCGTGCCCGGCCTTGGATCGCCGTGGGTTCCTGGCACGCGTGGCTCGGGGCGGCCTCGGGGCCGCCGGGCTCGCCGCGCCCGGGGCCGGCTTCGTCGCCGGTGGGGTGCGCACCTCCCGGGACCTCCAGGGCACGCTGGCCGCCCGCGTCGCAGCCAGCGGCGCGCGGGGTCGTGCGGAGATCTGGTGGAGCGCCGACACCGAGGACCGGGTGGTCGCCCTCACGTTCGACGACGGGCCGACGGAGGACCTCACCCCCCGGGTGCTCGACGTGCTCGACCGCTACCGCGTCCCGGCGTCGTTCTTCGTGATCGGCGCCCTGACGGAGCAGCGCCCGGAGCTCGTCCAGCGGGCCCACGAGGCGGGCCACGAGATCGGCAACCACACGTACCACCACGTGAGCGCCGAGCAGATGGACCGCGACGAGGTGCTCGCCACCGTCGAGCGGGGCGCGGACGCGGTGGCGGCCGTGCTCGGCGACCGGCCCCGCTGGTTCCGCCCGGTGAAGGGGCACGTGACCGGCGCCGTGCTCCGCGCCTCCGCACGGGTCGGCCACGACCTGGCCATCTGGTCGCTCAGCCGCGGGCCGCGGTCCATGGGCGACGAGGACAGCGCCGCCGTGCGGGACCACCTCGCCGGGGCGGTGCACCCGGGTGCGATCGTGCTGCTCCACGACGGGATCGGGCGCTCCTCGCTCGACCCCTTCGGGCCGAGCGGCCGTCTCCGACGGCGCCGCGAGGCCGAGCTCGCCGCACTGCCTGAGGTCGTCGAGCGCTGGCTGGCCGCCGGCTTCCGCCTGGTGACCCTCAGCGATCTCGTCGACCACCACCACCGGGCGGCGCCGGCGGAGCCACCGGCGGAGGCCGACGCCGCTCCGGAGCCCGCGGCCGTCGACGCCGAGGTGGTGCGGACCACGCTCGGCTGACGGTCGGGCCCACCCGCGTCGGGGCTCAGGCGGGCTTGACGGCTTGGAGGGTGTAGGTGAGCGGCAGCCGCTCCCGCCCTTCGACGAGCCGCATCTCCCCGGGGTGGTCCGGGTCGGGCTCCATCAGGCCGGGCAGCGCGTCCCACGGCACGCTCTGGTGCTCCTCCAGGCCGGTGATCTGCAGGCCCTGGTCGAGCAGGGCGGTGATGATCTCGCCCAACCCCCGGTTCCACTCGTGGCTGAGCGTGTGGTGGAGCTCGACGTCGGTCTCCACGTAGGTGCCGGGGTCGTCCCACACGGTGGGCTCCGGCACCTCGAAGTAGGGGTGCTCGATCACCAGGAGGCCGTCGGTGCGGTCGGCCAGGCTGAACAGCACGGGGTGGCCCTCCCGCAGGAAGAGCCGGCCGCCCGGCTCGAGGAGGGCGGCCACCACCGCGGCCCACCGGGCGATCGACGGCAGCCAGATGAGCGCACCGATGCCCGTGAACACCAGGTCGAACCGCCGACCGCCCAGGGCCTCCACGGCGTCGTAGACGGACGCCTCGACGAGCTCGACGTCGTCGCCGCTGCGGGCCGTCCACGCCCGGGCCTCGGCCAAGGAGGCGGGCGAGAAGTCGAGACCGACCATCTGCGCGCCGAGGCGGGCGAGGGAGACGGTGTCGGTGGCGATGTGGCACTGCAGGTGCACGCCCCGCACCCCCCGCAGGTCGCCCAGGCGGGGCCGGTCGAAGGCCACGACGTCGCCGACGAAGGTCGGGTCCTCCACGTACCGCGCCACCTTGTAGTCCGGGGACGCCGCGTGGGCCGGGGCCCGCTCGTCCCACATCACCCGGTTCACCTCGAAGGACTCGGCCTCGCCCATGGCGAGAGATGGTGGCAGAGCGGGGCTCCGGTCGTCGCCGGGGTTGGCGCGCGGGGCGGTGGTCACGTCCCGGGTCCTACGCTGCGCGGGTGCCCGACCTGCAGCCGACCGAGCTGGCTCGGCTCGTCGACTACGCCGAGCGGCCGCGGGCCGGAGACTGGAGCCTGCGGGGGGCGCTCGTGCGCTACGCCCAGTTCCGACCGGGCCACGTCCGGGACCTGATGGACCTCGTCCGCCGCCTCGACCACGCCCTCCACGCCCAGGGCAAGGTGCTGAGCCGCGACGGCGAGGCGCTGTGGCGGGCCCTCGACGGCGAGCCGGCCCCGCTGCCGGCCGAGGACCGACCCGTGCTGGAGCTCCTGCGAGTGGCACAGGACCTCGACGGCCTGGCCGACGAGGTGGTGGCGTGGGCAGAGGACCGCGCCGGCGAGCTGCCCGACGCCCAGGTCGAGGCCGCGGTGGCCCGGATCGGCCGGCGCCTGGAGGAGCTGGGGGTTCGCCCCGAGGAGCGAGGCCGACCGCCCCGGCGAGCCTGAAGCCGAGAACGGTCGAGGCCACTGGTCGTAGGGTCGACCCATGCGCATCGGGCTGACCGCGGGCGGGTCCTCCGTCGACCGGATCGTCGAGCAGGCTCTCCAGGCGGAGGCCGACGGCTTCACCAGCCTCTGGTTCCCCGGGGCGGTGGGCGGAGATCCCCTGGTGGCGATGGCGCTGGCCGGGAGGGCCACGACCACCATCGAGCTCGGCACCGCCGTCGTGCAGACCTACCCGGTCCACCCGGTCTTCCAAGCCAACCGGGTCGCCGCCACCGCGGCGGCGCTCGGGCGGCCCGGCCTCACGCTCGGGGTGGGGCCGTCCCACCGGCCCGTCATCGAAGGCGTGTACGGCCTCTCCTACGAGCACGTCGGCGCCCACACCGAGGAGTACGTGGGCGTTCTGGCTCCGTTGCTGCGGGGTGAGCCCGTGCACCACCAGGGCGAGCACCTGAGGGTGGAGGTGGGCGCGCAGAGCTCGCCAGCCCAGCCGGTGGGCCTGCTCCTCTCGGCTCTCGCGCCGCGGCTCCTCCGGGTGGCCGGAGAGCAGACCGACGGGACGATCCTCTGGATGGCGAACGCCCGCTCCATCGAGGTCCACGTGGCTCCTCGCATCGCCGCGGCGGCGGCTGGCGCCGGTCGCCCCCGGCCCCGGATCGTGGCCGGGCTGCCGGTGGCGGTGCACGACGACGCCGACGAGGCTCGTGCCGTCGCGGCCGAGGTCTTCGCCGGGTACGGCGTGCTCCCCAACTACCGCCGCATCCTCGACATCGGTGGCGCCGACGGGCCAGGCGACGCCGCCATCGTGGGCGACGAGGCCGCGGTGGCCGAGCAGGTCGTCGGGCTGTTCGCGGCCGGCGCCACCGACGTGTGGGCCGCCCCCTTCCCGGTGGGCGACGACCGCAGCGGCTCCCGCCGCCGCACCCGGGCCCTGCTGGCCGAGCTCGCCCGCAGCTGACCCGGCTCAACCCGCCCGAGCGCTCACATCTGGCCGTGCTGGACCGGCCCGGCGGGTTCGAGGGAGCCGAGGGCGATGCCGAGCCCTGTCACCGTCACCTCGACCGGTCACGGGCCGGAGGTGGAGGTGGCGCCCGGGTCGTCGTCCTCACCGATCCCGGCCGCCTCCTGCTCGGCCCGGATGTAGGCGATCACGGCCTCGACCTCGTCGTCCTCCAGCGGGATCGGCGGCATGCCGGCGAAGTCCCAGTGGTGCGGGGTGACCCCGTTGGCGACGGCGGACCGGATGGCGCTGTCCGGGTGGTGGTCGGGCAGGTAGATCTCGAGGAGGAGGGGCGGTCCCACGAACGTGCCGCGGAGATCGTCGCCGTGGCAGGTGGAGCAGCTCCTCGAGAACACCTCGCCGCCGGCCGCCGCCAGCTCCGCGCCCGTCCCCGGTCCGTCCGCCTGGTCCGCCCCACCGCCGGCCAGGGCGATGGCCACGCCGATCGACACGACGACGAGCAGCACCGCCCCCGCCCAGCGCAGGGTCCGGGAGCGGCGCTGCTGCGCCTCACGGCGCGCCGCCGCCGCTCGCTGGGCGTTGGGACGCTTGGACGGCATGCCACATCATCCTGCCTCGCCATGCGGTGGCGCCGCTCGCCACGCGGCTGCTGACCGGGACGATCCACCGGGCCCGGCGCCTTGGCCTGCGCGCTGATGGGACGAGCAGGGTTCCGAGATGCCCTGACCGATCGATCGGAGGTCCGCGGTCGGGGCTGGTGGCCTGTCGAGGCGTCACACCCGGGGCTCAGTCGAGAAGCGAACGTCGGTAGGCGAGCGCTGGGTAGTCGGCCCAGAGGGGCACATCCATGATGTCGGAGGCTCGGAGGTCCCCCGCAGGGTCACGAGCGAAGCCACAGCGCTCGTAGAGGGCGACGGCGTCGGTCAGCCACGCCGCCGTGTGCAGGGTGAGAGCGGTCGACCCCCGGGCACGAGCTCGTGCCACGCATGCCTCGACGAGCGCCCTCCCGATGCCGAGCCCCCTGGCCTCTGGATCGACGGCCATGGCCCGCAACCCCGCCGATCCTGGTTCGGCCCCCCAGCCCTCGTCGGAGGCCACGGGGTAGAACGTCACCGTCCCGACCAGCCGCTCGTCGACGCTGGCGACGATCAGGGTGGAGGCCGCCCGGCGGGACTCGAGGTCGAGCACCATCTGCAGGTAGGAGGTGAACGCGGCCGGATCCAGGCGGGCCCGGAACTCCTCGTTGGCTCTGGTCAGCAGGGCGCACACGGCGTCCAGCTCGTCGTCACGAGCCTCGGTGATGGTCCGCTCCCGCACAGCCACAGGACCCTCCTCGGTTATGCTCCAACATAGAGCTTATATTTGCTCCAACGTAGAGGATCTGTCAATGGCCGAACCGGTGCTCAGTACGACCTCCTACGCCATCCTCGGCTATCTGGCTGTCCGCCCGTGGACCGCCTATGAGCTGACCAAGCAGCTCGGCCGCTCCTTCCACCACTTCTGGCCGCGAGCCGAGAGCGGCATCTACCGGGAGTTCAAGCGGCTCACGGCCGCCGGCCTCGCCGTGGCCACCGTGGAGCGCGACGGCGGGCGGGTCCGCAGCCGGTACGCGCTCACCGAGGCCGGGCGCGCCGCCCTGGATGCCTGGCTGGCGGAGCCGACGAGCGAGGGCTTCCTCGAGAGCGAGGGGCTCGTCCGCCTCCTCTTCTCCGATCGGATGTCCCCCGAGACGACCCTCCGCCTGCTCGACGAGATGGCACGACGAGCCGATGGGACCGCCGCTCAGATGGCTGAGGCGATGGACGACTACCTCGAGAACGGCGGTCCGTTCCCGGAGCGGGCCCACGTGAACGTGCTCATCGCCAGGTTCTTGATCGACTTCGCCGAGATGGTGTCCCGCTGGAGGGACTGGTCCGCGACCGTCGTCGAGGACTGGCCGGACGAGCTCCCCGCCCGCACCATCGACGACGAGCGCATCCGGTCCCACATCCGCAGCACCATCGACGTCCACCGCAGGCGGCCGGCGCGCTGAGGCCGGCTGCTGCCGGGCGAAGGCCCCGTCGCCGGCGCTCCCCGACCCCCCGCCGCCGGGTAGAACGGTCGCTGCATGTCGAGCTCTGTCCCCGAGGCCCTGGTCAGCGCGGCCGAGCGGCTCTTCGCCGAGCGCGGCTCGACCTCGGTGAGCCTGCGAGAGATCAACGCCGAGGCCGGCTCCACGAACGCCAGCGCCATCCAGTACCACTTCGGCGGTCGGCGAGGGCTCGTGCGGGCGGTGCTCGAGAAGCACGAGGCGGCCATCGACCACCGTCGCCACGAGCTGCTCGACGCCTACGAGGCGGGGGGCGAGGACGACCTGCGGGCGCTGTGCGCGGCGCTGGTCGAGCCTCTGGTGGCCGAGCTCACCACCGAGGGCGGGCCGGGCTACCTGCAGCTGGTGGCCGACCTCTACAACCAGCCGAACCCCACCTTCGACCTCACCAAGGTGGACGACCCCGCATCGAGCGTGGCCCGGTGGCGAGCGCTCGTGCTGCCGCTGCTCAGCCCCGAGGGGGTGCGCCTGCACCGCCGCTTCGACGCGCTCCGCTTCGCGGTGGCGGAGCTGGCCCGCCGGGCCCGGATGGGGCGCCGGGACCACCGGCTCTTCACGAGCCAGCTCATCGACCTCGTGCTGGCCCTGCTCACCGCACCGGTGTCGGAGGAGACCAAGCGGCTCCTCGAGCGCTAAGGTCAATGCACTTGCATTAGACCGAGGAGGCGTTGCCGTGGCGTGGGACTTCCAGACCGAGCCCGAGTTCCAGGAGAAGCTGGACTGGATCAAGCAGTTCTGCGAGGAGAAGGTCGAGCCCCTCCACTACGTGTTCCCCCACGCCGTGCGCCTGCCCGACCCGGCGGTGAGGGCCTACGTGAAGGAGCTCCAGCAGGAGGTCAAGGACCAGGGCCTGTGGGCGCTGTTCCTCGACGAGGAGCTCGGCGGCCCCGGCTTCGGGCAGCTGAAGCTGGCGCTCGTCAACGAGATCCTGGGCCGCTACCCGGCTGCCCCGCAGCTCTTCGGCGCCGCCGCACCGGACACCGGCAACATGGAGATGCTGGCCGCCTACGGCACCGAGGAGCAGAAGAAGCGCTGGCTCGAGCCGCTCCTCAACCAGGAGATGTTCTCCGCCTACTCCATGACCGAGCCCCAGGGCGGGTCGGATCCGAACCTCTTCAAGACCACCGCGGTGCGCGACGGCGACGAGTGGGTGATCAACGGCGAGAAGTGGTTCACCTCGGCGGGCCGGGTGGCGGACCTGCTCTTCGTCATGTGCACCAACGGCATGTTCGTGGTGCCCCGCGAGACCCCCGGCGTCGAGATCATGCCGGAGCCCCGCAACCACAACCACATCGTGTACAAGGACGTGCGCGTCCCCCTCGACCACCTCCTCGGTCCCGAGGACGGCGCCAAGGTGCTGGCCCAGCGCCGGCTCGGCGGCGGACGGATCCACCACGCCATGCGCACCATCGCGCAGTGCACGCTCGCCCTCGACATGATGTGCGAGCGGGCCCTCAGCCGCGAGTCGCACGGCAAGATCATCGCCGAGCACCAGATGGTGCAGGAGAAGATCGCCGAGAGCTACGTGAAGCTCAAGATGCTCCGCCTCTACGTGCTCGAGACGGCCTGGAAGATCGACCAGACCTCCACGCAGGAGGCCCGCACCGACATCGCCGGGGTGAAGTTCACGATGGCCCGCGTGCTGCGGGAGATCTCCTTCAACGCCCTGCACATCCACGGCTCGCTCGGCACGACCGACCTCACCCCGCTCCAGGACATGTACGCCAGCGCGCCCACGATGGGCCTGGCCGACGGCGCCGACGAGGTGCACATCGCCACCGTCGCCCGCCGGATCCTGAAGGGCTACCGGCCCCACGAGGGCCACTTCCCCCGCGAGTTCATCCCGTACAAGCGGGAGTCGGCCTGGGAGAAGATGCAGCCGGTCTTCGCCGAGCGACCCGAGCTGGGCACCGCGGCGCAGAGCTGGAAGAAGTACTTCGAGGGCCGCCGCCGATAGGCGGAAGCTCAGGCTCCGTCGGGCGACGACGGCGTCGCTCGTGCCTCGACGACCTGCACGCCGCCGCCGGTGGGGATGACCCGGGTCAGCTCGAAGCCGGCCGCGCCGAGCAGCGCCGCGTGCTCCGCCGGGGTGCGCTCGCGCCCACCGGTGAGGGCCAGCATCACGATGTCCAGAGTCTTCGCGGGATCGCGCCGGTGCCCGTCGTCGAGCACGGTCTCGACGATCAGGACCGTGGCGCCGTCAGGTGCGCTGCGCCGGATGTTCGCGAGGATCCGGACGGCATCGGCGTCGTCCCAGTCGTGGATGATCTCCATGAGCACGTACACGTCGGCGACGGGCAGCACATCGGCGAAGAAGTCCGCCGCGAGGAGTCGCAGGCGGTCGACGCCGGGCTCGCCGGACTCGCTGACCCTCTCGATCACATCCGGGAGGTCGACCAGCGTGGCCTCGATGCCAGGGTGGCGCTCGGTCAGCGCTCGGAGGAGGTGTCCCCGCCCGCCCCCCACGTCCGCGACGCTCCGGTGCGCCGCGAAGTCGAACGCCCCGAGCACGAGCGGGATGTCGGCGTGCGACTTGGCGGTCATGGCGCGGTCGAACACCGCCGCCTGATCCGGGAAGTCGTGCAGGTACGAGAACAGCCCGCCGGGGTCGAGGTCGAAGACGCCGGCTCGCCCGGTCTGGAGGGTCGCGGGGAGGGCGCTCAGCGAGTCCCAGCTCATCGGCAGGCCCATCATGTGGGCGAACGCCCCCATCGACATCGGGTGGTCGGCCCGCAGGAGCCGGGAGGCGTCGGTGTGGCGGACCACGGGCAGGTCGACGTCGAACACGCCGTACGCGGCGAGGGCCCGCAGCACCCGGCCGAGAGCATCGGCGTCGAGGCCGAGCCGCTCCGCCACCTCGTCCACCGTGCTGCCCTGGGCCGCCACGGCGTCTGCCACCCCGTGCTGGGCGACGGCGTGCAGGCAGCGGGAGACGGCGGCGACGGTGGCCAGGTCCCAGAGCAGCGCGTGGGGCGGGAGCCCCGGCTCGATCACCGGTCGGCCGGTCGCCGATCCCGTTGGGCGGGTCGTGGTGGCATCGGACATCGGGTTGGTCCCTCCTTCGTGGGTGCGCCCGGAGCGGGCCCACGGATGATGGACGGGGCACCTTTCGACCACCTTTGGATGGCTGAGCACCGCCGCCGTACCCACCCCGGCGCCGACCTGGCCATCGTCGCCGTGCAGGGCCCCACCGGCGTGGGGCCGCCCCGGTCGGTGGCAGACGGCTGTGGTTCAATGCACTTGGTGGTCGCTCGGTCCCCGGTGCGGTATGCGCGCGTCGCCGGCGTCAGCCTGGCGTACCAGATCGTGGGAGATGGACCCGTCACCATCGTGGCGATCCCGCCGATGGCGCAGAACATCGAGCTGATGTGGGAGCGACCCGAGTACGAGCGGATGCTCGACCGGCTGGGGACCTTCTCCACGCTCGTCCACTTCGACAAGCGGGGGACGGGCGCCTCGGATCGCACGGTTCGCATGCCGACCATCGACGAGCGCGTCGAGGACCTGCAGGTCGTCATGGACGCCGCGGGCGTCGACCGCGCGCACCTGCTCGGGGTCTCCGAGGGCGGTCCGGTGGCCCTCGCCTTCGCCGCGACCTATCCCGACCGCGTCGAGGCGGTCGTGCTGGTGAGCTCGGCCGCCCGCATCGTCGGCGACGAGTCCGAGGTCGAGCGCACCGCGCGCCGCGCGCTCTTCGAGGTGTACGTCGACCGCTGGGGGACCGCTGAGAGCCTGACCCTCGACGTCTTCGCGCCGACGGCGGCGGCCGACCCGACCTACCGAGCCTGGGAGCCGCGCTACGAGCGGCAGTCGGCCACGCCGGCGGCCCTGCGCGAGCTACTGGACCTGCTCGAGGTGATCGACGTCCGCCCGCTCCTGCCGGCGGTCACCGCACCGGTCCTCGTGCTCCACCGTCGAGACGACCCGATCGTCCCGGTCGCGCTCGCACGCGAGGTCGCGGCCGGGATCCCTTCCGCCTGCTTCGTGGAGCTCGACGGTGTCGACCACCCACCCCACGTCGGGGACGTCGACGCCTGGCTCGATCGCGTGGAGGAGTTCACCACCGGGCGGGTGGGCACGCGGACGGCGGCCGCTCGCCCAGCCCGAAGGCAGGCATCGATCCGCACCATGGGCGGGTTCGCCGTCCGGGTCGACGGGGCCGAGGTCCCCCTGACCGCTTGGGGTTCCCGACAGTCGCGCCAGCTGTGCAAGCGCCTCGCCGTGGCGGTGGGCCAGCCGGTGCCTCGCGACGAGCTGATCGAGCTGCTGTGGCCCGACGAGCCCGGCTCGGAGAGGCTCGGCGCTCGCCTGTCGGTCGTGCTGTCACACATCCGGCGGGTCCTGGGGGGCGGGCTGGTCGCCGATCGCAGCGCCGTCCGCATGGACCTCGGTGCGGTGACCCTCGACCTGGCTGACCTCTACGCCGCGCTCGAGCGCGGCGACGACGGCGGCGCCGTCGCGCGCTACACCGGGGCCCTCCTCCCCGAGGACGCCTACGAGGACTGGGCGATCGCGGCTCGCGAGCGGCTCCTCTTCGCCGTCGTCGGCGCACACCACCGCCTCGCGGTGACCGCCCTCGACGAGTCGCGACCCGACGACGCGATCGCGCACGCGTCCGCCATCCTCGAGGTGGACGCGTACGACGAGCGGGCCCACGAGCTTCTGGTGCGGACGCTCCTGGCCGCCGGCCGCCGCGGAGACGCCGCCCGGGCCGACGAGGTGTACCAGCGGCGCATGGACGAGCTCGGCGTGCGCCCTCGATCTCTCCTCGACGCCGGCGCCTCCCCCACCGGGCC
>JBKHYD010000019.1:0-203823 GCA_046565645.1 Acidimicrobiia bacterium | reverse complement strand
CCCGAAAGGATGAGCGCATCATACCGAACACACGTTCGTCTATCAAGCACCACCTGGATCGGCATCGCCGCGGAGCGGCCCCTGTGGTCCGCTCTCCTGCGCGCACCCCGTCGCTCGGGCAGGAGGTCGGAGCTGGAGCAGATCCGGCGTCACGCCGCCTCAACGGACCTCGGCTCCGGTTGAGGCCGACCGCTCGATGCGGCGCGCGGTTCAGCTCTGCGCAGATGTCGACGGGGACGCTGGACCGGCAGCGCGCCGCGTCGCCCGCATCGGGGCGGCGGAACCGCACCTGTGGCCTCAGCCCACGCGGCGGAGCGCCTCCGGGGTGAGCGACGCGATGGACGGGTAGCCGTCGACCGCCATGATGAGGTCGGTCTCGGCCAGGAGGCAGCGCAGCACGTGCTCGATGCCGGCTTGCCCGCCGACGGCGAGGCCGTAGGCGTAGGGCCGGCCGATCCCGACCGCGGTGGCGCCGAGGGCGAGCGCCTTCACGACCTCGGCGCCGCTGCGGATGCCCGAGTCGAACACCACCGGGGCGTCGCCGGCCGCCGCCACCACCTCGGGCAGGCAGTCCACTGCGGGCAGGCCGCCGTTGGCCTGGCGGCCGCCGTGGTTCGAGCAGTAGATGCCATCGACCCCGTGGTCGAGGGCGCGGCGCACGTCGTCGCCGGAGCAGATGCCCTTCAGGAGGAGCGGCAGGTCGGTGAGCGAGCGGATCCAGTCGAGGTCGTCCCAGGACAGCCCGGGGTTGCCGAAGGTGAGCGCCCAGTGACCGGTGGCCGCTTCGAGGTCCTCCTCGGGCGCGGCGGCCAGGCGCGACCGGAAGACCGGGTCGCTGAAGTAGTTGGCCAGGCAGAGGCCCTGCAGCTGGGGGAACGAGGCGAGCGTGAGGTCCCGGGGCCGCCAGCCGAGGGTGAGGGTGTCCAAGGTGACGACGATGGCCGCCCACCCCGCCGCTTCGGCCCGGCGGACGAAGCTCTCGCACACCTCCCGGTCGTTGGGCGGGTACAGCTGGAACCACCCGGGCGTGTCGCCGAGGGCGGCGGCCACGTCCTCCAACGGGTCCTGCATGAGGGTGGACGCCACCATCGGCACGCCGGTGGCGGCCGACGCCCGGGCGGCGGTGAGGTCGCCGTGGCCGCCGTCCTCGCAGATGCCGATGACCCCCACCGGGGCAAGCATCAGCGGTGTCTCGTAGCGGTGCCCGAACAGCTCCACCGACAGGTCCCGCTGGGCGGCGCCGGCCAGCATCCGCGGCACGAGGCCCCACCGCTGGAAGGCGGCGACGTTGGCGTCCTGGGTGTGCTCGTCGCCGGCGCCACCGGCAACGTAGGACCAGATCTCCGCCGACATCGTCTCCTCGGCGGCGCGGGCCAGAGCCGGGTACGACATGGGCAGCTCGGGTCTCGTGCCCTGGAGGCCGCCGAGGTAGATGCCGAGCTGCCAGTCACCGAAGTTCCCCATAGGTGGACACCCTCCCACAGCCGCCGCCGCCGTTCGGCTCGTTCGGGCGGGCGGCCGGGGTGCGGTGCCGGCCGGTCGACTACAGCCGGCCGCAGGTCGACCCCTAGCGTGGGGACCCATGTCCCCCAAGCAACCGTCGAAGCAGAAGCGAGCGGCGCAGAACCGCGCCCAGCGGGCCGCCCGTGAGGCTCGCAAGGCGGCCGCCCGTACGCCGACCGGATCCGGTGCGTCGACCAGCGCCGCCCGCCGCAGCGGTGGCCTCCTCAGCCGGCTGCGAGGTGGCGGCGGGGGCTCGACCCGCGCCGGCGCCTCTGCGGGCGGTCGCCGCCCCACCCTCGCCGAGGCCCGTGCCCTGCAGCCCCCGGGCTACCGCGCGGCGCTCTCCGCCGTCTTCGCCGCAGTCGCCGCCATCATCCTCTGCAGCTTCCTGCTCCGCTACCCGGTCGACGGGCAGGGGGACCTCTACACGAGCGAGACCCTGGTGGCGGACTGGGTGGCCACCGCCCTCGACGCCGCCCAGGCCGATCCCGGACTCGACGCGGCCGGCCTGGCCGACTCGATCGAGGAGTGGACCCCGGGCCGCGCGGACAAGACCGTGGTGACGGCGCTGTGGCCGTGGTCGATCGCCATCGTCCTGCCGCTCATCGGCGCCGGGATCGCCTACTGGGCGGTCCGTCGCCGCAGCCCCAGCAAGGTCCTCAACCGGGCCCTGTACGCCACCCTCTTCGGCGCCGTCCTCACCCAGGGCCTCCTGCTCCTCTTCATCCCGGTCGTCTTGGCGGTCGGCGTGGCCATGTTCCAGGTCCGCAAGGCCGAGGCCCAGGGCCTCCTCGCCGCCGGAGCCGACGACGGTGTGATCGACGTCGACGGCGAGGAGCTCGAGGTCGACGATGGAGCCGAGGACGAGCCGGACGAGCTCGAGGCCACCGACACCGACACCGACCCCGAGGCCGACGCCAACGACGACGACGACCTCGAGGTCGGCCCCGGCGACGCGGAGGTCATCGACGCGGTGGTGGTCGAGCGGGCCGAGGCCGACGCCGACGCCAGCGGCGCCGGCGTCGATGACCGGCGCTCCCCCTAGCGCCCGATCTAGCTCCACCAGCCCCCCGACGGGCCCCGGTGCGGCTGCGGCGCGCGAGCGCGACGGGGCTCAGCGGAGGCTCTGGGCCAGCTCGCCGAGGATGCGGGCGATGGTGGCGTGGTGGTCCACCTCGTCGGGCCCGAAGGCGCGGTCGGACACCTGCTCGGCGAGGCGGCGCAGCGTCAGCGCCACCGCGTCGGCCTCCGCCTGGGTGATGTCGATGCGGTCGCTGCGGAGACGATCCGCGATCTGGCCCTGCTGGAGCGCCAGGGTGACGGCTCCGGTCGCGGCGTCGAGCCGACCGTCGAGCACCGCACGGGCGGTCTCGGTGACGATCCGCAGCCGCTGGTCCGGGTGCACCTCAGCCCTCTCCGCCGCCGGTCACGGCCGGGCACGCTAGCGCCCGGTGCCGGCGCGCTCGTCGATCAGCGCTCGTAGGTGAACCTGAGCACGGCGGCCCCGCTGGCCGTCTGCTCGACCTGCGTGACGATCTCCCGGCTGGGGACGGAGAGCTGGTCGAGCGGGATCGGTTCGGGGAGCGCGTACAGCGCCACCTCGTAGGTGTGGACCTCGCCCTCGGGCGGGCAGGGGCCCCGCCAGCTCGCCTCGCCGAACCCGTTGACGTGCTCGATGGCGCCCTCGGGCACCCCTCCCTCGGCCAGCCCCTGGACCAGCGGGTCGATGCCCGTCACCATCCAGTGGACGAACCCGTCGGCGTCGAGGTCCCGCACCACCAGGGCCAGCTCGGCCGCCGGCGGCACCGACGCCCAGGACAGCGGCGGGGAGAGGTCCTCGCCGTCGCAGGTGTGTGCGGGCTCGATCGAGCCGCCGGGCGAGACGGCTGGGCTGTGCAGCGAGAACACCTCCACCACCCCGCTGCTCGGTGTCGAGTCGAGGACCGGAGCGGAGGTGGAGGTGGTGGTGGTCTGCCCGGGCCGGGGCGGGGGGAGCTCCCGGCCGTCGCTCGACGAGCAGGCCGACAGCAGCGCGGCGACGGCCGCGAGCACGGCGAGGAGGACGGGACGGCGGACGCGCACAGGCCCAGTGTGGATCACCGCCGCCGGGCTGGTGGGCCACCCATCGCCGGGGGGCGTATCCTCGGGCCCACCGACATGGACGCCAGACCTCGCAACCTCCGGGCCATGCTCGCCGAGTCGAAGGACCTGTCCGAGCTCATGGTCGACCTTGCCTACGCCGCCCTCTACTTCGGCGACCCGGACATGGCCG
Source organism: Acidimicrobiia bacterium (assembly GCA_046565645.1). GTDB lineage: Bacteria > Actinomycetota > Acidimicrobiia > Acidimicrobiales > VFJN01 > VFJN01. The sequence continues at coordinate 200,048 of JBKHYD010000019.1, read as the reverse complement.
AGGAGGTTGACGAGCTCGAGGACCGCATGTCCGACCTCGTCCACGAGATGCGGGCCGTCTCGGTCATGGCCGCCCGCCACCCCAAGGAGGCCGAGGCGATGGCCTCGGTGCTCCAGGTGATCAGCTGCATCGAGCGCATCGGCAACGCGGCGGTGGACATCGCCCGCATCGTCACCCACCGCCTCGGCATCCCGCGCGAGCTGGTGGCCGACCTCTCGAACGCCGAGGAGGTTTCGCACCGGGTCCGCATCCGCGAGGGGAGCCACCTGGCTCGCCGACCGCTGGCCGGGCTCGAGCTGCCGGTCCAGACCGGCATGCGGGTGGTGGCGATCCGCCGCGAGCGGGAGTGGATCACCGACGTGGACGGCGACGTCATCTGCCTCCCCGGCGACGTGATCTTCCTGCGGGGCTCGCCCGCCGGCATCCCCCGGCTGCGGGAGCTGGCTGCCGCCCCGTACTGGGAGCCGCCGGCGCCCCCCGAGGACGGCACGCTCTCGGACCTCGACCGGGCCGTGGACGTGCTCGTCGAGATGAAGAACCTGTCGGAGGCGGCGGTGGGGCTCGCCTACTCCGCGCTCGTGCTGCGGGACCACGGCCTCGCCGCCGAGGTCCGCCAGCTGGAGGACCGGTTGGACGAGATGAAGGACCGCCTCGAGCTGTGGGTGCTCCGAGCCGGTGGCGACCGCATCGACCCCGCCCCGCTGCGGGGCCTGCTCCACCTGTCGCAGGCGGCCGAGGACCTCGGGGACTCCGCCCAGCAGATGGTGTGGCTGATCGAGGAGAAGGAGGAGCTCCACCCGATCCTGTCGATCGCGCTCGGGGACTCCGACGAGGTGGTCGTGCGGGTCCCGGTGGCCGCCGGCTCCGAGGCCGACGGCGAGTCGCTCGTCGCCCTGCAGCTCGACATCGAGCCCGGCTTCCACGTGCTCGCCATCCGGCGAGGCGGGCGCTACGTCTACCGTCCCCGCGGCCACGTGCAGCTCCAGCCCGACGATGAGCTGATCGCCTCGGGCCCGGCCGAGGGCCATGCCCTCCTCGCCCAGCGGTGCGGCTGGCACCTCACCGAGGACGACGACACCGGGGAGCACGACCTGTCGCCCCTGCGGTCGGCCCAGGTCTGACCGGGAGCGGGTCGGCCCGCCCGACCGCCCGAGCGTCCGGGTCAGCCGGTGGACGCCGACGTCGCCCGCTCGCGGGCAGACCGGTCCAGGCGCCCGGCGCCTTCGGGGTCGATGCCCTCCTCCAGGGGATGGGTGCGCTCGAGCCACTGGTCGCTTCGCCAGGCCTCGAAGGCGGCCACCGAGGCGAGCAGCCAGGCCAGGCCGAGGATGTGCCCGCCGAGCACGTCGGTGAGGAAGTGCACACCGAGGGTCAGTCGTGAGAACCCGATGAGGAGGACGAGCGTCACCGTCGCCCAGCGGGCGGCCGCCCGCCACCCGGCCGGCACCAGCGGCAGCAGCGCCACGAGCAGCGCCCCGTAGCAGGCGGTCGAGAGCATGGCGTGGCCCGAGGGGAAGCTGAGCCCGAAGGCCTCGTGGACCGGAACCTCGACGTCGGGACGGGCCCGGCCCACGGCCAGCTTGAGGCTGGTGTTGACGATCCCGGCCCCGATCCCGGTGACAGCCAGGAAGAGGGCGAGGCGGCGGGCTCGACGGACCAGGGCCCAGACCACCACCGCGCCCACCACGACGACGAGGGTGACCGGCTTGCCGAGGAACGAGATGCCTTCGAGGATCGCCAGCGCGGGCTCCTCGTCGTGGAGCCGGGCGTTCAGGTGGCGGGCCAGGTCGTCGTCGAGACCCGTGGCCGGCCCTTCGGTGGCCACCTGGTGGAGCAGCAGCCCGAAGGGGATGCCGACGAGCACCAGGGCGAGGGCGAGGAGGGCGGCCCGCGCGCCGTAGCGGGCGAGGCGAGGTGGTCCGAGATCGCGCTCGGCGGGCCGACGGGCCGGGGCGGTGCCGGGGTGGACCTCGGGGCGAGAACCGTCGCCAGGGGAGGGCGGACGCACGGTCGGAGGCCTTCCCGCTCGACGGCGGGTGCAGTCAGCCGGCTCCGGTGTCGATCGGCTCCGCCGCTCTGGGGCTGGTCGCCTGGTCGCCGTTCGGGGGTACGGCCACCAGGAGCGCTCGGGGCCGCTTCCCGACCTCGAGGTCGGTGCCGGCGTCGAAGGTCTCGCCGTCGGCGGCCAGTCGCAGCGGCCCCTCGAGAGAGCGGATGCGCAGCGACGTGGTGGTGCGCTCCTCGTACACGGGGCAGGTGGACAGCCGGCCGGTGAGGACGTGGAGCGCGAACCGGGTTCGGGAGTACCGCTCACGGCCGTGGATCAGGCGCACGTCGAGCAGGCCGTCCTCGAGGGACTCCCGCCAGGCGGGACCCAGCCCCGGTGGGTCGTAGGCGCAGTTCCCGATCCAGGCCACCCACACCCGCATCGGCTCGCCGTCGACCTCCACCCGCAGGGGCTGCATCCGGGGCAGCTCCCACAGGAGGGCGACGGCCAGCGCCGGCCACTTGCCGATCCGCGACTCCAGCCGCTCGCGGGTGTCGACGAGGGTGGTGTAGCCGCCGAAGGTGAGGGTGTTGACGAAGCAGCGGTCGCCCACCGTGCCGAGGTCCATGTGCGCGAACGTGCCGGCCCGCACGGCGGCGATGGCGTCGTCCACGTCGGCGAGGCCGAGGTCCCTCGCCAGGTGGTTGAGCGTGCCGGCGGGGACGGCGACGAGCGGCAGGCCGCGCTCGGCCGCGAGGACGGCCACGGCGCCGAGGGTTCCGTCGCCGCCGGCCGCGCCCACCGCCACGAGGTCGCCCTCGGAGATGACGGCCTCGAGGTCCTCGTCGGGATCGAGCTCGTGGATGTCGGCGCCGGGCAGCCCGGTCCGGAGCGGCTCCGTGGGCGAGCTGCGCCACGCCGGCCCGGACGAGGGGTTGACGACGATGCGGACGCCGGTGCCGTCCGGCGCCGGCCGGGCGTCGGGGTCCGGGATCCGGCGGGGGATGGGCAGGGCGGCGTCGTCGGGACGGCGGGGCAGGACCACCTTGCGCACCCAGCCCGCAGCCAACCCGAGGGCTCCGGCGGTGACGGCCCACCGTCGGAGCCGCACGTCAGGTCGTCTCGCTGCTGGTGACGCGCACGGCCTCGGTGATGCCCGCGATCGTCCCGGCCAGACCGGACAGCTCGGCCGGGAGGATGATCTTGGTGGCCTGGCCGTCGGCCATCGCCTGCAGAGCCTCCAGGTACTTGATGGTGATGAGGCCGCCGTCGGGGTTGCCCTCGTGGATGGCGCCGTACACCAGGCGGATCGCCTCGGCCTCGCCCTCGGCCACCGTGAGCTGGCGGAACCGCTCCGCCTCCGCCACCCGCCGGATGGCCTCCGCCTCGCCCTCGGCCTGCAGGATCTGCTGCTGCTTGTTGCCCTCGGCCGCGAGGATGGCGGCCTGGCGCTCGCCGTCGGCGGTGGTGACCGCGGCGGTGCGGCGGCCCTCGGCTTCGGTGACCACGGCGCGGCGGGTGCGCTCGGCCTTCATCTGCTCGTGCATCGAGGCCATGACGTCCGGGGGCGGGTCGATTCGCTGGATCTCGACCCGCACCACCCGGACGCCCCACTTGTCGGTGGCCTCGTCGAGGATCTGGCGCAGGTTGACGTTGATCGAGTCTCGGCTCGTGAGCGCCTCGTCGAGCTGCATGTCGCCGACCAGGTTCCGCAGGTTGGTCTGGGCGAGCTTGGTCACGGCGAGGATGAAGTTGCCCACGTTGTAGATGAGGCGCTGCGGGTCGGTGGGCTCGTAGTAGACGACGGCGTCGACGGACACGACGACGTTGTCCTTCGTGATGACCTCCTGCGGCGGCACGTCGATGACCTGCTCGCGCATGTCCACCAGCCGCACGGTCTGGATGAAGGGGATGATGAGCTGCAGGCCGGGATCGACGGTGACCTTGTACTTGCCGAGCTGCTCGATGACGCCTCGCTGGTAGGGCCGCACGATGCGGACGCCGGAGGCGACGTAGACGAACAGGAAGAAGGCGATGACCGCCAGCAGGATGACGAACGGGCTCACGAGGTGTGCTCCTTCGAGACGGTGACGATCACGCGGGTGCCCTCGACCTCGGTGACGCGCACCTCGGTGCCGGCGGGGATGGCGCCGTGGTCAGCCGCCTCCGCCCGCCACTCCTCCTGGTCGACCCGCACCATCCCGGGATGGGTGGGGGCGATCGGCTCGAGGACGACGGCGGTGCGGCCGATGAGGCGACGCGAGCCGATGCCCTCGCTGCCGGCGCTCTGGTCGAGCCGACGAGCCATCGGCCGCAGGGCGATGAAGGCGCCGAGCGACACGGCCACGAAGGCCACCCACTCCCAGGCGAGGTCCACCCCGGCGAAGGCCAAGATGGCGGCCAGCGCGGCACCGATGCCGAAGGGAGCGAGGAAGAACGCTCCCGGGGTGGCCATCTCGCCCATCCCGAACAGCACCGCTGCGCCCAACCAGATCCACCGCCACTGCTCCGGTTCGTCCATGGCCCGGAGGCTAACCCGCAGTGGCGGGCGGGGGGCCGGGACGACCGGTCACAGCTCGAAGGTCCCGTCCGGGACCTCGCGGCTGTAGGCGTCGGCGACGAGCCGCTCGCCTCCCAGGTCCACGAGGAGCTGCACGCCGTCGTCGTTCACGCAGATCGTGTCGGTGGTCGCCTCGGTGCCCTCGGGCACGGTCTCGGGGCGGGGCGTCGCCTCCAGGCAGCGGGCCTCCTCGCCGGCCACGGTGCGGTTCGTCACCACCGTGGTGACCTGGTCGGTGCTGGCTGCCAGCTGGTCGGTGAACTCCTGGAGCGCGGCGTGGGTGAAGGCTCCGGTCCCGGGCACGGCGGCTGACGTGCGCTGGCAGCGGAGGGCGTCGCCTGGCCGACCGCCGTCGGGGATCCGGCAGCGGTAGGTGACGCCGTCCACGACCACCTGGCTCTCGACGATCAAGCCGGCCTCGAGCGCGTCGATGCGACGGTGGGGCGGATCCTGGGAGACGACCACGGCGCGGCCGTCGCGGCCGGCGTAGGTGATCTGGTAGGTAGCGGTCGCTCCCCGGGCGGCGAGGGCGAGGACCTCGGCCACGTCCTCGGCGAGGCCGGCTTCCAGCGCCGCGTCACGCACCTGCGCAGCACGCTCGTCGGCCGCCCCCGGGGAGCCACCGCCCCCGCAGCTGGCGGTGAGGGAGCCGGCCGCCACCGCGGCCGCGGCGAGGCGGCCGAGACGGTGGCTCGAGGTGGGCACAGCGGTGGAGCGTACCGAGTGCTCCCAACGGGGCCTGTCGTGCCGGCAGCGAGAGGTACCCTGCCGGCGATGGCCAGCCCTCATCGCTCCGAGCCGCTCCGGGCCGATCCGGTCGACCCGTTCGCGGGCGCGGTGGAGCCGCCGTCGCGGGCCCGGTCGGTGGCGCTCGGGGTGGCGGTCGGGTTCGGCGTGGCCGTCGCCGGCATCGCGATCGCCTTCTCGATCGTCGCCATCCCGCTGTTCATCGTCGCCTCCACGGAGCCGAGCTCGGGCCTCGATCGCGGCCTGGTGCGCACCGGCCTGTTCAAGGTGGCGCTGCCGTTCGGTGTCGTCAGCGGGCTGGTGGCCGGCATCGCGGTGGGGATCTGGTACGCCCGCGGCGGCCGCCTCCCACGCGACCGCACCCCGCTCGAGCTCTGACCGGCCCGCGTCGGCGCCTCGGTATCGTGGCCCGGATGGCGCCTCCCCTCTGCCTGCTGACCGTCCACGCCCATCCCGACGACGAGTCCTCGAAGGGCGCGGGCACGGTGGCGAAGTACAAGGCCCAGGGGGTGCGCACCGTGCTCGTCTGCTGCACCGGAGGCGAGGAGGGGGACATCCTCAACCCGGCCATGGACAAGCCGGAGGTGCGGGCCGACCTCCCGGCCGTACGACGGGCCGAGCTCGCCCGGGCCGCCGAGATCATCGGCTACGACGTGGTCGAGCACCTCGGCTACCGGGACTCCGGCATGCCCGACAGCGAGGCCAACCGCAACCCGGGGGCCTTCGCGAACGCTCCCTTCCAGGAGGCCGTCGACAGGCTGGCTGCGATCCTGCGCCGGGAGCGCCCCCAGGTCGTCATCACCTACCCCGACGAGCAGCAGGGCTACCCCCACCCCGATCACCTGCGGGTGCACGACATCACCGAGCCGGCCGTGGAGCGGGCCGCGGACCCTGCCTGGGCCGACGGGCCAGGCGAGCCCTGGCAGGTCGCCAAGGTGTACTACTCGGTCTGGTCGAAGAAGCGCACCGAGCTCGTGCACCAGAAGTTCCTGGAGCTCGACCTCGAGTCGCCCTACAGCCAGGAGTGGTTCGACCGGCCCTGGCAGGACCACCGCATCACCACGATGATCGACATCGAGGGCTTCGCCGAGGTCCGCTTCGACGCGCTCCTGGCCCACGCCACCCAGATCGACCCGAACTCGCCGTTCTGGTTCGGGTTGCCCCGCGAGGTGGCGGCCTCCATCCACCCCTACGACGACTACATCCTCGCCCGCTCGACCCTCGGCCCGGTGCCCGAGTCGCCACCCAACCCGCCCGAGGACGACCTCTTCGCAGGCCTGCGGTGATGCTCCGGCCCCTCACCTCCGCGTGGCTGGAGCGCTACCGCGAGCTCGGCCAGGAGCTCCCGCCGGTGGCCGGTGCCACCGCGGAGGTGGAGCACACCGTCACGAAGACGCCCGAGGGCGACGTCACCTTCACCATCCGCTACGAGGACGGACGTCCGACCGCCGCCACGCTCGCACCTGGGGGCCACGACGCCGTGCGGATCACGCTCACCCACCCCGACGCGCTGGCGATGGCCCGCGGGGAGCTCGACGTCCCGACGGGGTTCATGCAGGGGCGGATCAAGCTCGTCGGCTCCACGGAGCGGTTCCTGTCCCTCCAGGGGGCGCTGCAGCGCGACGAGCACCGGGCCCTGCTGCGCGCCCTCGCCCACGAGACCGACGCCTGAGCCTCGAGGCGACCCGACCCCCGCCCCGAGTCAGTCGTCGGCCGGGAGGATGGTCAGCACCGCCTCGGCGTCGGACTCGAGGTCCCGGTAGGGGATCTCGCCCGGCTCGGTGAGGAGCAAGGTGGTCTCCTCACCCGGCTCCATGCGGCCGGTGTCGAACCGCTCCTCGGCGGTGAAGGAGTGGAGCCCCTCGCCCTCGTTGACCAGCAGCACCACCTCGCCCGAGCGGACCTCGAGCGAGCGGGGGTGGAAGCCCTCCTCGTCGACCGTGATGGTGTGGTCCGGGGAGAGGTCGATGGCCCGCAGGTCCTCCGGGGTGGGGGTGCTGGGCTTCGGGTCGACGCAGGCGGCCGAGCCCGCCACCAGCGCGACCGCAGCCGCGAGCGCGGCGGCACGGGGGAGCGTGCGCAACGCGGTCAGCCGGCCCGCTGGAGGTCCCGGAGGGGTCGGTAGCCGATCCTCCTCACCCCCGCCCGCTCGAGCATGGCTCGCAGCGCGCTGTCGTGGGTGACGAGGTCGTGGTCGTCCACCCGGGCGGCCCAGTCGCCGGCCAGCGCCCGCAGCTCCGGCGTGTCGACGGCCGGGTGGAGGTAGACCTCGGTCACCCCGGGCCGCAGCTCGGTCACCACGTGCTCGATGGCCCGACGCGACCCGGGGCCGCGCACGTGGACGAAGTGGTCCGGGAACACCACGCCCTCCTCGGCGGCCAGGCGGCGGAACGGGAACCCGATCACCTTCTCGGTCGAGGGCCCGGACAGGCGCAACGGGAGCTCGAACTCCACCGCGAGGTCGAGGTACACGTCGAAGAACTCGGGCCGCAGCTGCAGCGTGCCCATGTGGCTGTCCAGGTGGCTCACGTCGAAGCCCCAGAGGATGGCCCGCTCGACCTGGGCCCGGAGCTCCCGGCGGACCTCGTCGAGGTCGGCGTGGTCCCACACGTCCTGCACGGTGCGGGGGAAGCCGCCGTCGCCGTCGAGCAGCGACGGGGCCCGGGTGATCGGTCCCCACCGGTAGAGGTCGTACTCGGCGTTGAGGGTGAGGTGCACGCCGACGTCCTCGCCCCGGTAGCGGGCCGCCGCCTCCCGGGACCAGGGGCACGGCACCATCAGGGTGGCGCTGGTGGCGATCCCGTCGCGCAGGGCCTCGTACACGCCGACGTTGGCGGCGTGCGACGAACCGAGGTCGTCGCAGTTGATGATGAGCAGCCGGTCCTCGGGGCCGAAGCCGAGGCGCTCGGCGAGGGTGGGGGAGGAGGCGGTCGTCACGGCGCCGACGCTACCGGCTGCATGGGCGGCGCCGGCTACCCCGCGAGGACCACGTCGGTGCTGCCGCAGGCGGGCCACAGGCCCCGCTGCCCGGCGCGGGCTTCGGCCTCGGCGGCGTCGAGCTCGGCCTGCCGGGTGACGTTGGGCTCGTACCGCCGGGCCTCGGCGAACCCCTCGGCCACGAGCGCCCGGTTCACGTGGAGGTCGTCACCGGCCCGGAAGACGTAGGCGAGGAGCCGGCCGTACCGGTCCCGTGCCTCGACGTCGCGCTCGATCCGCACCTCGGTGCCGACGGGCAGCAGCTCGGCCAGCCGCGCCTTCGCCTCGGGCCCGAAGCACTCGACGGGCCGGTCCTCGGACACCGACTCGGGCGTGTCGATCCCGATCAACCGCACCCGCTCCACCGCTCCCTCGATCCGGACGTCGACGGTGTCGCCGTCGACGGGGTGGGTGACGACCCCATGGCCGGCGGGCCGCGGCGCGGTCGGCTCAGCTCCTTGGTCCCCGCACCCCGCGAGGAGGAGCAGCGCCACCAGTGGTGTGGCCCTAGAGGCGCTCAATCACGGTGCCGGTGCCGAGGCCGCCACCGCAGCACATCGACACGAGGCCGTAGCGGCCCCCGGTGCGCTCGAGCTCGTGGAGGGCCTTGGTCAGGAGGACGGCGCCGGTGCCGCCGAGGGGGTGGCCGAGGGCGATGGCCCCGCCGTTGGGGTTGGTCTGCTCGTCGGAGAACCCGAGCTCCCTCTGCCAGGCCAGGACCACCGAGGCGAAGGCCTCGTTGATCTCGCAGACGTCGATGTCGTCCACCCCGAGCCCGGTGCGCTCGAGCAGGCGCTGGGTGGCGTCGATCGGGCCCGTGAGCATGAGGACCGGGTCCACGCCGACGAGGCAGGTGTCGACCACGCGGGCCTTGGGGGTGAGGCCGAGCTGCTCGGCCCGCTCGGCCGTCATCATGAGGACCGCGGCGGCACCGTCCGAGATCTGAGAGGAGCTGCCGGCGGTGTGCACGCCGTCGGGGCGAGCGACGGGCTTCAGCTCGGCGAGCTTCTCCAGGCTGGTCTCCCGCAGCCCCTCGTCCCGGCTGACGGTGTGGGTGGTGCCGGTGGGCTTGCCCTCCTCGTCCACGTCGGGGGCCTCGACGGGCACGATCTGGGTGCCGAAGCGGTCCTCGGCCCAGGCCTGGGCGGCGAGCTGCTGGGAGCGGAGCCCGAAGCGGTCGGTGTCGTCCCGGGTGATGCCCCACTTGTCGGCGATGCGCTCGGCGCCCTCGAACTGCGAGGTCATCTCGTACTGGGGGAAGTAGCTCTTCGGGATCGGGATGCCGAGGCCGAGGTCCTTGCGGCCGCTGGCCCCGATCGGCACCCGGCTCATGACCTCCACGCCGCCGGCCACGGCCACGTCCACCACGCCCCCCGCCACCAGCGCGGTGGCCAGGTTGGTGGCCTGCTGGGACGACCCGCACTGGGTGTCGACGGTGGTGTTGGCGACCGTGAGCGGCAGCCCGGCGGTGAGCCAGGCGGTGCGACCGACGTTGAAGGCCTGCTCGCCGACCTGGCTCACGCAGCCGGTGACGACCTGGCCCACGGCCTCGGGGTCGATCCCGGACCGCTCGACCACGGCCCTCAGCACGTGGGCCAGGAGGTCGGCCGGGTGCATGGTGGACAGGCCGCCGTTGCGGCGGCCCACCGGCGTACGGACGGCTTCGACGATCACGACATCAGACATGGGGGCAACCTATCGGGGCGCTGCCGGCCCTGACCAGCGGGTCAGGGTGACGGTGCGGTGCGCTCAGCGCCGGCGACGACGACCCGTGCCGCTGGCCGCCTCCAGGACGAGCAGCAGGGCGGCGGCGCCGATGAAGGCGACGAAGATCGAGCCGAGGTCCAGCTCGTCGAAGGCGTCGATCGGGTCGCCGGTGGCCACCCGCGAGACGAGCCCAGCGAAGAGGGCCCCCAGGACGCCGATCGCCATCGTGCCGAGGCAGCCCCGCTTCGGCGCGCCTACGGCCCGCTGCGCCAGGGCGCCGGCCACCAGGCCCACGATGCACCACGCCACGATGCCCACGGCGCGAACGCTAGCGGCGATCAGGCGGCGTGGCCGTGGGGCGTGCCCAGCGGGCGGCGCCCGCGGCGGTCACGGCCGGTGGATGCGGGCTCACGCTCGGCAGCGGCGCGGGCGGCGTCTAGGGCGGCCCGGGCCTCGGCGACGCCCCGGCGGCCCACCTCGCGGGTGGAGTCGCTGAGGGTCCAGGTGCGCCGGGACTCGAGGAGGGAGAGCTGACGTGCCATGCACCTCATTCAACCCACGGGGTGTGACAGCGCTTCCGAGGGTGGGTCCGGTCGTCGGTCACAGCGGGGGCCGGAGGCCCCACGGCGTCGCGGTAGGTTCGGTCGCCGTGGACGCCCCGGAGTGGCTCGGCCTCGAGCGCACGCACAACCCGATGCGCTGGATCCTGCCGATCACCCCGGGGATCTCGACCGGCCACCAGTTCCTCTTCGGCGGGTGCGGACTGGGCGCCGCCATCGCCGCGCTCGAGGGCTCCTCCGGCCGGCCGGTGATCTGGGCGACGGCGCAGTACCTCTCCTACGCCACCCCGCCGTCGATCATGGACATCGACGTCACGATCGCGGTCGAGGGCCGCCAGGTCACCCAGGCCAGGGCCGTCGGGCACGTGGGCGACCGGGAGATCCTGACCGTGAACGCGGCCCTCGGCGAGCGCCCCCTCGACGCAGAGGGCCAGTGGGTGCAGCCGCCCGAGGTCCCGCCGCCGTCGGAGTGCGGGCCCCGGATGCACCGCATGGAGGGGGTCGACTCGATCATGAACCGGATCGACATGCGGCTGGCCGATGCGCTCACCCTCGAGGAGCTCCCGGCGGAGGAGGGGATGCCCGGGGGCCGATCCGCGCTCTGGGCGCGCATCCCCGAGGTGCTCGACATGTCGGCCGCCACCCTGGCCATCCTCGGCGACTACGTGCCCTTCGGCATCGGGCAGGCCCTCGGGGCCCGAGCGGGCGGGAACAGCCTCGACAACACCCTGCGCATCGGCCGGCTGGTGCCCACCGAGTGGGTGCTGCTCGACGTGCGCATCCATGCCGTGCGCAACGGCTTCGGCCACGGCGACGTGCACCTCTGGGCCGACGACGGCACCCTCCTCGCCACCGCCAGCCAGTCCACGATCGTGCGGTACTGGCGCGACGAGGTGCCCGGGACCGACCCCCAAGGCCTCCACCAGCGCGCACCCGACTAGAACGCGTTCTAGTCTGCGGCGATGCAGCGCTACGCAGGTCGGACCGTGCTCCTCACCGGGGGAGGCTCAGGCATCGGGCGGGCCACCGTGCTCCGCCTCGTCGAGGAGGGGGCCACCGTCCTGGCCGTCGACGTGGCCGCCGAGGGGCTGGCCGGCACGGTGGCGGGCGCCGCCCGGCCCGACGCCGTCGTCCCGATCGAAGGCGACGTCACCGACCCGGACCTCGCCCCGGCGGCGGTGGCGGAGGCGCTCCAGCGGACCGGCCGGCTGGACCTGCTCGTCAGCGCGGCGGGGATCCTGCGCTTCGAGCACAGCCACGAGGCGGACCTCGACGCGTGGGAGCGGGTCCTGGCCGTGAACCTGACCGGTGCGTTCCGCTTCTGCCGGGCCGCCATCCCGGCCCTGCTCGACGGCGGGGGCGCCATCGTCAACGTGGCGTCCACCTCCTCGCACTTCGGCCACCCCTGGGCGGCCGCCTACGCCGCCTCGAAGGGTGGGGTCCTGGCCCTCACCAAGACCCTCGCCGTCGAGTACGCGACCCAGGGGCTCCGGGCCAACGCGGTGTGCCCGGGCTCCATCGACACGCCAATCACCGCCGCCTTCCACCTGCCCGACGGGGCCGACGGTCGCCTCCTGCGCCGCATCATGTCGCCCACCGGCATGGCGGGACCGGAGGTCGTGGCCGCCGCCATCGCCTACCTCGGCTCCGACGACGCCACCCACGTCAACGGCGAGGACCTCCGGGTCGACGGCGCCACCCACGCCTAGGGGGACCAGTGCAGTTCTGCTACTCCGCCACCTTCTCCGCCCCCCACGAGCTGGTCGCCCTCGCCCGCGCCGGCGACGAGGCGGGCTGGAGCACGCTCACCGTCTCCGACCACCTGGTGAACCCCGTGACCACCCGGTCCCGCTACCCCTACACCGCGGACGGGAGCCGGCGCTGGGAGATGGGCACCCCCTGGCCGGACCCCTGGGTGACCATCGGCCACCTGGCGGCGGTGACCGAGCGGCTCCGGTTCCTCACCACCGTCTACATCCTCCCGGCCCGCACGCCCGTCCACGTGGCGAAGCAGGTCGGCACCGCCGCAGTGCTCTCGGGCAACCGGGTGGAGCTCGGGATCGGGATGGGGTGGATGGAGGAGGAGTTCGAGCTCATGGGCGTGCCGTTCGCGCAGCGGGGCCGTCGCGCCGACGAGATGCTCGAGCTGCTGCCCAGGCTCTGGTCCGGCGAGGTGGTGGAGCACCACGGCGAGCACTTCGAGGTGCCACCTCTCGAGATGCTGCCGGCGCCCACCGAGCCGATCCCGGTCATCGTCGGCGGCCTGTCGGAGGCGGCCCTGCGGCGGGCCGCCCGCCACGACGGCTGGGTGAGCGACCTGCACACGCTCGAGGAGCTGCAGGAGATCTGCGCGCGCCTCGACCGCTACCGCGCCGAGGCCGGACGGGAGGACCGCCCGTTCGCCGTCTACGCCTCGGTGCGGGACGCCTGGGACCTCGACGGGTACCGGCGAGCGGCCGAGGCCGGCGTCACCCACCTCGTCACCATGCCGTGGCTCTTCTACGCCGGAGCGGAGGCGGACCTGACCGAGAAGGTCGAGGGGATCCAGCGGTTCGCGGAGGACGTCATCGCGCGCTGGTGAGGCGGGCCGGGCCAGCAGCCGCCGGGTGCGGGTGGCGATGCCTCACCGGGGCGGCCGGGGCGGGTGGCGCGAACGGATGCGCACGCGACAGGCAAGAGCGCGGGCCACGACGTCGCCCCGCGCCGTAGCCTGGTCGGTGATGACCGCCGTGTTCGACGAGCCGCCGGAGGAGACGGGCCACTGGTCGGAGGAGGAGTGGCGGGCGTGGCTGGTCGAGGCGCCGGCCGACCCCGAGACCGGGCGGGCCCACCCGCTCACCCGGGTCACCTCGTCGCCGAGCGGGACCGTCCTGGGCGCCGCCATGATCGACCTCCAGCAGGCCATGTACGGCGAGCGGCCGAAGGTCGAGGTGGTGGCGGAGGCGGACGCGGACGGTCTCGACCTGGGCGCGGTGGACCTCGACGCCGCAGACCCGGCGTCGTCACGGCTCACCCTGCGGCCCGAGGCGCCGTGAGGGCGCTCGTCCTCGCCGACACCCACCTCGGTTCGAGCACCCTGGACCGCCTCCCGGACGAGGTGTGGAGGATGGCGGCCGAGTCCGACGTCGTCCTGCACGCCGGCGACGTGGTCGATCCCGCGGTGCTCGCCGCCCTGTCCGAGCGGGCTCCCGTCCACGCCGTGCTCGGGAACAACGACCACGGGCTGGCGGGCCACCTGCCCGAGCGGCTCGAGGTCGAGCTGGGTGGGGTGGCGGTCGGGATGGTCCACGACAGCGGCTCGACGCCGGGCCGGCGGGACCGCCTGCGACGCTGGTTCCCGACCGCTCGGGTGGTCGTCTTCGGCCACAGCCACGACCCGCTCGTCGACGATCGTGACGGGCTGCTGCTGCTGAACCCCGGCTCGCCGACGCAGCGGCGCCGCCAGCCGGTCCACACGGTCGCCCGGCTCGAGGTGGGGGGCGGCTCCGCGCGCGCCGAGGTGGTCCCGGTGGGGCCCCGAGCGGTCAGGTGGAGAGGGTCTTGAAGATCCACTCGCGGGTGGTCGTGCACTGCAGGGTGGAGCGGTCCGCGAACGTGTCGATGTGGGCGTCGACCACGGCGATCTGGTCCATCAGGCGCTCGGGCTCCCCGGCGCAGCCGAACAGGCGGGTGAGGTCCAGCAGGTCGGCGTCGTCGGCCACCGCCTCGTACACGATCGCCCGCACCGGTGGCGCGCCATCGGTGACGGGGCGGAGGACCTGGTTGCGGACGTAGAGCCAGAACGGGTGGATCTCGAAGGTGAGGGGCGTGTGCTCGCCGTGCCAGATCCGGTAGAAGTCGGCGTCGCTGACGCCGGGCTTCTTGTCCATGAAGGTCACGAGCGACATCCCCGGCGATCGCTCGCCGTCGGGCCACGTGCGTCGGTCCCCGTAGGCCTTCGAGACCGACTCGGCCACGATCCAGCCGTGGACCTGTGCGCCGGTCGCGGCGAGCGCCGCCTCGTGCGGAGCCCGGTGGTCGTAGCTGTCGAGCCAGAGCGACACCGAGCCGAACAGGATCGAGCCGTCCGGGTTGGCGCCGGTGCGCAGGATCCGCCCGGCCGGCTCCTCCACCTCGACGCGGAGCCCGTCCACGCCCAGCCCGAGCAGGGTGGGGGCGACCTCCTCCAAGAGGGCGCCGGCGATCGGGTCAGGGTCCTGGTCGGGGCGGCGCCACAGGCCGTACACGAGCTTCTCCACGGCCCGAACCTACCTGACGGCCCGTCAGATGTCGCGCCGTGAGCGTCCGGCTCGGGTGGTGCGCCATGATCGGCCCATGACCCAGCGCTATGGCATCACGATCCCCTTCGACGGCGTCCCGCTCCACGCCCAGCGGGAGTGGATCGAGGAGCTCGAGCAGCTGGGCTACACGGACGTGTGGTCCGCCGAGGCCAACGGCGCCGACGCCTTCACGCCCCTCGCGCTGGCGTCCGTGTGGGCGCCCTCGCTGCGACTGGGCACCGCGATCGTGCCCGCCTTCACCCGCGGCCCGGCCTGCATGGCCCAGTCCGTCGCCACGCTGGCCGACGCCGCGCCCGGCCGCTTCGCCTTCGGGATCGGCACGTCGTCCAACGTGATCGTGGAGGGCTGGAACGGCATCCCCTTCGAGTCGCCCTACCGGCGCACCCGCGACGTGGTGCGGTTCCTGCGCGCCGCGCTCGCCGGCGAGAAGGTCACCATGGAGACCGACTCCTTCTCGGTTCGGGGCTTCAAGCTCGGCGTGCGACCGGAGCAGCCGGTTCCCATCCTCATCGCCGCCCTCCGCGAGGGGATGCTGGAGCTGGCCGGACGAGAGGGCGACGGCGCCATCATCAACTGGCTCAGCGCCGAAGACGTCCGCACCGTCGCCCCCATCGTCCAGGCGGCGGGCGACGGCACGGCCAAGGAGGTGGTGGCCCGGATCTTCGTGGCCCCGACCGACGACGCCGACACGGTGCGGGCCGCGGGCCGGTTCGTGATCGCCGCCTACCTGAACGTGCCGGTCTACGCCGCCTTCCACGAGTGGCTGGGCCGAGGCGAGCTGCTGGCCGACATGTGGCGGCTCTGGAAGGAGGGGGACCGCAAGGCGGCCCTGGCGGCCATCCCCGACCAGGTGGTCGACGAGCTCATCGTGTGGGGCACGCCCGAGGCCTGCCGCGAGCACGTCGGGCGCTACGTGGAGAACGGGGTGACCACCCCTGCGCTGGCCGTGCTGCCCTTCGGGGTCGACGCGCGGCAGGCCATCCGCGACCTCGCCCCCCGGTAGGGATGCAGGGCCGGCTCGCCGCCGGCCGGCGGGTCAGCCGGTGAGGCGCCCGTGGCGGAGCAGCGCGCCGGCTCGGCGCACCTGCAGGGCGAAGTGGGCGTCGTGGTCGCCGATGACGTTGTGGAGGTGGCCGAACAGCTCGAAGCTGACGAGCCCGAAGACCTGGGTCCACGCGTAGAAGCCCCGTACGAGGACGGCGTCGGGCACGCCCGGGGCGAGCTCGCGCAGGCGGGCGAGGTCCTGGCGGAGCGCGCGGGTCGTCTCGATCCGGTCGTCGTCGTCGATGGCCCCGGAGGCCACCCCGTCGGCCAGCAGCCTGAGCATCACCATCGCCACCCGCGCCGCGGGGTCCACCGTGGTGGTGGGAGCCGCGTAGCCGGGGACGGGGCTGCCGTACACCAGGGCGTACTCGTGCGGGTGCTCGAGGGCCCAGCCGCGCACGTCGGCGGCGAGCGCCGACCAGCGCTCGTCGAACCCGTGCTGCGCGAGCGCCTGCTCCGTGGTCTCCGCTCGATCGCCCAGCGCGTCGTAGGCGTCCACGATCAGGGCGGTCAGGAGCTCGTCTCGGCTGGCGAAGTACCGGTAGACGGCGGAGGAGACCATGCCCACCTCCCTCGCCACGGCCCGCAAGGAGAGGGCGGCGGCGCCGTGCTCGGCCAGGTGGGCTCGTGCCACCGCCTTGATCTGCTCGGTCAGCTCTGTCCGGGCACGAGCGCGAGCGCTGCGGCTGGCGGAGGCACGGGCAGGGTCGAAGGGCATGTGGCCACCATAGCCAGTGGCGAGAGCACTGCACAGA
Organism: Acidimicrobiia bacterium; assembly: GCA_046565645.1. GTDB lineage: Bacteria > Actinomycetota > Acidimicrobiia > Acidimicrobiales > VFJN01 > VFJN01. The sequence goes on along the minus strand of JBKHYD010000019.1, from coordinate 183,432 downwards.
AACAAGAGCGGTGCTCTTGACAGAAGGCGACCGGCTCGTCATGATGCGCACGAAGAGAGAGCACTGCTCTCGCACGTGACGGAGGAGCTCGATGCACACCACCACCACCACCACAACGCCCACGACCTCGACCACTGCCACGCCCACGGCCTCGGCCACGGCAACGACCCGCTACCTGCGCCCCGGCTGGTTCACGCAGCAGGTCGTGAACCGGGGCATCCGCCGGCTCGCCCGGCTGGGGGTGGCCCCCGCCGGCCTGCGGGAGCTTCGGGTGCGGGGCCGGCGAACCGGGGAGCTGCGCTCGGTGCCGGTGAACCTGCTCGAGCTCGACGGCCGGCGCTACCTGGTGGCGCCCCGCGGCACCACGGAGTGGGTCCGCAACCTGCGCGCCGCGGGGGAGGGGGAGCTGCGCGTCGGTCGGCAGATCGAGCGGTTCCGGGCCGTCGAGCTCGACGATGCGGCCAAGCCGCCGGTGCTGCGCGAGTACCTGCGCCGGTGGAAGGCCGAGGTGAAGGCGTTCTTCGAGGACCTCGACGAGAGCTCGAGCGACGAGCGCGTGGCCGAGGTCGCCGCCGGCTTCCCCGTCTTCGAGGTGCGATCGACCTGAACGGGCCGATGCGGCGCCGAGGGGGGCGCCCCTGGCGCTACTCGGCGAGGCCGACCGGCTTGCCGTCCACGATCTGGTCGAGGTACTCGGAGAGGCCGTAGCCCTCGCGGCCGTCGTCCAGCCGCCAGCGGGTCATGCCCTCGCTGATCCGCGTGACGAGCACGTCGCCGGTCTCGGGATCGGGACGGCGGTTGCGAAGCGGGATGAGGTTGATGACCTCGCCCGTGACCCTCCACTCCCGGTCGCCGGAGCGCAGCGTGGCCCGGATCCCCTGGTGATAGGTGTCGTCGCCCTGCCAGTCGGTCTCGATCTCGAAGTCACGGCAGAGGTGGAGCTGGCCGTCCTCCCAGACGAACCCGCCGCGGGTGCCGGCCCCCTCGCGCTTGGCGACCCGGGACCCCATGAACCCGAAGTCGTCGCCGAAGCTGGCGGTGAGCCAGCGGTAGTACCACGGCGACTGCCAGAAGCGCGGCCCCCAGGAGTGGTCGCGCAACCCGTAGCCGTCGACCTCCCACGTGTCCTCGCCGACGCGGATCGTGCCTCGTCCCCTGACCAGCTGCTCGTAGTGGGCCTTGGCGAACTCCTCGCCGGGCGCCTCGTGCGGCTCCTCGGGCTCGCCGCCGAACATGTCCGACACCCGTCGGTACTCGATGCGCACCTCGCACTCGGCGTAGGGGTTGTTCGTGAAGGCGGTCTTCGGGTCGGCCATCTGGAGGGGGTCCTCCAGCAGGACGACCTTGCCCTCGTAGGCCACGTCGAGTCGCTCGAAGGGCTCGATCACCTCGAAGCGGATGCCGCCGGCGTCGAAGGCGTCGTTGCTGTCGATCTCGGGGCGCTTGTACATGAAGGCCACCCGGCCGTCGGGCAGGTAGAGGCAGACCGTCACCTCGGCGTAGCCCTCGTTGGCCCGGTTGCCGCAGCGGAACCAGCCGCCGACCTGCTGGGCCGGGTCGTACAGGTTGAAGTACATGCTCTCGTTGAAGTTCGGCTCCGGGCCGAGCTCGTGCAGGTACTCGTCGTGGGGCTCGAGGCGTACGCCCATGCCGGCACCGTACTTGACCGCGCGGTCAAGTGCCCGTCGCGTCGTCTCCCGACCCCTCGCCGGTCCGACGACGTCGCCCGCCTGTCGCGGTCAGGATCACGACCGCCCCTCTTCGATGGAGGGGCGGGGGAGGGTCAGGCGGGAGGCGTGAGGGCGGCGCGGAGGTGGGCGACGTGGTCGGCGAGGGGGGTGGCGGCGTTGAGGCCGCTGGTGCTCGGCATGACGTAGGCGGGGACGCCGCCGAGGCCCCGGTCCTGCCAGCCGGGCCGGGCCCGCCGATCGACGGCGGCCCGCCAGCCGGCCAGCCCCACGAAGCACACCGCGGTGGGGCGCAGCCAGGCGCACAGGCGCTCGACCCGAGCCAGGCCGTCCCGGTACTCGGTGGCGGTGAGCTCGGCCGCCCGAGGCGTGGCCCGCTTGACGAGGTCGGTCATCCCGAGCCCGTGGTGGTGCAGGGCGTGGCGAGGGTCGCGGTCGCGGCTCGCCAGGCCGGCCGCGAGCGCGGCGGGCCAGAAGCGGTTGCCGGGGGTGACGAAGCCCACCCCGGCGTCGGCCGCGTGGAGGCTGGGGTTGAGGCCGCACACGAGGAGCCGCAGGCCGGCACCGACGGTGTCGGGGAGGGAGCGCATCCGGGTCGCCCTCACGGTGAAGCAGACCCCGTCGGGCCCGGTCTCCTCTGCGAGCTCGTCGAGGCAGAACCCGGCGCCGAGCACCACGTCGGCCAGGCGCTCCCGGGACCAGGTGGAGAACCAGCGACCTGGGAGGTCGTCGCCGGCGAACAGCCCCCGGCCCTCGCCGTCGCCACCGAGGAACGTGGCCTCGATCGGCGCCCCCACCGCCAGCGCGTGATGGGCGTCGGCCAGCGCGGTCGGCACCTCTGCCGAGCGAAGGTGCACGTAGGTGTTCCGGGCCCAGGCGCCGCTGAGGGCGCCCCGCCGGAAGGGCAGGGCACCGAGGTCGGCCTGCACCGGGAGGCACGACGGCGCTCGCTCACGGGTCCGCCGCAGCATGGCCATCGCCGCGTCGACCGCCACCGCCGGCTGCCCGAGCGCGTCGGTGTACCACCCCGGCCCCGAGCCGAGGTCCACGGCCAGGCCCCCGTGGCGCAGCCGCTGTCCGAAGGCCTCGGCCCGCCCGCGGTGGCGGGCGGTGCGGCGAGCCTCGTACGCCGCCGCCTCCTGCTCGTAGAGCTCGACCGTGGCGCGATCCACCCGCCGATCGTCTCACTCCCACCGGCCGGCGCGCCGCTCCGGGTCGTGCCGCCCGCCCCGCGGCCGGTCGGCGCGGTGGCGGCCGCACCGGCAGGGGACGGGACCGCGCTCGGCGGGGACGGCGTCGGGAGCGCTCCCCCTCGCGCCGGGGTCGTGTCGGGAGCAGCCGGCCTCGCGCCGGGGTGGTGCCGGGAGCGTCGCGCCCGGGATGGTGTCGGGAGCGGCCGGCCTCTCACCGGGGTCGCGTCGGGAGCGCTCGGCCTCGCGCCGGGGTGGCGCGGCTGGCGACGGGCGCTACAGCAGGCCGAGCTGCTCGTCCCGCTCGGCCCGCTCGGGCGCGGGCTCCCAGACCGTGCCGCCGCGCTTGCCGGTGCCGCGGACCTGGAGCGCGTCGAGCGGCAGGGCCCGCAGCGCTCCCCGCTCGTCGCGCACGCCGATGGAGCCGTCCCGCTCTCGGCGCTCGACCCTGCCCTCCCGCCAGGTGCCGCCCTCGGTGCGCCGCCAGCGCACCCGGTCGCCGGGGCGGAGCCCCACCTCGAGCAGGGCGCTGTCGGCCAGGGGGTCAGGGGTGGGCTCGCTCGGGCGCACGAAGCCCAGTGAAGCACCCCGTGGGCCTCGCTCCGGCGCCCTCGCCGGGGGCCCTCGTCCCGCCACCCTCGTTCGGCCCCACGGCTGCGCCCGGTCCCGGTCCGGCCCGACCGAGGCGGTGCCGGGATCAGCCGAGGGCGCCTCGGATCCGGCGCTGGAGCTTGCGCATCCCGCCGATCCAGCGGTCGGGATCGGTGGCCTTGCGCTCGCGGTACTGCTGGACCTCGGGGTGCGGGAGGATGAGGAAGCGCTCCTCGTCTAGGCCGCGGATCACGGCCTCGGCCACCTCTGCGGGGGTGATGAGCCCCTGGGCGACCACCACGTCGATGGCCGCCGACCCGGCGCCGGAGCGGACCATGTCGGTGTCGACGCCCTGCGGGCACAGGCAGGACACCTTGATCCCGGCGTCGCCGTAGGTGACGGCCAGCCACTCGGCCAGGGCCACCGCCGCAGCCTTGGTGACGCTGTAGGGGGCGTCGCCGATCTGGGTGAGGAGCCCAGCCGCCGACGCGGTGGACAGCAGGTAGCCCTCACCTCGCTCCAGCATCTGCGGGAGGACGGCGTTGGCGGCGTGGACGTGGGCCATCACGTTCACCTCCCAGATGCCCTGCCACACCTCGGCCGGCGCGTCGACGCCCTGCCCAGTGCCGATCCCGGCGTTGGAGACCATGAGGTCGATCGGCCCGAAGCGCTCCTCGGTGGTCCGCACCGCCGAGACCACGTCGCTCTCGAGCGCCACGTCGGCCGCCAGCCCGATGGCCCGGTCCCCCAGCGACCGGGCCAGCTCGAAGGAGGCCCGGGCGTCGAGGTCGACCACCGCCACCCCGGCCGCCCCGTCGGCCACGAACCGCTCGCAGAGGGCGCGCCCGATCCCGTGCGCTCCGCCCGTGACGAGCACCACCTTCCCCTCGACCCTCATGCCGACGACGTCTGTGTGGGAAGACGAGCCGCAGCGGCGTGGAACCGCACACAGACGTTGCTCATCGGGGGGCTCCGGCGCGGATGGCGGCCTCGGCCGAGGCGCGGCGGTCGGCGCCCCACGGGAGGGGCATGAGGATGGGGACGTCCACGCCGGCGTCGGCGTATGCCCGCATGGTGGCGGCCACCGTGTCGGCATCGCCCATGACGTCGATGGCGTCGACCATCCGGTCCGACACCGCCGCCAGGGCGGCGGCCCGATCGCCCGCGGCGTGGGCCTCCCGGATGGCGGCCACCTCGTCGGCGAAGCCGGCCCGCTCGAAGCTGCGGGCGTAGGAGTCGACGACGGCGTAGGAGAACAGATCCCGTCGGGCCAGGTCGATGCCCTCCTCGCGCTCGCAGACTCCGGCGTGGACGTAGGCGTAGACCTCGGCATCTCCGCCCTTGCGCACCTGCTCCACCGACCACGGCACGTGCGAGGCGGGCAGGTAGTTGAGCAGCACCCCGTCGGCCAGCTCACCGGCCATGGCCAGCATCTTCGGGTTGAGCGCCCCGACCACGATCTTGGGGCGCTTCTCTCCCTGCTTCAGCCCGAGCCGGAACCCCTTCACCTGGTAGTGGTCGCCGGCGAAGTCCACCTTCTCGCCCGACAGGCACGCTCGGAGCAGCGTGACGTACTCCCGGACCTGGCTGAGCGGCTGGTCGGTGTAGGGCTGACCGTGCCAGCGGGTGGCCACCACCGGGGAGGAGATCCCGACGCCGAGGAGGATGTCCCGCTCGGGGTGCAGGGCCTGCAGGGTGGCGCCGGCCATGGCCACCACCATCGGGGTGCGCAGCTGCAGGGCCAGCACGCCGGTGCCGAGGTCGAGCGAGGGGGCGGCAGCCCCCGCCGCGGCCAGCACGGAGAAGGCCTCGGGGCCGGTGGTCTCGGCCGTCCAGTAGGACCGGTAGCCGCACGCCGCGGCGAGCCGCGCGGTCTCCACCGCCGACTGCGGACCCAGGCCCATGAGGCTGGCGAAGGTGACCCCGGCTCGCTCGGTTCCCATGGCCGGCGACCCTACCGCCCCGCCTCGTCCAGGCCCGGCCTGCCCCGTCCTCTCGAGCTTCGAGGAACAGGACCGTCCTGGAGGTTCGCAGGAACGGGGGTGGGGGGGTCTTGCGAGCTCCGTCCTTGGGGTTCGCAGGAGCAGGAGGGGGTCAGAAGGAGCCGCGGCGCTCGAGGAGGTACGGGTCAGCGCTGCGATCGGAGCCGATGGCGGAGACCCGGGCCTGCAGGGTCGTGCCGTCGTCGAAGAGGCACTCGGGCTCGCGCAGGACGACCGAGGCGGCCACCCCGTCCGCGCTGGTGGCCTGGCCGAGGACCTGGCCGTCCTCGAGCACCTCGAGCCGCAGGCTGACGCCGGCCGGCGCGGTGAGCGTGAGCCGCAGCTCACCGTCGCAGAGGAGCTGGCGCTCGTCACGGACCTCGACCGAGAAGGTGTCGACGTCGTCCCGAGGCACGATCGTGCCCTCCACCTGATCCGTGAGCGGCGTGCCGTCGGCCAGTCCGTCGGGGACGGCCTCGCAGCCGTTCGCCGCCCTGCCGTCGTAGTCGTCGAAGCCCTCCAGGCAGCGACGTCCATCCGTGTTCGGGGCCGGCACTCGGCCGCAGGGCTGGTAGGGGAGGTCGGTGCAGGCCTCCGTGGTGGAGGGCGAGGCGGTGGTGGTCGAGGGGCCTTCGATCTCGCGTGCTGACACCGCGAGGGCCGCCACCGCGCCAGCCGCGGCGAGGCCCCCGACCCCGGCCCAGAGGGGCCACCTCCGCCGTCGCCGACCGGCCACGGCGCGGCGGACGTCGGTGCCGTGCGGTCCCCCCGCGAGGGCGGCGGCGCTCGGTCGCCGCTCCGGGCGCGGGTCGAGCATGGCCTGGAGCCGGCGCCGCAGCTCCGGCGGGAGGGTCCGCGCCACGGGCTGCACCTTGCCCTGGGCGGCTCGGACCATGAGGAGGTCCGGGGCGCCTCGCCCGTAGGGGCCCTCACCGGTGGCGGCGAAGAGCAGGGTGGCTCCGAGGGAGAAGACGTCCGCCGCCTGGCCGGCGGCGTCGCCACGGGCCTGCTCCGGGGCCATGAACCCGGGGGTGCCGACCACCATCCCGACCGCCGTGAGCCCGGCTGTGTCGTCCCGGGAGCTGGCCACGCCGAAGTCGGCGAGGTGGGGCACCCCCTCCGCGTCGAAGAGGACGTTGGCCGGCTTGATGTCGCGGTGGACGATCCCGGCCCGGTGGGCCGCCGCGAGCGCGCTGCTCAGCACGTCGGCCAGCCGCTCCACCTCCTCGGTCGGGGCCGGCCCGTGACGGCTCACCCGTTCGGCCAGGGTCCCTCCCGTGAGGTACGGCATCACGAGCGTGAGCTCGTCGCCATCCTCCACCACGTCGATGAGCTCGACGACGTTGGGGTGGTGGAGGCGGGTGAGCACCTCGGCCTCCCGCTCGATGCGCTGACGGGCGCGGGCGATGTCGTCGGACGAGCCGTGGAGGGTGAGGCGCTTGAGCGCCACCTCCCGCCCGTCGGTGGTGCGGGCCAGGTCGACGACCCCCATGCCGCCTCGGCCCAGTCGGGCCACCCGCTGGTACTCCACCGGGCCAGGCTAGGGCCGCCCCCTCACGGTGACGGGCGCCACGAGGGGGTGGCGTCCCGATGTCGCACGGGATGGGTATCCTCACGAGGCAATGACTGAGACCCAGGACGTCATCACCGCACCCGAGCCCACCAAGGCGATGAACGAGGCCGTGATCGAGGAGGCCGTGCGCCTCATCGACGGGGGCCTCAACGACCTCCTCCACCGCGAGCTCGTGTCCACCGACGAGGTCTCGGACCTGCTCCTCGACGTGCGGATGCTGCTGACCGCCGCCGAGGCAGCAGCCCGCGTCGACCAGCCCGTAGGGGCCTAGCCCCTCCTGGCCGCCCGCGGCGTGGCCGGCTTCCGGCGGCGCTTCGGCACGCCGGCGGCCACGAGCCGGTCCAGCTCCTCCGCCACGGCATCGCGCAGCGCAGCCGGATCCGCCACGGCGGCCCGGTCCACGTGCAGGCCCATGTCCAGGTGCCCGTCGTAGGACATGAGGGTGAGGTTCCAGGCCGTCCCCGCGACCGGTCCGATCGGGTGGTTGGCCAGCATCAGGGCCCCGGCGATGTAGAGCGGGAAGGGGGCGCCTCGCACGTTGGACAGCGTGAAGTCCACCGTCTCCACCTGCTGCCGGGCCAGGCGGACCATGAGCGAGGTGGGCAGCAGGTTGGCCACGCCGGCCAGCGCGCTGGCGGCGCCGATGGCCCGCTCGCCCTTCACCGCGGCCAGCCGCTCGTGCACGGCGGCGAAGCGGGCCCGCGGGTCCTCGATCCCGACGGGGACGAGCACCCGGCTCGGTGTGAACGCGTTGCCGCCCGCCGAGCGGTCCGTTCGGGTGCTGATCGGCATGCTGATGCGCAGCTCGTCGACGGGACGGCCGGCGGCCCGGTGCAGCGCCCCGGCGGCGCCGGCGGCGGCCGTGACGAGCAGGTCGTTCAGGCTGCCTCCCAGCGCCCGTGCCGCCTCCTTGGCCGGGTCGAACGGGACCTGCAGGATCTCCACCTGGCGACGCAGGGAGCGCTCGGTCCAGAGAGGTGAGCGAGCGCGGTCGGTCACCATGACCTGGCGACCGGCGGAGCGGGCCAGCTCGACGCCCTCCGTGCCGACCTCCACGACCCGCTCGGGGTGGGTGAGCACGTCGGCGGCCCCGGCCAGGGCCCGCCGGGCGATGCCCGCCCCGCGACGGAGGTTGTGGGTGAGCGTGTCGACCGTGGTCTCCACCAGCCCGCCCTCCCGGGCCGGCGGGCTGGGTCGGGCGACGGTGATCGGGTCGGTGGCGTCGCGGCTCAGGTCGATGAACTGCTCCGACATCCGGATGCCGCCCTCGCCGTCGGTGATCGTGTGGTGCAGCTTCTGGAGCATGGCGGCCCGACCGTCGGCGAGGCCCTCGATCACCACGAACTCCCACAGGGGGCGCGTCCGGTCGAAGGGCTGGTTGGTGAGCGTGGCCACGAGGTCGAGCAGCGCCCGCTCGTCTCCTGGCGCCGGCACGGCCATCCACCGCACGTGGTAGGCGAGGTCGAGCTCGGGGTCCTCCCGCCACTCGGGCGGGGCCAGCCGGCCGAGCGAGGGAACCACCCGCTGTCGAAGGCGGGGGACCGCGGCGATGGCCTGGGTGAGCCGTCCCAGCAGCCGCTCCCGATCGGGGGATCGATCGAGGAGGGTGAGGTTGCCGACGGTGGAGGAGAGGTGCGGGTCCTTCTCCAGGTTCCACATCATCGCCTCGAGGTCCGACATCCGGCGATCGGACCGCAGCTCGCGCGCGTCGCTCACGGCCTTCGAACCTAGAGGACCCGGGAGGCGGCCGCTCCGACGGCGGCGGGCTCAGCGAGGGATGCGGGTGTGCTTCAGCTCGTTGAGGTCCGCCCACCCGAGCAGGTCCAGCACCCGCTCGATCGAGCGCACGGCCTCGGCGTGGTCCCCGTGGGGCCGGTGCATGAGGCGCACGAAGGCGGCCTGCCCCTCGGCGACGAACGTGGGCACCCCCCACACGTCCCAGCGGGAGGCAGCCCGCTCGTGCTCTTCTCGCACGACGTCGATGGCACGGCCCGCCTCGATCTCATCGAGGACGAGGTCGTCGTCCACGCCGTGCTCGACCAGCACCCGGCGGACCATCGCCTCGTCGCGCAGGTGCCCGCCGTGGTCGTGGCGCAGCGCGAACAGCGCCTCGTGCACGTCGAGGAAGCGCTCCGGCGCCTTGTCCCGCACCACCACGCCCGCCTGCAGGGCCAGGAGGCCCGAGTCGTCTCGCCACCGGCCCCAGATCGGAGCCTCATCCTCTTCCACGTGAACCTGACCCAGCGAGAACGGCACGAACGTGACGTCCCAGTCGGCTCCGCCCCGGAGGCCGGTCACGAGGTGCTCGTGGACGTTTCGAGCGAACGGGCAGCGGTAGTCCCAGGTGACGGCGAACGAACGGGGGGAGTCGGCCACGTCTGGTGCCAACCTCTGCACGGAGCGAGACATTCCCGAGGAGGGTCAGGGCTTGGGCCAGACCCGCTTGGCGACGACGCCGAGGGCCACGCCGAGGGCTGCCCCGGCGACGACGTCGGACGCGTGGTGGATCTTCACGTACGGCCGGCTGGCCGCCACGAGGGTGGCCACGGCGAAGTAGAGCGGGGCGAGGGGATCGTCCTCGGCCAGGACCACGGCGGCGGTGAACGCCGAGCTGGCGTGACCGGAGGGGAAGCTGCTGGAGCGGGGCGTGCGCAGCCGGAAGGGCCGGGCGTGGGCCGCCTCCCACGCCGGGCGGGTCCTCCGGAACAGGCTCTTGACGGCTCCGTTGACCAGGGCGGACTCCACGCCGAGGATCACCGACAGGCGCACCGCCGACATCGGGCTGCGGCCCGGCAGGACGGCCTGGCCGGTGCCGATCAGGTGCCAGATGAACGACCAGTCGCCCAGCTCGCTGGCCCCGTACATCAGCTTGTCGGCGACGGGGTTCCCGCGCAGCCGCGCCATCCGGCGATCGACGGCGTCGTCGAAGCCGACGACGGCCTGCTTGAGCGACGGGGGGAGGGACGGCACCGCGGCAGGCTAACCGGACGGGGTCAGGCTGGCTGGAGCTGGAGGCGGTGCTCGTCGGCCTTCGCGATGTCGCCGCCGAAGGCCGGGCAGTAGGCCTTGAAGGCGCACCAGTCGCACAGCCGGCCCGGGTTGGGACGGAAGTCCTCCTGCTCGCAGGCCCGCTGGACCGCGGTCCACACGGCGGCCAGGCGGCGCTCCACCCCCCGGGTGGTGCGCTCCGACGGGGTGGCGATGATGGCCACCGGGTCGGCCAGGTAGAGCAGCTGGATGCGGACCGGGCGGCGTCCGAAGAGCCGCTCGCAGAGCAGCGAGTAGAAGGCCACGCCGGCGAGGCGCTGCTGCTCGTGGGCGATCCCGGGGGCCTTGCCCGTCTTGTAGTCGGTCACCACCAGCTCGCCGTCGGCGTCGAGCTCGAGGCGGTCGATGATCCCGCGCAGGCGGATGCCGTCCAGCTCCAGCTCCAGCTTCAGCTCGACGCCGATCGGGGTGATGGAAGTGGGGTCCTCGAGCCGGAAGTACCGGGTGAGCAGCTCGGCTGCGTCGGCCATCAGCTCGGCGTGGCCTGCCTCGTCGAGCTCCAGGTCGGCCAGGTCTGGGTGCTCGGCCATCTCGGCCGCCGCCTCCGCGAGGCAGACGAGCGCCGCGTCCGGCGTGCGGGCAGGGGCGTCCAGGCAGAACAGGCGCTCCAGCGCGGCGTGCACGAGGGTGCCCCGGGTGGCGGCCAGCGACGGCGGCTCCGGCAGCCGGTCGATGGCCGAGAACCGGAACGCCAGCGCGCAGTCGGTGAACGACGAGACCTTCGAGGGGGAGAGGCTCACGGGCAGCGGCAAGGCCATGTCCACAGGCTAGGCCCGGGGTGCGACAGCGCTGATGCACCGGCGGGCGTCGCTGCGCTCCCGCCGCGGTGGTGCGACCCATGGGCGTCGCTGCGGGCCGGCCCCCGGTCGACGGTCGATCGGCTCGGCCGGCTGATCGAGGTCCTGCCCCGCCTGGGCCGCTCGCGGCCGTCGGCCCTACAGGGACGCGGCGAAGGCTCGGACGGAGGCGGCGAGGACCGTTGGAGCCTCGAGGGGGCCGAAGTGGCCGAGGGCCTCGTGGCGCTCCAGGCGCCCCTGGGGGAGGGCGTCGGCGACGGCAGGGGCGAACGTGGCGGGCCCGAGGGCCTCGCCGCCGCAGGCGACCACCACCGGGCACCCGACCTCGCCGAGGGCGGCGAACGCGTGGTGGGCGCCGCCCCCCCGGTAGACGCGGCTCTCGTCGGCCGGGCGGCAGGCCAGGTGCACCGCCGCGTCCTCCCCGGCCCGGAAGCCGTGGCGGACGTAGGCGTGCAGGGCGTCGGCCCGCAGCACGTTGAACGGCGGCTTGGCGGCGAAGTTGGCCAGGGCCTCGGCCGCCGAGGGGAACGAGGCCCGGCGCCGCAGCGCCCCCTCGACGAGCGGGTTGCCGCTCCCGTCGGGGGGTCCCAGCGCCCCCGGTGGCGGCACGATCGGCTCGAAGAGCCAGAGCCCGGCGAAGGTACCGGGGCGGGCCTGCTCGGCCAGCAGCAGGCAGGCTCCGCCCATCGAGTGCCCGATCCCGAGGACCTCGCCGCCCTGCAGGCCGAGGCCGTCGACGGCGGTGAGGACGTCGGTGGCGATCTCGTCCCAGCCGAGCGGGCTCCCCGGCGGCGCCACGGTGGCGCCGTGGGCGCGGAAGTCGATCGCCCAGCGCTCGAAGCCGTCGCCGAGGGCGGCCGAGAGCGGCTCCCAGACGGCCCCGTGGAACCCCGTCGCATGGCACATCAGCGTCGGTCGTCCGGAGCCGCCGTGCTCGTGCACGGCCAGGGCCAGCCCGTCGGGGGTCGGGATCGTGCGCATCGGAGCATCCTCGTCCGGCCGGGCCGGGCAGGGCGAATAGGGTCGGACGGGTGACGGATCCCATCGCCGCCGGTCCGCCCCCGCCGGGCCGCGCCGAGGCCGAGGTGCGGGCCGCCCACCGCCGCTACTACGCGGCCTTCGAGCGCCGGGACCTCGACCTCATGTCCGACGTGTGGGAGCACAGCGACCGGGTGGCCTGCACCCACCCGGGGTGGCGCACCCTCCACGGGTGGGGGGCCGTGAGCGGCTCCTGGTTCGCCATCTTCGGCGGTCCTCAGCAGCTCCAGGTCATCCTCACCAACGAGGAGGTGGAGGTGGCGGGCGACGCGGCGTGGGTCACCGTGGACGAGAACCTGCTCGACGTCGACGGGAGCGCGACGGTGGCGGCGCTCAACCTCTTCGTGCGCAGTGACGACGGCTGGCGGCTCGTGGCCCACCACGGCTCGCCGGTGGCGCCGCAGCCGGGGCCTCACATCGAATAACCTGCAGCCATCGTGCAAGAAGCAGCGCCTCCCGTCGACGGTCGAACGCTCCGGGCCCTCCGCACCCGGGAGGCCATCGTCGACGCCACCATCGCCCAGATCGACGAAGGCGACCTGCGGCCCACCGCGCCGCGCGTCGCCGAGCGGGCCGGCGTCTCCGTGCGCTCCATCTTTCAGCACTTCGCCGACCTCGAATCCCTGCACGCAGCCGTGGCCGAGCGCCTCGCCACCCGACTCGCCGGGCTCGTGCTGCCGATCTCGCCCGAGCTCCCGCTGGACGAGCGGATCGAGGCCTTCGTGCGCCAGCGGGGCACCCTCCTCGAGGTGGTCACCCCGATCCGCCGCGCGGCCAACGTCCACGGCCCCTTCTCGAGCGAGATCCAGGCTCGGCTGCGGGACGGCCAGGCCTTCCTGCGAGCCGAGGTCGAGGCCACGTTCGCGCCCGAGCTCGGCTCCCGCGACGACGCCGGCGAGGTGCTCGACGCGCTCGACGTCGCCTGTGGGTGGGCCACCTGGGACGGGCTGCGCAGCGGCCTCGGTCGCACCCCGGCCGACGCCGAGCGGGTCGTGCGGCGGCTCGTGGCGGCGCTCCTCGACTGACGCCTCCAGCACCTTCCGTGGCAGGACCAGCACGACGAGCGGCGAGGTGGCATGATGGCTCCCAGGCGCTGGGCGGTGCCGAGGGGAGGGAGGGCGAGATGGACAAGCGGGTGCTGCTGCTCACCGCGGACAAGGGCCTCGGGGACCTCGTGCGCGCCCAGGTCGAGAACCTGGGCTGCCGCTGCACGGTGGCCGACGGCCTCGAGACCGGCCTCGGGGCCGTCGACTGGGCCGAGGTGGCCATCCTCGACCTCGCCACCGAGGACCTGACGTCGCTGCGGCGGCTCCGGGACGAGGCCCCCGCGGTGCGGACCCTCGTGATCGCGCCGGACGACCTCCAGGCGGGGCCGGCGCGCAACGCCGGGGTCGAAGGGGTCCTCGTGGAGCCCTTCTCCATCCCGGAGCTCGTGGCCGCGGTGCGGGAGGTGGCTGGATCGAACGGGGGCGACGCGGCCGTGGTCGACCTGCGCGCCGACGGGTCTCAGACCGTCGAGCCGGCCGACGACGTCCCCTGGTGGGCCACCCGCTGACCCGGCGCGCCAGCGGCGCCCGCCCACGGGGACGAGCGCCGCGGCACCGCTGCGTCCGGCCGACGGAGGCCGCCGCCGGGTGGGGTCAGCTGAGCGCCTTGAAGGCGAGCATCATCTCCTCGTTCAGGTTGGCGGGGACCTCGTAGCCGGACTCGTCGCGGATCTTGTCGAAGCTGTCGCGCACGGACTCCGCCGTGAGCTCGGCGTCGAAGTGGCCGGGCGTCACGCCGATGAAGATGCGGGCCACCCGGCCACCCCCGACCGAGTACACCTCCCCGCTCACCGGGCAATCCTCGTGGGCCAGGTAGGTCACGACCGGCGTAACGAGCTCGGGGGCGAGCTTGTCGGCGGCTGGGCCGAGGAGCTCCTCGGTCATGCGGGTCTTGGCCACCGGAGCGATGGCGTTGGCCTTGATGTTGTTCTTCGCCCCCTCGACGGCGAGGACGCGGGTGAAGCCGACGAGGCCCATCTTGGCGGCGCCGTAGTTCGTCTGGCCGAAGTTGCCGAAGATCCCGGCGCCCGAGGAGGTGTTGACGATCCGGCCGTAGCCCTGGTCGCGCATGATCTGCCAGGCCGGCTGCGTGACGTAGAAGGCGCCCCGGAGGTGCACGTCGAGGACCGGGTTCAGCATCTCGGGCGACATGTTCTTGAACGAGGTGTCGCGCAGGATGCCGGCGTTGTTGATGATGATGTCGATCCGGCCGAAGGCGTCCATGGCCTGCTGCACGATCGACTGCCCGCCCTCGGGGGTGGCCACGCTGTCGTAGCTGGCCACGGCCTCACCCCCGGCCGCCTTGATCTCGTCGACGACCTTCTGGGCCGCGGTCTCCGACGAGCCGGTGCCGTCGGTGGCGCCGCCGAGGTCGTTGACCACCACGAGGGCACCTCGTCGGGCGAGGTCGAGGGCGTGGGAGCGGCCCAGGCCGCCACCCGCGCCGGTGATGATCGCCACCTTGCCGTCGAAACCGAGATCAGCCATGCGTCGCTCCTGGGGTGGGGGGAGGGTCAGGACCCAGGGAGCGTAGGCGCCCCCTCCTGACCCCTCCGAATCCCGCTCAGTCCCGCGACTGGAGCTTGGCCAGCAGCCGCAGCAGCTCGAGGTACAGCCAGATGATGGTCACGAGGAGGCCGAAGGCGGCGTACCACTCCATGTGCTTCGGAGCGCCCATCTGCGAGCCCTTCTCGATGAGGTCGAAGTCGAGCAGCAGGTTGAACGCGGCCACCCCGACGATGAGCAGGCTGATGCCGATCCCCATCGCGCCGGTGTCGTGCAGGAACGGGACCGAGGCGCCGAAGAGGCCGAGCACGAGGTTGGCGACGTAGACGAGGGCGATGCCGGCGGTGGCGGCCACGATGCCCATCCGGAGCTTGTCGGTGACCTCGATGACGCGGGTGGCGAAGAGGAACAGCATCACGGCGAACACGCCGATGGTGAGGCCCACGGCCTGCACCACGATGCCGTCGTAGGCGGTGTTGTAGGCGGCCGAGATGGCACCCAGGAAGGCACCCTGCAGCAGGGCGTAGACCGGCGAGGTGAACCGGGCCAGCGTGGGCTTGAAGATCGTGAGGACAGCCACGCCGAGGCCGCCGAGGAGCACGGGCAGGAGCCAGCCCGGGAGGGACACGCGGTCAGCGGTGTGGTCCACGCTGTTCCAGCCGACGACGCCGGCCGCCACCACGAGCACGAGCAGCGCGGCGGTGGCCCAGACGGTGCCGTTCACGGTCATCACGTCGGTGCGCTCGATCGGAGGACGGTAGGCCGGCTGGTTGTACGCCTCCTCGAGCTGTTCGACGCCCGCGGCCCAGCCGGCGGCGTCCTCGAAGGCCTTCTCGGTGAGGGCGGGGTTGGAGGTGCGCATGGGCACCATCATGCCCGGTCGGGCCACCGATCGTTCGGCAGCCTCAGGCCACCGCCTTCGAGATGCGGGTGGTGATGTGGACGGCGTGGTCGCCGAGCCGCTCGTAGAAGCGAGCCACGAGGGTGGCATCGGCCGCCGCCGCCGGGGTGAGGCCGCTGCCGAGCAGCTCGGTGGTGAGGGCGGTGTGGAGGTCGTCGAGCTCGTCGTCCTCTGCCTCCAGGCGGCGGCCGGCATCGGGGTCGCGATCGGCGAACGCGTCGGCCGCTGAGCGCCAAAGCTGGATCGCGACCGCCCCCATGCGGGCGAGCTGGCCTCGCGCCACCGGGCTGAGATCCGCCATCAGCCCCGTGCCGGCGCGCTTCGCGATGTGGACGGCGAGGTCGCCGGAGCGCTCGAGCTCGGGCACGATCCTGATGAGGGTGAGGATCCACCGCAGCTCGCCCGCCACCGGGGACTGGAGGAGCAGGATGCGCTCGATGTCGACCTCGAGCTGCACCATCAGCTCGTCGATCGTGGCCTCGCCGGCCCGGACCGCCGCCAGCGCCTCCTGGTCGTCGGCCGTCAGCGCCTCGTTGGCGGCGGCCACGCCCTCGTTGACGAGGGCGAACAGGCGGGTGACCTTGGCACCGAGCTCGTCGAGCTGCTGGTGGTAGCCGAGCCGCAGCCGCTGCGGCGGCTCCGGGATGGGGGCGTCGTCGTCCTGCACGCTGGGGTCAGACCTCCACGCCGAGCTGCTCGGCCGCCCAGCCCCTGAGCCGCTTGTAGTCGACCTTGCCGTTGGGGGCCCGTCCGATCGTGTCGATCGGCAGCACCCGCTTGGGGGCCTTGTACGCCGCCAGCTTGGCCTTCACGTGCCCGATGACGGCCGGCTCGTCGAGCGCCTCGCCGGGCGCCAGCTCCACCACCGCGGTGATTGCCTCGCCGAACTTCTCGTCGGGGACGCCGACGGCCACCGCGTCGCGGATGCCCTCGATCGTCTTGAGGACCTCCTCGACCTCCTCGGGGTACACCTTCTCTCCGCCGGTGTTGATGCATACGGAGCCCCGGCCGAGGAGGGTGATCGTGCCGTCGGCCTCGACCCGGGCGTAGTCGCCCGGCACGGAGTACCGCTGGCCCTCGAAGGTGATGAAGGTGGCGGCCGTCTTGGCCTCGTCCTTGTAGTACCCGATCGGCTGCCAGCCGCCCACCGCCACCCGACCTGTCTCGTCCGAGCCCGGTCGTACCTCGCGGCCGTCGTCGGTGAGCACCTTGGTGTGCTCGCCCACCATGAACTTCGCGGTGGCGGCCGTGCCCCCGGCGGTGGACACCGACTGGCCCATCCCGACGGCCTCGGAGGAGGAGAACGCGTCGATGATCATCATCCCCGGGTGGTGGGCGAGGAGGCCCTGCTTGGCCGCCTCCGAGAACATCACGCCGGACGAGGAGATGATCATGAGGCTGGAGATGTCCCACCGGCCGGGGTTGGCGTCGAGCGCCCGCACCATCGGCTTGGCGAAGGCGTCGCCCACGATCGCGATGGTGTTCACGCCCTCCCGCTCCACGGTGGCCAGCAGCTCCTCGACGTCGAAGGTGCGCCCCTCGAGGGTCACGGTGGCGCCGCCTCCGGACAGGACGATCAGCTGGGTGAAGCAGCCGGTGCCGTGCATGAGCGGGCAGGCGGGCAGCCCGACCAGCCCGGGCCCGGTGACCGCCTCGCGGATCACGGAGAGGTCGGCGTCGGGGTCCTGCTCGCGCACCGCCGGGTTGAGCGAGCCGACCAGGTTGCGGACGAGGTCGTCCTGGCGCCACATCACGCCCTTGGGCATGCCTGTGGTGCCACCGGTGTAGAGGAGGTTGAGGTGGTCGCCGGAGCGGCCCCACGGGCCCTGGACCGGCTCGGAGGTCCCCGCCTCGGCGGCGGCCTCGTAGGGGGTGGCCCAGCTGGGGCAGGGGCCAGAGCCGTCGTCCACCCAGAGCCACACCTCCACCTTCGGGAGGCGGGCCCGGATGTTCTCGATGCGCTCCACGAAGGTGCCGTGGAACACGACGCAGGCGGCGTCGGCGTTGTCCCACAGGTAGAGGAGCTCGTCGTCGAGGTAGCGGTAGTTGGTGTTGACCGGTGCCAGGCCCGCCTTGAAGGCGGCGAACATCGACTCCAGGTACTCGGGCGCGTTGTAGAGGTACTGGGCGACCTTGTCCTGCTCCTGGAGCCCGGCGTCGAGCAGGGCCCGGGCCACGCCGTTGGCGCGGCGGTCGAAGTCGGCCCAGGTGATCCGACGGCCTCCCTGGATCTGGGCCGGGGCGTCGGGCACCTGCTGGGCCACCGTCTCCCAGATGTCAGCGAAGTTCCAGCCGGGCATTGCATCTCCCCCCTGTCGTGGTGGCGTCCCCGGAGGGGACGAGGGCCGATCCTAGGCGGCCGGGGCGGCCACGGTGGCCCGATCTTGACCCAGCGGTCAAGAAGGCGGCTACGTTGCGGCCGTGGACTTCGAGCTCCCGCCCGACGACGATCCCCGGCGCCTCGAGGTGCGGGCGTGGCTGGCTGAGCACCCCGCTCCCAGCGGTCGGGCGCTGGCCGAGGCGGGCTACGTGGCGCCCCACTGGCCTCGGCCGTGGGGGCTCGACGCCGACCCGATCCACCAGATCGTCATCGACGAGGAGCTGCGGGCGGCGGGCGTCGCCCGGCCGTCCAACCCGATCGGCATCGGCTGGGCCGGCCCCACGATCCTCCACGGCGGCACGAGGGCGCAGCAGGATCGCTACCTCCTCCCGCTCCTCGCCGGCGAGGAGATCTGGTGCCAGCTCTTCAGCGAGCCGGGCGCCGGATCGGACCTCGCCTCACTGGGCACCCGGGCCGTGCGCGACGGCGACGAGTGGGTGGTCACCGGGCAGAAGATCTGGACGTCGCTCGCCCAGCACGCCGCCTTCGGCATCCTGATCGCCCGCACCGATCCCGACGCGCCCAAGCACGAGGGGATCTCGTACTTCATCTGCCCCATGGACGCGCCGGGCATCGAGATCCGCCCCATCATCGAGATGACCGGGGCCCACACCTTCAACGAGGTGTTCCTGGACGAGGTGCGCCTGCCGGCCGAGAACCTGGTCGGGGAGGTCAACCGCGGCTGGGGGCTCGCCAAGGTCACCCTCGGCAACGAGCGGGTCTCGCTGTCCTCTGGTGGGGCGCTGTGGGGCATGGGCCCCGATGCCAGCGACCTCCTCGAGCTCGTGCGGAGAGCCGGCGGCACCCACGACCCCGTCCTGCGCCAGCGCCTCGCCGGGCTGCACATCGAGGCCGAGCTGCTGCGGCTCATCCGCCTGCGCACGGTGACCGCCCGCATCAAGGGCGAGCCCCCCGGCGCCGAGGCCTCGATCCGCAAGATCCTGGCCGACGAGCACGGCCAGCGGATCATGGGCCTGGCCAAGGACCTTGCCGGTCCGGGCGGGATGCTGGCCTCCGCCGGGCCCCTCGGGACCGAGCCGGCCATCTGGCACCACGGCTTCCTCTTCGCTCCCGCGCTCACCGTCGGCGGCGGGACCGGCGAGGTGCAGCGCAACATCGTGGCCGAGCGCGTCCTCGGCCTGCCGCACGACGTCGACGTCCACCGGTGACGACGTCTGTGCGCGGTTCTGCGCCGCTACGGCCAGGAACCACACACAGACGTCGTCGTCGGTTCGCGGTGGCGGGGCCGCGGAGGCCAGACTGACGCCATGGCCCGCATCCACTCGATCTCGCTGAAGCGGCACGAGAAGGTCGTCGCCAACATCGACCTGCCTGGGGTGCCGATCGGCACTCCCGGCAAGGTCCTGCAGGTCGCCGGGCTCACCTGGGTCCGCTACCGCGTGCTCTTCGACAACGGCGTCGAGCGGGGCCAGCTCGACGGCCGCCACATCGTTCGGCCGGGGGACTTCGTGCCCCTCGACGAACGGGTGGAGGAGGAGGCCTCCGAGAGCACCGACGCCGACGCAGGGGGCGAGGGCGCAGCCGAGGCGAGCGGCGGCGACAACGAGTGGGGTGTCCCGGCCCACCTCCTCGAGCGGGCCAAGGCGGCTCGAGCCCGTCGGGCCGGCTGAACGCACTGGAACCACACCCAGAGGGGGAGACGATGAAGCTGTCCACCGCACTCAGCTACGCCGGGGGCTTCAAGGAGGGCGTCGACCAGGTCGTCGCCCTCGAGAAGGCCGGGCTCGACATGGTCTGGGTGGCCGAGGCCTACAGCTTCGACGCCCCCAGCCAGATGGGCTACCTGGCCGCCAAGACCGAGCGCATCGAGATCGCGTCCGGCATCCTCCCCATCTACACCCGCACGCCCACCCTCACCGCGATGACGGCGGCCAGCCTCGACGCGCTCTCCGACGGGCGCTTCGTCCTCGGCCTGGGGGCCTCTGGTCCCCAGGTGATCGAGGGGTTCCACGGCGTGCGCTATGACCGTCCGCTCGGGCGGACCCGCGAGATCATCGACATCTGCCGCCAGGTCTGGAGGCGGGAGAAGGTCCAGCACGAGGGCGACAGCTACGCCATCCCGCTCCCGCCCGACCAGGGCACCGGCCTCGGGAAGCCGCTCAAGCTCATCAACCACCCGGTGCGCGAGCGCATCCCCATCTACGTGGCCTCGCTCGGCCCGAAGAACGTGCAGATGACGGCCGAGAAGGCGGACGGGTGGCTGCCCCTCTTCTTCCTGCCCGAGAAGGCGAAGGACGTCTGGGGCGACGACCTCGCCGCCGGCGCCTCGGCTCGCGACGCCGACCTCGGGACCCTCGAGATCGTCGCCGGGGGCCTGCTCTCGGTCGGTGAGGGCGCCGAGGCGGTGCGGGACCTCGCCCGGCCGATGGTCGCCCTCTACGTGGGGGGGATGGGGGCGAAGGGCAAGAACTTCTACAACGACCTCGTCCGGCGCTACGGCTTCGAGGCCGAGGCCGAGCAGATCCAGGACCTCTACCTCGCCGGCAAGAAGGACGAGGCGGCCAAGCTCGTCCCCGACGAGCTGCTGGAGGCCACCTCCCTGTGCGGTCCAGAGGGGTACGTGAGGGAGCGGCTGGCGGCCTTCAAGGAGGCCGGCGTCACCAACCTGAACGTCACTCCCATCGGCCCCGACCCGGTGAAGCTGGTCGAGCAGGTGAAGGGCTGGATGGAGGAGCTGTAGCGACCTAGGCGAAGGCCCGCTGCACCACGCCGAGGGCGTCCTCCGCCTCCCGGACGAAGCGCTGCACCAGCTCGGCCGCGGGCACCAGCTCGTCGATCGCGCCGACGCCCTGGCCGGCCGGCATGAACTCCTTGGCCGGGTCGACCCCGGGGGTGGACTCGTCGCCGCCCATGTGGTTGGCGCCGTCCTGGACGGACTTCACGAACTGCATGGGGAAGGGCTCCGCCACGCCGCCCGCGGCCTCGAAGGCCCGGGCGTAGTCGTTCTCGATGACCCGGCAGGTCTTGCCGGTGAAGGCGCGGGTCACGACGGTGTCGTCCTCGTGGGCGCGCAGGAGCGCCTCCTTGTAGCCCTTCACGGCGCGCGCCTCGGGGGTGGCGATGAACCTCGTCCCGACCCAGACCCCGTCGGCGCCGAGGGCCAGTGCCGCGGCCAGCCCCCGGCCGTCGACGATCCCGCCGGCCGCCACCACCGGTACCCGCTCGCCCACCGCGTCGACCACCTGGGGCACGAGGGCCAGGGTGGCCACCTTGCCGGTGTGGCCGCCCGCTTCGGTGCCCTGGGCGACCACGAGGTCGCAGCCGGCTTCCACGGCGGCGATCGCGTGGCGCACCTTCCCGCACATGCTGGCCACCAGCACGTTGCGCCCGTGGCACAGGTCGACCACGTCGCGCGGGACGCCGAGGCCAGCCACGAACACGCTCGCCCCGCCGTCGATCAGGTCCTTCACCTTGGCCTCGAGGTCCTGCGGGGCCGCGGTGAGGAGGTCGACGCCGAAGGGCTTGCTGGTGAGCTCCCGGACCTTGGCGATCTCCTCGTTCATCTCGGCGTGGGCCATGGCCGACGCCCCCATGCAGCCGAACCCGCCCGCCTCGCTGACGGCTGCCACCAGCTGGTGGTAGGAGACGCCTCCCATGCCGGCCAGCATCACCGGGTGCTCGATCTGCAGGACGTCGGTCAGTCGCGTGCGCATGAGGCATGCCTAGAGCCCACTTGACCGGTGGGTCAAGCGGCGCTCAGGCCGAGGTGGCCGCTCCGTCGCGCCGGGCACCGGGCTCGTGGTCAGGCGGCGCATCCAGATAGGCGCCCGGCCCCGAGAGCATCCCGCGGCGCCACCGGCGGGGCGTGGCCAGCACGGCCCGCGGGTAGTCCTCGAAGAGCCAGCGGGCGAAGTTGCGTCGGGTCCAGGCCGAGATCCCCGCCACCCGAACCGCGGCGCGGGCGCCCTTGCGGTGCCGCAGGGCACGGATGAGCAGCATCGACAGGCGGTGGTCGGCCACCAGGGCATCGCGCACGAGGCGCTCGTAGCGGGCCGTGACCGCCGCCGCGTCGAGCCCCCCGGCCCGGATCGCCTCGGCGGCCAGGCGTCCGGTGAGGAGGGCCTGGCCGATGCCCTCGCCCGTCATCGGGTCCGTGGCCGCGGCGGCGTCGCCCACGAAGATCGTCCGGGCGGTGGTCAGCCGCACGCCGTCCACCCGGGCGGGGATGGGCCAGGCTCGGTGCGGAGACTCCGGCTCCGCCGCCGGTCCGAGCACCTCACGGATGTGAGGCCGCTGGAGGAGGTCCGGCCAGAGCTGCTTCATGTCCTGGACCCGCGCCACCTTGCCGCCCTCCCGCTGGATCCCGAACCCCACGTTGGCCCGGTTGCCGGGGAGCGGGAACGACCAGGCGTAGCCGGGCAGGAGGTCGGGCTCGAACCACACGAACAGCTCTCGGGCGGCCCGGGGCCCGACGTGGGTGAAGTACTGGCGGAAGGCGTGCCAGTCGCCCCGGTACCCCGGGGCAGCCGCACCGAGGTGCTTGCGCAGCGGCGACCACATCCCGTCGGCGCCGATGGCGTAGCGGGCCTGGACGGTCCCCACCCCCTCCACCTGCAGGACGACGCGGTCGGACCGCTCCTCCGCCGCGACCACCGGCGCCCCCTCCAGCACCCGGGCGCCCGCCGCCCGAGCGCAGGCCACGAGCGCGGCGTCGAGGTCGGCCCGTCGGGCCACGACGGCGTAGCGCCCGGCGCCGCGGGGGAGCGGGAAGCGGACCTCCCGGCCGGACGGAGAGGTCACCACGACGTCGTCCACCGGCAGCCAGGAGGGGACGGCGGTCGGCTCGAGCCCGAGGCGCTCGAGGAGCCGCAGCGCACCGGTCGTGAGGCCGTCGCCGCAGATCTTGTCCCGGGGGAACCGGGCCTTGTCGAGGACGACGACGTCCCGACCGCCGCGAGCCAGCTCGATGGCGGCGGCGCTGCCCGCCGGCCCGGCACCGACGACCACCACGTCGGCGGACACGGCCGCCACCATCAGCAGCTCTGGCCCTCGCCGGGGCGGTACCGGGCCCGGAACGTGTCCTCCTCGGTGCTCCCGTCCGGGTAGGTGCGGGTGCGGGTGGTCACCACCACCCGGCAGCGACCCTCCATCGACTCCCGCAGCCCCGTCTGCTCCGCCGTGGCGTAGGGGCTGGAGTACAGCGTCACCGTGAGGCTGGACTGCGTGTAGGAGGTCCAGACGAGGACGCCGTAGGGCGTGCTGTTGGTGATCACGAGGTCCGGGGCGGGGAAGCCCATGGTGGCCTCGCGCCCGTAGGGGTACCGGTCGAAGTACTCGGAGTGGGCCTGGTAGGTGGGGATGTCGAGACCGGCGAAGTAGGCGGCGTTGAAGAGCGTGGTGGCGAACTGCGAGATCCCGCCACCGATCTCGTCGACGTGCTGGCCGTTGCTGATGGCGCCGGCCGCCACGAAGCCGTTCTCGGCGGTCCGCCGTCCCACGTGGTCGTTCACCGAGAACGAGCCGCCCGGCGGGATCACGACGCCACGCACGAGGTCGGCGATGCGGTGGATGTTGATGATCCGGGCGCCCGTGGGCGCGTGGTAGGTGGTGAAGCCGGGCCCGGCGGTCGTGGGCGCCCCGTTCTGCCACGCGTGGCTCCCGCCGACGGGACCGGCGATCTGGTAGGCCTCGGCGTCGGCGGTCGTGAAGGCGGCTTGGCCCTCAACGAGGTCGAGCTCCACGCCGTCCTCGCCTGCGGTCAGCGCGGCCAGCACCCGTTCCGGGGCGGCGTCCGAGCAGCACACCAGGCCCGGCTGGTCGGGGACCACCACGGGCACGCCGTCCTGCAAGGTGATCCGGGCGTCGACCGGGGCGCCTTCGATGTCGCGGAAGGTCGCGGCCAGGTCCTCGGTCACCACGGTGGGGTCGAGCACGAGCTCGGCCCTGCCGTCGGGCTGGCTGGACAGCCGCACCCACGTCCTCATCACCTCGGGCTCGAGCGTGCGCGCCCCCGCCGCCGTGCGCACCTCGAGCGGCCCGGCGACCAGCGCCTCCGCTCGCGAGGCCGCGTCGCGCGCCACCTCGTCGCTCACCAGCGGCGGGATGGGGCTGCGCTCGACCTCCACCCGGATGGGCTCGCCGAGCGGCACCGACGACGCCGCCGACGGCAGCGCGTCGGCTAGCGAGGCCGGATCGATCCCCTCTCCGTCCACCCCGGGCACGACGGCGAAGGCCCCGTCCACGAGCTCGAGCTGCGGCTCGGTGGGCAGGGTGCGGTCCTCGCCCTCCATCTCGACGGCGCCTCGCTCGGCCTGTCCGCCGCTCACGCGGTAGGAGACCCCGGGGTCGCGCTCGTCGAAGAAGGAGCGCATCCAGGCGACCGGTCGAGCGAGGACGAACGTGTCGGCGTCGACCTCGAGGGCGCGCCGAGCGGTGCGGTCGACGTCGACGTGGAGGCCGAGGCCCTCGGCGACGGCCTCGTAGCTGTGCCCGTCGGCGACCACCACGACCGGGGTGGACCCGAAGTCGTCCGCGAGGTCCTCCAGCCGGGCTCGCAGCGCCGACTCGGTCAGGCCGCTGACCTCCACCCCGGCCACCTTCACGTTCCGAGGGACGCCTCCCGACGCCGTGTCCACGGCCCAGGCCACCACGGCCAGGAGGAAGAGGACCAGCGGCATGAGGACCGCCACGGCGATCCAACGGCGGCGCCGCGGCCGCGGCGGCTCGGCCTCGCCGTCGCCTTCGGGGCCCTCGCCCACGGCGAGGTGGGCCGGGCCGGAGCGGGTGAGCGAGCTCTCGGGCGCGTCCGCCGGCGAGGTCGAGTGCAGCTCGTCCATGAGCGGTCCAGCCTCGCACGTGCCAGCGACCGGACGGAATTCGCCCCGGCGGGGGCGATGCGCTAGATCAGGGACCTTGACCGTGCGGTCAACTCCGGCCGCGCTCGATCCAGGGGGTAGCACCGAGATGACCAAGCTCTGCGAGGGGCGCGTCGCCATCGTGACCGGGGCGGGGCGGGGGATCGGCCGTGAGCACTCGCTCCTGCTGGCCCGGCACGGCGCCAGGGTCGTGGTGAACGACCTCGGTGGCTCGATGACCGGGGAGGGCTCCGACGTGGGCCCGGCCCAGCAGGTCGTGGACGAGATCACGGCCATGGGCGGCGAGGCGCTGGCCAACACCGACGACATCAGCGACTGGGACGGCGCGCAGCGGCTGGTGCAGTCCGCCATCGACACCTTCGGTGGCCTCGACATCCTCATCAACAACGCCGGGATCCTGCGGGACCGGATGCTCACCAACATGAGCGAGGAGGAGTGGGACGCCGTCATCAAGGTGCACCTGAAGGGCACCTTCGCCCCCTCCCGCCACGCGGCTGCCTATTGGCGGGAGCGGGCCAAGGCCGGTGAGGTCAACGACGCCCGGATCATCAACACGTCCTCGCCGTCGGGGATCTACGGCAACGTGGGCCAGACCAACTACGGCGCCGCGAAGGCGGGGATCGCCGCCTTCACGATCATCGCCGCGAAGGAGCTCGGTCGGTACGGCGTCACGGTCAACGCGATCGCGCCGGCTGCGCTGACCCGCATGACCGAGGGCCTCGGCATGGGCCAGGCGCCGGAGGAGGTCAAGGAGCAGATGAGCCCGGCCCACATCGCGCCGATCGTGTGCTGGTTGGCCAGCCCCGACTCCGCCGCCGTGACGGGGCGGGTCTTCGACGTGAGCGGGAGGATGCTGTCGGTCTCGGAGGGCTGGCACCGAGGACCGACGATCGAGCACCCCACGGATGATCCGGTGGAGCTCGGCCCGCAGGTCGCCGACCTCGTGGCCCAGGCCCGTCCCAACGCCAACATGCAGGGCTACGACGAGGCGTAGGCCCGGCCCCCGCCCCGGAAGCGAACGAGAGAAGAGGTCCACCGTGCCCATCAACCCCGACGCCGTCGGCAGCCGGTCCGAGCCGGCCCGCCGCAGCTGGACGAGCAAGGACGCCCTGATCTACGCCCTCGGCGTGGGAGCGGGCGCCGCCGACCCCCTCCAGGAGCTGGAGTTCACCACCGAGAACACTGCGGGCCACCCGCAGCGGGCGCTGCCCACCATGGCCGTGGTGCTCTCGCCCATGGGCGGCGGCTTCGACAAGATCGGCTCGTTCAACCCGGCCATGCTCGTGCACGGCGAGCAGGGGATCACCCTGCACCGAGAGCTGCCGGTGGAGGGCGAGCTGGAGGCCGTCAGCGAGATCACCGGCATCTACGACAAGGGCAAGGGCGCCGTGATCGTGTCGGAGGGCCAGGCCACCCTCGTGGAGACCGGGGAGCCGCTCTTCTCCACCCGATCGTCGGTGTTCATCCGGGGCGAGGGAGGCTGGGGCGGCGACCGGGGTCCCTCCGGTGGGCAGAACGCCGCCCCCGACCGGGCGCCGGACCACGAGGTCACCGTGCAGACCCGCTCCGACCAGGCGCTGCTCTACCGCCTGTCCGGAGATCGCAACCCGCTCCACAGCGATCCTGCCTTCGCCGCCATGGGCGGGTTCGACCGGCCCATCCTGCACGGGCTCTGCACCTACGGGTTCACCGGGCGAGCCCTCCTCCACCAGCTCTGCGCCGGCGATCCGGCCCGGTTCTCCGGCATGGACGCCCGGTTCAGCTCGCCGGTCATGCCCGGCGAGTCGCTGACCGTCAAGGTGTGGCTCGACGGCGACGGCAGCGCCGTGTTCCAGACCTGCGGCCAGGACGGCCGTGTCGTCATCGACAACGGGCGGCTGACCTACCGCCCCTAGCGGCCCGGGTCCACCGGTCCGGTCGGGTCCCCCCGGCCGGACCGGGTGGCGACCCTCGAGCCGGTGTCCGCCTCGCGCAGGTCGACCTGGGTCGCTCCGGCGTCGGGTGCGCCGGTGAGGCGCTCGTGCTGCTCTCCCAGCGGGCGGGGCCGGCCGAGGTGGAACCCCTGCCCGTAGCGGGCCCCGAGCGCCGCCACCGCCTCGAGCTCGGCGGCGTTCTCGATCCCCTCCGCCACCACGTCGACGCCCATGTCGTGGGCGTACCCCACGATCGCCCGCGCGAGGGCCTGGCGAGGCGCATCGACGTGGATGTCCCGGACCAGGGTCGTGTCGAGCTTGATCAGCTCGGGTCGGAGCCGCAGCACGTGGGTGAAGCTGGCGTAGCCGGCGCCCGCGTCGTCCACCGCCAGCCGGGCCCCCTGGTCCCGCCACCGTCGCAGCGCCCGCTCCAGGGCGGCGTAGTCGCTGACAGGGGCGTGCTCGGTGATCTCGAGCACGAGGCGCTCGAGCGGAAGGTCGACCAGCACCTCGGCGAGCCGGCCGGAGAGGACCGTGGCCGGCGACACGTTGACCGCCATGGCCAGCGGCGGGGCAAGCCGCTCGAGCTGCACGAGCGCGGCGCGGGTCACCGCCAGCTCGAGGGAGATCCGCCGGCCCACCTGCTCGGCGTGCTCGAACCACTCGCCGGGGGTCCGAGCCGGCACCGCGCTGAAGCGGGTGAGGGCCTCCACCGCCACCGTTCGGCCGCTGGCCAGCGCCACGATGGGCTGCAGGACGGTCGTGAAGCGGCGCTGCGCGATGAGGTCATCGATCTGGGCTTCGTCCCGGTGCTGCCGCAGCGCGGTGCGCTCCTCGGCCTCGAGGCGGGCGGCGAGGGCCTCCATCGCGACCTGGCCGACGGACGGGGCGAGGTAGGCCTGGCCGGCCACGGCGGCCCGGATCGCCTCAGCGATGCGGTCGGGCGGCGCACCCTTCACCACGAAGCCGTCGATCCCGGCCTGCAGCAGCGGGAGGACCGACGGCCCGTCGTCGTCGGCGCTGAAGACGACGATGCGGGTGCTCGGCACGAGCGACCCGATCATCCGGGCGGCGTGCTCCCCGCCGCCGGGCATGTGCAGGTCCAGCACGGCGACGTCGGGCTCCAGGTGGGTGACCTCGCGCACCGCCCCGTCGGCGTCGGCGGCCGCGCCGACCACGACGAAGCCCTCGAGGTGCAGGACCGTCCGCAGGTAGTCGACGACGTGGGGCTCGTCGTCGGCGACGACCACGGTGATGGCCGGGCGCTGATCCCCCAACCCCCCTCCTTTCAACGCTCGAGACACCACACTGAGTGATATACCCGACACTAAGGGTGTTCGACACGTCATCGGCCGATCCCTCCACTCCGGGCAAACGACCACAAACCGCTCTCGGGTCCGCGGCCAGCGGCCGGGCAGCCTCAGAAGAGGCGGGCCTGGGCCCGCTCGAGCCCTCGCAGCGCCTCGTAGTCCACCTCGACGCAGGTGATCCCGCGCTCGGAGGCCAGCGCCCGAGCCTGGGGCTTGATGGCCTGCGCGGCGAAGATGCCCCGGACCGGGCGCAACGAGGGGTCGCGCTCCAGGAACTCGAGGTAGCGGGCGAGCTGCTCGACGCCGTCGATGCCGCCGACCCGCTTGATCTCCACCGCCACCGCACGGCCCTCGCTGTCCCGGCAGAGGAGGTCGACCGGGCCGATCTCGGTGCGGTGCTCCCGTCGTACGAGCACCATGCCGGGCTCGAGCTGGTGGCAAGCCGCGGCCAGCAGCTCCTGGAGGTGCGCCTCCACCCCGTCCTTCTGCAGACCGGGGTCGGGGCCGAGGTCGTGCGCCGAGTCGGACAGGACCTCCTCGATCGTGATCACGAGCCGCTCCCCCTTGGGGTTGGTGACCGTCCACCCGCCGTCCGCCTCGACGAGGCGGTTGGGGGCGTTCATCCAGTTGAGCGGCTTGTACGCACCGCCGTCGGCGTGCACGGCGACGCAGCCGTCGGCCTTCACCATGATCAGCCGGGTGGCCATCGGGAGGTGGGCCGAAAGCCGGCCCTCGTAGTCGACCGAGCAGCGGGCGATCACCAGTCGCATGGCGGGCAGTCTGGTCCGTTAGCGCTAGCGACGGCGCTTCTGGAGCCGGCTCCGGATGATCTCCCGCCGCTCCTGCAGGTCGCGGTAGGTGACCG
The DNA here is from genome assembly GCA_046565645.1 of Acidimicrobiia bacterium. Classification (GTDB taxonomy): domain Bacteria; phylum Actinomycetota; class Acidimicrobiia; order Acidimicrobiales; family VFJN01; genus VFJN01. Next base: position 154,768 of record JBKHYD010000019.1, on the reverse strand, counting down.
GGCCGGTGGCGGTGTCCTCGTAGCCGAAGCTGGCCCGCACGCCGGACAGGTCGAGCTCGTAGGCCCCCGGATCGAGCCCGAGCTCCCCGGCCAGGCGCTCTCCGTGCGTGGTGGCGAAGTGCATCGACACCGCCCCGATCTCACCGATGATGTCGAGGTCCGGGGCGAGCGTTGCGATGGCCCCGTCCAGGAACACGAGGTTCTTGATGAAGAGCATGAGCTCCTTGGGCAGGCGGGCCCCGATCCCGAGGAGCGCCTTCACGGTCTTCTGCATCTCCGCCACGAGCTGGTCGGCGTCCATCGTGGTGGGGTCGACGACGGGCTTGTCGAGGCCGAGGTCGCGCACCACGGCGGCGAGGTCGGTGTCCGGTGGGAGCGCCCCGAGGTCCCGCAGCGCGGCCAGCTGGCCCATGACGTCGTTCGACGTGGCCGTCATGAGCAGGCGGAGGAAGGCGAGGCGGCGGGGCTCGGACAGCCGGCCGACGATGCCGAAGTCGAGCAGCGCGGTGCGCCCGTCGGGGAGGACGAAGAGGTTCCCGCCGTGCAGGTCGCCGTGGAAGATGCCGTGGATGAGCGCCCCCTCCATGAACCCGATCATCCCGGTGCGGACCACCGCTTCGGTGTCCACTCCGGCGCCCTTCATGCCGGCCACGTCGTCGAACTTGAAGCCCGAGAGGCGCTCCATCACGAGCACCCTCGGCGTGACGAGGGTCGGGTGCGGCCGCGGGATCACGTACCTGCGCTGCCCCAGCGCAGCGAACGACATCGCCACCTCCAGCATGTTCTCCGCCTCGATCCGGAAGTCGAGCTCCTCGGTGATCGTCTCGGCGAAGAGCTCCACGAGGGCGGGCGGGTTCGCCAGCGCAGCCACCGGGATCCGTCCCACCGCGAACGGGGCGATCCACGCCATGACCTTCAGGTCCCGGTGGACGCGGTGGCCCACCGACGGCCGCTGCACCTTCACCACCACCTCCTCGCCGGTGTGGAGGGTGGCGAGGTGCACCTGGGCGACGGAGGCCGAGGCGAGGGACACCGGGTCGAAGCGGGCGAACACGTCCTCCAACGAGCGGCCCAGGTCCTCCTCCACGACCCGGCGCACGACGGCGAAGGGCTCGGGCGGGACCTGGTCCCGGCACCGCTTGAACTCCTCGACCAGCTCAGCCGGGAAGATCCCCTCGCCCGAGGAGATGATCTGGCCCAGCTTGATGTAGGTGGGACCGAGCGCCTCCGCGGCCAGCCGCAGCCGGCGGGAGAGGTCGGCGGTCGAGGCGGACCCTCCGCGGCGGCGGGCACCGAGGGCCCACCGGACCAGCGCGCCGCCGATGGCGATGACCGTGCGCACCACCCGGGGCCCGGGCGGGAGCCGACGGGGCCGCGTGAGCTCGGGCAGCTCCTGGACGATCTCGTGGCGCAGGCCGGGCACGGCGCGGCGCCAGGGCATGGCGGTCGGATCCACGATCCAGGGCGCCTCCCCGGAGAAGCTCCCGATGGACAGATCCTCCGGAAGCTCCGCGCTGCTCCTCACGGGCCGAGTGTGCCACCCGGCCCGCGGAAGCGGCGATCGGTCGCCGGCGCTCAGCCGCTCAGCGCGGCGAGCACGGGCGACGCCAGCTCGGGCCGGCAGATCAGCAGGTCCGGCAGCCATGGGTCTCGGTGGTTGTACGTGAGCGGTGAGCCGTCGAGGCGGCTCACGTGCAGTCCGGCGGCGAGGGCCACCGCGGCGGGTGCGCAGCTGTCCCACTCGTACTGGCCGCCGGCATGGGCGTAGACGTCCGCCTCGCCCAGGACCACCGCCATCGCCTTGGCCCCCGCAGACCCGAGCGGCAGCAGCTCGCCGCCGATGGCGTCGCGGATGCGGAGCGCCTGGTGCGGTGGTCGCGAGCGGGAGACGACGAGCCGGGGCGGCCCGTCGTGGCGGGGAGCCGGAGGTGGGGCGGGGTGGGTGACGAGGGTCAGGCCCCGGGCCGGGAGGGCCACGGCGCCCACCGCCGGAGCGCCGTCGACCGCCAGCGCCACGTGCACCGCCCAGTCGGAGCGGCCGGGCTCGCTGTACTCCCGGGTGCCGTCGAGCGGGTCCACGATCCAGACCCGTCGGGCCTCGAGCCGGGCGAGGTCGTCCCGGCCCTCCTCGGAGAGGATCGCGTCGCCAGGTCGCTCAGCCCGCAGCCGCTCCACGATGAGGTGGTGCGCCTGGCGGTCGCCGGCGTCGCCGACGTCCTCCGGCCACGTGGAAGCCGCCTCGAGCTCGGCGCGCAGCCGCACCAGCAGCTCTCCGGCGGCGGTGGCGACGCGGCCGGCCAAGTCGTGATCAGATGGGGTGTCGACCAGCGTGCCAGCGGGCGGGGGCATCCCAGATGTTGGCACGCTGAATTGCCTACCAGTTTTATCGGGATTTACGCTCGCCCGCTCCGATGCCTGCCACCTACCAGCTCTCCCACCTCCGGACCCTCGAGGCCGAGGCGGTCCACGTCATCCGAGAGGTAGCCGCCGAGTGCGAGCGGCCAGCCCTGCTGTTCTCGGGCGGCAAGGACTCCATGGTCATGCTCCACCTCGCCGTCAAGGCATTCGCCCCGGCCCGGGTGCCCTTCCCGGTGGTGCACGTGGACACCGGCCACAACTTCGAGGAGATCATCGCGTTCCGGGACCGCGTGGTGGAGCAGCTGGGTGCCCGCCTGGTGGTGGCCCGGGTGCAGGACGACATCGACGCCGGGCGGTCGGTGGACCCGACCGGGCCCCGCGCCAGCCGAAACCGGATCCAGACCACCACGCTCCTGCGGATCATCGAGGAGGAGCGCTACGACGCCGTCTTCGGCGGCGCCCGGCGGGATGAGGAGAAGGCCCGGGCCAAGGAGCGGGTGTTCTCGTTCCGGGACGAGTTCGGTCAGTGGGACCCCAAGAACCAGCGCCCCGAGCTGTGGCACCTCTACAACCCGCGGGTGCGGCCCGGTGAGCACATCCGGGTGTTCCCGCTGAGCAACTGGACCGAGCTCGACGTGTGGCAGTACATCGCCGAGGACGAGGTGCCGCTGCCGTCGATCTACTTCGCCCACCGTCGCCGCGTGTTCCAGCGGGACGGCATGTGGATGGCCGACCACCCCCTCATCCCCCGGCTCCCCGGCGAGGAGGCGGAGGAGCGGACCGTCCGGTTCCGCACCGTGGGGGACGTCACCTGCACCGGCTCGGTCGAGTCCACCGCCGCCACCCTGGACGAGGTCATCGCGGAGGTGGCGGCCACCCGGCTCACGGAGCGAGGCGCCACCCGGGCCGACGACCGCATCAGCGAGGCCGGCATGGAGGACCGCAAGCGGGAGGGCTACTTCTAGTGTCGACGCCGACCCAGCGGTTCGCGGCCGGCCTGGCGGCGCTCCGGCCGACCCGGCGGGGCCGGCTCGACGTGCGCGCAGAGGGCGGTCTGTGATGGCGGAGCGCCCGGTGGAGATGCTGCGCCTGGCCACCGCGGGGTCGGTGGACGACGGCAAGTCCACCCTGATCGGCCGCCTGCTCTACGACACGAAGTCGATCTTCGAGGACCAGCTGGAGGCGGTGGAGCGCACCTCGAGGGACCGCGGCGACGAGCACACGAACCTGGCCCTGCTCACCGACGGCCTCCGGGCCGAGCGGGAGCAGGGCATCACGATCGACGTGGCCTACCGGTACTTCGCCACGCCGAAGCGCAAGTTCGTCATCGCCGACACGCCGGGGCACACCCAGTACACCCGCAACATGGTCACCGGGGCGTCCACGGCGGACCTGGCCCTCATCCTCATCGACGCCCGCAAGGGCATCCTCGAGCAGTCCCGCCGCCACGCGTTCCTCTCCAGCCTCCTCGGCATCCCGCATCTCGTGCTCTGCGTCAACAAGATGGACCTCGTCGACTGGAGCGAGGCCCGCTTCGACGAGATCAAGGACGAGTTCCGGGACTTCGCGGCCAAGCTCGACGTCCACGACCTCACCTTCATCCCGATCTCGGCGCTCCACGGGGACAACGTGGTCGAGCGCAGCCACAACACGCCCTGGTACGAGGGCACGTCGCTGCTGCACCACCTCGAGGAGGTGCACATCGCGTCTGACCGCAACCTCATCGACGCCCGTCTGCCGGTGCAGTACGTCATCCGGCCGCAGAACCAGACCCACGCCGACCTCCACGACTACCGGGGCTACGCCGGCACGGTGGCCGGCGGGGTGCTCAAGCCCGGCGACGAGGTCGTGGTCCTGCCCTCGGGGTTCACGTCGGCCATCTCGTCGATCGACACCCCCGATGGGCCGGTCGAGGAGGCCTTCGCCCCGATGGCGGTGACGGTCCGCCTCGCCGACGACATCGACGTGTCCCGTGGCGACATGATCGCCCGCCGCCGCAACCAGCCCCACGTCGGCCAGGACATCGAGGCGATGGTGTGCTGGCTGTCCGAGGCGTCGTCGCTGCGCCGGGGGGCCAAGCTCGCACTCAAGCACACCACCCGTTGGGTCAGGGCCCTGGTGAAGGACCTCCAGTACCAGCTGGACGTGAACACCCTCCACCGCCACGAGGGCGTCGAGGCCCTCTCCCTCAACGAGATCGGACGGGTGACCCTCCGGACCACCCAGCCGCTGCTCTTCGACGAGTACCGCCGCAACCGCACCACCGGCAGCTTCATCCTGGTCGACGAGACCACCCACACCACCGTGGCCGGCGGCATGATCCTCGCGCCGCTGGAGAGCTAGCGCCGGTGGCAGACGACCTCACCTGGCACCCGGGGCTGGTTACCCGGGAGGAGCGGCCGTCGGTGGGGGCGACGGTGTGGCTGACCGGGCTGTCGGGGTCGGGGAAGTCCACGGTGGCCCACGCCTGCGAGCGGCGGCTCGTCCGCTCCGGGCGTCCTGCCTACGTCCTCGACGGCGACAACCTCCGGCACGGGCTGAACGGCGACCTCGGGTTCTCGGCCGAGGACCGGGCCGAGAACGTCCGTCGGGTCGGCCACGTGGCCCGGCTCATGGCGGATGCCGGACTCGTCGTGCTCGTGCCCCTCATCAGCCCCTACCGGGCCGACCGCGACACGGTGCGGCGCCTCCACGAGGAGGCGGGGCTGCCATTCCTCGAGGTGTTCGTGGACACCCCCCTCGAGCTGTGCGAGCAGCGTGACCCGAAGGGCCTCTACGCCAAGGCGAGGGCGGGCCAGATCAGCGGGTTCACCGGCATCGACGACCCCTACGAGGCGCCCGCCACGCCCGACCTCGTGCTCCGACCCGAGGACGGCGACCCCGAGGCCATGGCCCAGCTGATCCAGGGGTCGCTCCCGTAGCGCCACCTGATCTCGCTCGCCCAGCGCGAGATGCGCCGCGCTGAGGCCCGCTTCGGGCCGGTGATCGCGGCGATCGAGGTCGGTGGGGATCTCGCCGCCGCCGATGAGGTCGCGCCGTGCGCTCCGCGTCGCGCTCTATCCTCTGCGGCCGCCACGCCCTGGCTGGTAGGGGTGGCGTCGTCGGCTGATGGCCACGACTCGAACCGGTGGTGCTCCTGGACCGTCATGGCTTCCCCCCCCCCCCCCCGGGGACGACGGTCCGACCAGTCGACCGAGGCCGGCGCCGCTGCCTAAGGTCGCGGCATGCCGGCTCGGATCGATCCGCCCGCGGTGACGGGCGCGGGGGAGCACGTCGACTGGTCGCTGCACCGGGTCGAGATGGCGATGGGGATGGGCGCGCTCTCGAGCGCGGTCTACGAGCACAGCCGCCTGCCGGTCCGGGAGCGGGAGGCGGCACGGTGGATGATCGCGCTGATCAACCGCTGCGCCGTGTGCCAGGACACGCGGCTGCGCGACTCCGCCCAGCACTCGGTGGACGAGGGCTTCTACGAGGCGGTCGCGGCCTGGTCCACGAGCGACGACCTGACCGACCGCGAGCGGATGGCGGCCGAGTTCGCCCAGCGGTTCGCGCTCGACCACCAGTCGATGGACGACGAGTGGTGGGCGAGGGTGCGGACCACGTTCGCGGACGACGAGATCGCCGACCTCATCATCTGCTGCGGGATGTTCCTCGGGCTCGGGCGGGCGATGGCCGTGGTGGGCGTCGACCCCCCGGACGAGCGCATCCTCATCTGATCGGCGCGAGCGGGCGCCGGGCCCCGGCCTACCGGGCCAGGGGCTTGTACTTGATGCGGTGAGGCTGGTCGGCGGCGGTGCCGAGCTCCTTGTGGCGCCAGGCCTCGTAGTCGGTGAAGTTCCCTTCGAACCAGCGCACCTGGCTGTCGCCCTCGAAGGCGAGGATGTGGGTGGCGACCCGGTCGAGGAACCATCGGTCGTGGCTGATCACCACCGCGCAGCCGGGGAAGGACTCGAGGGCCTCCTCGAGGGCGCGCAGGGTGTCCACGTCGAGGTCGTTGGTGGGCTCGTCGAGGAGCAGCACGTTCGATCCCTGCTTCAACATCTTCGCCAGCAGCACCCGGTTGCGCTCCCCGCCCGACAGCTGCCCGACGATCTTCTGCTGGTCGGAGCCCTTGAAGTTGAACTTGGAGACGTAGGACCGACCGTTCACCTCGTGGGCGCCGAGCTTCACGATGTCGGTGCCGCCGGTGATCTCCTCGTACACGGTGTTGCTGGGCTCGAGGCTGTCGCGGCTCTGGTCCACGTAGGCGAGGTCCACCGTGTCGCCGATGCGGATGGTCCCGGAGTCGGGCTCCTCCTGGCCGGTGATCATCCGGAACAGCGTGGTCTTGCCGGCGCCGTTGGGGCCGATCACGCCCACGATGCCGGCCGGCGGGAGCTTGAACGAGAGATCCTCGATGAGCAGCCGGTCGCCGAAGGACTTCGACACGTGGTCGGCCTCGATGACGACCCCACCGAGGCGCCGTCCGGGGGGAAGCTGGATCTGCAGCTTCTCCGGGCCCTTGTCCATGGCCTCGGCCTCGGCGCGGAGCTTGTCGTAGGCGGCCAGGCGGGCCTTGCCCTTGGCCTGGCGGGCCTTGGGGGCCATCCGCACCCACTCAAGCTCCCGCTGCAGGGTGCGCTGTCGGGCTGACTCCTGCTTCTCCTCCATCGCGAGGCGGGCCTGCTTCGTCTCCAGCCACTTCGAGTAGTTCCCCTCGAAGGGACGGCCCTTGCCGAACTCCAGCTCGAGGATCCACTGGGCCACGTTGTCGAGGAAGTAGCGGTCGTGGGTGATGGCCACAACGGTGCCCGTGTAGCGCTTGAGGGTCTGCTCCAGCCACGCCACCGACTCGGCGTCGAGGTGGTTGGTCGGCTCGTCGAGCAGCAGCAGGTCGGGGTGCGAGAGGAGCAGCCGGCACAGGGCCACCCGACGGGCCTCGCCGCCGGAGAGCGTGGTGACCTCGGCGTCGCCGGGCGGCAGGCGCAGCGCGTCCATGGCGATCTCGATCTGGCGGTCGAGGTCGTCGGCGCCGGCGGCCTGGATCTTGGCCTCGAGCTCGGCCTGCTCGGCCCCGATCTTCTCGTAGTCGGCATCCGGGTCGGCGTACCGGGCCAGCACCTCGTCGTAGCGCTCGAGGAGGGCCTTCACCTCGGCCACGCCGTCCATCACGTTGCCCTTGACGTCCTTGGTCGGGTCCAGGTGGGGCTCCTGCTCCAGCATCCCGACGCTGAAGCCCGGCGTGAGCCGGGCCTCGCCGGTGTAGCCGTCGTCGAGGCCGGCCATGATCTTGAGCAGGGACGACTTGCCGGCGCCGTTGGGTCCGATCACCCCGATCTTGGCCCCCGGGTAGAAGGAGAGGCTGATGTCCTTCAGGACCTCCCGGTCCGGCGGGTAGTACCGGGAGAGCTTGTGCATCGTGAAGATGTACTGGGCGTTGGGCGTAGACATGAGGGTCCGACGATACCGGTGCCCGGAGGCCGTTCCCGAACCGCTCCGGCCGACTTCGGCTCGGTGGCGCCCCGTGGGTAGGGTGCGGCTTCGCACCACATCGCGATCCAGGGGGTAGCGGGTTGAAGACGCAGGCTGCAGTGCTCTGGGAGCTGAACGCCCCGTGGAGCGTCGAGGAGATCGAGCTCGACGAGCCCAAGGCGGGGGAGGTGCTCGTGAAGCTGGCCGCCTCCGGGATGTGCCACTCCGACGAGCACCTCGTCACCGGAGACCTCCCGTTCGGGCTTCCAATCATCGGTGGCCACGAGGGCGCCGGCGTGGTGGAGAAGGTCGGCGAGGGCGTCAGCTGGGTGGCGCCCGGGGACCACGTGGTGTTCGGGTTCATCCCGGCCTGCGGCCGCTGCCCGAGCTGCTCGACCGGCCACCAGAACCTCTGCGACCTCGGCGCCGTGATGGCGCTCGGCATGCAGATCACCGACGGCACCTCGCGCCACCACGCGCAGGGCAAGGACCTCGGACTCATGTGCCTGCTCGGGACCTTCGCCCGGCACACGGTGGTGAACGAGGCCTCGTGCATCAAGATCGACAAGGACATCCCGCTCGACAGGGCCTGCCTGCTCGGCTGCGGGGTCGTCACCGGCTGGGGCTCTGCCGTCTACGCGGCCGAGACCGCGCCCGGCGACGTGGTGGCGGTGGTCGGGGTGGGCGGCATCGGCGCCAACGCCATCCAGGGCGCGCGCATGGCCGGGGCCAAGCAGATCTGGGCCATCGACCCGGTCGAGGGCAAGCGGGAGAAGGCCATGGACTTCGGGGCCACCCACACCGCCGCCTCGCTCGAGGAGGCCCTGCCGGCGATCCAGGAGGCCACCTGGGGCCGCATGGCCAACAAGGTGATCATGACGATGGGCGTCGGCTCGGGCGAGCTGATGGCCGGCGCGCTGGCCATCACCGCCAAGCGAGGTCGGGTCGTCGTCACCAACATCCACCCCGCCCTCGAGTTCTCGGCCACGATGAGCCTCCTCGACCTCACCCTCATGGAGAAGCAGGTGGTGGGGTCGCTGTTCGGCTCGGCCAACCCCCGCGCCGACATCCCGAAGCTCCTCGAGCTCTACGGCGACGGCTCGCTCGACCTCGACGGCCTCGTCACCCAGACCTACGCCTTGGACGACGTGAACCAGGGCTACGAGGACATGCGGGCCGGCAAGAACATCCGCGGCGTCCTCGTCTACGACTGATGCGGTCGGCGGCGCGTCCGACGGGCTGCCGGTGAGCGACCTCGTCGGGCGCGTCGCCCAGCACCTCGTCGGCCGTCGGCGCGAGCAGGAGCTGGTGGTGGCCGCGATCGCGGCCGGGCGCCACGTCGTCATCGAGGGCCCGCCGGGCACCGGCAAGTCAACCCTCCTCCGAGCGGTGGCGCGCGAGCTGGGCGTCGGCTTCGAGTTCGTGGAGGGCAACGCCGAGCTCACCCCGGCCCGCCTCGTCGGCCACTTCGACCCGGCCCGGGTGCTGGCCGACGGCTACGACCCCGACGTCTTCGTTGACGGGCCGCTCGTCGCGGCGCTGCGGGACGGGTCGCTGCTCTACGTGGAGGAGCTCAACCGGGTCCCGGAGGAGACGCTCAACGTGCTCATCACCGTCATGAGCGAGGGCGAGCTCCACGTCCCCCGTCTGGGGCACGTCGAGGCGGCCGAGGGGTTCCGCCTCGTGGCCGCCATGAACCCGTTCGACGCCGTGGGCACGGCCCGCATCTCCGGAGCCGTCTACGACCGGGTGTGCCGCATCCACGTCGGCTACCAGAGCGCCCGCGAGGAGGCCGACATCGTCGTCCGGGCGCAGCCCGGGGCCGACCCGGCCTGGGTGGCGAAGGCGGTGGAGCTCGTCCGCCGCACCCGGGAGCACCCCGACCTCCGAGTCGGCTCCTCGGTGCGGGGCGCCATCGACGCCACCGCGGTGGTCACCTCCCTGGCCGAGCTGCGGGGCCGGCCGGCGTCGGCCCGTGAGGTCGGGCTCGACGCCGTGCTCGTGGCCCTCTCGGGCCGGGTGCGCCTGCGCGAGGGCTCGCTGCGCACGAGCGAGGAGATCCTCACCGAGCTCTACGACGAGGTCTTCGGCCCCGGGGCCGACGGCGCCGCCGGAGCCGCGGACCGCTCGGACGAGGGTGGCGGCCCATCGCCGGCGGGAAAAGTCCCGGCCCCGCTGGGGGCCCACCGCAGCTGAAGGAGGGGAGGGCGGCCGACGCCGAGGTGGCCCGGTCGCAGCGCTCCACCGTGGCCCGACGGGACCTGGCTCGGCACCCGCGCTTCGAGGAGCTCTCGCCCGAGGTCGGCAAGCTCGACGAGACCGCCGTCGACGCCGCCATGGGGGAGGACCCCGACCAGGTGCTCGGCCTGCTGGCCGACATGAGCCGGGCCACCGACCCGGCGCTCCGGGCTCTGGCCCGCCGCCTGGCCGGACGGCTCGTGGTCGACGTGGCCCGCTGCGGGCCCACCCGCCAGCGCGGCGTCGGCCGGATCGAGACCACCCCCTTCGCCCCCGACGCCGGCGACCTGGACCTCGACGCCAGCACCGAGGCCATCGTCGAGGCGCGGGCGGCGGGCGCCGCGCTCGACCCGGAGCGGCTCCAGGTCCGGCGCTGGGTGCGACCGCGGACGGCGCTCTGCCTCCTCGTCGACCGCAGCGGCTCGATGCAGGGCCGCCCGTTGGCCACCAGCGCGGTGGCGGCCGCGGCGGCCGCGCTGCGCTGCGAGAGCCAGGACTACAGCGTGATCGCCTTCGCCGGCGACGCGGTGGCGCTCAAGTCCCAGGACGCGCCGGCACTCGTCGAGCAGGTGGTCGACCGCGTCCTCACGCTGCGAGGGAAGGGGACGACCGACCTGGCGGGCGCCCTGCGGCTGGCCGCCGGGCAGCTGGCTCGCTCCACCGCCGGCCGCAAGGTGGTCGTCGTGCTGTCGGACTGCCGCGCCACCGAGCCCGGCGACGTGCCCGCCGCGGCGGCCGCGCTCGACGAGCTCGTCGTCGTCGCCCCCGCCGGCGACGACGACGACGCCCGCCGCCTCGCCCAAGAGGTCGGCGCCCCGATCGCGGTCGTGGCCGGCCCGAGCGAGGTCCCCGCCGCCTTCGCCGAGCTCCTCGGCTGACCCCCGGCCGCCGCCTCTCCCCACCCCACCGCCGCGTTCTTGTCGACTTGAAGGAACAAGACCGTCCCTCAGCTCCACAAGAACGAGATGGGTCGTGCACCTGGCGCGTTCTTGTCGACTTCAAGGAACAAGACCGTCCCTCAGCTCGACAGGAAGGAGGGAGGGGTCAGGGCTCGAGGTGGAGCTCGACGGTGGCGAAGGCCTGGGTGAGGAGGGCGGCCAGGTCGGCGTCGGCGTCGGCCAGCCACTGCTCGTAGGCGGCCACCGCCGCACCGAGGCTGACGTGGCCGGCGAGGCGGGGGAGGAGCGAGTCAGGCGACGCGGCGAGGCGGCGGGCCACGAAGCGGGTGACGATGTCCCGCCACGCCGCGTAGCGCAGGGTGCTGTGCGCCTGCAGCGCGGGCACCTGCAGGATGAGCGACATCCGCTGGCGGTGCGCGGCCTCGGCCTCGGGCGGCACGGCGTTGAACCGCACGACGGCCTCCGTCAGCGCCTCGCGCACCGGGACCTCCTCGCCGACGTCGGCCAGCCAGGCCTCCATGGCCCGCAGCAGGGCGTCGAAGTCGCCCCAGACCACGTCGTTCTTGGAGTCGAAGTAGCGGAAGAAGCTGCGGCGGGAGATCCCTGCCTCCGCGGCGATGGCGTCGACGGTGGTGCGGGCGAACCCGTGGCGGCTGAAGAGGTCCAGCGCCACCTCCGCCACCTCCGTGCGATCCGCCGCCGGCGGACGCCCCACGCGTGCGGGCTGTCGAGGTCGCTCCCCTTCGCTCGGCACCGATCCCCCTGGCTCGCGTTGCCTAGTGGCACTGGGTGTCACTAGTCTGTCGCAACCGCATCGCTGCGTCGACCACCCAAGGGGGAACCGCCATGACCGATCTCGTGGACGCCGTCGAGCCCGCCCCGGCCACCGAGCCCGAGCCGGCCGCCGACTCCGAGGCGCTGGTGGAAGCCGACCTGCTCGTCGAGGACGTGTCCATCGACGGCATGTGCGGCGTCTACTGACGAGCCCGGGGCCCGACTCCGTGCCCGAGGCGGCCTCCGTCCTCGACCGCGCCTGGGGGGTCCACCCCCAGGTGTCGGTCCGCCCCGAGCGCTTCGGCGCGCTGCTCTACCACTTCGGCAGCCGGCGCCTCTCGTTCCTGAAGGACCGGCGCCTGCTGACCGTGCTGGAGCGCCTCCGTGATGCGCCTACCGCCCGGGCCGCCTGCGAAGAGGCCGGGGTGGGCCCGTCCGAGCTGGCGGCCTACGAGACCGCCCTGGCCCGCCTGGCCGCCACCGACATGCTGGAGGAGCGGACGTCGTGAGCGTCGCCACCCCCCTCGTGGAGCACTTCGCCCAGGGCCTCGACTCGCCCATCTGCCTCACCTGGGAGCTCACCTACGCCTGCAACCTGGCCTGCCGGCACTGCCTGTCGAGCTCTGGCCGCCGGGACCCTCGGGAGCTGACCACCGCCGAGGCCAAGGCCGTCATCGACGAGCTCGAGCGGATGCAGGTGTTCTACGTGAACATCGGCGGCGGCGAGCCCACCCTCCGGCCCGACTTCTGGGAGCTGGTCGACTACGCCACCGCCCACCACGTCGGCGTGAAGTTCTCCACCAACGGCTACCGCATCACCCCCGAGGTGGCGGCCCGGCTGGCGGGCAGCGACTACGTCGACGTGCAGATCTCCCTCGACGGCGCCACCGCCGAGGTGAACGACGACGTGCGGGGCGAGGGCTCCTACGCCACCGCCCTCGCGGCCATGGAGAACCTCGCCGCCGCCGGCTTCGAGGGCTTCAAGATCTCCGTCGTCTGCACCCGGGAGAACATCGGCCACCTCGACGCGTTCAAGGCGCTGGCCGACCGCTACCGGGCCCAGCTGCGCCTCACCCGCCTGCGGCCCTCCGGGCGCGGGGCCGACGTGTGGGACGAGCTCCACCCCACCGCCGCGCAGCAGCGCGAGCTCTACGAGTGGCTCCTGGCCCACGGCGAGGACGTCCTCACCGGCGACTCGTTCTTCCACCTGGCCGGCTACGGCGAGTCGCTGCCCGGGCTCAACCTCTGCGGGGCGGGGCGGGTCGTGTGCCTCATCGACCCGGTGGGCGACGTGTACGCCTGCCCCTTCGCCATCCACGACGCCTTCCTCGCCGGGAACGTCCGCGAGGCGGGCGGCTTCGCCGGCGTGTGGCGGGGCTCGGCGCTCTTCCAGCAGCTGCGAGGCCCGCAGGCGGCCGGTGCCTGCAGCGCCTGCTCGGCCTTCGATGCCTGCCGCGGTGGCTGCATGGCGGCCAAGTTCTTCACCGGCCTCCCGCTGGACGGCCCCGACCCCGAGTGCGTGAAGGGCCACGGCGAACCCGCCCTCGCCTCCGTCGAGCCGGGCACCGCCCCCCGTCCCTCGGGCGACCACTCCAAGGGCGCCCGCCGAGCACCCGTCGTCGCCGTCCCGGTGTCCCTCACCCGTCGCCGCCCTGATCGGGCCTGCGACGAGAGCCCCCTGGCCGGGCTCGACCCCACCCTCCCCGACGCACTGGCAGGTACCGACCGATGAGCAACGCATGGTTCGAGACGGTGGCGGAGGCGCAGCGGCGCGCTCAGCGTCGGCTCCCGAAGCCCGTGTACCAGGCCCTGGTGGCCGGCTCCGAGAAGGGCGTCACCCTGGAGGACAACCTCAGCGCCTTCTCCGAGCTGGGCTTCGCCCCCCACGTGGCCGGCCAGTTCCCCGAGCGGGACCTGTCCACCACCATCATGGGCCAGCCGCTGTCGATGCCGGTGATGATCTCGCCCACCGGCGTCCAGGCCGTCCACCCCGACGGGGAGGTCGCCGTGGCCCGGGCGGCCGCCGCCCGCGGCACCGCCATGGGCCTGTCGGCCTTCGCCAGCAAGCCCATCGAGGAGGTCATCGCAGCCAACCCGCAGACCTTCCTGCAGGTCTACTGGTCCGGCACGCGCGAGCAGATGCAGGCACGCCTCGACCGGGCCAAGTCCGCCGGCGCCGTCGGCATGATCGTCACCCTCGACTGGTCGTTCTCCCACGGCCGGGACTGGGGGAGCCCCGCCATCCCCGACAAGATCGACCTGCGCACGATGGTCAAGTACGCCCCGCAGGTCATCTCGTCGCCCCGCTGGGCGCTGACCTGGGCCAAGGCCGGCGGCCACCCCGACCTCACCGTGCCCAACATGGCGCCCGTGGGGGAGAAGCCCCCGACCTTCTTCGGCGCCTACGGCGAGTGGATGCAGACCCCGCCCCCCACCTGGGACGACCTCCGCTGGCTGCGCGAGCAGTGGGAGGGCCCCATGATGATCAAGGGGATCATGCGGCTCGACGACGCCAAGCAGGCCGTCGCCGTCGGCGCCGACGCCATCAGCGTGTCCAACCACGGCGGCAACAACCTCGACAGCACACCGGCCTCCATCCGGGCTCTCCCCGCCATCGTCGACGCGGTGGGCGACCAGCTCGAGATCGTGATGGACGGCGGCATCCGCCGGGGGAGCGACGTCGTCAAGGCGGTGGCCCTGGGTGCGAAGGCGGTCATGATCGGTCGCGCCTACCTGTGGGGCCTGGCCGCCAACGGGCAGGCCGGCGTCGAGAACGTCCTCGACGTCCTCCGCAGCGGCATCGACTCCGCCCTGCTCGGCCTGGCCCGCCAGCGGGTGACCGACCTGCGCCCGAGCGACGTCCTCGTCCCCGACGGCTTCACCCGCCACCTGGGCGACACCGAGGAGTAGGACCCGCATGCCGGGCCCCGGCGCTCGCCCTCCCGGAGGCTCCGGCCACCAGCGGCTCGGTCTGGTGCCGAGGAGCCCGGACCCTGAGGTCGGAACGTGAGCGGGGGGCTGGCCGAGCGGACGTGGCCGGAGGTTTCGGCGGCCGGCGAAGCGCTGCTCGTGGTGCCGCTCGGGTCGACGGAGCAGCACGGACCGCACCTGCCGCTGGCCACCGACACCCTGGTGGCGGTGGCCCTGGCCGAGGGGCTGGCGCGGCGGCGGTCCGACGTGGTGGCGGGACCGGCCCTGCCGTACGGCGCCAGCGGCGAGCACGCGGCCTTCCCGGGGACGCTGTCCATCGGTCAGGAGGCGCTCGAGCAGGTGCTCGTGGAGCTGGGCCGGTCAGCCGACCACTTCGCCGGGGTGGTCTTCGTCTCCGGCCACGGCGGGAACGCGGCGCCGCTCGCCCGCGCCGTCGCGCTGCTGGTGGCCGAGGGGCGGCGAGCGCTGGCCTGGTCGCCTCGGGTGGCGGGCGGCGACGCCCACGCCGGGCGCACCGAGACGTCGTTGCTCCTCGCGCTCCACCCCGATCTCGTGCACGAGGACGACGCCGCACCCGGCGCCACCGAGCCGCTCGACGAGCTGCTCCCGACCCTGCGCCACGGTGGCGTGCGCGCCGTGTCCGCGAACGGCGTTCTCGGCGACCCCACCGGCGCGTCCGCGGCGGAGGGCGCCCGGCTCCTCGACGCGCTGGTGGCCGAGCTGTGCGCTGCCATCGACGACTGGCGTGGGACGCTGGCGAGGTGACCGCCGTCGATCCCGTCCGCCGCGTCCTATGCCCAGGCTCGGCTCCCGCCGCAGGCGGGGAGCGGTCCTGCGAGGGGTCGACCGGTGGCTGAGGACCCCGGCGTCGCGATCGTCACCGGGGCCGGGCGGGGCATCGGGGCCGCCACCGCCGAGGCCCTCGCCGCGGCCGGGTGGCGGCTCGTGCTCATCGACCGGGGGGCGGACGACCCGGCCCTCGGCTACCCGCTGGCCACGCCGGACGACCTCGAGGCGGTGGTCGAGCGCTGCGGTGGGCCGGGGCGGGCGGTGACGGTCCTCGCCGACGTGCGCGACCAGGCCGCCCTCGACGCGGCCGTGGCGACGGCGGTGGAGCGCTTCGGCGGCCTCGACGCCAGCGTGGCCGCGGCCGGTGCGCTCGTCGGAGGCCCCACCGCGTGGGAGACCTCCGACGACGCGTGGTCCGCGATGGTGGGCATCAACGCCGAAGGGGTGTGGCGCCTGGCTCGAGCGGCGGTGCCCGCACTCCTCGCCCGGCCGGAGCCGCGCCGAGGGCGCTTCGTCGCCATCGCGTCGACCGGCGCCCTGGTCGGACTGCCGCAGCTGGCCGCCTACGCCGCCGCCAAGCACGCGGTGGTGGGGCTCGTCCGCAGCCTGGCCGCCGAGCTCGGCCCGCACGGCGTGACCGCCAACGCCGTCGCCCCCGGCTCGACCCGCACCGCCATGCTCGACGCCAGCGCCGCCGTGTACGACCTGGCCAGCCCCGACGAGCTGGCTGCCCACCACGCCCTCGGGCGGCTCCTCGATCCGACCGAGGTGGCCGCCGCGATCGCCTGGCTGTGCTCACCGGCCAGCAGCGGCGTCACCGGAGCCGTGCTGCCCGTCGACGCCGGCATGACCGCGTCGCCGTGACGTCCGAGCCGGCACCGCCCGGCTTCCGGTTGGTGCTCGATCCGACCGCCCGCGCCACCGACGGCGGCCGCGTGCTGATCGGAGGGTCCCCCCTGCGGATCCTCACCCTCACCGAGGCTGGTCAGCGGCTGGTCGATCGCTGGGCAGCCGGCGAGCCGATCGGCGCCACCGGGGCCGAGCGCCACCTCGCCCGGCGCCTCCTCGACGCCGGGCTCGCGCATCCTCGTCCACCCGAGGGCGCTCGCCCCCACGACCCATCCGAGGTGGCCGTCGTCGTCCCCATCCACGGTTCCCCCGATGGGCTGGCGGCCACCCTCGACGCCGTCCTCGCGGCAGGGCCCGGTGCGGTCGTCGTGGTGGACGACGGCTCGTCACCCGACGACGCCGCCGCCATCGCCGCCGTGGTGCGCCGAGCGACCGTGGCTGCGCCCGACGTTCCCTCCGGGGCGTCGGCCGGTCTGTCCGATCGGTCGCCGGGGTCTCCGCGCGACGATCCCTCCGGGCCGTCGGGCGCGGCAGCCGGGGCGCCGGCGGCACCCTCGGTGCAGATCCTGCGCTCGCCGGTCAACGAGGGGCCGGCCGCCGCCCGCCAGCGGGGGGTGGAGGCCACCGAGCAGCCGGTGCTGGCGTTCGTGGACGCCGACGTGGTGCCCGAGCCGGGCTGGCTCGACCCGCTCCTCGACCACCTCGCCGACCCGGCCGTCGCCGCCGTCGCCCCTCGGATCGGGGCCGACCCGCCGGCGACGCTGCCGGCGCCGGTGGCCAGCTACGAGCGGCTCCGGTCCTCGCTCGATCGGGGGCCGCTCGAGGCGCTCGTCCGGCCGGGCAGCCGGGTGTCCTACGTGCCCACCGCGACGCTCGTCCTCCGCCGGGCCGCCCTGGACGACGTCGGCGGGTTCGACGCCGGGCTGCGCTTCGGGGAGGACGTGGACCTCGTGTGGCGTCTGGGCGCGGCCGGGTGGTCGGTGCGCTACGACCCGAGGCACTCGGCCACCCACCCGGCTCGCCCCGACCTCGGCGCCTGGCTCCGCCAGCGCTTCGCCTACGGGCGCTCGGCGGCGCCGCTGGCCGTCCGCCACGGCGCGGCGGTGGCGCCGCTGACCGTGTCGGGCTGGAGCGCCGCGGGGTGGGCGCTCGTCGCGGCCGGCGCCCCGGCGGCCGGCGCCGCACTGATGGCCGGCACCACCGCGGCGCTCGCACCGAAGCTCCGGAACCTCGAGCACCCGGGGCGTGAGGCGGTGCGCCTCGCCGGCCTGGGGCACCTCTTCGCCGGTCGCCAGGTGGCGTCCGCGCTGCGCCGGGCCTGGTTCCCGCTGCTCGGCGCCTTGCTCCTCAGCCGGCGCAGCCGGCTCGCCGGGCTCGCCGCGCTCGTGGTGCCCCCGCTGCTCGACCGGCGCGAGGCCGCCGCCGCCGGGCCTGGTCCTGCGACGTGGGTGGCCGTGTCGCTGGCCGACGACCTCGCCTACGGCGCCGGCCTGTGGGCCGGCGTCCTCGCCCACCGTCGCCAGCCCGGCGCCTGGCGCGCGCTCCTCCCGGGCCGCACCGGCCCCTTCCCCCCACCCTGACGATGTATCTGTGGGCTTTCGAGCCGCTACGGCTCGAAAGCCCACACAGACGTCGGGTGGTCAGCGGCGGTGGACGTGGTGGAGGTGGGGGAGGGCGACGACGTGGTCGACGTCGCCGGCCACGATCCACGCCGATCGGCTGGTGCAGGAGAGCAGCGTCCCCTCCACGGTCCCGGCCACGGTGAGGGCGCACACCTCGGCCCCCACCAGCGCCCTCAGGTCGTGCAGCGAGACCTGGTCGCGGCCCCCGTCGAGCTCTTCCGCGGCTCCCATGAGCACCTCCCTTGCCTAGGGCTGAGTTTCCTCAGATCTACTGCCGTCGCGGGGGTCCGGTGGTGGATGGTCTCCCCGGTAACCTCGGCAGGAATGGCTGACGACTCAACCCCTGTCTCGTTGGGCGCCGGTGCGCTCGGACCCAACGCCTGGCTCGTCGACGAGATGCACGAGCAGTACCTCGCCGATCCGAGCTCGGTGAGCGAGAGCTGGCAGGAGTTCTTCGCCGACTACAAGCGCGACGCCGCCCCCCAGGCCGGCCCCGCGAAGGCGGCGACCGCCCCGACGCCCTCCCCGCCCGCCCCCGCTGCGGCCCAGGCCCAGCCCTTACCGTCGGCCGGGGAGGCCGAGGCGCCGGCGTCGAAGGTCGAGGCCCGCGGTGAGCCGATCCGTGGCGTGGCGGCGCGGATCGTCGAGAACATGGAGGCCAGCCTCGAGGTCCCCACCGCCACCAGCTTCCGGGTGGTGCCGGCCAAGCTGCTCGAGGTCAACCGCAAGATCATCAACGGCTACCTCGGGCGCTCCCGGGGCGGGAAGGTCTCCTTCACCCACATCATCGGCTACGCCGTCGTCCGCGCCATCCACGACACCGTCCCGGCCATGAACGCCTCGTTCGCCAGGGACGCCGACGGCAAGCCGAGGGTGCTGCGGCCCGAGCACATCGGCCTGGGCATCGCCGTGGACGTGGAGAAGCGAGACGGCAGCCGGTCCCTGCTGGTGCCCGTGGTGCGCGACGCCGACGTGGTGGACTTCCGGGGCTTCTGGGGCGCCTACGAGGAACTGATCCACAAGGTCCGGGCCAACAAGCTGAGCCCGGACGACTTCGCCGGCGCCACCGTCAGCCTTACCAACCCGGGCACGATCGGCACGGCGCAGTCGGTGCCCCGCCTCATGCCCGGACAGGGGCTCATCGTGGGCGTCGGCTCCATCGACCACCCACCCGAGTGGAAGGCGGCCGATCCGGCCACCCTGGCCGAGCTCGGGGTGTCCAAGGTCATCACGATCAGCTCCACCTACGACCACCGCATCATCCAGGGCGCCGAGTCGGGTCTCTTCCTGAAGCGCGTGGAGGAGCTGCTCCTCGGCGCTGACGGGTTCTACGACGGGATCTTCCACTCGCTCGGGGTGCCCTACGAGGCGGTCCGCTGGCGGCGCGACGTCAACCCGATCGACAGCGAGCGGGCCCTGCTGGACAAGCAGATGGCGGTGGCCAACCTCATCCGCCTCTACCGGGTGCGAGGCCACCTCATCGCAGACCTCGACCCGCTGCGGTGGAAGCAGCCCGAGATGCCGGTCGAGCTCGACCCGGCCACCTACGGGCTGACGATCTGGGACCTCGACCGCGAGTTCCTCACCGGCGGCCTCGGCGGCCAGGACCGCATGCCCCTCGGCGACATCCTCCACGTCCTGCGCGACGCCTACTGCCGCACGATCGGCATCGAGTACATGCACATCCAGGACCCGGTCGAGCAGCGCTGGATCCAGGAGCACGTCGAGGGCACGTCGAACGAGCTGCCGGTCGACGACCAGCGGCACATCCTCGAGCGCCTCAACGCCGCCGAGGCCTTCGAGAAGTTCCTCGCCACCAAGTACGTCGGGCAGAAGCGCTTCGGGCTGGAGGGCGCCGAGTCGGCCATCCCGATCCTCGACGCCATCCTCGAGGCCGCCGCCGACGAGCAGCTCGACGGCGCGGTGATCGGGATGCCCCACCGAGGCCGGCTCAACGTGCTCACCAACGTGGTCGGCAAGAGCTACGACCAGATCTTCAAGGAGTTCGAGGGCCACGTCGATCCCGACTCGATGCAGGGCTCGGGCGACGTGAAGTATCACCTCGGCCAGGTCGGCAAGTTCGTGTCCCGGGCCGGCAAGGACATCACCGTCGAGCTCGCCGCCAACCCCAGCCACCTCGAAGCGGTCGACCCGGTGGTGGTCGGCATGGTCCGGGCCAAGCAGGACGCCATCAACGAGCCCGAGGCCTTCTCGGTCCTGCCCATCCTCATGCACGGCGACGCCGCCTTCGCCGGCCAGGGCGTGGTGGCCGAGACCCTCAACATGAGCGACATCAAGGGCTACCGGGTCGGGGGCACGATCCACGTGGTCGTGAACAACCAGATCGGCTTCACCACCACGCCCGAGTCGGCTCGCACCGGCTTCTACTCCACGGACGTGGCGAAGATGGTCCAGGCGCCCATCTTCCACGTGAACGGCGACGATCCCGAGGCCTGCGTGCGGGTGGCCCGGCTGGCGTTCGCCTACCGGCAGCAGTTCCACAAGGACGTCGTCATCGACATGGTCTGCTACCGGCGGCACGGGCACAACGAGGGCGACGACCCCAGCTACACCCAGCCGCTGATGTACGCCAAGATCGACGAGCGCCGCTCGGTGCGCAAGCTGTTCACCGAGTCGCTGGTCAAGCGGGGCCAGATGTCGCTCGAGGAGGCCGAGCAGGCGCTCGACGACTACCACGCCCGCCTCCAGCAGGCCCTCGACGAGACGCGGCAGTCGGCGCCCACCATCGCCCACGTGGCCCGGACGCCCTCCCCGTCGGCCGGGGTGCTGCCGGCCATCCAGACCGGGGTCGAGCGAGAGGTGCTCGACCGCGTCTACGCCGCGCTCTCGACGGTCCCCGAGGGCTTCTCGGTCCATCCCAAGCTGCTCAAGCAGTTCGAGGCCCGGGACCGGCTCTGGGCCGGAGGCGAGGTCGACTGGGCGCTGGCCGAGGCGATGGCCTACGGATCGCTGCTCCTCGAGGGCACCGATCTGCGCATCGCCGGACAGGACACCCGCCGGGGCACGTTCAGCCACCGCCACGCCGTGCTCATCGACCACACGAACGGCAACGAGCACGCACCTCTCGCCCACCTCGGTGCGGGACAGGGCAAGTTCTGGATCTACGACTCGCTCCTGTCGGAGTACGCCGCGCTCGGCTTCGAGTACGGGTACTCCGTGGTGGCCAAGGACTCGCTCGTCATCTGGGAGGCCCAGTTCGGGGACTTCTGGAACGGGGCCTCCACGATCGTCGACCAGTTCGTGGTGGCGGCGGAGGACAAGTGGAACCAGACCTCCGGGCTCGTCATGTACCTGCCCCACGGGTACGAGGGCCAGGGGCCCGAGCACTCGTCGGCCCGGCTCGAGCGGTTCCTCACCCTGGCCGCCGAGGACAACATCCAGGTCGTCAACTGCACCCAGAGCGCCCAGATCTTCCACCTGCTGCGACGTCAGATCCGCCGGACCACCCGCAAGCCGCTCGTGGTGCTCACGCCGAAGTCCCTGCTGCGGGCCAGGTCGGCCCGCTCCCCGGTGGGGGAGCTGCTCTCCGGTGCGTTCCGTGAGACCCTGGACGATCCCGGAGTGGACGACCCGACCAAGGTCGTTCGGATCGCGCTCTGCTCAGGCAAGGTCGGCCAGGAGGCCCTCGCCGCCCGGGACGAAGCTGGTGCCCCGGTCGCCATCGTCCGCGTCGAGCAGCTCTACCCGTGGCCCGCCGAGCAGCTGACCGAGATCGTCGCCAGGTACCCGAACGCCCGGGAGCTGGTGTGGCTCCAGGAGGAGCCCGAGAACATGGGTGCCTGGAGCTTCGCCCGCGGGCGCCTGCACGACGCGTTCGGGGAGACCCACCGCCTCCGCCGGATCTCTCGCCACGAGTCCGGCAGCCCTGCCACGGGGTCGCATGCCATCCACCAGCAGGAGCAGGCCGCCCTGCTGGCTGAGGTGACCTCGGTCTGAACCCGACGGCGGCGCGGTAGGCACGTGCTCCCATGTCGCCCGATCCCTACGACCTCCTCCTCGGTGCCGTGGGGATCGCCGTGCTGGCGGCGGCGGCGCTGCCCCGGCTCCTCGCCGCGCGCCCGCTGTCGGTGCCGATCGTCCACCTGGCGCTCGGCGCGCTCGCGTTCTGGCTGATCGACGACCTACCGACGCCCGACCCGCTGGCCGACGACGTCATCGTCGAGCGGCTGAGCGAGCTCGTGGTCATCGTGTCGCTGATGGGGGCCGGGCTGCGCCTCGACCGACCCATCGGCTGGCGGTCGTGGGAGCTCACGTGGCGGCTGCTCGCCATCGCCATGCCGCTGACGATCGCCGCCACCGCCCTGCTCGGGTGGGGCGCCCTCGGGCTCGGGGCGGCCAGCGCGCTGCTCCTGGGGGCGGTCATCGCGCCGACGGACCCGGTCCTGGCCTCGGACGTCCAGGTCGAGGGGCCCGGCCAGGGGGACGACGAGAGCGACGAGGTGCGGAGCACCCTCACCTCGGAGGCCGGCCTCAACGATGGGCTGGCCTTCCCGTTCACGAACCTGGCCATCGCCGTCGCAGCCGGCGGCGCCTGGTTCGGCGGCTGGGTGCTCGAGGACGTGCTGGTCAAGCTGGTGGTGGGCCTCGTGGCCGGCGTGGCGGGCGGCAAGGCCCTCCGGTGGTTCACCTTCCGTGCCCCGCCCGCCACGTCGTTCGCCCACTCGGCCGACGGGGTCGTCGCCTTCGGGGCCACCCTGGCCGTGTACGCGCTGGCGGAGACGGCCCACGGCTACGGCTTCCTGTCGGTGTTCGTCGCCGCGCTCGTGCTGCGGTCGGCCGAGCGGGACCACGACTACCACGACGTCCTGCACGACTTCAGCGACGGCTTGGAGCGACTCGGCGCCGTCGTCCTCCTGCTGCTCCTCGGTGGCGCCATCGTGCGCGGCGCACTCGAGCCCCTCGGGTGGGACGGCGCTCTCGTGGCGGGCGCGCTGGTGCTCGTGGTGCGCCCGCTGGCCGGCTGGCTGTCGCTGCTCGGCACCGGGCCGTCGCGACACGAGCGGGCCGTGATCGCCACCTACGGCATCCGAGGAATGGGCTCGGTGTACTACCTCGCCCACGCCACCGGGCAGGCCGACTTCGCGCACGCCGACCGGCTGTGGGCGGTCACGCTGACCGCGATCGTGCTGTCGATCGTCCTGCACGGCGCCACCGCCAGCTTCGCCCTCTGGGGGGCCGACGTCGCCCGTGAGGGGGCCGAGGGCTGACGGACCCCGGGTGCGCCATGTTCCAGGCGGTGTGTTCAGCAAGATCGTCCCGAGCTGCAAGGAGCTCGGCCTCCTCGATCCCGCCGGAACGATGAGGGGTCAGCGGACGCGGAAGCCGACGGCGGCCTCGAGCTGGTCGAGCGCGTCCGACGGGTCGACGACCTTGATCGTCGTCATGCCCATCGCGGCGGCGGGCTTGAGGTTCACGCCGAGGTCGTCGAGGAACACCACCTCGCTGGGCAGCACCCCCGCCTCGGCGCACGCGATCTCGTAGAAGGCGGGGTCGGGCTTGCGGACCCCGACCTTGCTCGACTCGACGACGTGGTCGAACAGCTCGAGCGGGTCCTCACCGACCGGCGGCCGCCCCTCGCGGTCCCGGGGCGAGAAGCCCACCCAGTTGTTGGTGAGGCATGCCGTGACCAGTCCCTCCTCGCGGCAGCGGCGCACGGCTCGGACCATCGCGGGCCGGATCTCGCCGGCGAGGAGGGGCATCAGCTCCCGGGCCGAGACCTCGTGCCCGGCGGCCCGGCACTCCGCCTCGAAGAGGTCGCAGAACTCGTCGAAGGTGACCTCGTTGCGCTCGAACCTGGCCCAGGCGTTCGTGTCCGGATCGGTGGCGTTGACCGTGCGGATGAAGTCGCGAGGCAGGCCGTTGCGATCCTCGAAGCCGTTGAAGGCCTCGAACGGGCTCGACAGGATCACGCCCCCGAAGTCGAAGAACGCCGCTCGGATCGCCATGGCGCCGAATCGTAGGGCCCGGCAGCTGGCCCCCGGACGGCCCTAGGGTGGTTGGATGCGATCCCCCCGGAACCTCCGCGCGCAGCGCGCCTTCGCGGCCGCGCTGGCCTTGTCCCTCGTCGTCGCGGCCTGCAGCGACGAGGCCGACGAAGATCCCCTCGGAGGTGCGACCTCCACCTCGGCGGACGGCGACGGCGTCGACGACGGTGGCAACACGGCCGCCGCATCGGTCCCGGACGGCTGGAAGGTCGTGGAGGGCGATGGCGTCTCCATCGCCGTTCCCGAGGAGTGGATCGACGTGCCCCTGGAGGACTTCGAGCTGGGCCGTGAGGACCTCGAGGAGCTGATGCCCCAGGCCGACGAGGCGATGCTGAACCAGGCGGTGGGGGTCGTGCAGCAGGGCGGAGTGCTCCTCGCCTTCGGTCCCCCCGACGCCGGGTTCACCGACAACCTCAACATCCTGAGGCTGCCGGTGTCCGCCGAGCTCGACCAGCTGGAGCGCGAGGCCGAGCTCGGCATGGAGGCGCTGGGGGCCGAGGTGCACTCGCTCGACCGCGTGGAGCTGCCGTCGGGCGAGGCCATCAGGGTCAGCTACACGGCCGAGTTCCAGTCGCCCGACGGACCCTTCAGCGTCGAAGGCGTCCAGCTGTACCTGCCCAGCGACGGGGCCACCTTCGTGCTCACCGTGAGCGCGGTCTCCGATCCAGGGGAGCTCGCCGACCAGATGGCCGAGACCTTCGAGGTGACCTGATCCTCTGCACCGCCCCAGCGTCGACGCCTCGAGCGGGCCCGGGCCCACACGCGCGGGCAGGCGGGTTCGCGCACCATCCTCCGGTGCGCCTGGCGCCTCTGGTTGACTTGCGTTCCGGATGAGCGTCCATCACGTCGTCGTCGACGGTTCCAACCTGGCCACCGAAGGCCGCACCCTCCCGAGCCTCAAGCAGCTCGACGAAGCCGTGCGGGCCTACATGGAGGAGGCCAAGCCCGAGAAGGTCACCGTCGTCGTCGACGCCAGCTTCCCCAACCGCATCGATGAGGCCGAGCGGGCCGCCTTCGAGGAGGCGCTCGAGGCGGGCGAGGTCGTGGTCCCGCCGGCGGGCGTCATCGGGCGTGGCGATGCCTTCCTCCTCCAGATCGCCGATCGGGCCGATGCCGTCGTCCTCTCGAACGACTCGTTCCAGGAGTTCCACGGCCAGTTCGGCTGGCTCTTCGACCAGGGCCGGCTGATCGGCGGGAAGCCGGTTCCCCACGTCGGGTGGGTCTTCATGGAGCGCTCCCCGGTGAGGGGGCCGCTCAGCCGGAAGGCGATCGCCGACGCCAAGAAGGCCAAGTCGAAGGCGTCACCAGCCGAGAGCAAGGGCTCCGCGGCGAAGGGCACCGTGAGTCGGGCCGGCGGAGGACGAACCCGCAAGGCGGGCGGTGCCACCGAGGCCACCGAGGCCAGCGAGGCCGACCAGCCGAAGCGCTCCTCCCGTCGCCGCGGGGGTAGCCCGAGCTCGGTCAGCGAGCAGGCCGAGCCCGCCGTCGCCGCACCCGCGGCCTCCGAGGGCAGCTCGCGCGCGCGCCGCCGCCGAGGCGGATCGGGGGGGTCCGGCGCGTCGGCCTCGAGCGTCGAGCCGTACAACGAGCCGCTGCCGTTCATCGAGTTCGTCGCCGCCCACCCCGTCGGCTCCACCGTCACCGGCGAGGTCGAGCGCTTCTCGTCGCACGGTGCGTACGTCATCGTCGACGGCGCCCGGTGCTACCTGCCGTTGAAGCACCTCGGCGATCCGCCGCCCCGCAGCGCCCGCGAGGTGCTGTCGATGGGGCAGCCCTACGAGTTCGTGGTCCACGCGTTCGACACCCCGCGCCGCGGCGTCGACCTGACCATGCCCGGTGTCGTGCCGTCCGGCGCGATCAGCGATCCCGTACCAGACCAACCAACAGAGGAGGAACGGGTGGCACCTGCGAAGAAGGCTCCGGCCAAGAAGAGCAGTGCGAAGAAGGCTCCGGCCAAGAAGGCTGCGGCGAAGAAGGCTCCGGCCAAGAAGGCTGCGGCGAAGAAGGCTCCGGCCAAGAAGGCTGCCGCGAAGAAGGCTCCGGCCAAGAAGGCTGCCGCGAAGAAGGCTCCGGCCAAGAAGGCTCCGGCCAAGAAGGCTCCGGCCAAGAGGGCTGCGAAGAAGCGCTGACCCCCGCCCGTCGGAGGACCAGCAGGTGTCGACCGGGTCGCCGGGGTGCACGCGCACCCCGGCGACTTCGGTGATCTCCGCTCTCAGCGGTACGGTCAGCCGGTGCGCCTCGTCACCTGGAACATCAACTCGCTCAAGGCTCGCATGGATCGGCTGGAGCAGTGGCTGACCGAGTGCCAGCCGGACGTGGTGTGCCTGCAGGAGACGAAGCTCGCCGACGCCGCCTTCCCCTCGATGGCGTTCGAGGCGCTGGGGTACGAGTCGGCCCACCACGGCCAGGGGCAGTGGAACGGGGTCGCCATCTTGAGCCGGGTCGGGCTCGACGACGTCGTCATGGGCTTCGCCGACGACGACGCACCCGACGACGAGGCCCGCCTCGTCACTGCCACCTGCGGCGGCGTGCGGGTGATGAGCGCCTACGTGCCGAACGGGCGAGGGCTGGAGCACGACCACTACCGCTACAAGCTGGCCTGGCTGCAGCGGCTTCGGGGCCACCTGGACCTCGCCGCCGACCCCGGTGGACCCACCGCGGTGTGCGGGGACTTCAACATCGCTCCCCAGGACATCGACGTGTGGGACGCCGCCGAGCTCGTCGGAGCCACCCACGTCAGCGAGCCGGAGCGCCAGGCCCTGCAGTCGCTCCTCGACTGGGGGCTCACCGACGTGTTCCGCGACCGGTTCCCGGGCGTCGAGCGCCTCTACTCGTGGTGGGACTACCGGGCCGGCAACTTCCACAAGGGCATCGGGATGCGCATCGACCTGGTCCTGGCCACCCCCTCCCTGGCCCAGCGAGTCCGGTGGGCGCTGATCGACCGCAACGCCCGGAAGGGCAAGTCGCCCTCGGACCACGCCCCGGTGATCGTGCAGACCGAGGACGCAGCATGAGCGACCTGCCCGAGGAGGCGCCGATGCGCCGCTTCTCGCCGGGATCACCGGAGTGGGCCCGCCGCCTGGGCGAGCTCGGCGAGGTCGACCCGGCGGGCCGTCGGGGCGAGCTCATCCGCCTGGCCGGGGCCGTACGGGGCGTGGTCCACCGGCTCGTGCAGATCGACGCACCGACCGAGGTGATCGCCGAGGCCGCCGACGCGGTCGAGCAGGTCCGGGCGCTGCTCGGCGAGCACCACCAGCGGTCGATGTACGAGGGCTACGGCGAGGCGGCCAACGCCGGTGACCCCTTCGGGTTCTTCGACCACAGCCCCATGCTCGGCAAGGCCAACGCCATCGCCCCGCCCATCGAGCTCTGGCTGGAGGGGGAGGAGCTCCACGGCCGCGTCACCTTCGGGTCCGCCTACGAGGGCCCGCCCGGGTGCGTGCACGGCGGGTTCATCGCGGCCGCCTTCGACGAGGTGCTCGGTTCCGCCCAGTCGCTGGCCGGCAACCCCGGGATGACCGGTCGGCTCACGATCCACTACCGCTCACCCACGCCCCTCCACACCGAGCTGCGGTTCACCAGCCGCCTGGCCAGCGTCCGCGGTCGCAAGATCGTCACCACGGGCGAGCTGTGGGCCGGGGACACCCTGTGCGCCGAGGGCGAGGGCCTGTTCATCTCGATCGACTTCCAGCGGTTCGTCGAGATGAGGCTGGAGCGCGAGGCGCGTCAGGCGGAGGTGGACCCGGAGAGGTAGTCGACCACGAGGGGGGTCTCCTCCTCCAGGTGCTCTCGGAGGCCCGAGACGATCGCGCCCTCCACCGCCCGACCGACCAGCAGGGCCTTCACCCGGATGTCACCCGAGCCGCGCCGGACGGTGCCGCCGTCGACCGCCTCGAAGCGGTAGCCACCCGTGCAGGAGAACCGGTCACCGTAGTGGTCGGGCACCATGGTGAACGAGGTGGTCCGCTGATCGAGCTGGTGCACGGACTCCTCGACCCAGCTCAGCCGGCTCGGGTCCAGCACCGCCTGGGCGGCGGGAGAGAGGTGCCCGGCGAACCGGTACCGCACGTGGAGCACCACCCGCTCGCCGTCCACCTCGTGGGCGAGCACCTCCGGTTGGGTCAGCCTGGTCAGTCCGTGGAACGACCCGTACAGATCCGGGTCGGCGTAGGCGGCGGCCACGGCCCCAGGCCCGGCCGGGTACCGCTGCTCGGTGATGAACCTCATCCGGCCTCCTCGTCGTCGAGGGCGGACAGCATGGCCTCTCCGAAGCGGTGGGCGAGGATCACGCCGACCCCGGGCACGGCACCGAGCTCCTCCACGTCGCGGGGTCGGGCGCGAGCGACCCTCGCCAGCACGTGGTCGGCGAGGACGGCGTCGGGCTCGGCCCGGGCGGCCCGTGCCACCGCGTCCCGCCAGCGGTGCAGCGACTCCAGACCCGGCACGTCGTTCCGCCGCCGGGTGGCCAGCGCCGCTCGCTGCGATGCCACCTGGTCGGCGAAGTCCGCCACCGGCGGTTCGATCGGGCCGGTGGCGAGGGCGGCTGGCACCGTGGCCTCGGGCCGGTAGACGGCGACGAGCGGGTCGAGGAGCGGCGACCGGCGGCGCTCCACCACCTTGGAGGCGAAGGCTCGGGTGTCGGCCCAGGTGATGCGCAGCTCGCGCTGGGCCCGCGTCATCGCCACGTACAGGAGGCGGGCCTCCTCGGCACGGGCGGCGGGGGTACGGGCGTGGGAGATCGGGACGTAGCCGTCCTCCACGCCCGCCAGGTGCACCACCCCCCACTCCAGCCCCTTGGCGGCGTGGAAGGTGGCGACGTCCACGGCGTCGCCACCGAAGCCGGCGTCGCCCTCGGACTGGACCGTGGCGTGCAGCCAGCGCACGAAGGTGTCGGTGCGACCCATCGGATCGAGCCGCAGGTAATCGCGACCCATGCGCACGACCGCCGCCACGAGCTCGGCCGCCTCGGTACGAGCCGCCGCGTCGGGGGCGTCGGCCTCGAGCGGGAGGTCGATCGTGGCCTCGAGGTCGACCAGCGCGGTGCCCAGCGGCTCGTCCACCCGTCGCAGCTCCTGGAGGGCGCGCCGGACCTCCGGGCGGTCGAGGAACGCGGCGCCGCCCCGGACCCGGTGGGGGATGCCGGCCTCGCGCAGCGCCTCGGTCAGGAGGACGGTCTGGGCGTGGGTGCGCACGAGCACCGCCTGGTCCGCCCAGGGTCGGCCCGGCGCGTGGGCGAGGCGGACGGCTCTCGCGATGGCGACCGCCTCGTCGCGGTCGCTCGGGTGCCCGGCCAGGTGCGGGGCGAGCCCGTCGGCGCGCACCGGCAGCACCTCCTGGGCCGGTTGCCGGGCCGATCGCAGCATGGTGGCCGCGGCCTCGAGGATCTGGGGGGTGGACCGGTAGCTGTTGCGGAGCTGGATCACCTCGGCCGGCGGCCACCACCGGTGGATGTCGAGCAGGAACCGGGCGTCGGCTCCGTTCCAGCCGTAGATGGCCTGCTGCGGGTCGCCGACCGCGGTCACGTCGTAGCGGTCGCCTCGCCAGGCCTCCAGGAGCCGGAACTGCAGCGGGTTGACGTCCTGGAGCTCGTCCACGAACAGGTGCCGGAAGCGCCACCGCTGCGCCGTGGCGAACACCTCGTCGGTCTCGATGGCACGGGCGCAAAGGGCGAGGAGGTCGTCGAAGTCGACGAGCCCGCCCCGCTGCTTGCGCTGCTCGTAGGCGGCGTAGACCTGGGCCACCACCTCCGGGCGCAGGGCCGGCCGCCGGCCGGCCGTGGCCACCTCCTCCACGTACGTGTCGGGGGTGATCATCCGGGCCTTGGCCCACTCGATCTCGTTGGCGAGGTCGGCCGCCACGGTGCGGACCGGGCGGTTGGGGACCTTGGGGGCCAGCTCGGCCAGGAGCCGGCCCTTGCGGTCCAGCAGCGTGGGGGGCTCGCGGCGCTGGTCGAGCCATCGGGTGCGCAGCACCGCCCACGCGACTGCGTGGAAGGTCCCGGCCGTGCTCTCGGAGCGGAGCCCCAGGCGCCGGAGGCGGTCGGCGAGCTCGCCGGCGGCCTTCCGGGTGAAGGTGAGGGCGAGCACGTGGCGAGCGTCGGCCGTGCCCGTGGCCACCTGGTAGGCGATCCTCCGGGTCAGCACCCTCGTCTTGCCCGAACCGGCCGGCGCCAGGACCACGAGCGGCTGGGCCGTGCTCGCCACCGCGCGGGCCTGCTCCTCGTCCAGCCCGTCGAGCAGCGCCTGCGGATCCACCGAGGCGATCGTAGGGCGGCACCGGTGGGGGGCACCCTCCGGTGGCCACGGCCCTACGCTGCGACCGTGCTGGACGTGCCGATGGAGCGGTTCGAGGAGCTCGTCGCCGAGGCCCTCGACGAGATCCCGGCGGGGCTCGGTCGGCTGATGGACAACGTGGCGGTCGTGGTGCGCGAGGGCAGCCCAGGGTCCCGTCTCCTGGGGCGCTACGACGGCGTCCCGCTCACCGAGCGGGACGCCTCCTACGAGGGGATGGTGCTGCCCGACCGGATCTCGATCTTCCGCCAACCCCTCCTCGCCATGTGCGCGACCGAGGACGAGCTGGTCGAGCAGGTCCGCGTGACGGTGATCCACGAGGTCGGTCACCACTTCGGGATCGACGACGATCGCCTCCACGAGCTCGGCTGGGCCTAGGGCTCGGGCACCGGGTCTACGCTCCCGCTGTGCCCTTCTCGCGCAAGCTCCTGAACGACGGCGAGGACATCGCGCTCGACCTGCACCCGCACTGGGAGTTCTTCCTGAAGCCGGGAGCGGCGCTCGTCGCCGCGGTCGCCTTCGGCGTGTGGGTCCTCGCCGGGATCACCGACCCCCCGGCGGTGCTCTCGGCCCTGGCCGGCGTCCTCGTGCTGGTGGCCCTCGTGTGGTTCGGGATCACCTACGCCCGCTGGGCCACTACCAACTTCGTCGTCACCACCGACCGCCTGATCTACCGCCACGGCGTGCTCTCGAAGAAGGGCATCGAGATCCCCCTCGAGCGGGTCAACACCGTGTTCTTCAGCCAGCGCCTCGTCGAGCGGATGCTCGGCTCGGGTGACCTCGTCATCGAGTCGGCGGGCGAGCAGGGCCGCCAGAGCTTCTCGAACGTGCGCAAGCCCTCGGCCGTGCAGAACGAGATCTACCGGCAGATGGAGGCGAACGAGAACCGCAAGTTCGATCGCATCGGCGGCGCCCGCCCGGCGGCGGAGGCCTCGATCCCGGAGCAGATCCAGCAGCTCGACGCCCTCCGCCAGCAGGGCGTGCTCACCGAGGCCGAGTTCCAGGCCAAGAAGGCGGACCTCCTCCGCCGCATGTAGCTCGGCTCGCCAGCAGGAGCACGCCGGCTCGACGGCGAAGAGGACACGGCCCCGCCCGTCCGTCGACCGACCGTCGGCTCACCGCCGCGGCGTTCGCGACCTTGCTGCAGAGAGGCCCCCCCATGCCTGCTTCCACCCGCCGCACCCGGGCGCTGACGGTCCTCGGGGTCGCGGCTGCCCTCAGCGTGACCCTCGCCCCGACCAGCCGGGCGACGATCGAGCCCTTGGACCCGGTGGCGGAGGCGGCGTTCGCGCCGCAGCTGGTCACGGTCGACACCCCGACGCGGGCCGACAAGGACCGGCTGAGCGCCCTCGGCCTCGACCTCACCGAGCACGCCGGCCACGACTACGTCGAGGTCGTGCTGCACACCGCGGCCGACGAGCAGGCCCTCCGCGAGGCCGGCTTCACCTGGGACGTCCGGATCGCCGACCTGCTGGCCCGCCAGCTCGAGCGCATCCAGCTCGACGCCACGTACGCCGCGTCCACGTCCGAGAGCCCACTGCCCTCGGGCCGCACCGGCTACCGCGTCCTCGACGACTTCGCCGCCGAGATCGACGCGCTCGTGGTGAAGTACCCGACCCTGGCGAAGCGCATCTCCATCGGCCGGTCGGTCGAGGGTCGCGACCTCACCGGCATCGAGATCGGCCGCGACGTCAACGCACCCGAGGACGGACGCCCTGTGTTCCTCATGTTCGGCGCCCACCACGCCCGAGAGTGGCCCTCGGCCGAGCTCCCCATGGAGTTCGCCTACGACCTGCTCGAGGGCTACGGCCACGACGAGCGCATCACGAACCTGCTCGACCGCGGGCGGGCCATCATCGTCCCGGTCAGCAACCCCGACGGCTACGACGCCTCCCGGACCTCGGGCGACATCGTCGACCTGCGTGAGGTCGAGGCCGTCCCCTACAACCCCGGCGTCATCCTCGGCACCCCCGGCAACGCGTACAAGCGCAAGAACTGCCGCTACGTCGACGGTCAGACCCAGCCCGCCGGGACCTGCGTGGCGGTGCCGTCGCCGGGCGGCTACGGGCCCGGCATCGACCTGAACCGCAACTACGGGGCGCTGTGGGGCGGGCCCGGCACCGACAGCAACCCGCTGTCGCCCGTCTACCGCGGGCCGGCCCCGTTCTCGGAGCCCGAGACCCAGGCGATCCGGAACCTCATCTCGACCCGCCAGGTCACCACGCTCATCACGAACCACACCTTCTCGAACCTCATCCTGCGCCCGGTCGGCGTGAAGCCCTCGACGATCGCGCCCGACGGCGACCCGGTCGGCTTCGCCCCCGACGAGTGCTTCACGGCCGCGGACGGCCGCGACAAGGGGCTGCAGGTGCTCGGCGAACGGATGGCGGCGCAGACCGGCTACAGCAACCAGTTCGGGTGGGAGCTGTACGACACGACGGGCACCACCGAGGACTACAGCTACAACGCCACCGGTGGCTACGGGTACACCTTCGAGATCGGCCCCGACGAGTTCCACCCGCCCTACGCGGAGGTGGTGGCCGAGTACACCGGCGAGAACGCCGCCGCCCAGGGCGTCACCCCCGCGAGCGCACCGGAGCTCACCACGGATGCAGCCGACCACTGCGAGGGGGATGCCCACGAGCACGACAGCGTCGGCGGGGGCAACCGGGAGGCGTTCCTGATCGCCTTCGAGAACGCGATCGACGCCAGCACCCACTCCCTCGTGACCGGCCTCGCCCCGGCTGGCGCCCGCCTCTCGCTGGAGCGCACCGGTGTCTTCCCGCTGTGGGACGGCTCCCTGGTGGCCGACACGGTCGCCACCACGATGACCGTCGGCGAGACCGGTCGGTTCGAGTACCACGCCAACCCCTCGACCCGCCCCTTCGTGCAGTCGCGCAAGGCGGGCGTGCTCGGCGAGCCGAAGGAGGCCATGGCGACCTCCGGCACCACGCCGCCGTTCTCGAGCCAGGACGTCCCGTTCACGGTTTCCGAGCCGGCCGACGTGCTGAAGGCTTCGCTCACGGTGACGGTCCCGACCGGAGCCGACACCATCAAGAACTACGACCTGTTCCTGCTCGACGAGTCCGGCGCCGTCGTGGCCGAGGCCACCGAGTGGGCGGTGACGAACACCCTCACCTGGACCGGACCTGACGGACAGGGGGTGCCCCCGGGCACCTACACCCTGCGCGCCAGCAACCGCGTCGCCCTGGGCATGGCCTACGACCTCGAGGCCGCGACCCACGACGTCGTCCGGGACCGCACGGCGCGCCAGTTCGAGCAGTGGACGCTGACCTGCACCACCGAGGCCGGCATCGTCAACCAGGTCGGCGTCAGCGTCGAGCGGGGCCAGAACATCGACGTGGGAGACGTGTGCAAGGCCGGGCTCGGGACGGTCGATCCCGGGCCCGGCGGCAAGAAGCCCAAGAAGGACCGTCGCTAGTCGACGGGCTCAGAGGAGGCGAGCGCCGGCCGAGGGTCGGACGGGCCACGCTCGCCTCCCCTGGGGCATCTCGGTGCCTGCCTCCGCGAGGGCGACGACGCAGCCGCCGAAGCCGGCGCCGGTCAGCCGGGCGCCCAGCACGCCAGGCGTGGCGACGAGCTGGTCCACCAGCGCGTCGAGGGCGGGGGTCGAGACCTCGAAGTCGTCCCGGAGGCTGGCGTGGCTGGCGGCCATCACCTCAGCGAGGGCGGTGCGGTCGTGGGTGGCGAGGGCGTCGACGAGCGCGTCGACGCGCCCGTTCTCGCTCACGACGTGTCGGGCTCGCCGGCGCACGACCGCGTCGTCGATGGCACCGAGCGCGTCGAGGGTCGCCCCCCGGAGCGGCCCGACGGTGGCCTCGGCCCTCTGGCACGCGGCGGCCCGCTCGGCGTAGGAGGAGCCGGCCAGGGAGCGCTCCTGGCCGGAGTGGACGACCCACACGCCGATCCCCTCGGGGAAGGGCACCGGGCGGAGCGACAGGTCGTGGCAGTCGATGCGCAGCGCGTGGCCGGCCACCCCGGCGGCGCTGGCGAGCTGGTCCATGATCCCGCACGGCACGCCCGAGGCCCGCTGCTCGGCCCGCTGGCAGGCGAGGGCGATGGGCACGGGCTCTGGATCGGCGCCGAGCGCCAGCGCCACCGCGAGCTCCAAGGCGGCCGAGGACGATAGGCCGGCCCCGACGGGCAGGGTCGTCGCCACGGTACCGACGAGTCCGGCTGCGGGCCTGAGCTCGGCCACCACACCGGCCACGTAGCGGCCCCAGGTGGGCTGGACCGCCGCCGGATCGGTCACGTCGATCGGGAGGCGCACCTCGTCGCCGGCCCACTCGGATCGCAGCACCACCTCGTCGCCGCCGGTGACGGCCACCACCGTGGTGCCGAGGTCCACCGCCATGGGCAGCACGAGGCCGCCGGTGTGGTCGGTGTGGTCGCCCATCAGGTTGACCCGGCCGGGGGCGAAGGCTCGAACGGCCACCACCGGCGTCAGCGGAGCTGGTCGATGGCAGCCGAGGCCAGCTCGAGCAGCGACAGGTCCCAGGGCGCCCGCATGGCGATGTTGAGCTGATCGGCGCCGGCCTCGACGTACTCGCCGATGCGCTCGACGAGCTGATCGGGCGAGCCGATGAGCACGCCGGGTCGGACGAAGTCGGCCATGGCGCCGAACTGGGCCCGCAGCGCGTCCTCGTCCTGGCAGAGGCCGACGTTCACGGCGCACCGGATCTCGGCCGGGTCACGACCGACGTCCGCGCAGTGGCCGGCCAGGACCCCCCTCTTGTGGGCCAGCGCGTCCGGGGCGATGAACGGCACGTTCCAGCCGTCGGCGAAGCGGGCCGCGATGCGCAGCGTGCGCTTCTCACCCGAGCCGCCGATCCAGATCGGCAGCTCGGCCTGGACCGGCTTGGGGTCGCAGGCGGCATCGACCAAGCGCACGTGGGCGCCCTCGAAGGTCGTCCGCTCCTGGCGGAGCAGGCCCCGGATCGCCTCGACGGACTCCTCGAGGAGGTCGAGCCGCTCGCGCGCCGGCGGGAACGGGATGCCGTAGGCGGCGTACTCGTTGTGGGCCCACCCGGCACCGAGGCCGAGCTCGGCCCGGCCGCCCGAGAGGTGATCGATCGTGGTGATGGCGTTGGCGAGCACGGCGGGGGAGCGGTAGCCCACGCAGTAGACGAGCGCCCCCACCCGCACCCGGCTGGTGTGGCAGGCGAGCGCGGTGTGGCAGGCCACCGCCTCCAGGCACTCGGTTCCGCCGAGGTCGGCGGCGTAGAAGTGGTCCCAGATGGAGATCCAGTCGAAGCCGTGGTCCTCGATGCGGGTCCAGAGGTCGCGCAGCTCGTCGACGGTGGTGTTCTGGAGCCCGGTGTGCACGCCGAAGGCCGTCATGGCGGGGAACCTACCGGAGCGCCACCGGACCAGTGTTGACCGGTCGGTCAAGAGACCGTCAGGATGGCTCGACCACCGTCGCCCCCACTGGAGGACCCATGCCTGGACCGCTCGCCGGCGTCAAGATCATCGAGCTCGCGGGGATCGGGCCGGGACCGTTCTGCGCCATGATGCTGGCCGACATGGGGGCGGATGTGATCCGCGTCGACCGGTACCAGAACGCCATGGGCGGGGACCCGGCGGCGCCGCCGGCCGACGTGCTCAACCGAGGTCGGCGGTCGATCGCCGTCGACCTCAAGAACCCGGACGGGGTGGAGACGGTCTTGGCCCTCCTCGAGTCCGCCGACGCCCTGATCGAGGGCTTTCGGCCGGGCGTGATGGAGCGCCTCGGCCTCGGGCCCGACGTGGCCCTCGCCCGCAACCCGAAGCTCGTCTACGGGCGGATGACCGGATGGGGCCAGGACGGCCCGTACGCGCCCGCCGCCGGGCACGACATCAACTACATCGCGCTGGCCGGGGCGCTCGAGCCGATCGGCCGTCGGGGCGAGGCACCGGTGCCGCCGCTCAACCTGGTCGGCGACTTCGGCGGCGGCGGCATGCTGCTGGCCTACGGCCTGGTGTGCGGGATCCTGAGCGCCCGCACCACCGGCGAGGGCCAGGTCGTCGACGCCGCCATGGTCGACGGGGCGGCCGTCCTCATGACGATGTTCCACGCGTTCCGCGCCATGGGCATGTGGAACGACGAGCGCGGCACCAACATGCTCGACAGCGGCGCCCACTTCTACGACGTCTACGAGACCGCCGACGGCAAGTACGTGTCGATCGGGTCGATCGAGCCCCAGTTCTACGCCGAGCTCCTCCGCCTCACCGGACTGGAGGGCGAGGAGCTGCCCTGGCAGCACGACCGCAACGAGTGGCCGGCCCTGAAGGAGCGCTTCGCGGCGATCTTCAGGACCAAGACCCGCGACGAGTGGTGCGAGCTCATGGAGGGCACCGACGTCTGCTTCGCGCCGGTCCTCTCGCTCACCGAAGCCCCCGAGCACCCCCACAACGTCGAGCGGGGGACCTTCATCGAGGTGGCCGGCGTGGTGCAGCCCGCACCGGCCCCGCGCTTCTCGGCCACCCCCACCGCCACCCCGAAGCCGCCCGCCCATGCTGGGCAGCACACCTACGAGGTGCTGGAGGAGTGGGGCTTCGACGCCGACCGCGTCGCGAAGCTGCGAGACGCCGGCGCCATCGCCTGAGGCCGGCGGTAGCGTCGCGCCCCATGGCGACGCTGGTCTCGTTCCACGCCCACCCCGACGACGAGTCGATCCAGACCGGCGGCACGCTCGCCAGGGCAGCGGCCGCCGGCCACCGGGTCGTGCTCGTCTTCGCCACCCGCGGCGAGCACGGCGAGGTGGCCGACGGCTTCCTCGACGACGAGGAGCACCTCGCGCAGCGGCGGGAGAAGGAGACCCTCGCCTCCGCGGACGTGCTCGGGGTCCAGCGGGTGGAGTTCCTCGGCTACCACGACTCGGGCATGATGGGCACGCCTGAGAACGACCTGCCCGACGCCTTCTGGCAGGCCGGCGTCGACGAGGCGGCCGAGCGCCTGGCCCGAATCCTCGTCGAGGAGGGCGCCGACGTCCTCACCGTCTACGACAGCGACGGCGGATACGGGCACCCCGACCACATCCAGGTCCACCGCGTGGGCGTCCGCGCGGCCGAGCTGGCCGGGACGCCGCGGGTGTACGAGGCCACGATGAACCGCGACCACCTCCGGCGCATCATGGAGGAGGCGGTGGCGGCGGGCGCCATCCCGCGCGAGGAGGTCCCCGACGTCACCCAGGAGAGCACCTTCGGTCGACCCGAGTCCGCTCTCACCACCGCGGTCGACGTACGGGGGCACCTGGCCCAGAAGCGGGCGTCGATGGCGGCTCACGCCAGCCAGATCGGCGAGGACTCCTTCTTCCTGGCCATGCCCGACGAGGCGTTCGAGGCCACCTTCGGCACCGAGTGGTTCATCCGCCACGGCGAGCCGGGTGGGCTCCGCGAGACCGACCTCCTCGAGGGCCTGACCTGATGGTCGACCCGACCCGTCCCGCCGCCTGGACGCACACCGCCCTCGCTCAGCAGATCGCGTTCGGCGTGGGCGCGGTGGACCGCCTCCCCGAGCTCGTCCGCGCGATCGGCGCCCGGCGAGCGCTGCTCGTCACCACCGCGGGCCGCCTCGACTCGGCCGAGGGCGACGCCGTCGTCGGCAAGCTGGGGCGATCGCTGGGGTCGACGTTCGCCGAGGTGGTCAGCCACGTCCCCGTGCCGCTCGTGCAGCAGGCCGTCCAGCAGGCCCGGCGCGACGCGGTGGACCTCGTCGTCTCGTTCGGGGGCGGCTCCTGCGCCGACCTCGGCAAGGCCGTCTGCTTCTTCCTCGAGCAGGAGGCGGGGATGCCCGGTGCCGGGCACCTTGATCGCCCGATGGTCCCGCACCTCAGCATCCCCACCACCTACTCGGGGGCCGAGGTCACCCCGTTCTTCGGGATGACGGACCCGACCACCCGCCAGAAGCAGGGCGCCGGCGGGCCGACGAGCGCACCGGTCGTCGTCGTCTACGACCCGCTCCTCACCTCCTCGACACCGGCCCGGGTGAGCGCCGAGACCGGCATGAACGCGCTGGCGCACTGCGTCGAGGCGGCCTGGTCGCCCCACCGCACCCCCGAGGCCGAGGCGATCGCCCTCGCCGGCGCGGAGGCCATCCACCGGTCCCTGCCCCGCGTGGTGGAGGATCCAGCCGACCTGGGCGCCCGGACGGAGATGCTGGAGGGCGCCTGCCTGGCCGGCCGCTGCCTCCTCAACGCAGGGATGGGCGTGCACCACGGCCTGTCCCAGCTGGTCGGGGGGCGGACGGGGCTCCCGCACGGCCTCGCCAACGCCATCCTCCTCGCCCACAGCATCCGCTTCAACGCCGAGGCGGTGCCCCGGTCGGTGGCCGCCATCGGAGCGGCCCTGGGCCGACCCGACGACGCCGCCGGCGCGGTCGACGACCTCCGCGCCCGGCTCGGCCTGCCGGCCACCCTCTCGGAGGCGGGGGTCGACGAGGCCGAGCTCGACGTCGTGGCCCGCCTCTCGCAGTCCAACGCCAACGTGGGCCGCAACCCGAGGCCCGTGAGCGAGGACGACGCCCGGGCCATCCTCCAGTCCGCCTGGTAGCCGCCCGTAGCCTGGGCGGGATGCGTCCGCCCGTGCTCATCGCCGCCGCCCTCGCGCTGGCTCTCGCCTCGGGGGCCTGCCGCGACGCCGAGGAGGGGAGGCGAGCCGGGGGCACCGGCGGCCCGAGCACCTCGTCCGCAGAGGACGGCGGCGCCGCAGCGGCGGGGAGCACCACCGTGCAGCCCCCCACCACCACGCTGCCCGAGGCGGCGGTGGAGGTGGTGCTGCGAGGCGACGGGCTGGGCGTCGTGGAGCTGGGGGCACCACCGGAAGCCGCGGTCGACGCGCTCACCGAGGCGCTCGGGGCGCCCACCCGGGACACGGGGTGGGACCCGGCGTTCAGCGAGTACGGCACCTGCCCCGGCGAGCAGATCCGGGGGGTCGAGTGGGACCACCTCGTGCTCCTCTTCACCGACGGGGCCACCGAGCTCGGCGAGGGCGAGCACCTCTTCGCCTGGCGGGTCACCGGTGCCCCGCCAGCGCTCGGGACCGCCACCGGCTTCGGGTTCGGCGCCACCGCCGCCGACGCCGAGGAGCTCTACCCCGGCCAGGTCGAGCAGGTGCCCGCCGAGGAGCCGTTCCCCGCCTTCCTGGTCGTCGAGGCGGAAGGGGGAGCGATCACGGCCTACCTCGACGAGGACGACGTGGTCACCAACCTCGAGGCCGGAGTGCCCTGTGGCGAGTAGCGCACCTCCGCTTGGCGGGGGCGCACCCGGGTCGGGCACCATCGTCGGGTGACCATCATCAAGATCAACGCCATCACGGTCGACCCCGACAGCGGGGACGAGCTGGCCCGCCGCTTCGCCCAGCGGGCCGGGGCGGTCGACGGCCAGGACGGCTTCGAGGGCTTCGAGCTCCTCCAGCCCACCGACGACCGCACCACCTGGCTGGTCGTCACCCGCTGGCGCGACGAGGAGTCCTTCGAAGCGTGGGTGAGCAGCCCCGCCTTCGGGGCCGGCCACCAGAGCGAGGCCCGCGCCCACGCACCGGGCGGTGCGCACCCGCACGGGGCCGGGTCCGGCGGCGAGGGGGCGGCGAAGCCCGTCGGCGTCTCTTCAGAGCTGTGGAGCTACAAGGTGGCCGGCGGCTCGTCGGGGCAGGCCTGACGCACCGGTCCCCAGGCCCCAGATCGCGGCTGCCCCGCTCGCTCCGCCCGTGACCCTGCGCCAGATCCACGCCGACTTCTCCTGGGTGGTGGTGGTCGCCAACGCCGTGGTCGGGCTCTGGGCCCTCGGGGCCCACCACCGTCCCGAGCTGCGCCACCGGACCCTCTGGCCGGCCACCGCGGTGGCGGAGGTCACGATCTTCGTGCAGGTCTCGCTCGGGGTGTCCCTGGTGGCGGTCGAGGGCATCGAGGTGGCCCAGATGCACGCCTTCTATGGCTTCGTGGCCATCGCCGCCGTCGGCATCGTCTACAGCTACCGGCAGCAGATCGCCGCCCACCGGTACCTCCTGTACGGCTTCGGCGGCCTGTTCCTGATGGGCCTGGCCATCCGGGCCATGACCCTCTCACCCGTCCCGACCCCCTGACCGGAGGACCATGCCCACCCCCGACGCCGCCCCCGCCCCAGCGTCCCCGCGCCCGTCCGTCGCCCTCCGGGCCACCCATAAGGTCGTGGTGGTCGCCATCCCGCTGCTGGTGCTGGTCCAGGCGACGCTGGCCGGCCAGCACCTCTTCGAGGGCAGCGACGTCATCACCCTCCACGGCATCTTCGGCAACGTCACCTTCGCCCTCACCGTGGTCGGGGTGCCCCTGGCGCTCGTGGCCCGACGCGGCGACGGCCTCGCCTTCAGCCTCGCTGTCGCGCTCGTGGCCCTCACCTTCGCTCAGGTGGGCTTGGGCTACGTGGGGCGGGAGACGCAGAGCGCCGCCGCCTGGCACATCCCGCTCGGCGTCACGATCTTCGGTCTGGCGGCCTTCCAGCTGTCGACGCTGCGCACCGACCGCTGAGCCGACGGCGACGCTCGCCTCAGAGGTGCACCACGGGGCAGGTGAGCGTTCGGGTGATGCCGTCGATCATCTGCACCCGGCTCACCACCATCTTGCCGAGCTCGTCCACCGTGGCGGCCTCCGCGCGCGCGATCACGTCGTACGGGCCGGTGACGTCCTCGGCGGTGACCACGCCGTCGATGCCGTCGACCTCCTCGGCCACCTGCGCGGCCTTGCCGACCTCGGTCTGGATCAGAATGTACGCGCTGACGGCCATCGAGCCTCCTCGTCGGGGAACGCCCGCATGGTAGCGATCGGGGCCTCGCCGCATGGGCTGAGCAGCCGGACGCGACCGGGCCGGCCCGGTCGGGCCGGCCCGGTCGCTCAGCGTGCGCGCTACTGGGCCAGGCGCTTCTCCAGCTCCTCGAGCTGCTCGCGCAGCGCATCGGGGACGGTGTCGCCGATGGCGGCGTAGTGCTCCTCGATCTGGGGGAGCTCGGCTCGCCAGGACTCGGCGTCGACCGAGAGCAGCTCCTCCACCGTCCCCTCGTCCAGCGCCATCCCGGAGAGGTCGAGCGCGCCCTCGGCGGGCACGCGGCCGATCGGGGTGTCCTCCGCCTGGCTCTCGCCGGCGAGGCGCTCCACGATCCACTTGAGGACCCGGCAGTTCTCGCCGAAGCCGGGCCACAGCCACGACCCGTCCTCGCGCTTGCGGAACCAGTTCACCCAGTACAGCTGCGGCAGACGGGCGCCGTCCCGAGCGCCGATGTCCAGCCAGTGCTGGAAGTAGTCGCCCATGTTGTACCCGCAGAACGGGAGCATGGCGAAGGGGTCGAAGCGAAGCTCGCCGACGGTGCCGGCGGCAGCGGCCGTCTTCTCCGAGCTCATGATCGAGCCCAGGAAGACGCCCTGGGTCCAGTCGTAGGCCTCGGTGACCAGCGGGACGTTGGTGGCGCGGCGGCCGCCGAAGAGGATGGCCGAGATCGGCACGCCGTTCGGGTCCTCCCACTCCGGGGCGATCGACGGGCACTGCGATGCGGGAGCGGTGAACCGGGCGTTGGGGTGGGCGGCCGGGACGCCGCTGTCGGGCGTCCAGTCGTTGCCCTTCCAGTCGATGGCGTGCTCCGGCGCCGCACCGGCCCCCTCCCACCACACGTCGCCGTCGTCGGTCTTGGCCACATTGGTGAAGATGCAGTTGCCGTGGAGCGTGGCCATGGCGTTCGGGTTGGTCTCCGCGCCGGTGCCGGGGGCCACGCCGAAGAACCCGGCCTCGGGGTTGATGGCGTAGAGGCGCCCGTCGTCCCCGAACTTCATCCAGGCGATGTCGTCGCCCACCGTCTCGACCTTCCAGCCCGGGAGGGTGGGGATCAGCATCGCCATGTTCGTCTTGCAGCAGGCCGACGGGAAGGCGGCTGCGATGTACACCTTCTCGCCTTCGGGCGGGGTGATCCCGAGGATCAGCATGTGCTCGGCCATCCACCCGTCGTCACGGGCCATCGTGGAGGCGATGCGCAGCGCGAAGCACTTCTTGCCGAGCAGGGCGTTGCCGCCGTAGCCCGATCCGTAGCTCCAGATCTCGCGGGTCTCGGGGAAGTGGGAGATGTACTTGTTGTCGGCGTCGCACGGCCACGGCACATCCGGCCGGGTCGAGCCGTCGGCCAGCACCAGGGGGTACCCCACCGAGTGGAGGCAGGGGACGAACTCCCCGTCGGCCCCGAGCACGTCGAGGGCGGGCTGGCCCATGCGGGTCATGATCCGCATGTTCGTGACGACGTAGGCGGAGTCGGTCAGCTGGACGCCGATGTGCGAGATGCTCGACCCGAGCGGGCCCATCGAGAACGGGACGACGTACATCGTGCGGCCCCGCATGGCGCCCGTGTAGAGCGCGGTCAGCTCGGCCTTCATCTCGGCCGGGGGCCGCCAGTTGTTGGTGGGCCCGGCATCGCGCTCGGCCTCGGAGCAGATGAACGTGCGGTCCTCGACCCGGGCCACGTCGCCCGGGTCGGACAGGGCGAGGAAGCTGTTGGGCCGCTTCGCCTCGTCGAGCTTCTCGAAGGTGCCCCCGTCGACCAGCAGCTGGGTGAGGCGCTCCCACTCCTCCTCCGAGCCGTCGCACCACTCGATGGCATCTGGCTGCAGCACCCCCGCCCAGTGCTCGACCCAGTCCTTCAGCTTCTGGTTTTCGGTGGTGGCAGGCATGTCCGTCTCCGTGAGGTGGGGGTCAGGTGTTCGTCGCCGGGAGCTCCGGCACCCCGTCGAAGCCCGGGGTGCCCATGTCGACCTCGCTGCCGAGCCGCAGCCGCGTGGCGCGGGTGGTGCCGTCGAGGTCGAAGATCACCCGCTGGCCTTGGCGGAGCATCCTGAACACCGAGCCCTGCAAGGCGTCGGGGGCGAGGTCGTACTCCCGGAGGTCGGTGTCGCAGAGCACCACGCCGTCTCCCGAACCCGGGTCGTACGACTTGATCACACCCTGCATCTCGACTCCTCTGACGGGGTTGCGGATGACGGACCACCGTAACGGAGCGCCCCAGCGACCAGCCAGACAGCCGTCAGGGAGGGTGCCTGGCCGGTTCAGGCCGCGCCGCGGTCCGCCGTCTGGATGTCCTCGGCGACCTACCCGACGCGGCCCAGCGCGAGACGCGCTCCGGCGGCCCCCGAAGGGGCCGCGGCTCGTCTACGCGCTCCCGGAGCGGGGAGCGGTCAGCTGACGCGCTTGGTGACCTTGCCGGCCTTGATGCAGCCCGTGCAGACGTGGAGCCGCTTTGGGGCCCCGCCCACCACAGCCCGGATCCGCTGGATGTTCGGGTTCCACCGACGCTTGGTGCGCCGGTGCGAGTGGCTGACGTTCATCCCGAAGGACGGGTGCTTGCCGCACACCTCGCACACTGCTGCCATCGTCGGAGACCTCTCACGTGTCGTGCTCGTCGCGCGCCGGGCACACCGGTGCGCAGGACCCCGAGAGGCTACAAGGGCGCTCCCGCGACCGCCAACCCGACCCGGCGGGCCCGAGCGGACGGGGTGCCGCCGGTCACCTCCTACAATCCTCGCCCGATGACCTCCCTCACGCGCCTCGGCGCCGACGAGCTGCGGGCCGCCGTGGACGGCTTCCGGGATGCGCTGGCCGCGCACAAGGAGAGCATCAACCGGCTCAACGTCTACCCGGTGCCCGACGGGGACACCGGCACCAACATGGCGCTGACCCTGCTCGCGGTGAGCGAAGAGCTCGACCGCTGCGACGGGGACCTCGAGGGGGTCTGCCGCGCCATCAGCCACGGCTCGCTCATGGGCGCCCGGGGCAACTCGGGCGTCATCCTCTCCCAGATCCTGCGCGGCCTGTCCTCGGTGGTGGCCGAGGCCGGCGGTCTGGACGGGCCCACCGCCGCTCGTGCCCTCGCCTCCGCCTCCGCCGCGGC
Source organism: Acidimicrobiia bacterium (assembly GCA_046565645.1). Lineage (GTDB taxonomy): Bacteria > Actinomycetota > Acidimicrobiia > Acidimicrobiales > VFJN01 > VFJN01. The sequence continues at coordinate 110,669 of JBKHYD010000019.1, read as the reverse complement.
CTACCAGGCGGTCATGCGACCCGTGGAGGGCACCATCCTCACCGTCGTCCGGGAGGCGTCCGAGGCCGCGGTCGCCGCCGCCGAGGACGGAGGCGATCTGGTGGCGGTGCTCGAGGCGGCCAAGGCCCAGGGCGACGACGCCCTCGCCCGCACCCCCGACCTGCTCCCGGTGCTGAAGGAGGCCGGTGTCGTCGACGCCGGCGGCACCGGCCTGCTCCTGCTCCTCGACGCCTTCCTCCACCAGGTCGACGGGCGTCCCATGCCCGAACCGGTAGAGGCGGAGGGTGCCGTCCTCCCCGAGGCGCGTCGCGCCCACCCCCACGAGCCCGGCGACGTCTCCGACCTCCGCTACGAGGTCATGTACTTCCTCGAGGCGCCGGACGAGGCCATCCCGGCCTTCAAGGACGTGTGGGCGGGGATCGGCGACTCGATCGTGGTCGTCGGGGGAGAGGGGATCTGGAACTGCCACATCCACACCGACGACATCGGCGCCGCCATCGAGGCCGCCATCGAGATCGGCCGGCCCACGAAGATCCGGGTCACCGACCTCATGGAGGAGGTGGAGGAGGAGCGCTGGGTGCGCGACGCAGCGCAGCAGGGGGCCCTGGACGAGACCCCGGCCCACCTCCTGACCCCGGTCACGTGCGCGGTGGTGGCGGTGGCCACCGGCGACGGGATCCGGCGGATCTTCCACTCGCTCGGGGTGCAGGGGATCGTCACCGGGGGGCAGTCCATGAACCCGTCCACGGCCGAGCTCATCGCGGCGGTGGAGAAGGTCCCGGCCGACCACGTCGTCATCCTCCCGAACAACAAGAACATCATCCCCGTCGCCGAGCAGGTGGACGAGCACACCACGAAGACCGTCGTGGTGGTCCCGACCAAGAGCGTCACCGAGGGGTTCGCCGCGCTGCTCGCCTACGACCCGGAGTCGGAGGCGCCCACCAACGGCAGCGAGATGGCCGAGGCGGCCGGGAACGTGGTGGCCGGCGAGGTCACCCAGGCGGTGCGGGACTCGAGCTGGGAGGGGGGCCCGATCGCCACCGGCGACTGGCTGGGGGTGACCCGGGACGGCATCCGGGCGGTCGAGCCGAAGCTGGCCGACGCCGCCACCGCGCTGCTCGACGCGCTCGTCACCGAGCGCCACGAGATCGTGACGATCATCGAGGGCGAGGGTGCGTCGGCGGCCACCACGCGGCACATCACCGAGTGGCTGGGGGAGCGGCGCCCCGGTGCATCCGCCGAGGTCCACCACGGCGGGCAGCCGCTGTACCCCTACCTGTTCGGGATCGAGTAGCCCCCTCGTCGTGGCCCGCCGCCTCCGCTCGCTGGCCGATGCCCCGGTCACCCGGCTGACCGGCGTGGGCCCCGAGCGGGCCAAGGCGCTGGCCTCGATCGGGATCGAGACCATCCTGGACCTGATCACGCACTACCCGCGGCGCTACCTCGACAAGACGAGGCAGTCGTCGATCCGCGAGGCCGCCGTGGACGAGCAGCTGTGGGTGTTCGGACGGGTGGTCTCGTCGAGCTCGGTGCAGGCCCGCGGTCGCGGGAGGGCCCGCACCGAGCTGCGGATCACCGACGGCTCCGGGTACCTGCGGATCACGTTCTTCAACCAGCCCTGGCGGGCCCGGCAGCTGCCCGAGGGCACCGAGGCGATGTTCTTCGGGAAGATCAGCGAGTACCGGGGCCAGAAGCAGCTGGCCAACCCCGAGATCGACCTCCTCGACGAGGACGACCGGCTGGAGATCACTCCCATCTACCCCCAGTCCGACAAGCTCCGCCTCTACTCGCGGGACTTCCGGGGCTGGCTGCGGGAGTCATTGGACCGGGCCGGCGAGCTGGTCGAGCCGCTGCCGGGCTGGCTGCTGGAGGAGCACGACTTCGTCGATCGCACCGCCGCCTTCCGGGGCATCCACGCGCCGGGGGCCATCGCCGAGGCCCAGGCGGCTCGTCGACGGCTCGTCTTCGACGAGCTGCTCCGGATCCAGCTCGCCCTGGTCCTGCGCAAGCGCCGGATCGAGGCCACCAGCCAGGGGTTCGAGCACGATACGTCGGGGCAGCTGGTCCGGCGGTTCGTCGAGGCGCTCCCGTTCGAGCTCACCGCCGACCAGCGACGGGTGATGGCCGAGATCGAGGCCGACCTGGCCCGTCCGGTGCCGATGCACCGGCTCCTGCAGGGCGACGTCGGGGCCGGCAAGACCGTCGTGGCGGTGGCGGCGCTGCTCACCGCCGTGCAGGGCGGCCACCAGGGCGCGCTCATGGCCCCCACCGAGGTGCTGGCCGAGCAGCACCTGGCGTCGATCCGTCCGCTCCTCGCCGGCACCACCGTGCCCGACAACGGTGCCTCGCTCTTCGGGGAGCGGCCGCTCACGGTCGAGCTCCTCACCAACAAGGTCACCGGAAGGGAGCGTCAGCGGGTCCTCGACGCGCTGGCTGCCGGAGAGGTCGACCTCCTCGTCGGCACCCATGCGCTCATCCAGGAGGCGGTGGCGTTCCGCTCCCTCGGCGTGGTCGTGATCGACGAGCAGCACCGCTTCGGGGTGGAGCAGCGGGCGGCGCTGCGGGACAAGGCCGGCGGGGGCGCGGTGCCCGACGTCCTGGTGATGACGGCCACGCCGATCCCACGCACCGCTGCGATGACCGTCTACGGCGACCTCGACGTGTCGGTCCTGAGGCAGAAGCCGGCCGGACGGCAGACGATCGTCACCACCTGGGCGCGGGGCGAGGACGAGGAGGCCGCGGTCTGGGAGCGGGTCCGGGAGGAGGTGGCCGCCGGGCGCCAGGCCTACGTCGTGTGCCCGCTCATCGGGGAGAGCGAGAAGCTCGAGGCAGCGTCCGCCGAGGAGACCTTCGCCCGCCTCCAGACCGGCGAGCTGTCGGGCCTCTCCCTCGACCTGCTCCACGGCCGGCTCCCCGCCGCGGAGAAGGAGGCGGCCATGGCGTCTTTCCGCGAGGGGAGCACCCAGGTGCTGGTGGCCACCACCGTCATCGAGGTCGGAGTGGACGTCCCCAACGCCACGGTCATGGTCGTCCTCGACGCCGACCGCTTCGGCATCGCGCAGCTCCACCAGCTCCGAGGGCGGGTCGGGCGGGGGGCGGCCGCGTCGCACTGCTACCTCGTCACGGGCGCCGGCGGCGCCGAGGGAGACGACGAGGAGCGGGCCCAGGGCAACGCTCGCCTCGAGGCGATGGTGCGCACCGACGACGGCTTCGAGCTGGCCGAGGTCGACCTCGACCTCCGGGGCGAGGGCACGATCTTCGCCGAGCGCCAGAAGGGCCGCAGCGACCTGAAGATCGCCTCGCTGCGTCGCGACCGCAAGGCCGTCGAGGCCGCCCGTCGGGCCGCCGAGGCGCTGGCCGACGAAGACCCCACGCTCACCGCCCACCCCGAGCTGGCCGACGAGCTCCGCCTGTTCCTCGACCCCGAGGACGAAGCCTTCCTCTTCAAGTCCTAGGGGCGCACGACCGACGGGGCGCGGCGGTCGCCGGCGGCGTACGGTCGGGACATGCTCCCGACGATGCCCTTCGGCCGGACCGGGCACACGAGCACCCGGGTGATCTTCGGCGCCGCGGCGCTCGGGGGGATGCGCCAGGAGCGGGCCGACGCCGTCCTGGCCCAGCTGCTCGCCGCCGAGGTGAACCACCTCGACACCGCGGCCAGCTACGGGGACTCGGAGCTGCGGATCGGACCCTGGATGGCCGAGCACCGCAGCCGCTTCTTCCTGGCCACCAAGACCGGTGAGCGCACGGGGGCGGCTGCCCGGGCCGAGCTCGAGCGGTCGCTCGAGCGCTTGCAGGTCGACTCGGTCGACCTCCTCCAGCTGCACAACCTCGTCGAGCCGGACGAGTGGGAGGTCGCCTTCGCGCCCGGTGGGGCGGTCGAGGCGATGGTCCGGGCGCAGGAGGAGGGCCTCGTCGGTCACCTCGGCGTCACCGGCCACGGCACCCGGATCGCCCGGATGCACCTCCGCAGCCTCGAGCGGCACCCGTTCGCGTCGGTCCTCCTCCCGTTCAGCTTCGTGGCGCTCCAGGAGCCGGGGTACCGCGCGGACGTCGAGGCGCTCCTCGCGGTGTGCGCCGAGCGGGAGGTGGCCGTGCAGACCATCAAGGCCGTCGCCCGGCGACGCTGGCCGGCAGACCACGAAGGGCCCCGGTTCAGCTGGTACCAGCCCATCGAGGATCCGGCGGCCATCGCCCGGGCCGTGCGCTGGGTCCTGGCCCACGACCAGGTGTTCCTGAACACCACCAGCGATGCTCGGCTCCTGCCTGTCGTCCTCGGGGCCGCGGCCGGTGGGGGCGATCCGCCGACCGACGAAGAGCTGCAGGCCGACGTCGCCGCCCTGGACGTGGCGCCGCTCTTCGACGGAGCGGCGCTCGAGCGGATCTAGGGAGGCCGCCCGCACGGGCGCAGCGACCGCCCTGGCTAGGGCTTGGTGAGCTCGTCGAGCTCCTGTCGGAGGCGGTCCCGCTCCGACTCGACCTCGGCCAGCCGGCGTCGGAGCTCGTCGTTCTCGGTGCGCAGGACCTGGAGGGCCTCGTCGGCGCTCGCCCGTGCCGGGGTGGCCCCAACGACTGGAGGCTCGCCCAAGAGGTGGATCCAGCGGGCCTCCTTCTGTCCGGGTCGGCGGGGCAGCTCCCGGACCAGGGCGACGCCTCGACCGGCGAGGCCTGCGAGCGCGGACTCGACCTCGGCCAGCCCGCCGAAGGGGTGGAGCCGCTCCGACCGGGACCGCAGCTCGCCCGGCGTCTGGGGCCCGCGGAGCAGGAGGAGGGTCAGCACCGCTCGCTCGCCGTCGTCGAGGCGCAGCACCTCGTCGAGCACCTGGCGGTACTTGGGCTGGCGGGCGCCGTGGCTCGGGTGGATGACCCGGGTCAGGCCCATCGCCCTCAGCTCGGTGAGCGCGGTCGTCACCTCCAGCTCGGACAGCTGCATGATCGGATCCCGTCCGGAGGCCTGGTTGCAGGCCGTCCGCAGCCCGTTGACCGTCATCGGATAGGTGTCCGGGACGGTGCGCTCCTTCTCGAGAAGGCTGCCGATCACCCGCTGCTGGACCGGGTCCAGGTCGATCTCCGCCGGCGGCTCCATGCCCGCACCCTACGGCCGGGTGACGTCAGGACCGCGCCGCAGGGAGGCTCGGTCCCCGTGCCTACCATGGCGAGATGACTGCGCTCGTCATCACCCTCGCCTCGGTCGTGGCGGTCGCCGCCGCCATCCGGTCCACGTGGTCGCCCTGCGGCCTGTCGATGCTCTCCACCATCACGCCGCTCGGAGAGCAGGCCCGCGGCTACCGCTGGGGGGCGAGCACCGCCTGGTTCGTGGCCGGCGCCGTGCTCGGCGGGGCCACGCTCGCGCTCGGGGCCGCCGCCCTCGCCGCCGCCGTGGCAGCTCTCGACCCTTCGACCACCGCGCTGGTGGGCGCCGCCGCCGTCCTCGCTGCCATCACGCTGGCGTCGGACCTGCAGCTGGGTGGGTTCCGCCTGCCCGCCCACGCCCGACAGGTCAACGAGACCTGGCTGGACCAGTTCCGCAGCTGGGTCTACGCCGGCGGCTTCGGCTGGCAGATCGGCGTCGGCCTGGCCACCTACGTGACCACCTCGGCCGTGTACCTGATGGTCGCCCTTGCCGCGCTCACGGCGTCTCCGCTGGCGGCCTTCGCCATCGTCACCGGGTTCGGCCTGGTCCGCGGCCTTGCCGTGCTCCTCGGCAAGGGCCTCACCACCCCCCAGAAGATGATGGCGCTGCATCGCCGCCTCGAGGAGCTCCTCCCCGCGGCGCAGCGAGGTGTCGTGGCCGCGCAGGCCCTGGTCATGGCGGTCGCCGCCGGCGCCGCCTGGGGGCCGGTGCCCGCCGCCGCGCTGGCCGCGGTCGGGGCCACGTCGGTCCTCGCCCGCCGGCCCCGCCCGGCGCAGCGCCCCAGCGCCACCGTCCCCGCCTGAGCGCCACCTCGTCTCGGGACAGCTCGGTGCGCCATGCGCGCGCCGGGCCGGCCACGGACGTTGCTCAGGCCGGCTCGGGGACCGGGAGCGTGGCCCGGTCCACCCGCGCTCGCCGCAGGGTCCGCAGCGCGTCCGTGCCCAGCAGCACCAGCGCCACCCACACCAGCACGAACCCGGCCAGGCGCTCCGGTGGCATCGGCTCGTGGAACACGGCCACCCCGACCAGGAGCTGCATCGTCGGGGTGAGGTACTGCAGCAACCCGAGGAGCGACAGCGGGATGCGCCGGGCGGCCGTTCCGAACAGCAGCAGCGGGACCGCGGTGACCACGCCGAGGCTGGCGAGGAGCACGTCGCGCCCGACCGAGCCGTCGAGGAAGGCGGCGCTGCCACGGAGGTGGAGCACGGCCATGGCGCCGGCCGCGAGGGGCACGAGGACAGCCGTCTCCACTGCGAGCGACGTGGTGGCGTCCACGGGCACCGACTTCTTCAGGTACCCGTAGGTGGCGAAGGAGCCGGCCAGCACGAGTGCCACCCAGGGCACCCGGCCGTAGGCCACGGTGAGGACCACCACCGAGGCGGCACCGAAGCCGAGCGCCCAGCGCTGAAGCCGGCGGAGGTGCTCGTGGAGGACGAACACGCCGAGCGCCACCGTGATGAGCGGGTTGATGTAGTACCCCAGCGCGGCCTCGACGACGTGCTCGTTGTTGACCGCCCAGATGTAGACGAGCCAGTTGACGGCGATGGCGATCGCAGCCAGCCACAGCTGGCGCAGCCCGTGCTGGGCGGCTCGCACCGGGGCGAACCAGCGGCGGTCACGGCGCAGCACCACCAGCAGCGCCACCACCGCGAACGACCACACGATCCGATGGAGCAGGATCTCGCCGGGGGCGACGTCCTCGAGCTGGTGGAACACGAGCGGGAACAGGCCCCAGAGCGCGTAGGCGCCCGTTCCGGCCAGCGTCCCGAGGCGCGCGTCGGCCGCGGTCGGGCTCGACGCGGTGCCCACGGTCAGCTCAGCCAGGAGGGTGGTTCGTCGCCCTCGGCGCCGTCCACCAGGTCGTCCTCGTGGAGCTCGAGGTACCACATGTCGTTGCAGTCCCGGCAGCGATAGGCCACCACGTCACCGACGGCCCAGCCCAGCTCCGGAGGCTCGAGGGGCATGCGGTGGCACGAGCCGCCGCAGTCCACGCACACGATCGAGTCGGCCACCGCCACGCGGCCAGTGTGCCGTGGCGGACCGGCGATCAGGCAACCGCATACCGCTCGAGCAGGCGGGCGGCCTCCGCGGCCATGGCCTCCCGCAGCTCGGGCGGGTCCAGCACCTCGAGCGCGCTGCCGAGCGGCAGGAGCTGGTGCACCGCGATCGGGATCGGCTCCAGCCGCACGGTCGTCTCCCGCCAGCCGTCCTCGTCGGCCGGTCCGGCCCCCTCCAGCGCAGCCCGAGCCGAGCCCGGGTCGAGCGAGTCGCGGAGGTGCCAGATCGAGTGCGCCTGCACCCGCACACGCGCCTCGAGGGTGGGCCACGACTCGAAGAACGCCGTGGACGACGCCGCCCACTGCTCCGCCAGGTCGAAGCCCCCAGGCCGCTGCGCGGGCTCCCCGAGGGCCCGCACCGAGCGCACCCGCGCCACCCTGAACGTACGGAACGAGCGGCTCCGGCCCGACAGCGCCACCAGGTACCAGACACCAGCCTTGAGCACCAGCCCCAGGGGGTCGAGCACGCGCTGGACGGTGCCGTCTCGCTTCTCGTAGCGGACCTCGACCCGCTCCTCGTCCCAGACCGCCCGCGAGAGCGCGGCGAGGTGGGGCACCGGCTCCTCGCGGGTGAACCAGCCGGGCGCGTCGAGGTGGAAGCGCTCTCGCATGCGCACGGCGCGGCTGCGCAGCTCGGGCGGGAGCGCGGCGTCGACCTTCAGCTGGGCGGCGGCCAGCACCGTGCCCAGGCCCAGCTCGGAGGCTGCGCCGGGGAGCCCCGACAGTGCCAGCGCCTCCGCCTCCTCGGCGGTGAGACCGGTCAGGCGGGTGCGGTAGCCGTCCACCAGGCGCACGCCGCCGCCCGGCCCGGCCTCGGTGTAGATCGGGACCCCAGCCCCGCTGAGCGCCTCCACGTCGCGGTAGATGGTCCGCACGGAGACCTCGAGCTCCTCGGCCAGCCGGGCGGCGGTCATCTTGCCGTTCGTCTGGAGGAGCAGGAGCAGCTGGACGAGGCGGCTGGCGCGCATGGAGGCACCGTACCGCTGGTCCCTGACAGCATCTGTCAGGGACCAGCGGCGAACCTGGGTGCATGAGCACCTACCGCGACCTGCAACGAGACGCCCCCGTGATCGCCGATCGCCTCGGAGCCAAGCTCGCCTCGACCGGGCTGGGGTTCCTCGCCACCACCCGCCGGGACGGCTGGCCGCGGGTCAGCCCGATGGAGGTGTCGATCATCGACGGCCGGCTCTACGTGGGGAGCATGCCGAACGCCGTGAAGGCGAGGGACCTCCAGCGCGACCCGCGCTGCTGCCTCATCACCCCGCTGGCGGACAAGGACGACCTCTCCGGCGAGGTCAAGGCCTTCTGCCGAGCGCGGGAGATCACCGACGCTGAGGAGTGGGAGCGGGTTCGGGCCACCTGGAAGGAGGCGATGGACCTCGACATCGGCGATCCGGGCGGGTCGCACGTCTTCGAGCTCGAGCTCGTCGCGGCCGCGTTCCAGCGCGTCGAGGGCGACGAGTGGCGCACCACCTCGTGGCGGGTCGGTGACCGGGTGCGGGAGCGCACCCGCCGAGGTCCCCTGGGTGAGAGCGAGGAGCTCCCGGTCGCCGGCTGAGCCCCGGCCCCCGGCGCGGTCGGCGACGCGAGGGCCGGGCGCTACCGGTCGCGGCGGGCCTGGTGCTCGCCGAAGCGGTCGACACCGGCCTGGAAGCCCTCCGCGAAGATCGTGTCCCTGCCGAATCCCTCCTCCAGGGCGAGCGCCTCCTCGAGCTCTCGGCCCAGGCCGGCGTACACGCTGGCCCGGTCGTTCACCACCGCCCGCCACGGGAACGACGCCAGCTCCCCGGCCAGCTCCACGGCCGAGCCGAGTGCATCACCATCGTCCACCACCCGGGTGAGGAAGCCCATCCGATCGGCCTCGTCGGAGCCGATCTCCCGGCCGGTGAGGATGAGGTCCAGCGCCCGGCCCAGCCCGAGGATCTGCGGGAGCCGGTAGGTGCCGCCGTCGATGAGCGGCACCCCCCAGCGGCGCTCCAGGCAGCCGAACCGGGCCGAGCGGCCGGCGACCCGCAGGTCGCACCACGCCGCCAGCTCCAGCCCACCCGCCACGCACCAGCCCTCGATGGCGGCGATCACCGGCTTCGAGAGCCGCAGGCGGGTCGGTCCCAACGGGCCGCTGGCCCGCAGCTTGGGCAGGTCCCGCAGGTTCGCCCCCGCGCAGAAGGCCGACTCGTCGCCCGTGAGGACCGCCACCTTGGCCGCCGGGTCGTCGTCGAAGGCGAGGAAGGTGTCGTGGAGGCGGGCGGCGGTCTCGGTGTTGATCGCGTGGCGGACGTGGGGCTGGTCGATCCGGACCACCGCCACGCCCTCGGGCAGGTCGGTCACGTCGTTCATGGCCGGACGGTACCGGCCTGAGGGGTACCGTCGGGCCGGTGCGCGTCATCGCCGGCACGGCCCGCGGCCGGCGGCTGGTCGCTCCTGAGGGCTCGACCACCCGCCCCACCCCCGACCGCGTCCGCGAGGCCACCTTCAACGCCCTCGGCAGCCTCGGCGCGGTGGTCGACGCCTCGGTGGTCGACCTCTTCGCCGGGAGCGGGGCCATGGGCATCGAGGCCCTCTCCCGTGGGGCCGCGCACGCGACCTTCGTGGACCAGGACCGCTCCGCCGTCCGGGCCATCGAGGCCAACCTGGAGGTCTGCGGGCTGGCCGACCGGGCCACCGTGGTGACCGCCGACGTGGAGCGGTTCCTGGCCGGCGCCCGGGGTCGGCGCTGGGACCTCGCCATCCTCGACCCGCCCTACGCGCACGGGGCCCACGAGTGGCTGGACCTCCTCGACGACCTCCCCGCCGAGCTCGCCGTCCTCGAGTCGGACCGGGCCGTCGAGCCGCCCTTCGGGTGGGCGGTGCTGCGCTCCAAGCGCTACGGCGGCACCCACGTGGTCATCGCCGAGCGGCAGCCCGTGTGACCACCGCCGGGTCCGCGGGTTGGTGAGCCCGAAGGCGGGCAGCGGTAGGTTGGCGCGGTGACCAAGGTCCTCTACCCGGGCTCCTTCGACCCGCTGCACAACGGGCACCTCGACATCATCGAGGTCGCGGCCCGCCACTTCGACGAGGTGGTGGTGGCGACCGTGCGGAACCCGCAGAAGACCGGCGGCCTCTTCGAGCTGGAGGACCGCCAGGCCATGATCCTGGAGTCGGTGGCGCACCTGTCCAACGTCACGGTGACCTCGTTCGCCAGCCTCACGGTCGACCTGGCCAAGGAGCTGGGGTGCGACTTCATCGTGAAGGGCCTGCGGGTGGTGGCGGACTTCGAGTCGGAGCTGATGATGGCCCGCATGAACCAGGCCGTCTCGGGCATCGACACCCTCTTCATCCCGGCGGGCGCCGCCAACTCCTTCCTGGCGTCGAACCTGTTGCGGGAGATCGCCCGCTTCGGGGGCGACGTCACCGAGATGGTCCCGCCCCCGGTGGCCAAGCGCCTCCTCGAGAAGTACGGATCCTGATGGACGACCACGACGACGACCTCGAGTTCGACCTGCCCGAGCCGGAGCGGCAGCGCCCGCGCCTGCCCGGCACCGATGCCGAGCAGATGCTGCGGCGCCTCCACGAGCTGGTCGCCTCGGCCCGCCCGATGCCCCTGTCCACCTCGGTGATGATCAACCGGGACGAGGTCCTCGACCTCCTCGACGAGACCATCGAACGGCTCCCCGACGAGCTGCGGGCGGCCCGCTGGCTGCTGAAGGAGCGCGAGGACTACCTGGCCAAGGTGAAGCGCGAAGGCGAGGAGATCCTCGAGCAGGCCCGTGGCCGGGCCGAGCGCATGGTGCAGCGCACCGAGGTGGTCAAGGCCAGCGAGGCGCGGGCCCGCAAGATCATCGAGGCGGCGCAGGCCGAGGCCAACCGCTTGAAGAACGAGTGCGAGGACTACTGCGACCACAAGCTGGCCAGCTTCGAGATCGTCCTCGAGCGGACCCTGAAGATGGTGGCCGCCGGTCGCGAGAAGCTGCAGGGGGTCGCCACACCGAGCGGCTCGGTGCCCGCCGTCGGTCCCGACGGCCCCGCCCCGGAGGATCGGGGCCCGAGCGGCCCGGCGGTGTTCGACCAGGATCTCGGCTAGTGGCCCGCCCGGTGCTGCGGGTCGGGGTCCTCGAGCTCCGTCGGCGCCCCGGCACCCAGCGCGACGTCGCCCTCCGGACACCGCTGCCGGGGCTGGAGATCACGTCTGCGCACGTCGCCGACGGCGCCGAGGTGGTCGTGGACGCCACGCTGGAGGCCATCGAGGGGGCGGTCACCGTCACCGGCACCGTCACGGCGCCGTGGGAAGGGGAGTGCCGTCGCTGCCTGGACCCGGTGACCGGAACGATCGAGGCCGCGCTGGGCGAGGTCTTCGAGCCGCACCCCACTGAGGGGGAGACCTACCTGCTGGAGGGCGACGAGGTGGACCTCGAGCCCGTCGTCCGGGACGCGGTCCTGCTCAACCTCCCGCTGGCCCCGCTGTGCCGCGAGGATTGCGCCGGACCCGCTCCGGAGGCCTTCCCCGCCCAGGTGGAGGGGGAGGGGCCCGACGGCGGGGCCGACGAGCCCCCACCTCGAGACCCCCGCTGGGCCGCCCTCGACGAGCTCCACCTCGACGACTGACGCCACGGCGGTGGACGGCGGGCTGCGGCATCCGCCGGGATCCGCCCACCGGGCTCGCGCCCGGGCGGGTTCGACGGGATCAGAGCCGCGCCGCTACACTCTCCCGGCTGCGTTGGCGGCTCTGCTCTGCGCCGCCGACCCCGTTTCTCCCCCGCATCGAGGATCACCGTCATGGCCGTCCCCAAGAAGAAGACCTCCAAGGCCAAGAGCCGCAGCCGTCGGGCTAGCGCCTGGCGCCTGGAGCGGCCGTCGCGCAGCCTCTGCCCCCGTTGCGGTGCCACCAAGGTCCCTCACGTGGTCTGCGGCAACTGCGGCTGGTACGCCGGCCGCCAAGCGGTCGAGGTCGATTGACGTTTCGGTGCCGAAGCGGAGCTTCGACGACGAGCTGGCGCGTGCTCGCCTCCGGCTCGCTCTGACTCGCACCTGCTGGGTGCCTGAGCACGCAGCCGCCGCCCCCTCGCTCGGAGGTCGGTGATGTTGCCGATCGCGCTGGATGCGATGGGGGGGGACAAGGCCCCCGAGGAGATCGTCGCCGGCGCGCACCGAGCGGTGGCCGAGCTGGGGGTGCCGGTGGCGCTCGTGGGCCAGCCGGCGCTGCTGGAGCCGCTGGCCGGCGACCTCGAGGTCATCCCGGCCTCCGAGGTCATCGGCATGAGCGACGACCCGGGCGCCTCGGTCCGCAAGAAGAAGGACTCGTCGCTGGTGCGGGCCGCCGAGGCGGTCAGGGACGGGAGGGCCTCGGCGATGATCTCGGCCGGGAACACCGGCGCCACCATGGCCTCCGCCCTGTTGCGCATGGGCCGCATCAAGGGGGTGTCCCGGCCCGCCATCGCCACCCCGATCCCCGTGCCGGGTCACAGCCCGACCGTCCTGCTCGACGCCGGCGCCAACGCGGAGTGCCAGCCGGAGTGGCTCCTGCAGTTCGCCCAGATGGGCGCCGTGTTCGCCCGGGAGCGCTACGGCATCGACCAGCCCCGCGTCGGTCTGCTCTCGATCGGCGAAGAGCCGGGCAAGGGCACGCCGCTCGTCAAGGACACCCACGCGCTGCTGTCCTCCTCCGAGGCGCTCGGCGCAGCCGGTGCCACCTTCGTGGGCAACGTCGAGGGCCGCGACGTGATGACCCCCGACGTGGACGTGGTGGTCACCGACGGCTTCACCGGAAACGTGGTGCTGAAGACGCTCGAAGGCGGGATGAGGACCCTCATCGGCGCCATCCTCGAGGCCTTCGGGTCCAGCCCGGAGGCAAAGGCGGCCAGCGAGGTGCTCCTCCCGGCCCTGCTGCCCCTCTACGGCACCCTCGACCCGGACAACACCGGCGGCGCCATGCTCCTCGGCGTCGACGGCCTCTGCCTCATCTCGCACGGGTCCAGCTCGGCCACCGCCGTCGTCAACGCGGTTCGGGTGGCCAAGGAGCTCCTCGACCACGACATCGTCGAGCGCCTCCGCGCCGCCATCTGAGCCGATCCTCGGCTGGAAGATCGTTCACAAGCGCACGAAGTCTCGCGCTGGCTAGAGTCCCCACGCCCCCACCCGCTGCCCGCAGGAGCCACCCGTGCCTGCTGAGACCCACGTCGAACGAGGACAACCCATGGATCGCCAAGAGGTGTTCGAGCTCATCCGAGACCGGCTCGCCGACATCCTGGAGGTGGAGCCGTCCACCATCACCGAGGGCGCCAGCTTCGCCGACGACCTCGAAGCCGACTCGCTGGCCCTCATCGAGCTGGTCGAGGCGCTGGAGGAGGAGCTGGGCGAGCGCAGCGTCGGCTTCCGGATCGACGACGAGGACCTCGAGGACCTGAAGACGGTGCGCGACGCCGTCGACTACGTGGTCTCGCGGCTCTGAGGGGCCCGTCATCTCCCTCCCCGTCCCCGGCCTGGAGCGGCTGGTCGAGCGCCTCGGCGTCGACCTCGACGTGGACCTGCTCGCACCAGCCCTGGTCCACCGGTCGTGGTGCGCGGAGAACCCCGGCCACCCCTCCAACGAGCGCCTGGAGTTCCTCGGGGACTCGGTGCTCGGGGTGATCGTCACCGACCACCTCTACCGGGCCCACCCGGAGCTGGACGAGGGCGCCCTGACCGACCTGCGCAAGACGGTGGTCAACTCCGTCACCCTGGCCGAGGTGGCCCACGCCCTGGGCGTGGGCGAGCACCTCCTGCTGGGCAAGGGCGAAGAGCTCTCCGGCGGGCGGGAGAAGCCCTCGATCCTGGCCGACGCCATGGAGGCGATCATCGGTGCCACCTACCTCGCCAACGGGATGGAGGGCGCCGCCGACCTGGTGCTGGGCATCATGGCCGGCCGCCTCGCCTCCGCCCGTCTCGACGGCGCCGACCACAAGAGCCGGCTCCAGGAGCTGGCCGCCCACCGCTTCGCCTCCGCCCCCCGCTACGAGGTCGAGGCCACCGGTCCCGACCACGCGCGCACCTTCTACGTCACCGTCACGATCGACGGTGAGGCCCGCGGCACCGGGGTCGGGCGCTCGAAGAAGCAGGCCGAGCAGGCCGCCGCCCGAGACGCGGTCGACAGCCTCGGCGCCGACGAACCGGCCGCTGCTCCGCACCCAGACGACGAGAACGACCACCTGAGGGAGATCCACCATGGCTGAGCTGCCCGAGCTCGAGACGATCCGGCGGGCGCTGGAGAAGGAGTCGGTGGGCAAGCGCCTCAAGGCTCCTGAGGTGCTCAGCGCCAAGGTGGTCAAGCACAACGGCGGCAAGAAGGCCTTCCAGAGCCGGCTGGAGGGCGCCAAGGTGAAGTCGGTCGACCGCAAGGGCCGCCACCTCGTGGGCAACCTCGACAACGGCGAGCTCCTGGTGCTGGACCTCGGCTCGTCCGGCTACCTGGAGAAGGCCACCCCGAAGTCGACCGCCCCGAAGGGCACCGCAGTCGTCTTCGCGTTCACGCAGGGCGGTCAGGTCCGACTCGTCGACCCTGCCGGCGACGCCCAGGCCATGGTCGTCGCGGCCGGCCAGCTGGGTGAAGAGGTCCCGGCCACCGCTGCTGGTGGCCTCGACCCGGTGGCCGACGCCGTGTCCTGGACCGCCTTCGCCCGGCTCGTCCTGGCCCGCTCCACCAAGCTGAAGGCCCTCCTGATGGACCCCGAGGTGGTGGCGGGCATCGGACCGATCTACAGCGACGAGATCCTCTACGAGGCCGGCCTCCGTCACGACCGCATCGCCAGCGAGCTCTCGAGCCAGGAGATCCGTCGCCTGTTCCGGGCCCTCGTCGAGACCCTCCACGAGGCCGTGAAGCACCGGGGCACCAGCCTCGACGACGCCCCGTTCGCGGACCTCTACGGCAAGCCGGGCGACTACCAGGACCAGCTGAAGGTGTACGGCCGCGAGGGGGAGCCGTGCCGCCGCTGCCGAGCCCCGATCGTGAAGGCTCGCTTCGCCAACAAGCCGGTGTACCTCTGCGAGGCCTGCCAGGTGTGAGGCTGCGCGATCGCCGGTCCCGCCACCACTAGCGTCAGGTAGCGAATGTTCCTCAAGACGTTGACGCTGAAGGGGTTCAAGTCCTTCGCGGACGCCACCGCCCTGGAGCTCGAGCCCGGCGTCACGGTCGTCGTCGGGCCCAACGGCTCCGGCAAGTCGAACGTGGTCGACGCCATCGCCTGGGTGCTCGGCGCCCAGGCGCCGTCCTCGGTACGGAGCCAGAAGATGGACGACGTCATCTTCGCCGGCACGGCCAAGCGGCCGGCCCTCGGCCGGGCCGAGGTGGCGCTCACCATCGACAACTCGGCCGGGCTCCTCCCGATCGACTTCACCGAGGTCACCATCACCCGCACGCTGTTCCGCAGCGGCGACAGCGAGTACGCCATCAACGGCGTCCCCTGCCGGATGCTCGACATCCAGGAGCTGCTCTCGGACACGGGCGTGGGGCGCCAGCAGCACGTCATCGTGAGCCAGGGACAGATCGACGCCGTGCTCAACGCTCGCCCCGAGGACCGCCGCCTCATCATCGAGGAGGCGGCCGGTGTCCTCAAGTTCCGCAAGCGCAAGGAGAAGGCCGAGCGACGCCTGGCCGCCACCGAGGGCAACCTCACCCGCCTCTCCGACCTGCTGCGCGAGGTCCGCCGCCAGCTGCGCCCGCTCGAGCGCCAAGCCGATGCCGCCCGCCGGCACGGCGACGTCGTGGCCGAGCTCCGGGCCCTGCGGATCTTCGTGGCCGGCCGCGAGCTGACCACGCTTCGGCGACGCCTCGCCGACGGCGGCGCCGCCCGGGCCGAGCTGGCCAACGAGGAGGCGCTGCTGCGCAAGACGCTCGCCGAGCTCGACACCGCCGTGCTGGCCGCCGAGGCCGACCTCGGGCAGGTCGGCGGCGACGACCTCGGCGACGCCCTCGTGCGCTTCGAGTCCCTGCGGGAGCGGGCTCGGGGTCTCGCGGCGCTCCTGGCCGAGCGTCGCCGGGGCATCGACCGCGAGCGCGGAGCGTTCGTGGACCAGGCCGTCATCGCGTCCCTCGAGGCCGACGCCGCCCGCCTCGCCCGTGAGCTGGAGGAGGCGGCCGCAGAGGAGGCGTCGCTGGCTCCCCAGGCCGAGGAGCTGCGCCGGGCCGAGCAGGCGCTGGTCGACGCCCGAACCGCGTACGAGCAGCGGTGGGCCGAGGGCGTGCCCGCCCCGTCGGGTCGGGCGGCCGAGGCCCGCGGCGAGCTGGCGGCGCTTCGCAAGGGGGTGGAGCGGGGCGAGGTCGAGCTCACGCGCTCGCACGATCGCCTGAGCGCTCTGGAGGACAAGCTCGACCGCCTCCGGGCCGAGACCGAGCGGCTCCGGCACGAGGCCGCCGAGGCGGAGGCGGCTCAGGGGCCGCTGGTGGAACGGCTCCGGGCCGCCCAGGCCGCTCGAGCCGAGGCCGAGGCCCAGCTGGCCGACGCCGAGGCTGCGCTGCGCTCCGCCGATGCGAACCGCCACACCTGGGCGGCGCGCGCCGAGGCGCTCAGCCTCGCCCTCGACCAGGCCCGCGCTCGGGCCGGCGCCGAGCGGCTGGCGTCGGTGGACGGCGTCGTGGGCACGCTGCTCGACCTCGTCGACATCGACGACGGCTGGGACGCCGCCGTCGAGGCCGCGGCCGGCGAGGCGATGGCCGCGGTCGTGGTCGACGGCGTCGAGTCCGCTCGCCGGGCCATCGCAGCGCTCGCCCGGGACGACGTCGGCGGTGCTGTCCTGGCCCTCGGAGCGTCCCGCCCGGCCCGCCCCGCTCCGACGGTGGGGGAGCCGGTCCGCCGCCACGTCCGCTCCCGCCGGGCCGACGTCGAAGCGCTCCTCGACGCGCTGCTCGGGTGGGCCGTCGTCGTGGAAGGCGGCTGGGAGGCGGCCGTCGACGCGGCGCTCGCCCACCCCGACGCCGTGGTCGTCACCCGTGCCGGGGGCCGGTTCGGCACCAGCGGCTGGCGGGTCGGAACGGCATCCACCGGTGCAACCGGGGCGGCGCTCGACGAGGCCCGGGAGAGGGCCGAGGCGGCGGCCGCCGAGGCCGCCCACGCCGAGGCCAGCCTCCACGGCGCCCGTTCGCTGCTCGACGAGGCCCGCCAGCGCGAAGGCGAGCTGGCCCGCCTGCTCGACGAGCAGGACGCCCGCCTCACCGGCGCCTCGGCCGCTCTGGACCGGCTCGAGGCCGAGCAGCGCGACGCCGCCCAGGAGGCCGACGGCCTGCGCGGGCACGCCGGCGAGCTGACCGAGCGGCTGGCCCGGGAGCAGGCCCGGGTGGCCGAGCTCGAGGTGTCGCTGCCGCTCCTCGAGGCCGAGGAGGCGGACAGCGCCGAGCAGGCGCGGGCCATGGCGGAGGCGAAGGCCCAGCTCGACGAGCGGGCGGCCGCCGTGGGCTCGATGCGGGCGGACCTCGACGTCCGCACCGCCGGGCTCACCGACCGCCAGGCGTTCCTGCGCACCCGGCTGGCCGAGGTGGAGGCCCGGCTCGAGGGCACCGTGGAGGCCCGCCGGGAGGCCGAGGTGCGCCGGGTCGAGCTGGACGCCAAGCAGCGCGCCATCGAGACCCTCGCCACGTTGGTAGGGGACCGCCTCAGCACCGTCGAGACCGAGCTGGCCGGCCTGCGGGAGCGACGCCGCCGACAGAGCGAGGCTCAGCGGGCGGCGTCGGCCCGCCTCGACGGGCTCCGCCAGGAGCGCCAGGCCGCCGAGCGCCAGCTGGAGGAGGTCCGCGAGCGCTCCCGCCGGGCCGAGCTCGACGAGGCCGAGGTGAAGCTCCGCCTCGAGACGGCGGTGGAGGCGCTCCGGCGTGACCTCGACGTCGAGCCCGAGGTGGCCATGGCGGCCGACCCGCCCGAGCTCGACGAGCGCACCACGCCCGCCGCCCGGGTGCGTGAGCTCGAGCGCGACCTTCGGCTCATGGGGCCGATCAACCCGTTGGCCCTGGAGGAGTACGAGGCCCTGCAGGAGCGCCACACGTTTCTCCAGGAGCAGCTCGACGACGTGAAGAGCTCCCGGCGGGACCTCAGCAAGGTCATCAGCGCCATCGACCGCGAGATCGTCGAGGTCTTCGCCGCCGCCTTCGCCGACGTCTCCCAGAACTTCGAGCAGCTGTTCCAGACGCTGTTCCCGGGAGGCACCGGCCGGCTCCGCCTCACCGACCCCGACAACCTGCTCGACACCGGCATCGAGGTCGAGGCCAAGCCGTCGGGCAAGAACGTGCGGAAGCTGTCGCTGCTCTCCGGCGGCGAGCGGAGCCTGACCGCGCTGGCCTTCCTCTTCGCCGTGTTCCGCAGCCGACCCTCACCCTTCTACGTGATGGACGAGGTCGAGGCCGCCCTCGACGACATGAACCTCCACCGCTTCCTCGACCTGGTCCACGAGTTCCGCCGCGAGGCGCAGCTCATCATCGTGAGCCACCAGAAGCGCACGATGGAGGCGGCGGACATCCTCTACGGGGTGACGATGCAGCCTGGCGGTTCGTCGAAGGTCGTGAGCGAGAAGGTCACCGAGTACACAGGCGGCTGACCAGACAACGTCTGTGTGGGTTCTCTGGCCGCAGCGGCGCAAGATCCCACACAGACGTCGTGTTCGGTCAGCACTCGGAGGAGAGATGGCGCTCGAGGCGGAGCGACGCCTCCACGTAGTCGGTCTGGGCGGCGCGGTAGGCGCGGACGTCGACGTCGGGGCCGTAGCCGGCCTCGGCCAGCAGCTCGTCGAGGCGCTCGACGGCGTCGAGGTAGTCGGCCGCAGCCGCCTGGGCTGCGGGTGGGGCCACCTCGTCGAGCTCCTCGGCACGGGCCCGGAGGGCGACGAAGGCGGACTCCATCTCGTCCTCGGTGGCGGTGGCCCCGAAGGCGACGAACGGGTCGTTCTCCGTCAGCCGCTCCAGCCGCTCGCAGAAGGCCGCCTGGTCGCCCGCACCGCCGTCGTCGCCGCAGGCGGCGGGTGCCGCACCGAGCGCGAGCCCGACGAGCGCCGCCATCGCGGTCGTGCGGTGGCGGAGCAGGGCGTGCATGGAGGACGACCGTACCCAGCGCCCTAACCTGCGAAGCGCCATGGAGATCGTCCTCATCGTCCTCGCCCTCCTCGTGGTGCTGGGCGGCACCGCGTACGTCGTCAGCCAGCGCCGCGGTGGCGCAACCACCCTCGAGCCGCCCCCCACCCGCCAGGTGGAGGCGCCGCCGGGCGAGCCGCCGGTGCTGGAGGGCGACCGCGACGTCGCCGCCCCGGCGCCGCCCGTCGTCGAGGCGGCGCCGCCGGTCGTCGAGGCGGCGCCGCCGGTCCGGCCGTCGTTCCGCGACCGGCTGACCAAGGCCCGATCCACCATCTCGGGCTACATGGGCTCGGTCCTCTCCCGGGACAAGGTCGACGCCGAGACCTGGGACGACCTCGAGGAGGCCCTCATCCGAGCCGACGTCGGGGTGAGCACCACCACCGACATCCTGGATCGCCTCCGAGCCACGGTGAAGGAGCAGTCCATCACCGACCCCGAGATCCTCGTCGACGCCCTGAAGGCCCAGCTGAAGGCCGATCTCGCCCGGGGTGATCGCACCCTCGCCTACGAGCCCGGCGCCCCCAACGTGTGGCTGTTCGTCGGCGTGAACGGCGTGGGCAAGACCACCACCATCGGCAAGGTCGGGAAGCGCCAGGCCGCCGAGGGCCGCTCCGTGATCATGGCCGCCGGCGACACCTTCCGGGCCGCGGCCGCCGAGCAGCTCGGAACCTGGGCCGAACGGGCCGATGCAGACCTCGTCCGGGGTGACGAGGGCGGTGACCCCAGCGCCATCATCTTCGACGCCGTGCAGCGAGCGGCCGCCCGGGGGATCGACCTCGTGCTGGCCGACACCGCCGGCCGCCTCCACACCAGAGTCAACCTGATGGAGGAGCTCCGCAAGGTGCGCCGGGTGGCCGGGCGCGAGCCGGGCCGGGTCACCGAGGTGCTGCTCGTCCTCGACGCCACCACGGGGCAGAACGGCCTCGTCCAGGCCCAGCAGTTCACCGAGGCGGTGGACCTGACCGGCGTGGTGCTCACCAAGCTCGACGGCTCGGCCAAGGGCGGGATCGCCCTAGCCATCCAGTCCACCCTCGGCATCCCGATCAAGCTCGTCGGCCTCGGCGAGACCGCCGACGACCTCGTGGAGTTCGACCCCGAGGAGTTCGTCGACGCCCTCTTCGCCACCAGCTGACCGGGCGACGTCTGTGTGCGGTCTTGCGCCGCAGCGGCTCGCGATCCCACACAGACGTCGTCAGCCCGGCCGGGGCGACCCCTCCGCCCGCGCGAGGACGGGTCTACGATCCGGCTATGTTCACCCTGATCCGTCTCCTGTTCCTCCCCGCTCGGCTCGGGGTGGGGACCACGAAGCTGGGCGTGAAGACGGGTTACCGGGCCGGGCGCCTGCTGGGCTACCGCCGGGTCTTCGTGTTCGCCGTCGGCGTGGGCGTCGGCCTGCTCATCGCACCCATGACCGGGCGCGAGGCTCGGGCCAAGCTCCAGGCCCTCGTCGACGAGCGCCGCGGCATCGGCCCCACCGACCTCGCCGAGCGCGTGCGCTTCGAGCTGTCGCACTCGCCGCGCACCTGGCACCTGCCCCAGCCCGAGGTCGAGGTCCGGGGCACCACCGCCGTCCTGCGAGGCGAGGTGCCCCACGACACCGGCCGCCAGGACCTCGAACGGGTTGCGGCCGCCGTGGCCGGCATCGTCGACGTGGACAACCAGGTCGCGGTGGCCGCCACGGCGGGAACCAACGGCCGCCACTGAGACGTCGAACTCGGGCGGAGGGCCGCGTCGGGTGCGCGGCCCCCGTCGAGGAGGCTGGAGATGGCGGACGACACGACGACCGGTGATGGCGACGACCTGACCCTCGAGTCGTCGGGCGCCGCCCGGCGCGGGCGGGGGCAGCGGCGGGCCCTGTGGGCGGCCCTGGCCGTGGTGGCGCTGGCGGCCGGGACGGTGGTCGTCAGCACCGGAGGGGACGAGGGCGGGCTGCCGGTCCTACCCGTCTCGCTCTCAGGCGCGCCCCGCGAGCTGTCCGCCGACTCGGCGGCCGGGATGTCCTTGGCCTGGATCCGCTACGTGGCCGGCGACGGGCTGCCCACCCTCGGAGGTGAGGGCACCGCACATCGGCTCCGTCCGGATGTGACGACCGAGTCGGTGGGGCTCCTGGCCGATGCCCTCGGTCTGGCAGGCGACATCGAGCGCGACGGGGTGGCCTGGCGGCTGAGCGACGGTGCGAGGACGCTCGAGGTCGACGAGCTGTCGGGCTCCTGGTGGTTCGCCACGGCGGGATCCGACACCCCGGTCGCCTCCGACGGCTCCTCCGGATGGAGCGGCGCCGGGTGTGATCCCGAACCGGGCGCCATGGACTGCGTCGTCCTCGAGCCTGTCCCGCCCACCACCTTCCCCGCCGTGTGCGCCGCCAACAGCTGCCCGGGCACGGCGCCGGAGGAGTGCCCGCCCAGCGCGTCCTGTGGGACGACCGAGCCAGCGCCAGCCGACTGCGCGGTCCCCTGCGAGCAGACCGGCCAAGCCCCCATCGAGAGCTGCATCGGCGACTGCGCCACCGTGACCGGCGAGCCCTGCACCGCGCCCGACTGCGTCACCACCCTCCCGGTGGAGGAGTGCCCGCCCGACACCGCCTGCGACGACCCGCCGGCGCCCGAGCCCATCCTGCCCGAGCCGGCCGCCGACCTGCCGTCTGAGGACGAGGCCCGCTCGATCGCACTCGAGGTCGCTCGCACCGCCGGCGTCGAGGTCGAGGGGGCCCGGGTGATCGTCGATGGTCCCTGGGACGCCTGGTACGTGACCATCGACACCACGCTCGAGGGGGTGCCGGTCAGCGGCTGGTCCACCTCGGTCGCGGTGGGGCCCGAGGGCGAGATCCTCCACGCCGGAGGCCTGCTGGCCACCGTCGACGCACTGGACGACTACCCCTTGATCGACGCCCGGGCCGCGGTCGACCGCCTCAACTCGCTCCACGGCACCGGTTTCGGCGCCACCGACCTCCCTGCCCCCGCTCCGGCCGTCGAGAGCAGCTCGGTGGACACCACCCTCGTCGATCCCACGACCACCACGTACACCGGGTCCGACCCGATGCCGATGCCCCAGCCAGAGCCCCCGGCCGAGCCGGCCGAGGTCGTCCTCACCGATGCCGAGCGCATCCTCGTCCTGCTCCTCGCCGACGACGGGTCCTCCGGTGCCTACCTCGTGCCCGGCTACCGGCTGACCAGCGACGACGGCCACGTCGCCGAGGTGGCGGCCGTCACCGACGAGTCCCTCTCGCCCACCACGGTCCCGGAGACCACCGAGCCGCCCCAGCCGGTGGAGCCGCCCGTCACCGGGCCGGGCACGATCGACTGCGAGGTCCTCGTCGAGGACGACGGCTCCGGGACCACCCAGACCGTCCAGCTCTGCCCACCCACCACCCCCACCACCACGGTCCCCGGACCCGCGCCGCAGCAGCTGTCGCCCGGCGAGGCCCCCGAGGTCGGCGTCCCCTACTACGTGGACGTGGACCTCAGCTGCGCCGGCGGCTCGTTCGTCCTCGGCGAGCGCGACGGGATCCAGCTGATCTGGGTGCTCGAGCAGGGCGACACCTCGACGTGGAGCACCGGCCACGAGGGCGGCACCTTCACCCTCGACGCCGAGGACCACGGCACCTTCGTCGGCGACTGGGAGGGGACCAAGCAGGCCACCTTCCGCACCCTCGGCCCGGCCGAAGACGTCTTCTGCAGCCCCCAGCCCCGACCCTGAGCCGGCTGCCGGGCGCCGCCGAGCGCCCGGTAGCATCGGGCCTCCATGTTCGAAGCACTCTCTGACCGGTTCGACGGGATCTTCAAGAAGCTCCGCGGCAAGGGCAAGCTGTCCGACGCCGACGTCGACGAGGTCCTCCGCGAGATCCGGGTCGCCCTCCTCGAGGCCGACGTCAACTTCACCGTCGTCAAGACCATCCAGGGCCGCATCCGCGACCGGGCCGTCGGCGTCGAGATCTCCGAGGCGCTGAACCCGGCCCAGCAGGTCATCAAGATCGTCCACGAGGAGCTCATCAACGCCCTCGGCGGCGAGACGATGAAGCTCACGTACGCGTCGAAGCCCCCGACCGTCGTGCTGATGGCCGGCCTCCAGGGCTCCGGCAAGACCACCAACTCGGCCAAGCTGGCCCGCTGGTTCAAGCAGCAGGGCCGCAACCCGCTCATGGTTGGCGCCGACCTCCAGCGCCCGGCCGCCGTCGAGCAGCTCCGCACCCTCGGTCGCCAGATCGACGTCCCCGTCTTCAGTCAGCCCGGCGACCCGGTCGACACGGCCCGGGCCGGCCTCGAGGAGGCCCGCCGCCTCGGACGCGACGTCCTCATCGTCGACACCGCCGGCCGCCTCGCCATCGACGCCGAGCTCATGGAGCAGGTGCGGCGGATCTCCGAGGCCGTCACCCCCGACTACACGTTCCTCGTCGTCGACGCCATGACCGGCCAGGACGCCGTCACCGTGGCCGAGAGCTTCAACCAGGCCCTCGCGCTCGACGGCGTCATCCTCACCAAGCTCGACGGCGACGCCCGCGGCGGCGCCGCGCTCAGCGTGAAGGAGGTGGTCGGCAAGCCGATCGCCTTCGCGTCGGTCGGCGAGAAGCTGGCCGACTTCGAGCAGTTCCACCCCGACCGCCTCGCCGGCCGCATCCTCGGCATGGGCGACGTGCTCACCCTCATCGAGAAGGCCGAGCAGGTCTATGAGAAGGACCAGGCCGAGGAGGCCGCCGCCCGCCTCATGGAGGGCCGGTTCACCCTCGACGACTTCCTCGACCAGATGCAGCAGCTCAAGAAGATGGGGCCGCTGTCCGGTCTCGTCGGGATGATCCCGGGCATGCCCAAGGAGCTGAAGGGCGCCCAGATCGAGGACGAGCAGATCGGCCGGGTCGAGGCGATCATCCGCTCGATGACCCCGGCCGAGCGGGCCGACGTCGACCTCATCGACGGCTCCCGCCGCTCCCGCATCGCCAAGGGCTCCGGCTCCGACCCGGGCGAGGTCGCCCAGCTGGTCAAGCAGTTCAAGGAGATGCAGAAGCTCATGAAGCGCATGCCGGGCGTCATGGGCACCAAGAAGGCCCTCGGCGGGCGGGGCAAGAAGGGCAAGAAGGGGAAGAAGGGCGGCGGTCGGGTCACGGCCAAGGGCGGGCCCCCCGCGCAGCTCCCCAAGGAGCCCTTCAAGCTCCCCGGGTTGCAGTAGCGACCCCGCAAGGACCACCATGGTCCGCCGCACTCGGGTGCGGGACCACCTCTCGAACAAGGACGAACGCAGTGGCCGTGAAGCTCCGCCTGATGCGGATGGGCAAGAAGAAGCAGCCGACCTACCGCGTCGTGGCGGCCGACTCGCGCTCGCCGCGCAACGGCCGGTTCATCGAGATCATCGGCACCTACGACCCGCGGCAGGAGCCGTCGGTCGTGAAGATCGACACCGAGAAGGCCAACGACTGGATCTCCAAGGGCGCCCAGCCCACCGAGACCGTCGCCCGCCTGCTCAAGGTGGCCGAGTCGCAGCCGGCCCCGGCCGCCGAGGCCGACGCGGCCGAGGCATGAGCGACGAGCCGCTCGACCAGGAGCACGAGGCCGCCGACGTCAACCGCGTCGACGAGGACGTCGACGGCGACGAGGGCGGCGACGAGCTCGCCCCCACCGCCACCAACGTCCTCGACCTGCTCGTCACCTCCCTCGTGGACGACGCCGATGCCGTGCGCATCGACGCCACCGAGCAGCGGGGCAAGGTCCGCCTCGAGGTGCGCGTCGGGCCCGACGAGATGGGCCGGGTCATCGGCAAGCGCGGCCGCACCGCCAACGCCATCCGCACCGTCGTCCGCGCCGCCGCCGTCCGCGACGACGTCCACGTCGACATCGAGTTCGAGGACTGAACGTCGTCGATCCCGAAGCAGAGCTTCGGGATCGAGCTTGCCCGTGCGCTGGCTCCGCCAGCGCGCTGACCGAGCTTCCGGCTCCGGGGCGGCAGAGCCGCCCTCCGCCTGTGTGGGGGGCTCCGGCGGAGCCTCCGCCCCCCACGCCCCCCGCCGACGCTCGCTGCGGCACGATCCCGTGCGAGGCGCACGCCGGGTGGCGGATCCCCCGAGAAGGGTGCGTTGGCTGCGCTCTGCGACTAGGAGATGGGCATGAGCTTGCTCGAAGTGGGGCGGATCACGAAGGCGCATGGGGTGCGGGGGGACGTGCTGGTGGCGCTGTCGTCGGATCGGACCGAGCGGCTCGACCCCGGGGCGGTGCTGTCGACCGACCGGGGCAAGCTCACGGTCGTGCGTTCGTCCCGCCACCAGGACCGCTGGATCGTGCAGTTCGGCGAGATCGTGGGCCGTGACGACGCCGAGACCTGGCGGGGCACCGTCCTGCGGGCCGAGCCCATCGACGACGAGGACGACGACGCGCTCTGGGTCCACGAGCTGATCGGCGCCAGCGTCGTGCTGGGCGACGGCACGGTCGCCGGCACCGTCGTGGAGGTCCAGGCCAACCCGGCCGCCGACCTCCTCGTCCTCGACACTGGCGCGCTCGTGCCCGTCGTGTTCGTCACCGACCGGGCCCCCGGGCAGGTCACGATCGACCCGCCCGAGGGGCTCCTCGAGCTCGACTGATGCGCATCGACGTGCTCACCATCTTCCCCGACATGGTCGGGGACTTCGCCTCCCGCAGCCTGCTCGGCAAGGCGCGCGAGAGCGGCGTCGTGGACGTCCGGGTGCACGACCTGCGCCAGGGGGCCGACGACCCGCACCGCAGCGTCGACGACTCGCCCTTCGGCGGCGGAGCCGGGATGGTGCTCATGGCCGAGCCCATCTTCCGGGTCGTCGAGGCGGTCGAGCCGCCCCGACCTCTCCTCTACCTCAGCCCCGCTGGCCGCCGCTTCGATCAGGCCCTGGCCCGGGAGCTGGCCGCCACCGACGGCTTCAGCCTCCTCTGCGGCCGCTACGAGGGCGTCGACGAGCGGGTGCGGGAGCACCTCGTCGACGACGAGCTCTCCATCGGCGACTACGTCCTCGGTGGGGGAGAGGTGGCGGCGATGGTCGTCATGGAGGCCGTGGCCCGCCTCGTCCCCGGCGTGATGGGCAACCACGCCTCCGCCGACGACGAGAGCTTCACCGACGGCCTGCTCGAGTACCCCCACTACACCCGTCCGGCGGAGCTCCGGGGCTGGACCGTCCCCGAGGTCCTCCGCAGCGGCGACCACGGCAAGGTGGCCCGCTGGCGCCGGGCCCAAGCCCTCGCCCGCACGCTCCGCCACCGCCCCGACCTCATCGAAGCTCGGGGCGGCCTGACCGACGAGGACCGGGACCTCCTCGCCGAGCACGGCCTCAACGCCCCCTGAGACCGCCTGCGCCCACCCGAGCCCGTCGTGCACGGCTCGCCAGGCACCTCGGGCCGGGTTGCCGGCGAGGGGCCGGGATCCTCGGTTCGACCGGAGCTGGGACCCGGGCCTATCCTCGTCTGTCCCACCGATCGCCGCGGCGCACGCCTCGCCGCCCACCGGAGACCTCTCGCCATGCAGCCCACCGATCTCGTCGACCAGTCCAGCCTGCGCACGGACATCCCGGACTTCGCCCCGGGTGACACCCTCAAGGTGCACGTCCGCGTCGTCGAGGGCTCCAAGGAGCGCCTCCAGGTGTTCCAGGGTGCGGTCATCGCCCGCCAGGGCGACGGCATCCGGGAGACCTTCACCGTCCGCAAGGTGTCCTACGGCGTCGGCGTCGAGCGCACCTTCCCGCTCCACGCTCCCACGATCGGCAAGATCGAGGTCGTGAGCCGTGGCGACGTGCGTCGGGCCAAGCTCTACTACCTGCGCGATCGCGTCGGGAAGGCCGCCAAGATCAAGGAGAAGCGCGACCGCTGAGCGCGGCGCCGAAGCCTGAGCGGCGGCACCTGCCGCTCCTCCTGGAGCTGCCGCTCCTCCTCCTCGGCGCCCTCGTCATCACCCTCGTGGTGAAGGCCACCCTCGCCCAGGCGTTCTCGATCCCCAGCGCGTCGATGGAGCCGCAGCTGCGCGACGGCGACCGCGTCGTCGTGTCCCGGCTCGCCTATCGGTTCCACGAGCCCCGGCGTGGCGACATCGTGGTGTTCCCGTCGCCCGTCGTCCCCGCCGAGGAGACAGGGGCGGTCGAGGGCCTCCTCCACGACGCCCTCGAGAGCGTCGGGCTGCGCGACCCGGGCGACCGCGAGCTCATCAAGCGCGTGGTCGGGCTGCCCGGAGAGACGATCGAGGGCCGCGACGGCGTCGTCTGGATCGACGGGGTCCGCTTGCTCGAGCCCTACCTCGCCGACGGCGCCGTCACCAGCGACTTCGGGCCGCTCACCCTGTCGGCCGAGCAGGTGTTCGTCCTCGGCGACAACCGCACCAACTCGCGGGACAGCCGCTTCCCCGAGATCGGCCCTGTCGCCGTCGACGCGATCGTCGGTCGAGCCACCCACCGGATCTGGCCACCCCACCGCGCCGCGTTCCTCTGAGGTGACGCACCCTCGGCGTCGCTTCGCTCCCGCCTCCGGTCGACCCGCGCAGCGGTAGCGTGGTCGCCATGTCGACCGAGGACCTCGAGCGGTACGAAGCCGAGATCGAGCTCCAGCTCTACAAGGAGTACAAGGACGTCGCCCCGATGTTCTCCTACGTGGTGGAGACCGAGCGGCGCTTCTACCTCGCCAACGAGGTCACCAAGCGGGTCCACGACGAGGACGGGCGGACCTACGTGGAGCTCACGCTGAAGGACGCCTGGGTGTGGGACATGTACCGGACGACCCGCTTCGTGTCGTCGGTCACGATCGTCACCTTCAAGGACGTGAACATCGAGGAGCTCCCCAAGAAGGAGCTCTGAGCCCCCGCGCTGTCACAGGTGCCGGCGATGCTGGCGGTCGTGGTCGACCGTCGACGCCAGGAGCTGGGCGCAGCGGGGGAGGAGCGCGCGGCCGCCTGGTACCGGGCCCACGGCTACGAGGTGCTGGCCCGGAACTGGCGGTGCCGGGAAGGTGAGCTGGACCTCGTGGTCAGCAGGGGCCGCACCGTCGCCTTCGTCGAGGTCAAGACGCGCCGCAGCGCCCGGTTCGGCCACCCCGTCGAGGCCGTCACGCCGACGAAGCAGGACCGCCTCCGGCGCCTTGCTCTCGCCTACCTGCGCGCCACCGGCACCCGGGCCGGGTCGCTGCGGTTCGACGTCGTCGCCATCCTCGGCGGCGAGCTGGAGGTGGTGCCCGCCGCCTTCTGACCGTGGGCGATCAACCCAGGAAGGCCCAGAGGAGGAGCAGCACGCAGACCACCACCGCTGCGGCCACCATGGCGTAGTCAGCCGGCGTGCGCCGGTGCGGGCGGTACGGGTCCATCCCCATGGGCTCAGTATCGTGCCGGCGATGGCCACGCTCCAGCTCGCTCGCGCCGAGGGGGTCCTCACCGTCACGATGGACCGCCCTGAGCGGCGCAACGCCATCGACGACGCGATGTGGGACGAGCTCGAGGCCGTCGCCCGCTCCGCCGGGCCCGACCCCGACGTGCGGTGCGTCGT
Source organism: Acidimicrobiia bacterium (assembly GCA_046565645.1). GTDB lineage: Bacteria > Actinomycetota > Acidimicrobiia > Acidimicrobiales > VFJN01 > VFJN01. Next base: position 81,951 of record JBKHYD010000019.1, on the reverse strand, counting down.
GCTCACCGGCGCCGTGGGAGCGTTCTGCTCCGGGGCCGACCTCGCCGGGGGAGGTGGCGGCCCTCGGCTGCACCAGCTGGCGCAGATGCGTCGGATCAACGCCGTCGTCCAGGCCTGGCACGACCTCCCGCAGCCCACCATCGCCAAGGTGACCGGTGTGGCGGCCGGCGTCGGGTTCAGCCTCGCGCTCGGCTGCGACCTCGTGGTCGCCAGCCCCGAGGCCCGCTTCTCGGCCATCTTCGCCAAGCGCGGCCTCAGCCTCGACGGCGGCCTGTCCTGGCTGCTGCCCCGCTCGATCGGGGTCCACCGAGCCAAGGAGCTGGCCCTCTTCGCCCACCTGGTGGACGCCGAGGAGGGTGCCCGGCTGGGGTTCGTCAACCGCGTCGTGGCCGCTGACGAGATCGACGCCTTCGTGGCCGGATGGGCTCGGCAGCTGGCGGCCGGACCGCCGATCGCCCTGGCCATGACGAAGCGGCTCCTCGACCGGTCCTTCGAGCAGCCCTTCGAGCAGGCCCTGGACGACGAGGCCCGCACCCAGACCGTCAACTTCGGCACCGCCGACACCGTCGAGGCGATCTCCGCGTTCCTCGAGAAGCGCGACGCCGAGTTCCGCGGTCGCTGAACCGCGGCGCCCTCGCCGCCGCCCCGATCAGCCCTTCCCGACCCCTGCCCCCGGTGCCTAGGGTGGCGGTGGCGCCTCGACGGCCAGCGCCCCGCCCCTGGGCGGCCACGGCCTCCTCCGGTCCCCGGCACCGCTCGGTGCCCGAACGAGGAGCGTTCCGTGCTCGGCCTCGTCCCCTCCGCCACCCTCCTCGGCGTGGACGGCCACGCCGTCACCGTCGAGGTCCACGTCACCGACGGCCTGCCGACCTTCGCGGTCGTGGGCCTGCCAGATGCCTCCTGTCGGGAGGTGCGCGATCGGGCTCGGGCCGCCATCGAGTGCAGCGGGCTCAGGTGGCCCCTCAAGCGGGTCACCGTCAACCTCGCTCCGCCCACCGTCCGCAAGGTCGGCTCGGGGCTGGACCTCGCCGTGGCGATGGCGCTCCTGGTCGCCGACGGCCAGATCGAGGCGTCGGCGCTGGCCGGGCTGGCGTTCCTCGGTGAGCTCGGCCTCGACGGGCGGGTCCGCCCGGTGGCGGGCACCGTGTGCCTCACCGAGGCCCTCGGGAGCGCCGCCCTCGTGCTGCCGGTCGAGAGCGTGGACGAGGCCCGGTTGGTGGGCGGGCGCCCGCTCCACCCGGTGCACAGCCTCAGCCAGGTGGTGGCCTGCGCCCGGGGCGAGGAGCCCTGGCCCGAGCCGGGCCCCGCCCGTGCAGCCCCCCTCCCGCCCGCCCCACCCGACCTGGCCGACGTGCGCGGCCAACCGCTCGCTCGCTACGCCCTCGAGGTGGCGGCCGCCGGCGGCCACCACCTGCTCATGCTCGGTCCCCCTGGGGCGGGCAAGACGATGCTGGCCTCCCGGCTCCCCTCCATCCTCCCGCCCCTCACCGACCGCGAGGCGCTGGAGGCCACCCGCATCCACTCGGCCGGTGGCTTCGGCCTGCCCGCCGGCGGGCTGGTGCGGGTGCCGCCCTTCCGGGCCCCCCACCACGGCGCCTCGTCGGTGGCGCTCATCGGGGGCGGCACCTCCCTCATGCGCCCAGGCGAGATCTCGGCCGCCACCCACGGGGTGCTCTTCCTCGACGAGCTGGCCGAGTTCGCGCCCCACGTGCTCGATGCCCTCCGCCAGCCCCTCGAGGAGCACCAGGTGCGGGTGGCCCGCGCCGCGGCCACGGTCACGTTCCCCGCCCGGTTCCTGCTCGTCGCGGCGATGAACCCCTGTCCCTGTGGCCATGGCGGCCGCCCGGGTGGCTGCCGCTGCACGGACGGGGCGCGGCTGCGCTACCAGCGTCGGCTGTCCGGTCCCCTGCTGGACCGGTTCGACCTGCGGGTCGAGGTCCAGCGGCCCACCCCCGACGACCTCTTCACCGCCGAACCGGGTGAGCCGTCGGGCCCGGTGGCGGCTCGGGTGCGGGCAGCCCGTGCGCTTGCCGCGGAGCGGGGCGTCCGCTGCAACTCAGAGCTCCCGGCCCAGCGGCTGGACGAGGTGGGTCCGCTCGACGAACCCGCCACCGCCCTCCTGCTCGGAGCCCTTCGCGAGGGGCGCTTGTCGGCCCGAGGCCTCCACCGCGTCCGTCGGGTGGCCCGCACCGTGGCCGACCTCGACGGTGCCCCCCACGAGCTAGGGGTCCGCCACGTCGCCCTCGCCCTCAGCCTGCGGGTCGACGCCGCGGCTTCGACCAGCCTGCCGGCGGCGGCCGGATGAACCCCGTCGACGACGAGCTGGGTGCCCTCGCCGCGCTGGCCGGCCTCCCGGGGATGGGCCCCCGCCGCCTGCTCGCCCTCCTCGACCGCCGAGCCCCCACCGAGGCCTGGGCCCTCGCCCGCGCCGGGCACCCCGGGCGGCTCCGGCTCGCCCTGAGCCCGGGGGAGGACCTCACGACCCTGGCTGCGTCGTGGGCCGCCGCCGCCCACGGGGTGGATCCTGCCGCCCGGCTTGAGGCCCACCAGGAGGCGGGGGTGACGGTGCGCCCCCACCCCAGGATCGGCCTCGGCGACGGTGCCCCGGCGTACCCCCCTTGCCTGGTGGAGGACCCCGAACCGCCCGCCGTGGTCTTCACCCAGGGCCCGCTCGACGCCCTCGAGGGTCCCCGGGTGGCCATCGTGGGCACCCGCCGCTGCACGGGCACCGGGGCCGGCCTGGCCCGCGAGCTCGGCCGCGAGCTCTCCGCCGCCGGGGTGCACGTGGTCTCCGGCCTCGCCCTCGGCATCGACGGCGCCGCCCACCGAGGCGCCCTCGACGCCCGGGCCGGCCGCGCCGACGCGGCGAAGCCGGTGGCGGTGGTCGGATCCGGCATCGACGTCCCCTACCCCCGCCGCCACCGGGACCTGTGGGCATCGGTGGCCGCGGAGGGCCTGCTCCTCGGTGAGGCGCCCCTCGGCACCCACCCCGTCGGCTGGCGCTTCCCGGCCCGGAACCGGGTCATCGCCGGGCTGAGCCACCTGGTGGTCGTCGTCGAGTCCCACGCCGTCGGCGGCTCGCTGCACACCGTCCACGAAGCCATCCGGCGCGACATCGATGTGATGGCCGTCCCGGGCTCGGTCCGAAGCCCCGCCGCGGCAGGGGTGAACCAGCTCCTGGCCGAGGGGTGCACCCCGGTGCGCGACGTCGGCGACGTCCTCGTGGCCCTCGGCCTGCAGCGCGGTCGCCACCGGGCGGGTGTCGATCCTCGCCCTGCGCCCTCGGCGCTGGAGGCCGCGGTCCTGGGGGCCTTCGACTGGGAGCCGGCCACCTTCGAGCACCTGGCGGTGCGCACCGGGCTCGCCCTGCCGGACCTTGCGGTCGCGCTCGAGCAGCTCACCGCCTCAGGGTGGGTGAGCGCAGAGGGCGGCTGGTACGAGCGGCGGGCCACAGCGTGACGTGCTTCACCCGGGACCGCCGCGGCGGTACGGTCGACCGATGGCTTGGCACCTGGAGGAGTTCCTGGCGTCGCTCACCGGTGCCGCGCCGCGCACCGTCGCCGCCTACGGTCGGGACCTGGCCGGGTTCGTGGCCTGGTCGGCCCGGGAGACGGTCGACGCCCCGGGCTCGGTGGACCGCACCCTGCTGCGCCGCTACCTCGCCCACCTCGCCGAGGCCGGCTACGCCCGCCGCTCCATGGCCCGGAAGGCGTCCGCGCTCCGGCGGTACTTCCGGTGGGCGACCCGCCGAGGTCTCGTGCCCGTCGACCCCTCGGCGGGCCTCAGCGCGCCCCGGGGCGACGGCCGCCTGCCCCGTGTGCTCCGCCAGGACGAGCTCAACGCCCTCCTCGACGAGCCTCCCCGTCGTGCCGTCGAGGACCCGGCACCGATCCGAGCTCGAGACGACGCCGTCCTCGAGGTCCTCTACGGCTCAGGGCTCCGGGTGGGTGAGCTCTGCGGGCTCCAGGTCGAGGACCTCGACCTCGAGCGGGGCCGCGCCACCGTGTGGGGCAAGGGCGGCAAGCAGCGCGGGGTGCCGCTCAGCGAAGCGTCCGTCGCTGCTCTGCGCCGCTGGCTGGAGCTGGCCGAGCAGCTGCCCGCGGCCGACGCGGACGCTCGGGCCGCCCTCTTCCGGAACCGCCGTGGTCGTCGCCTCACCGCCCGCGACGTGCACCGCCTCCTCGACCGGCGAGCCGCGGCGCCCACCCATCCGCACGCGCTGCGCCACACCTTCGCCACGCACCTCCTCGACGGCGGTGCCGATCTGCGGGCGGTCCAGGAGCTGCTGGGCCACGCCGACCTCGCCACCACCCAGCGGTACACTCACGTCAGCCGCGAGCGGCTCCGGTGCGTCTACGACGCTACGCACCCACGGGCCTAGGGCGAGAGGCCACATCTTGAGCACCGAACCCGAACCGGACATCGAACGCCTCTGGGCCGAGTACAAGGCCTACGGCGCGCCGACGCTGCGGGACCAGCTGATCGTGCACTACTCGCCGCTGGTCAAGTACGTGGCCGGCCGGGTGGCCACCGGACTCCCCCAGAACGTGGACCAGGCCGATCTCGTGTCCTACGGGATCTTCGGGCTGATCGACGCCATCGACAAGTTCGACCCCGACCGGGGCTTCAAGTTCGAGACCTACGCCATCGCCCGCATCAAGGGGAACATCCTCGACGAGCTGCGATCGATCGACTGGGTGCCGCGATCGGTCCGGGCGAAGGCCCGGGCCATCGAGAAGGCCTACGCCAAGCTCGAGGGCGAGCTGCACCGCACCCCCACGGACCAGGAGCTCGCCAACGAGCTCGACCTCACCGACGACCAGCTCCAGACCACCCTCGGGCAGATCTCCTTCACCGGCCTCGTGGCGCTCGACGAGATGCTCTCCACCGGTGACCGGGGAGACTCCATGACCCTGGGCGACACGATCGCGGACCAGGGCCTCGGCCCGGTGGCGGCCTACGAGGTGGAGGAGATGCGCCACCTCCTGGCCGACGCCCTCAACCGCCTCCCCGAGCGGGAGAAGACCGTCCTCACGCTCTACTACTACGAGGGTCTCACCCTCGCCGAGATCGGCTCCATCCTGGGCGTCACCGAGAGCCGGGTGTGCCAGATCCACACCAAGTCGGTGATCCAGCTCCGGGCCCGCCTCGCCGCCTCGGAGCGCGAGCCCGCCTGACCCTCAGGGGTCCTCGCCGGCCCACCGCCGGCCCCTTCCGCCCCCCGGCCGTCTTCGACGCCTAGGTGCACGAGCGGCGCGAGCCGCCCCTGCTTCCCCCTGCTGCTGACCTGGCGCGCCCCGCCGCGCCCCGGCCCCGCAGGGAGGCCCCGTGGCCGTGCGCCGCACCCCCGTCCACGCCCGCGAGCGCGGCGCTCTCCACGGCTCCGCCCGCCCCGAGCCGGCCGCCGCGCCGTGCCGGGGGACCGGGCCCACCTCGGACCGGCGACGTGCCTGGCGCCGCCCCCGGTCCGCCGCGGCCGCCATCGTCGTGGTGCTCCTCCTCACCGGCTCCGTGGCCGCCGTCGACGCGGCGGCCGACCCCCCGGCCCCGCACCTCCCCCCGGTGGACGCCCCGGTCCTCGACCCGTTCCGACCGCCGGCCTCGCCCTGGCAGCCCGGGAACCGTGGCCTCGAGTACGCCCTGGCCGAGGTCACCCCGATCCGGGCGACCGCCGACGGCACGGTGGTGTTCGCGGGCGCGGTGGCGGGCCACCGCCACGTCACCGTCTCCCACCCCGACGGGGTCCGGACGAGCTACTCGTTCCTCGCCGAGATCTCGGTCGTGGTCGGCCAGCGCGTCGAGCAGGGCCAGGTGGTGGGGCAGGCGGGGCCGGGGTTCCACCTGGGGGCTCGACGAGGCGATGCGTACTTCGACCCGGCCACCCTCTTCGAGCGGGGGCCCGTGCCGGTCCACCTGGTCGCCTTCGAGCTGCCTCCAGGCTTGGGGCCGGGTGGCGAGCGCAGCGCCCTCGCGCAGCTGGTGGGCGGGGTGGGCGACCTCGTCGGCGGCGCCGCCGCCTGGGGCTTCGACCGGGCGGCCGACGGGGTCGGGCTGGCGGGCGGGTGGTTGCGGCGGAACGGCTCGGAGGTGCTGCGCACCCTGGCCCACTACGCGGTGCCCTACCCGATCCGCATGGCGACCGGGGTGGTCGACGCGGCGCTCGACGCCCACCGGGTGGCGTCCCGGCCCTGCACCCCCTCCGGGACCGCGCCGGGGCCGCCCGCGGGGCGTCGCCTCGCGGTCCGGGTCGGCGGGCTGGGCTCCACCAGCGACGACGCCGCCATCGACGACCTCGACCTCGGGGCGCTGGGCTACCACACCGACGACACCGCCCGCTTCAGCTATGCCGGCGGGACCACCCCGCAGCGAGGTCGGGCCTTCGCCCGGCTGCCGGCCAACCCGTACGGCAAGGTTGACAGCCAGGAGGACCTGTGGGTCAGCGGCGCCGCCCTCGCCGACGTCGTGGAGCAGGCCGTCGAGGAGGCCCCGGGTCTGCCCGTCGACCTGTTGGCCCACTCCCAGGGCGGCCTCGTGGTGCGAGCCGCGATCATCGAGCTGGTCGACCGCCACGGACCTGGCTGGGTCCGGGAGCACCTCGGTGAGGTGGTCACCCTGGCCTCCCCCCACACGGGCGCCGACCTGGCCACGGCGATCGCCGCCCAGCAGACCACCGTCGCCGGTGATCGTGCGCTCGAGGTGGGTGAGTGGCTCACCGGGCTCGACGCCGATGCCGCCTCGCCGGCGCAGCTCTCGGAGGCGTCGGACTTCCAGGCCGAGCTGCGGGACCGCTGGGAGGAGGTGGCCCACCTCGTGGAGGTGACCTCGATCGCCGCCCGGGGCGACCTGGTGGTCCCGGTGCCCCGTACCGAGGTGGCCGGCGCGCAGCACGTCGTTGTGTCGGTCGGCGGGCTCCGCGCCCACGACGACCTGCCCGGCAGCGAGGAGGCGCTCCGGGAGGTCGGCCTCGCCCTCGTGGACCGCCCCCCGTCGTGCCGGTCCTTCGACACCGCCTTGCGCGACCACCTCCAGGGCAACGCGATCAGCCTCGTGGAGGACGCCGTGGGCAGCGGGCTGTGGGGGTGGTCGGCCACCAGGGGCATCTTCAGGGGGTAGGGCCGGCGGGAGGGCGATCCGGTGGCCGTTGGCCGGGCCGGGCGGCGCCCCGCTAGCATCGCCGGTCGGCCCGACGACCGTCTGGCCGCCCACAACCATCCAGCACCCGGACCATCCCGCGGTCGCCTCCCGAGGCGCCTGGTCCGGCGCCGGCGCCGCCGGCACAGCGAACCCCGGGAAGGAGCCCTCGTGGCCGTCGTCACCATGAAGCAGCTGCTCGAGGCTGGTGTCCACTTCGGTCACCAGACCCGCCGTTGGAACCCGAAGATGAAGCGGTTCATCTTCGGTGAGCGCAACGGCATCTACATCATCGACCTGCAGCAGACGCTGCAGCGGATCGAGACCGCCTACACCTTCGTCCGCGACCTGGTGGCCGACGGTGGCACGGTGCTCTTCATCGGCACCAAGAAGCAGGCTCAGGACCCGATCCAGTCCTACGCCGAGAAGGTCGGCATGCCCTACATCAACCAGCGCTGGCTGGGCGGCATGCTCACCAACTTCGAGACCATCGGCAAGCGGGTCGCCAAGATGCAGGAGTACCGCCGCATGCGGGCCTCGGGCGAGTTCGACGCCATGCCCAAGAAGGAAGCGCTCCTCCTCAGCCGCGAGCTGGAGAAGCTGGAGCGCAACCTCGGCGGGATCGCGCAGATGGAGAAGCTCCCCGACGCGGTGTTCATCCTCGACACGAAGAAGGAGCACATCGCGGTCACCGAGGCCAACAAGCTGGGGCTGCCGATCATCGCGGTGGTCGACACCAACTGCGACCCCGACGTCATCCAGTACGTGATCCCGGGCAACGACGACGCCATCCGCTCCGGCACCCTCATGTGCCGGGTGATCGCCGACGCCGTGGAGGAGGGCCGCTACATCGCCTCCCGTCGCGGCACCGGTGGCGCGCCCGCCCCCACCCGCAGCGAGGACGACGAGGCCCGGGTCGCCGCCCAGCAGGCCGAGGCCCGCCGGCAGGCGCTCCTCGCCCAGCAGGAGCGCGACGCCCGCCTCGCCGCCACGGCGGCCGCTCCTGCCGCCCCCGTCGTCGAGGCGGAGCCCTCGGTGCTCCCGGAGGGGGAGGCGGCCGCGCCGAACACCGGGCCGGCCCCCGAGGCCGCCCCCGCCGAGCCGGCGGCGGCTGCGCCCGCCGAGGCCGAGATCGTCCCCGAGGCCCAGACCCCGGCCCAGGCCGAGGCCCCCACGGAGGGCGAGGCCGAGGCCCCCACCGAGGGCTGACCCCCAGGGCCCCAGACGGCCCGCGCCCGAGCCGTCGCGGGCCCGAGCCCGCCCACCTGCCACCGATCGAACCCGAGGAGCTCTACCCACGATGTCGTTCACCGCGAAGGACGTGCAGAACCTGCGCCAGGCCACCGGGGCCGGGATGATGGACGCCAAGCGCGCCCTGGAGGAGACCGGCGGTGACTTCGACGCCGCCGCCAAGGCCCTCCGAGAGAAGGGCCTGGCCAAGTCGGTCGACCGCGCCGACCGCGAGAACACCCAGGGCGCCGTGGCCGTCGGGCGCACCGACACCGCCGCCGCCGTGGTCGAGCTGAAGTGCGAGACGGACTTCGTGGCCAAGTCGGAGCAGTTCTTGGAGGTGCTCGACCAGCTCCTCGAGGCCACGCTGGCCGGTGACTCGGCCGACGCCATCAAGGAGAAGGTGGACGACCTCAAGGTCGCGCTGAAGGAGAACATCGACGTCGGGCGGGTGATCCGGGTGGACGTGGCGCCGGGCCAGGCCGTCGACACCTACCTGCACAAGCAGGAGGGCCGCGGCGTGAACGGCGTCGTCGTCGTGCTCGAAGGGGGCGACGAGGCCCTGGCCCACGAGGTGGCCGTCTCGGCCGCCTTCAGCAAGCCCAAGTACCTGAGCCGCGACCAGGTCCCGCAGGCCGATGCCGACGCCGAGCGGGACACCCTCGAGGGGATCACCCGCGCCGAGGGCAAGCCCGAGCAGGCGATCGCCAAGATCGTGGAGGGCCGGCTCAACGCCTGGTACAAGGACCAGGTCCTCCTCGAGCAGCCGTACGCCAAGGACGACAAGCAGTCGATCACCGACCTGCTCGGCAGCGCGTCCATCGCCCAGTTCGCCCAGGTCTACATCGGCTCTTGAGCGCCCCGACCTACGCGCGGGTCCTGCTGAAGCTCTCCGGCGAGGCGTTCGCCGGGGAGGACAACCCGATCGACGGGAAGATCGCCGAGTTCGTCGCGGGTGAGATCGTCAGCGCCCGTGAGCTCGGGGTCGACGTGGCCGTGGTGGTCGGTGGCGGGAACATCTGGCGGGGCATGACCGGCGCCGGGGCCGGCATGGACCGGGCCCAGGCCGACTACATGGGCATGCTGGCGACCGTCATCAACTCGCTGGCCCTCCAGGACACGCTGGAGCGCCTCGGCCAGCCCACCCGCGTCCAGTCGGCCATCCACATGTCCCAGGTGGCGGAGCCCTACATCCGCCGGCGTGCCATCCGCCACCTCGAGAAGGGCCGGGTGGTGATCTTCGCGGCGGGGACGGGCAACCCGTTCTTCACCACCGACACCGCCGCCGCGCTCCGAGCCGTGGAGATCGAGGCCGATGCCATGCTCCGGGGGACCCACTCCGGCGTCGAAGGCCTCTACACCGACGACCCCCGCACCAACCCGGGTGCCACACTGATCCCCGAGGTCACCTACCTCGACGTGCTCAACCGGGGGCTGAAGGCGATGGACTCGACCGCGATCACGCTCTGCATGGACAACCGGCTCCCCATCGTGATGTTCGACCTGCTCGGGAAGGGCAACGTCCGGTCCATCCTCTCCGGAGAGCCGATCGGTACTGTGGTCCGATGATCTACGGGAGGCCCGCGCCCCGATGAGCGCCGAGATGCTCAAGCTGGTCCTCGACGACACGGCCGAGAAGATGCAGAAGGCCGTCGAGCACGCTCGGGCCGAGTTCAGCAGCATCCGCACCGGCCGGGCCACGCCGGCCCTCGTCGAGAAGCTGCCGGTCGAGTACTACGGCAGCGAGGTCCCGCTCCAGCAGATCGCCGGGTTCCAGGTGCCCGAGGCCCGGATGCTCGTGATCAGCCCGTACGACAAGAGCGCGCTGGGCGCCATCGAGAAGGCCATCCAGCACTCGGACCTCGGCCTCAACCCCAGCAACGACGGCCAGGTCATCCGCCTCGCGTTCCCGCAGCTCACCGCCGAGCGTCGCAAGGACCTCGTGCGGGTGGTGAAGGGCATGGCCGAGGACGGGCGGATCGCCATCCGCAACCTGCGCCGCAGCGCGCGGCACGAGTTCGATGCCCTCGCCAAGGAGGGGGACATCACCGAAGACGAGGTCACCCGGGCCGAGAAGGAGCTCGACAAGCTCACCCACGCCCAGGAGGCCGAGATCGACAAGGCCCTCGAGCAGAAAGAGCACGAGCTGCTCGAGGTCTGAGCGCGAGCCCGGTTCCGGGCGCGCCGGGCACCGCCGACGCAAGGAGGTCCCATGGACCACGACCGCCGATCCGATCCAGAGGACAAGCGCCCCGACCCGCCCACCGAAGGCGTGCGCATCATCGGCGCCGAGGAGGCGGCCGAGGCGATCGAGCGCGGTGAGGTGGCGCCCCGGCGCGGGGACGACCAGCCCCGCTACGGGGACCGGCCGCAGTCCAACGTGGGGGAGGGGCCCCGTCCGGTGCTGCGCTTCCCGCTCGGATCCTCCTCCGACCCGCGCGACATCGAGCGGCCCGCGGTGGCCGAGCCGCCCGGGGAGGACCTCAGCGCCGTGTCCGAGCCCATCTCGGAGCAGGTCGAGCTGCCCCACTGGACCGAGCCCGCCACCGGCCAGGTGCCCCAGATCCTGCCGGAGGAGGAGGACCCGCACGCCGACCTGGAGGACTGGGCGTCCTTCGCCTCGGCGAGCCCCCGCTGGCGAGACGACAGCGCGCCGCAGGACGACTTCGAGGACTGGACCGTCCAGGCCGACGACGCCCGCCTGGGCGCGCTCGACACCAGCGAGCGCCTCAGCCACGACGAGTACCACACCTTCGCGGACCTCGACGCCGGCGTCCCCCCTGGCCCGTCTGTCTTCGCCGACGTCGACGACGACCTCCCGGACCTCGACGATGACGGCTTCGAGGCCGCCTGGGAGCCCGAGGACCAGGAGGACCACATCCCCTACCACGAGCCGGTGGTGGCAGCGCCGCGCGCCCGCCGCCGCCCATCCGGCCAGGCCGCTCCCCGGCGCGGTGCCCGCCCCCCGGCGCGGGCCGGCGGGAGCGACCGCGACATGGGCGTGGCGGTGGGCGTGGGCGTGGGCTTCCTCGCGCTCGCGCTCATCCTGTTCAACCTCGGGCCGATGCCGGCCACCGTCCTCGTCACCGTCGTCATCGGGCTGGCCGTGGCCGAGCTCTACGGGGTGCTCCGCCAGGCGGGCTACCAGCCGGTCGCGCTGGCCGGCATCGTCGGCTCGGTCGGGCTCGTGGTCGGCGCCTACAACTACGGCCCGGCCGCCTACCCCACGGTCCTCTTCCTCACCACCGCCGTGGCGCTGCTCTGGTACCTCGTGGGGGCCGCCCACGAGTCGCCGGTGCTGAACGTCGGCGTCACCCTCCTCGGGGTGCTGTGGGTCGGCTTCTCCGGATCCTTCGCCGGCCTCATGCTCGGTCTCGGGGACCCGGGCCTGGGCATCCTCCTCGCCGCCATCCTGGGCACGGTCGGCTACGACGTGGGCGGGCTCTTCGTCGGCAAGAACGCCGGCCGTCAGCCGCTGTCGGCCGCCAGCCCCAACAAGACCGTCGAGGGCCTCCTCGGCGGGTGCGCGGTGGCCTTCGTCGTGGTGGTGGTGCTGAGCGCGCTGATCGGGTTCGGACCGATCGACTCGTTTGCCGAGGGTGCACTCGTGGGCCTGGCGGTGGCGCTGTTCGCGCCGCTCGGGGACCTCACCGAGTCGCTCGTGAAGCGGGACCTCGGCGTGAAGGACATGGGCACGATCCTTCCGGGCCACGGAGGTCTCATGGACCGCTTCGACGGGATGCTGTTCGTGCTCCCTTCCGTGTGGCTCCTCGCCACCCTGAAGGACTTCTTCGTCTAGTCGGGCCGGCGTACCGGACCCGCGTCAGCGGGAGATGGTGACGTGGGGGTCCAGGGTGTCCGCCGGGTAGTCCACGGCATGGCCCTTGCCGTTCGACTTGGCGGCGTACATCGCGGCGTCGGCCCGTCGCACCGCCTCTTCGGGGCTCCCTCCGGCAGGAGCCGACGCGATGCCGAGGGAGGCCCGGAACGGGATCTGCTCGCCCTGGTGGTGGAAGGGCTGCTCGAAGCTGCGGAGGATGCACCGTGCGACGGCACGGGCGGCGTCGTGGCCGTGCTCGACGAGCACCACAAACTCGTCCCCGCCCAGGCGGGCCAGCAGCATGTGCTCGTCCGTGCAGGCGACGAGGCGCTGGCTGACCTCGACCAGGAGCTGGTCGCCGGTCGCGTGGCCGAAGCGGTCGTTGACCTCCTTGAACCCGTCGAGGTCGATGTAGACGACCGCCGGAGCGGCATCGGGCCGCGTCAGGAGGTGCTCGAGCCGCTCCGTGAGGCGGGCGCGGTTGGCCACGCCGGTGAGCGGGTCCTGGTGGGCGAGCCGGTGGAGCTCGGCCTCCCTGGCCCGCAGCGCGGCCACCGTGGCGCGCAGATCCCACGTGGTGAGCACCTGCCGGGCCAGGACCAGTACGACCGCCACGGCGCCCACAGCGGTCAGGAACGGCCCCAGCGCCTCGGCGCTGGCCAGCCTCGGTGCGGCCACGGCGGCGGCGGCGACCAAGGGGACGTAGGGCGCTACGACCGCCGTCAGCGGTTCTGGACCGCTCTGCGGCTCGGTCTCCTCCTCGGCCCGGGTCGTCGAGTAGGCCAGGAGGAGGTAGGCGGCCGGCCACAGCATCACGATCGGGTGCTGAGCGGAGAAGGTCCCCTGGTTGAGCATCCAGGTGAACGCAGAGTCGACGACGCCCATCACGAGCAGCGACGCCGCCAGCCAGGTCAGCGCAGCGCGATGCGAGGTGTCCGTCCTGCGCACCACCACGATCGCGAGGACCGCCAGCGCCAGGTCCGTCATCGGGTAGGCGACCGACACGACGGTGGCGAAGGCGTCGCCGTTGTCGCCCCGCCACACCGGCCCGAGCACGAGGGCCCAGGTGACGAAGAGGGCCGTGGTGGCGACGAGCAGGCTGTCGAGGAGGTTGCGGAGCTGGAACCACGCGGTGCGACCGCCGCCTGCGAAGGCCACCACCCCGACGACGATGAACGGTGTCGCCCCGAGGTAGGCGACGTCCGCGGTGGAGGGGAACGGCACCGAGCGGTCCTCGACGACCTCGATCCAGGTCCAGATGAGCTCGCCTGCGGTCCAGAGGCCGGCTCCCAGCGCGAGCCAGGTCCAGGCCCGCCGGGCGGAGCCGGCCCGGAGGGCGGCCCGAGCGAGGAGGACCGTCGCCAGCACGGAGGCGGCGAGGGAGGACCCGTCGGCGACCGCCACCGTGGCTCGGTCGCTACCCCACCCAGCGGCCACGATCGCGGTGGCGACGGCGAGCAGCGCCACCGAAGCCCTCCAGAGGGCTCGCGACGACCGGGAGCCACGGGTGCGCGACTGCATGGGCCCGTATCGGCAGAACCGAGCGTGAGGTGTAGCGCGGGTTCCCTCGGGCGGTCGTGGCGCCGCGGCGGGCCCTCGCTAGCCTGGACCGATGGTCACCACGGTCTCGGTCGCGGGATCCACCGGGTCGATCGGCACCCAGACCCTGGAGGTCGTCGCGGCGGAGCCCGACCGGTTCGAGGTCGTGGCGCTGGGAGCCGGGTCGTCGGTGGAGGCGCTGGCCGAGCAGGCCCGTCGGGTCGGCCCCAAGGTGGTCGCGATCGCCGACGCGTCGAGGGCGGCCGAGCTCGAGGCACAGGTGCCGGCGGGCACCGAGGTCCTGGCCGGACCCGACGCTCTGGCTCGCATCGCGCCCATGGGCGACGTCTGCGTCAACGGCGTGGTGGGGTTCGCCGGCCTGGGCGTCACGCTCGCCGCCCTCGAGGCCGGCCGCCGGCTCGCCCTCGCCAACAAGGAGTCGCTCATCGCGGGCGGCCCGGTGGTCCGTCGGGTCCGCGCCCGCCCCGGAGCGGGGGAGGTCGTTCCGGTGGACAGCGAGCACTGCGCCGTGCACCAGTGCCTCCGGTCCCAGCACCCGGCCGCCGAGGCGGGGGACTGGGTGGCCCGGATCGTCCTCACCGCGTCGGGCGGGCCCTTCCGGGGCCGGAGCCGCAGCCAGCTGGCCGAGGTCACCCCGGCGGACGCCCTTGCCCATCCCACCTGGTCCATGGGACCGAAGATCACGGTGGACTCCTCCACCCTCATGAACAAGGGCCTCGAGGTCATCGAGGCCCACGAGCTCTTCGGTGTGGGCTACGACCGGATCGAGGTGGTCGTGCACCCGCAGTCGGTCGTGCACTCGATGGTCGAGATGACCGACGGGGCCACGATCGCGCAGCTGTCCCTGCCCGACATGAGGCTCCCGATCGCCTACGCCCTCGCCTACCCGGAGCGGGTGGCCACGCCGTTCGGGCGCGTCGACTGGACCCAGCTGGCCCGCCTCGACTTCGAGCCGCCGGACCTGGAGGCCTTCCCGTGCCTCGGGCTGGCCTACGCCGCCGGACGGGCCGGAGAGCTCGCCCCGGCCACCCTGAACGCAGCCAACGAGGTGGCTGTGGCCGCCTTCCTGGCCGGCGAGATCCCCTGGATCGCCATCCCTGACGTCCTGAAGGCGGTCCTGGACCGGCATGATGGGGGTCCAGCCGACAGCGTCGACGCCGTCATCGACGCCGACCGCCGTGGCCGCCGTGCGGCCCGGGCGGTCATCGAGGAGAGGCATCGCTCGTGACCGACATCCGCACCCCCGACACCGACCCGCCTCCGCCGCCGGTGTCGGTCCGCATGACCGGCGCCGCGGGAGGGGCCGAGCCTCGGGGCGAGATCGCGGGCGGCTGGTGGCGGCTGGCCCTGGTCGTCGGCGCCACGGTGGGCCTCGGCCTGTGGGCCGGCAAGGGCTGGCTGCTCATCATCGGGGCCCTCTCGGTGATGATCTTCCTGCACGAGCTCGGCCACTACCTGGCGGCCAAGTGGTCGGGGATGAAGGTCACCGAGTTCTTCCTCTTCTTCGGCCCGAAGATCTGGTCGTTCCGACGGGGCGAGACCGAGTACGGGATCAAGCTCATCCCGGTGGGCGCCTACGTCCGCATCATCGGCATGAACAACCTCGACGAGGTGCCTCCGGAGGACGAGCCCCGCACGTACCGGCAGCAGTCCTACCCCAAGCGCCTCCTCACGGTGTCGGGCGGGTCGATCATGCACGTGCTCCAGGCGTTCGTCCTGTTCTTCGTCGTGTTCGCGTTCGTAGGGGTGCCGGCGTACAGCCGCCAGGCCGAGGACCTCGGGGTCGTCTACGACGAGTCGGACTGGGAGGTCGGCAGCGTCACCGACGGCTCCGGAGCCGACGCGGCCGGCATCGAGCCCGGCGACCGCCTCCTCAGCATCGACGGGCAGCCGGTGGACGCCTTCGCCGACGTGGGCCCGCTCGTGGCCGAGCGGCCCGGCGACACCCTGGCCGTCGAGGTCGAGCGAGACGGGCGCACGCTCATGCTCGAGGCCACGATCGGGAACCGACCGGACGACCCCGCCCTCGGCTTCCTCGGGATCGCCGGGGCCTACCCCGAGCGGCCCGATGTCACCGGCAGCCTCGTGGACTCCGTCGTGCTGGCCGGCGAACAGACCGCCTTCACGATGAAGGAGACGGTGGTCAACCTGACCCGCTTCTTCACCGGAGGCGTGGGTGACTTCGCCTCGTCGGTCGTGGAGGGCGGTCGCGAGGGAGAGCCCTCGTCCGGGCCGGCCACCGGCGGGGGCAGCGGCCGCGCCGTGGAGGAGGGCGACGAGAACCGCCTCGTGTCGATCTACGGCGTGGCTCGCCTCGGCGCGGACATGAGCGAGGACGGCATGGCCGGCTTCCTCCTGCTCCTCGCCTTCGTGAACATCTCGATCGGCGTCCTGAACATGATCCCGCTGCTTCCGCTCGACGGTGGTCACGCCGCAGTCGCCACCTACGAGCGCATCCGCTCCATCGGCGGGCGGCGCCACATGGCCGACGTGTCGAAGCTCCTGCCGCTCACCTACGCGGTGTTCATGTTCCTCGTGCTCATCGGCGTGTCGTCGATCTACCTCGACATCGTCGACCCGATCGGCCTGGGCTGAGCCGATGCCTGCTCCGGACGTCGCTTCGCTCCGCCCGTCCTCCGCAGGTGCCTCCCGGCGACCGGCGGAGCCGGCTCGCCTCCGGCCAGAGGTGCCGTCGTGGAGATAGGTCAGTCCTCCTACCCTCGTCGGGCCACCCGGCAGGTCATGGTCGGGGCGGTGCCCGTCGGCGGTGGTGCTCCGATCACCGTGCAGTCGATGACGGTCACGAAGACCGCCGACGTGGAGGGCACCCTCCAGCAGATCTACGGGCTGGCCGCCGCCGGGGCCGACATCGTCCGCTGCACGTGCAACGAGATCGAGGCGGCGGAGGGTCTGGCGCGGATCGTGCCCCGCTCCCCGGTGCCGATCGTGGCCGACATCCACCACCAGTACAAGATGGCACTGGCCGCCCTCGACGCCGGCGTCCACTGCTTGCGCCTCAACCCGGGCAACATCCGCAAGCCCGAGCACATCAAGCTCGTCGCCCAGGAGTGCAAGGACCGCGGGATCCCGATCCGCATCGGCGTGAACGGGGGCAGCCTCGACCCGAAGCTCTACGAGAAGCACGGCGGCCGCGTCACCCCCGAGGCGATGGTGGAGTCGGCCGAGATGGAGCTGGCCTACTTCCGCGAGGTCGGCTTCGAGGACGTGAAGATCTCGGTGAAGGCGTCGTCGGTGCCGCTCATGATCGAGGCCTACCGTCTCCTGGCCGACACCGTCGACCACCCGCTGCACCTCGGCGTCACCGAGGCGGGGCCGCCTCCGGCCGGCCTTGTGAAGGCCACCGCGGGGATCGCCACCCTCCTCGCCGAGGGCATCGGCGACACGATCCGCTACAGCCTCACCGCCGACCCGGTGGAGGAGGCTCGGGCCGGTCGGCAGCTGCTCGAGGCCCTCGGCCTGCGGGAGCGCAAGAACGTCGACCTCATCGCCTGTCCGAGCTGTGGCCGGGCGGAGATCGACGTGATCGCGGTCGCCAAGGAGGCCATGGAGGCCTTCGGAGAGCGCGAGATCCCGCTCCAGGTGGCCGTCATGGGCTGCGTCGTCAACGGCCCCGGTGAGGCCCGGGATGCCGACATCGGCATCGCCGCGGGCAACAAGCGGGGCCACCTGTTCGTCAAGGGCCGCAACGTGGCCGTCGTCCCCGAGGACGAGATGGTCGCCACCCTCGTGGAGTGGGCCGAGCTCATCCACGAGCAGGGCGTCGACGCCGCCATGGCCCGGGCCGACGTGGAGAAGGCCACCCGCGAGGCCGAGAAGGACCGGGCCGCCCTCCTCGAGGAGAAGGGCGCCGACGTCAACGCCTCCGAGCAGCGGGTCGAGCTGATCCACAAGCGCGCCGAGGGCTGAGCCCGGCGCGCGTCGCTCAGGCCGGCGTGGGGAGGGCGAAGGCGACGCTGCCGGTCTCGGCGTCGTCGATCCAGATCTCGCCGCCGTGCGCCGCCACCAGCCCGTGGGCGATGGCCAGGCCGAGCCCGGCGCCGCCCGTGGCCCGGCTGCGGCTGGCGTCGGAGCGGGTGAACCGCTCGAAGGCGGCCCCCCGGAACGAGGCCGGGAAGCCGGTGCCCTCGTCGACGACCCGGACCGTGGGGCGGGCGCCCGCCTCCACGGCGACGGTGACGGCGGAGCCTGGGGGGCTGTGCCGGATGGCGTTGTCGAGCAGGTTGCGCACGACGCGGCCGAGGGCGACGGCGTTGCCCTCCACCATCGTGGCCCCGCTGGCGACGACGACCAGCTCGACCTGGTGGGCGGCGGCCGCCGGCGCCAGGGCCTCGACGGCCTCGTCGACGATCTCGCCGAGGTCGACGCGAGCCGGCGGCATCTCGAGGGAGCCGGACTCGATGCGAGCCAGGAGGAAGAGGTCGTCCACGAGCGAGGTGAGCGCCTCCACGTCGCGGTGCATCGACCGCAGGTAGCGCTCCGGCTCGGGCGTGAGCCCGTCCTCGAGCGCTTCGACGGCGGCCCGCAGGGCCGACAGCGGCGTCCGCAGGTCGTGGCTCACGCTGGCGAACATCGCGCTGCGGCGCTCGTCCTCGACGGCACGGGCTCGCTCGAGCTCGTCCAAGCGGGTCACCAGGTCGTCGAGGGCGGTGGCGACGTGGCCCAGCTCGTCGGCTCGGCGGACGTCGGTGCGGACCTGCCGGTCCCCCGTCTCGACCGCCCGGACCGTGCGCTCGAGGCGGCGGAGGTCGCGCCCCAGCGGCGCCGAGGCCACGACCACGAGCGCGGTCGCGAAGCCCGCCGTGAGCGCCATGACCACCGCCACCAGCCGGGCCTCGTCGGCGTCGAGGACCATCCGCTGCGACAGCACGAACGCCACGCCCGTGCCGACGGCCAGCGAGGCGAAGGTCAGCGCCAGCACCTGGCCGCGGAGCGACCGCACGCGGGTCAGCCCACCCCGGAGGGCCAGCCCGGCCAGCGCCGCGGTGGCAGTGCCCACCGCGGCGGCCACGACCAGCTCGGTGGCGCTCACGGCTCGAACCGGTAGCCCACCCCACGCGCGGTGGCGATCCACCGGGGGGCCTCGGGGTCGCGCTCGAGCTTCTGGCGCAGCCGGCCCACGTGGACGGTCACCGTGGCCGGGTCCTGGTACTCGGGCGCCGAGTCCCACACCCGCTCCAGGAGCTGCCGCCGGCTGAACACCCGGCGCGGCTCGGAGGCCAGTGCCGCCAAGAGGTCGAACTCCTTCGGGCGGAGCTCGACCACCGTCCCGTCCACGGACACCTCGCGGGCGGCCAGGTCGATGGCCAGCCCGTCGAACGCGAGCTCCCGGCGGGCCCCGGCTTCGGTCGGCCCTGACCGGGCTCGGCGGAGCACGGTGCGGACCCGGGCGGCCAGCTCGCGCGGGCTGAAGGGCTTGATCAGGTAGTCGTCGGCGCCGAGCTCGAGGCCGAGCACGCGGTCGACCTCCTCCACCCGGGCCGACAGCAGGATCACCGGTACGTCGCCGGCCGCCCGCAGCTCCCGGAGGAGGGTGAGGCCGTCCACGCCTGGGAGCATGATGTCGAGCACCACGAGGTCGGGCCGGTGGTCGGACAGCCAGCGGCGGGCCGACTCGCCGTCTCCCGTCTCGTGGACGCAGAGCCCGTCGCGCTCCAGGTAGCGACACACGACCTCGCGGACCATCGGCTCGTCGTCGACCACCAGGACCTGGGGAGCCTGCGGTGCGCCCATGTCGGCACGGTACCCCCGCCGGGTCCTCCCGGCCCTCGCGCCGAGGAGAGTTTCGCGATCGTTGCGGGGGCGGTTCGGGCGCTGTCACCCGTCCCGCGGCATGCTGCCTCCGTGCCCGCCACCACCGTCCCCGACGCCGCGGCGGCCGCTCCCGCCCGGGGGAGGAGCGGAGCGCCCCGTCGCCGGGACGCCGTAGCCGGAGCGGTCGCGGCCGCGGTCGCGCTGGCCACCGGGGAGCTGGTGGCGGCCGCCGACACCTCAGGGGTCTCCCTCGTCACCGCGGTGGGGGACGAGGTCATCGACCGGTTCGCCGCGTCGCTCAAGGACCTGGCCGTGGCCCTGTTCGGCACCAACGACAAGGTCGCGCTGATCGTCGGCATCGTGCTCACCTCGCTTGCCCTCGGGGCGGCGCTCGGGCGCGCCAGCCGGGACCGCCCGTGGGTCGGCCCGGCCGGCTTCACCGCCTTCGGCCTGCTCGGTGGCTGGGCCTTCCAGCGGGCTGCACTGACCTCGGCCGCGGTGGGCTGGGTCGCCGGTGTGGTGGCGGCCGGTGCCGGCGCCGCCGCGCTGATCGCCCTCCTTCGTCTCGCCTCCCCGCCCTCGGCCGCCGCGCGCGCACCGGCCGTCGCCAGCCCGCCCCCGGGGCAGCCGACGGACGGCGTGGCCATCCCAGGGGGCCTCGTGGCCGCGCCCCGCTCGGCGGGGGCGCCGACGGTGGGGCGGCCGGATCGGCGCCGCTTCCTCGTGACCGCCGGGGCTCTGGGGGCCGGGGCGGCCGGAGCGGCGCTGCTCAGCCGCCGGGTGCGAGGCCCGGACCCGGCCGTCGCCGCCCGGGAGGCCATCACCCTCCCCCGTCCGGGCGAGGCGCTGCCGGTCCCCGGCGAGCCGGACTTCGCCGTGGACGGGCTGTCGCCCTACGTCACCCCGACCGAGGAGTTCTTCCGGATCGACACCGCGCTCGCGATCCCGCGCATCGACCCGGGACGGTGGCAGCTGAGCGTCACCGGCATGGTCGACGAGCCGCTGCGGCTCTCCTACGACGAGCTGCTCGCCCTCAGCGCGGTCGAGGTCCCCGTGACCCTGCAGTGCGTCTCCAACGAGGTGGGCGGCGACCTGGTGGGCAACGCCGTGTGGCAGGGCGTCCCGCTGGCCGACCTCCTGTACCGGGCCGGCGTGCAGGCCGGCGCCACCCAGGTCGTGGGCCGCTCCGTCGACGGGTTCACGGCCGGCTTCCCCACCGAGCTGGCCACCGATGGCCGCACCGCTCTCGTCGCCTACGCCATGAACGGGGAGCCCCTCCCGACCCGTCACGGCTTCCCGGCCCGCCTCGTGGTGGCCGGCCTCTACGGCTACGTCTCGGCCACCAAGTGGCTGGAGGAGATCCAGCTGGCCCGCTGGGAGGACGTGGACGGCTACTGGATCCCCCGCGGCTGGTCCAAGGAGGGTCCGATCAAGGTCACCTCGCGGATCGACGTGCCGCGCCGGGGAGCGGAGCTGATCCCCGGGACCGTGGCCGTCGCCGGCGTGGCGTGGGCTCCGGACCGGGGGATCGGAGCGGTCGAGGTGAGCGTCGACGACGGGCCGTGGACTGCCTGCACCCTCGGCGACGCGGCCAGCGACGAGACGTGGGTGCAGTGGCACCTGGCCTGGGACGCACCGCCCGGGGAGCACGTCCTGCGGGTCCGAGCCACCACCCTCGACGGCGAGGTCCAGACCGCCGCCGTCGCTCCGCCGGCACCCGACGGCGCCACGGGCCACCACGCTCGCCGGGTGAGGGTGCAGCCCACCACGTGATCCCATCACCAAGCAGAGAGGAACCTGCCATGCGCAACCCCACCCGTTGGCTCGCCGCGCTCGCACTCGTGGCCGGCACCGGCCTCGCCGCCTGCGGCGACGACGACGACGTCGAGACCGACCCCGCCCAGACCGACGCCGGCACCGACGACGAGATGACCGACGACGAGATGACCGACGACGAGGACATGTCCGACGAGGAGATGACCGACGACGAGGGCTGAGCCCCTTCCCGTTCGGGGGTGCGGGGGAGCGGGCCCTACCATCGGCGCCCTATGGCAAAGGCCCCCATCCTCACCCCCCAAGCGGAGGACTTCCCCCGCTGGTACCAGGACGTCGTCGCCAAGGCCGAGCTGGCCGACAACGGCCCGGCCCGGGGCACGATGGTGGTCCGGCCCTACGGCTACGCGCTCTGGGAGCGGATGCAGGCCGAGGAGGACCTCCGGATCAAGGAGGCCGGGGCCGAGAACTGCGCCTTCCCGCTCTTCATCCCCCAGAGCTACCTCACCCGCGAGGCGGACCACGTGGAGGGTTTCAGCCCCGAGCTGGCCGTCGTCACCCACGCCGGCGGAAAGGACCTCGAGGAGCCCCTCGTCGTCCGACCCACCAGCGAGACGGTCATCGGCGAGTACATGGCCAAGTGGATCCAGAGCTACCGGGACCTGCCGCTCCTGCTCAACCTCTGGAACAACGTGGTCCGCTGGGAGCTGCGGCCCCGGTTGTTCCTGCGCACCACGGAGTTCCTCTGGCAGGAGGGTCACACCGCCCACGCCACGGCCGCCGACAGCGACGCCTACGCCAAGCAGATCCTGCGAGACGTCTACACCGACTTCATGGTCAACGTCCTGGCCATCCCGGTGCTGCCCGGTCGCAAGACCGCGGCCGAGCGCTTCCCCGGGGCCATCAACACGCTCACCTGCGAGGGGATGATGGGCGACGGCAAGGCCCTGCAGATGGGCACCAGCCACGACCTCGGCCAGAACTTCGCCAAGGTCTTCGACATCACGTACCTCGACGCCAACGGCGACACCCAGCTGGCGTGGACGACCTCATGGGGCACCTCCACCCGCATGGTGGGCGGGCTGATCATGGCCCACGGCGACGACCAGGGCCTGGTGGTGCCGCCGGCGCTGGCCCCCATCCAGGTCGTCGTCCTGCTCGTGCGGGACGAAGAGGGCGCCGGCGAGCGCGCCGACGGGCTCGCCCGGGAGCTGAAGGCGGCGGGCGTCCGGGTGCGCCTCGACGCCCAGGTGGCCACCAGCTTCGGCCGCCGGGCCACGGACTGGGAGCTGAAGGGCGTCCCCGTCCGGATCGAGGTCGGGCCCCGTGACCTCGCCGAGGGGAACGTCACCATCGCGCGGCGCGACACCGGTGACAAGCAGACCCTCTCCGTGGACGAGGCGGCCCGCCGCGTCGAGGCCCTGCTGCCCCAGGTCCAGGCCGACCTGCTGGCCGTCGCCACGAAGCGCCGAGACGACCGCACCGTCGAGGTGTCCTCGATCGAGGAGGCGGTGGAGGCCGGCAAGGTCGGCTTCGCTCGGATCCCCTGGGATCTGGTGCGAGACGGTGGCGAGGCCCGGCTGGCTCAGGACGCCATCACCGTCCGCTGCCTGCAGCGCGCCGACGGTGACGTCCCCGACAGCGAGGACGAGCCCGACCTCGTCGCCTACGTGGCCCGCAGCTACTAGCCCTCGACGGGCCTCGAACAGGCTCTGCTGGTAGGATCCTCCTCCTGATCTTCGTCCGTTGCGTGTGACGGCGTGGGCCTCTGGCCCGCGCCGTTGCCATGTCGGGCCCGATGTCCGAGGAGGTGAGCCAGGCCCATGAGCACCGTCGACCGCGTGCGCGAGCTGGTCGTCCCCATCCTCGAGGCAGCCGGGCTCGACCTCTACGACCTGGACATGCCGGGCGGCACGCTCCAGGTCCTGGTGGACAAGCACGGCGGCGTGGGCGTCGACGAGCTGGCCACCGTCTCCCGGCAGATCTCCCGAGCCCTCGACGAGCACGACCCGATCGCCGGCGCCTACACCCTGGAGGTCAGCACGCCCGGCCTCGAGCGTCCGCTGCGCACCGCCGAGCACTTCGCCCGGGCGATCGGCACGAGCGTGAAGGTCAAGACCCGTCCCGGGGTCGAGGGCGACCGTCGGCTGGCCGGCACGGTCGAGGCCACGACAGACGACACCGTCACCATCGCCGTCGACGACGGCACCAGTCGCACCCTCCGGTACGACGACATCGAGCGCGCCCGCACCACCTTCGAGTGGGGCGGCGCCGCCAAGCGAGAGAGGAAGAAGCCATGACGAACGTGGACATGGGGGAGGCGCTCGTCGCGCTGGCCCAGGACCGCGGCATCTCGGTCGACACCCTGCTGGGCGCGCTGGCCGACGCCCTCGAGTCCGCCTACAAGCGGATGCCCGACGCCCACGAGTACGCCTGGGTCACGATCGACCCGTCCACCTTCGAGATCCGGGTCTTCGCCCAGGAGATCGACGAGGACGGCGAGCCCTATGGCCCCGAGATGGACGTCACCCCGGACGACTTCGGGCGCATCGCCGCCATGACGGCCCGCCAGGTGATGACCCAGCGCATCCGGGAGGCCGAGCGCGAGCTCAAGTACGAGGAGTACGCCGGCCGGGAGGGCGACATCGTCACCGGCATCATCCAGCAGACCGACAGCCGCTACACGCTGCTCGACCTGGGTCGGGTCGAGGCGCTGCTGCCCCAGGCCGAGCAGGTGCCCTACGAGCGGCCCGTCCCGAACACCCGCCTCAAGGCCTACATCGTGGAGGTGCGCCGCACCGCCAAGGGCCCCCAGATCGTGGTGTCCCGCACCCACCCGGGCCTCATCCTCGAGCTGTTCAAGCTGGAGGTGCCCGAGATCGCCGACGGCGTGGTCGAGATCAAGGCCTGCGCCCGCGAGCCAGGGCACCGCACCAAGATCGCCGTCTGGTCGAACGACTCGAACGTGGACCCGGTCGGCGCCTGCGTGGGTGCCCGCGGGGCCCGGGTGCGGCAGGTCGTGAACGAGCTGAACGGCGAGAAGATCGACATCGTCCCCTTCTCGGACGACCCCTACGACTTCGTGATGAAGGCGCTGTCGCCGGCGAAGGTGAAGGAGGTCCGGATCGACCAGGAGACGGGCGTGGCCACGGTCATCGTCCCGGACTTCCAGCTGTCCCTGGCCATCGGCAAGGAGGGCCAGAACGCTCGCCTGGCCGCTCGCCTCACCGGCTGGCGCGTCGACATCAAGAGCGAGGCGCAGGTGGCCGAGGAGGAGGCGTACCAGGGCGAGGAGTGGGCCCAGGGCGAGTGGGTCGTCGACCCCGAGTCCGGCGAGCAGGTCTGGGTCCCCGCCGAGGGCGGCCCGGCGCTGTCGGCCGAGCAGTGGGCCGAGGCCGTCCAGGACGGCACCGTCGACCCCGACGGTGCCGCCGACGCCCGGGCGGACGTCGCCGAGGCACCAGCCGACGCCGTCCAGGAGGGCGTCGCCGGGGCGAGCGACGCCGCCACCGAGCAGGCCCCGAGCGGCTCGGACGGCGACACCGAGGTCGCCGAGCCCGAGCCGGCTGGCGCCGACGATCCTGAGGCGGTGGCCTCTGAGCCCGAGGCCGTCGCGGCGGAGGAGCCCACCGCTGACGAGCCCACCGCTGAGGGCGAGGCGGCGGAGGACGACGGAGCAGCCGACGACGACCGCTAGCCGCACGCCGATCCGCACCTGCGTGGGGTGTCGTCGCCGGGCCCCGCAGGCCGCGCTCGTCCGCGTCGCGCGGACCGAAGAGGGAGCTCTCGTGATCAGCCGTACACTGGGCGGCCGAGGGGCCTGGCTCTGCGCCTGGTCGCTCGACTGCCTCGAGCAGGCCGCCCGCCGCAACGCCCTCTCCCGGGCGCTGCGAACACCCGTGTCACCCGATGCGGTCCGAGCCCTCGGCCCGGATCTCGCCGGCTGACCTCCGGGGGGCGGTCGTTCCGAATCGTGCGGACGGTGGCGTTCGTGCGAGGATGGACGGCCGTGATGTGGCTGGTGGGCCGCACCGCGCCCCCACGACGACCTGCGACCGCCCGATGACCACCACCGCGAAGGACTGAACCAAGAACTTGGCAGCGAAGAAGCGCGTGCACGAGCTCGCCAAGGAGCTCGGGATGACCAACAAGGAGACGCTGGACCTCTGCGTATCGCTGGGGATCGGCGTCAAGACGCACTCCTCGAGCATCGAGGACGCGCAAGCCGACCGCGTCCGGCGCAAGGCCGAGCGCGAGGGGCTGGTCCGCGAGGTGCAGCCCGAGGAGCCGGCCAAGGCGAAGAAGGGCCCGTCGAAGAAGGCCGCCGAGGAGGCCGAGCCGGCGCCCGCCCCCGCCGCCCCGGAGGCGCCCGAGCCGGTGGCCGAGGAGCCGGCGGCGCCCGCCGAGGCGCCCGCCCCGGCGGCGCCGAAGCCGACCCCGCCGTCGCGGCTGGTGACCTCCAGCGGCAGCGAGCGCCCCGCCCCGCCCCGCCGGGTGGAGGAGGAGGCCCCCCGGGCTCCCGCCGCCCGCACGGCGCCCCCCGCGCCACCCCGCCCGCCGGCACCGGCCGAGGGCCGCCCCGCCGCCGCGTCGAGCCCGCCGCCTCCCCGCCCGTCGGCCCCGCCCCCCGCCGCCGAGCGCCCCTCGCCGCCCCCCGCCGGAGACCGCCCGGTGGCCCCGCCCGCGGCCAGCGCCCCCGCCCCGGCCCCAGCGCCCGAGGAGGCCCCGAACGCCGGCGGCCCGCCGCTTCGGTCCGGGAGCGGCAAGCCGATCCCACCACCGCCCGGCATCGGTGGTCGCGGCCCCGTGCCGCCCCGCGGCCCCTCCGGCCGCGCCATCCCGCCGCCCCCCGGCCGCCGCGTCGGCGGCCCGCCGGCCGGTGCCCCGAGCCGCCCCGGTGGCGGCGGTCCCGGTGGCGGCGGCCCCGGTGGTGGCTTCGGCCGTCCCGGCGGCGGCCCTGGCGGGGGTCCCGGCGGTGGCCGTCCCGGTGGCGGGCGTGGTCCGCAGCGGCCGCCTCGTCGCAAGGGCGGTCGTCGGCGCCGGAGCCGCGAGGAGCTCCAGCCCATGGACCTCCCCACCTACACCCCGAAGGACGCCGCCGTCCCCGAGGGCGAGGTGGTCATCGAGCGCTCGTCCACGCCCCAGGAGCTCGGCCCCAAGCTGAACCGCACCGCGGCCGACGTCGTCCGCTTCCTCATGCAGCTCGGGGAGATGGTCACCGCCACCCAGTCGCTCAGCGACGAGCAGATCGAGCTCTTCGCGGAGGAGATCGGCGCCTCCATCCGCCTCGTCGACCCAGGCGAGGAGCAGGAGGTCGAGCTCCAGAAGGTGCTCGGCGTCGAGGAGCTCCTCGAGGACGACGACGCCGACGCCGTGGACCGCCCCCCGATCATCACGGTCATGGGCCACGTCGACCACGGCAAGACCAAGCTCCTCGACACGATCCGCGACGCCAACGTGGTGGCGGGCGAGGCCGGTGGCATCACCCAGGCCATCGGCGCCTACCAGGCGGAGAAGGACGGTCGCCGGATCACCTTCATCGACACCCCGGGCCACGCCGCGTTCACCGCCATGCGAGCCCGCGGCGCCGAGGCCACCGACATCGTCGTCCTCGTGGTCGCGGCGGACGACGGCGTCATGCCCCAGACCGTCGAGGCCATCAACCACGCCAAGGCGGCGGATGTCCCGATCGTGGTGGCCATCAACAAGATGGACCGCGAAGGCGCCCAGCCCGACCGCGTCAAGCAGCAGCTCTCCGAGCACGGCCTCGTCCCCCAGGACTGGGGAGGCGACACCGAGATGATCCCGGTGTCCGCCCTGACCGGCGACGGCGTCGACGACCTGCTGGAGACGCTCCTGCTGGTGGCCGACGTGGAGGACCTGAAGGCCAACCCCGAGGGTCGGGCCGCGGGTGTCGTCATCGAGTCCCACCTCGACATCGGTCGCGGTCCGGTGGCCAACATCCTCGTGCAGCGCGGCACGCTGAAGGTCGGCGAGCCGCTCGTGGCCGGTCCCGCCTGGGGTCGGGTGCGGGCGCTCATCAACGACCACGGCGAGCAGGTCAAGGAGGCCGGGCCGTCCACGCCCGTGCAGGTCCTCGGCCTCAACGACGTCGCGGACGCCGGAGACACCTTCGTCGTCGCCCCCGACGAGAAGACCGCCAAGTCGGTGGCCGAGAAGCGCGAGCACTGGCACCGGGTGGCCAACCTGGGCCGCGAGGCCGCGGCACCCTCCGGAGCCAAGCTCGAGGACATCTTCGAGCAGATCCAGCGAGGCGACGTCGCCACCCTCAACATCCTCCTCAAGACCGACACCACCGGTTCGCTCGAGGCGCTCACCGAGAGCCTCCGCAAGCTGGAGCGAGACGACGTGAAGCTCGCCTTCGTGCACCGCGCCGTCGGCGGCATCACCCAGCAGGACATCCAGCTGGCCGCCACGTCGGGGGCCACGATCATCGGCTTCAACGTCCGTCCCGACCGCAAGGCCCGCGAGCTGGCCCAGGCCGAGGAGGTCGAGATCCGGACCTACGAGATCATCTACCAGGCGCTCGAGGACATCGAGAACGCCATGGTGGGCATGCTCGCCCCCGAGTTCGAAGAGGTGGTCACCGGCGAGGCCGAGGTCCGGGAGATCTTCTCCGTGCCCCGGATCGGCAAGATCGCCGGCTGCTACGTCCTCAACGGCACGATCACCCGGAACTCGAAGGTCCGCTTCCTCCGGGACGGGACGATCATCTGGAAGGGGACGATCAACTCGCTGCGTCGCTTCAAGGACGACGTGCGGGAGGTGCAGGCCGGCTACGAGTGCGGCATCGGGCTGAGCGACTTCCAGGACCTGAAGCAGGGCGACATCATCGAGACCTTCGAGGAGCGCGAGATCCCTCGCTCCTGAGCTGATGCTTGCTCCGGACCTCGCTCCGCTCGACCCGTCCTCCGCACGTGCCTCTCGGCGGGGTGGCGGAGCCAGCCGCCTTCGGCCTCTCCAGGGACGCTCCTGACATGCCCAAGCGCACCCGCCGTCACAGCACCGCGCGCGACTTCCCGCGCACGGCGCGGCTGAACCGGCTCTACCAGGAGATCCTCGCCGAGGAGCTCGAGCTCCTCGACGACGACCGGCTCCAGCTCGTCACCGTCATGTCGGTCGACGTCGACGGCGACCTCAAGCGGGCCACCGTGTACATCGAGTCACTCGGCGGCGAGGCCGACGACGCCGAGGTCATGGCGGCGCTCGAGGAGGTCCGTCACCGCTTGCAGTCGGCCATCGGTCGCCAGGCCCGGGTCAAGCACACGCCGGAGCTCCTGTTCCGGCCCGACGACGTCTCCCGCGGCGCCGCCCGCGTGGAGGAGGTGCTGCGCTCGCTCCACGACGACGAGTCGTGAGCCGGCGCGACCGCCCGCCGGGCCCCGACGGCCTGGCCGTCGTCGACAAGGAGGCCGGCTGGACGAGCCACGACGTCGTGGCCAAGGCCCGGGGGCTGCTCGGCACCCGCAAGGTGGGCCACTCGGGCACCCTCGACCCCGACGCCACCGGCGTGCTGCTGCTCGGCGTGGGCCGGGCCACCCGGCTGCTGCGCTACCTGGGCCTCACCACCAAGACCTACACCGGCGTCGTCGTGCTCGGGACCTCGACCTCCACCCTCGATGCGTCGGGCGAGGTCACCGGCACGTGGGAGATGGGTGCGACCACCCTCGCTGAGGTGCGCCGCGCGGCGGCGTCGCTGACCGGCGACATCCTCCAGATCCCCCCCATGGTCTCCGCTGTCCAGGTGGACGGCCAGCGGCTGCACGAGCTGGCCCGGCAGGGGATCGAGGTGGAGCGGGAGGCTCGGCCGGTCACCGTCCACCGCTTCGAGGTCGGCGAGCCGGTGGAGCCCGGGTGCTTCCCGATCGAGGTCGAGTGCTCCTCGGGCACCTACGTCCGCACGCTGGCCGCCGACGTCGGCACGGCCCTGGGTGGCGGCGCTCACCTGCGGGACCTCCGCCGCACCGCCGTCGGTTCCTTCACGCTGGTCGACGCCGTCCCGCTCGCCGCGCTGACCGCTGAGCGGCTGCTCACCCCGGCCGAGGCGATGCGGGACCTCGCGGCGGTCACGGTCGACGAGGTGGTGGCGGCCGACGTCGGCCACGGGAAGGTCCTGCCGGCCGAGGTGCTGGGGGTCGAGGGCGAGGGCCCCTGGGCGGTCCTCGACGCCGCCGGGTCGCTCCTCGCCGTCTACGAACCCCACCGCACCGGGACCGTGAAGCCCGGCGTGGTCGTGGCCCCCGCCTGACCCTCCGCCGCAGCCTGGGGCACCACGGCCCGGGACGGGTGCCCGTGGCCCACCCGGGACGGTGCGCCCGACAGCGGGGCCGCCCGGGCATCAGGTGCCCGCCAGGGGCCTGCCGTCTGGAGTTCGCGTGGGGGCCCGGGGCGCTCCTAGTGTCGGATCCGTGGAGGTGCTGCGCGACGTCGAGGCCTGCCGTCCCGGCGACGGCAGCGTGGTCACGATCGGCGCCTACGACGGCGTCCACCTCGGCCACCAGGCGGTCGTCGCCGAGGTCCGCCGGCGGGCCGCCTCCGCGGGGCTGGCCAGCGTCGTGGTCACCTTCGACCGCCACCCGGCCTCGGTGGTGCGCCCCGAGACGGCCCCCCGGCTGCTGACCGACCTGGAGCAGAAGCTCGAGCTGCTGGAGCGGACCGGCGTGGACCGCTGCGTTGTGATCACCTTCGACGAGGCGCGCTCCCAGGAGCCGGCCGAGGACTTCGTGGACGAGGTGCTGGTCCATGCGCTCGGGGCGAGGCAGGTGATCGTCGGGGAGGACTTCCACTTCGGCCACGGGAGACGGGGCAACGTCGCCCTGCTGCGGGAGATGGGTGCGGAGCGGGGCTTCGAGGTGGTCGGCCTCGAGCTGGTGGACGCGCACGGCCGGCCCGCCGGCGACGACGGCCGCGCCTCGTCCACCGCGATCCGCCACGCACTCGTAGCGGGAGACCTCGCCGCCGCCAACGAGATGCTGGGCCGCCACCACGAGGTGCGGGGCCTCGTGGCCCATGGGGACGAGCGGGGCCGTGAGCTCGGGTTCCCGACCGCCAACGTGGCCGTCCCGGGCGACATCCTGCTCCCGGCCGACGGGATCTACGCCGGCTGGTTCCAGCGGGCCGACGGAGCGGTCCACCCGACCGCGATCTCCCTCGGCCGCCGCCCCACGTTCTACGAGGAGGCCCACGCCAGCCTGCTCGAGGCCCACCTGCTCGACTTCGACGGCGACCTCTACGACGAGCACGTCCGGGTCCGGTTCGTGCGCCGACTCCGCGGCCAGGCTCGGTTCGAGACCGCCGAGACCCTCGTGGAGCAGATCCACCGGGACGTCGAGGACACCCGGGCGGCGCTCAGGTGATCGAGGGGCGACCTGGGCATGACGCCCGGATGGCCGCCAGGGGGGGCCAGGTCGGCAAGACTGGACCGGTGCGCGAGGACGGGTGGGAGCGGATCCGGGTCCGGTCAGCCGGCGACGACCCCTCCGTCGACCACGTCCCGGACAACGTCCGGCACCTCGCGCTCGCCACCGAGCCGGTCATCGGCCCCGGCCCCACCGTCGAGGAGGAGGCCGACGCCACCCTGCCCCGACTGGCCCGCCACACGATCACCCTGGAGGACGGGCACCAGGTCGGGGTGGCGATCTGCGGCCAAGGCGTGCCCCTGGTGGTCGTCCACGGCTTCTCGGCCGAGGGGATCCTCTACGCCCAGACGCTGTCACGCCTCGTGGACCTCGGCTTCCGGGTCATCGCGGTGGACACGGCGGGCCACGGCAGCACCCTCGGGCTGCCCACCGACGCCCAGACGCTGCAGAGCTACTCCGAGCTGCTCTCCCGGGTGCTCGACCACCTCGGGGTGCCCCGGGCCGTGCTGGCGGGGCACTCGATGGGGGGTCGCCTGGTCACCGAGCTCGCCGCCCGGGAACCGCACCGGGCCATCGCGGTCATCCTCCTCGACGCGATCGTCGGCGACACCTGGGATCGGATGGTCAACGTCTTCCGGGTGGCCCCGGGCCTCCTGGTCGGGATGGGGGCCACCCTGGCCCTCGACACCATCTCCACCGTCCCGTTCTTCCGCGACCCGCGCCAGGCGCTGAAGCTCGGCCGCCTGGTGGCACCCACGATCGCCGGTCACGTCCGCCGCCCGTGGCGCCTGCTCGGGCCGATGACCTCGATCCTGCGCAGCCGCGGCACCAAGTGGATGCTCGACCGCCTCCGTCACGAGCGGATCCCGGTGTTCGCCATCCACGGCGACTGGGACATCCCGGTGCCGATGGCCACGGCCAAGGACGCCGCCCGTCGGGCTCGGGGGGACCTCGTCATCATCGAGCGGGGCACCCACTCCTGGCTCCTCAAGGACCCCGAGACGATGCCCGCCGTGATGCACGCCCTCATGAAGGGCCGGCTCGGCACCGCGGTGCTCAAGGCCCGCCTCGCCGTGGGCGTCGACACCGACGCCACTCGAGACGAGGTCGACGCCGCCATGTACCGACCGGGCGCCCTGGTCCTCGAGCTCACCCCCAAGCAGCGCGTCGTGGATGTCGAGGACCTCCACCGCCCGCCCCGCTACCGGTGGAGGATCCTGCCGGCACGCTGACCCTCTGCCGAGCGTCCGGGGCAGCCGCTCCTAGTCGTTGGCGAGCGAGTAGTAGATCGTGGGCTGCTTCGGGTCCTCCACGACCGTGATGACGCCGCTGTAGCCGCCGGCACCGCCCGGAGGCCGGAACGTCGTGTAGGTGATGCCGTCCTCGACGAAGGTCTCTACGCGGGTCTCGCCCTCGAACTCAGCTGCCTGTGCGGCGTAGCGGGCGCCCAGCTCGACCGGATCGACGCCAGCTTCGACCCCGAGCACGACGTCGAACCCGCCCGTCAGGCTTCCCTCGCCGAACTGCGCGAGGAGCACAGAACCTTCCAGCAGCACGTAGCGATCATCGTCGCCGGGGTAGGCCACCGTCTCCGGCGCGAGGGGGTCCCCGACGCCTGGCGCCTCACGAGCCGCGACCTCCGCGGCGAGCTCATCGCCGTTCCAGTCCTCCGGCGCCCGTCCATGGTCGTCGAACCCGACCCCGGGGTTGGGGCCGCCGCCGATCACGAGGAGGTGTCGGCCGGTGATGTCGCCGTCGATGGCGACCAGGGAGGCGGCGACCATCCGAGGCTCTGTGCCATCGATCGGGACGAGGACTTGGCACGGCGGTTGTCCCGCGTAGTCCGGCGTTCTCAGGCAGCCGGAGTAGCGATCGGGCTGGATGTCAGCGTTGGGGCTCACCTCGACGAGCTGCTCGAGCAGCGACTGCCACACGTCGAGCGGGCGGCCGGTCAGCTTGGCGACCGCGATCCAGCCGTCTAGCCCCTCCCAGCCGTGCCCGCGGCCCAACGGTGCGACCAGCTCGGTTCCCTTCGACACCTCAAGGCCGTCTGGAAGGGGGTCTCCGGACGAGCCCGCAGCCTGGAGCGAGCGCGCCGTCTCGTGATCCGCGAGCGTGGCCACGATCAGGAGGCCGGCTGCCGCCAGCGCGCCGACCAGCAGCGCAAACCGGGTCAAGGACGCTGGTTCGGCCATCACAGGGTCTCCACCAGCAGCGGCAGGCCGAGCTCGCTGGGGGATGGCCAGCGGCGATCGGTGGTCACCAAGCGGTCGGCATGGGATTCCGAGGCCGTCGCCAAGACGAGTGCGTCCGGCAGCCGCAGCCCCCGGTGCCGGGCGCGGAGCCGTGCCGCGGCGACGGCGGTGGTCAGATCCACTGCGACGATCTCGATGGGCAGCCGCTCGCGGAGGACGCTGACGATCCCGACGGCCTGGTCACCTCGGCGCGCCGGGCCCACGAGGCACTCGGCGAACGCCGAAGCGGCCATGGCCAGGCGGTCGCTCGAACGGAGGGCCTCCTCGACGACGGCCCGGCTCCGGGGATGGTGCGCGTCGTCGGCGTCGAGGAAGCCGATGAGAACTCCAGCGTCGAGGTGGATCAGGGCCACTCGTCGCGCAACGTGTCGAGCTCAGCCGGGTCGTACACCCCGCGGAGCGCCCCCGCGAACTGCTCGACGACGTCTGCTTCTCGCTCCAGCACGACTCGCCCGGGACCGTCGGCATGTGCGACCACGCGCTCACCGACCTCGAGCCCAGCACCTCGGAGGGCCTCCATGGGGATCGTGATCTGGTGCTTGGCGCTGATCCGTGATGTCCCCCGCCGGCGCTTCTTTACTTCTGCCATGTCAGTAAAGGTAGACCGGGCCCCGGGGTGCGGCAACCCTGGGCGGACCTCGACGCCCTAGTACTTGAGGAGGTCTCGGGCGGCCTGCTCGATGTCGTCGGTCTGGGGGAGGATCGCCTTCTCGAGGATGGGGGAGTAGCCCACGTGGGTGTCGAGGGCGCCGACCCGGCGCACCGGGGCGTCGAGGTCCTCGAAGCAGTGGTCGGCGATCCAGGCGCCGATCTCGGCGCCGAACCCGCAGGTCAGCACGTCCTCGTGGACGACCAGCACGCGGCTGGTGCGGGCCACGGAGTCCGCCACGAGGTCCTGGTCCCACGGGGCGAGCGTGCGGAGGTCGATGACCTCGACCGAGCCGGCGCCGTCCTCCTCGAGCCGGGCGGCGGCCTCCAGGCTCTTCTGCACGGTGGCCCCCCACGTGACGATGGTGACGTCGGTGCCGGGGCGCCGGATGTCGCCGTGGCCGAAGGGCAGCACCCAGTCGGCGTCGGGGAAGGGGTCCTTCGTGTAGGGCTGGCGCAGCAGGTGCTTGTGCTCGAGGAAGAGCACTGGGTCCTCGCACTCGAAGGCGTAGCGGAGCAGGCCGGCCGCGTCCCGGGCTCGGGACGGGAACGCCACCAGCAGCCCCGGCACGTGGGTGAAGTAGGACTCGCCGCTCTGGCTGTGCCAGATGGCCCCGCCGGTGAGGTAGCCACCGATCGGCACCCGGATCACCATCGGGCAGGTGAAGTGCCCGTTTGAGCGCCAGCGGATGGTGGCCGCCTCGCTCTTGATCTGGTGCATGGCCGGCCAGATGTAGTCGAAGAACTGGATCTCCGGTGCCGGGCGCAACCCCCGCAGCGCCTGGCCCACGCCCCGGCCGATGATGTTGGCCTCGGCCAGCGGGGTGTTGAAGCACCGGGCTGCCCCGAAGCGGCGCTGGAGGCCGTGGGTGGTGCCGAACACGCCGCCCTTGCCCTCCACGTCGGCCAGCAGCGCCTCGCGGGCGTCGGCCACGTCCTCGCCGAACACGCGGATCCGCTCGTCGCGCTCCATCACCTCGTGGAGGGTCCGCTTGATGGCCTCGCCGAAGGCCACGACCTCCCCCTCGTCGTTCGGCTCGTCGGGCACCGGCCGGTCGGGCAGGTCGATCACGTGGAGGGTGGCGGAGCTCGGGTCGGGCTGGGGGGCCGCCATCGCCTCCTTGGCCGCCTCGGCCACGAGGGCCACGGCCTCGGTTCGGATCTCCTCGGCGCGCGCCTCGGTGAGCACGCCCGCCTCCACCAACGCGGTGCGCAGCTGGAGGATCGGGTCGTGGGCGGCCTCCTCGGCCAGCTCCTCGGCGCTGCGGTACTTGCTCTGCGTGTCGGCGGCCGAGTGCGAGTACGGCCGGGTGACCGCGGCGTGCACGAGCGCGGGGCCGGTGCCGGCGCGGACGTGGGCCACGGCGTCGGCCGCGGTGGCGTGGGCCTGGAAGTAGTCCCGTCCGTCCACCCGGTAGGTGCGCAGGCCGCGGAAGCCGACCAGCAGGTCGGCGATCGGGGCGGGAGACTGGTCCTCCCGGGGCACGGAGATGGCGTACCCGTTGTCGGCCACCACGTAGAGCACCGGGAGGTGGAGGGTGCACGCCGTGTTGAGGCTCTCCCAGAACTCGCCCTCGGAGGTGGCCCCCTCGCCGAGCGAGACGTAGGTGACCTCGTCGCCCTCGGCGGTGCAGCCGGGCAGGCCGGGCCGGCGGGAGATGTAGCGGGCCGCCTCGGCGCAGCCGACCGCCGGCAGGCACTGCGAGCCGGTGCAGGACGACTGGGTGACGATGTTCAGGTGCTTGGCCCCCCAGTGGGCCGGCATCTGGCGGCCGCCCGAGGCGGGGTCCTCGGCGGAGCCGACCGCCTGGAGCAGCACCTCGGTGGGCGTGACGCCGAGGCCGAGCGCCAGCGCGAGGTCGCGGTAGTAGGGGAAGAACCAGTCGTAGCCGGGCCGCAGGTGGCGGGCCAGCGCGAGGAGCAGCGCCTCGTGCCCGGCCCCCGAGATCTGGAAGAAGACCCGGCTCTGCTTCTGCAGCGCCATCTCCCGGTCGTCGATGGCCCGGGCGATGCAGGCGGTGCGGTAGTCCTCGACGGCGTGCTCGACCGGGACCCCCCGGAGGAGCTCGCCGTCGCCCTTCGCCTGCTCGTCGGCCTTCCCCTGGGGCTGCTTCGCGGTTCGGCGCCTCACGCTCCGGAGGCTAGATGGAGATGACCGGCTCGCGCTGCCATCCCGGTCTGGAGGCCGCGATCTGCCCAGCGTGACCCGCGAAGGTGGCCCAAGGTGACCAGGTCGCACCGGCTCGGGATGATCAGATCGTCGGCGAGTGACCCGGCGGGGCCGGCAGGCGGGGCTCCGATTGAGGGGGCGGGCGGTCGGGCTGGTACGGTGGCCGGGCCTCAGCGGGCGCCGTGCGCGCGCGAGGTGTTCTGCCCGAGGACCCGCCAGCCCACCCTGCGGCAGCGGTCGCTCGAGCCGGGCCCCAGTCCCCACCTCCACCAGGAGCACCCCTACCCACATGTCTGAGCAGATCGACAAGGCGAAGGCCGGCATCATCGAGGAGCACCGCCTCCACGACTCCGACACCGGCAGCCCGGAGGTCCAGATCGCGATCCTGACCAAGCGGATCAACCATCTGAACGAGCACCTCCAGAAGCACAAGAAGGACCACCACAGCCGGCGCGGCCTGCTGATGCTGGTCGGACGGCGGCGACGGCTCCTCGACTACGTCAAGCGGAACGACGTCGAGCGATACCGCGCCATCGTCGCCAAGATGGGTCTTCGCCGCTAGACGACCTGCTCGGGCGGTCCCCTCCGGGACCGCCCGCTGCGCATCCCAGCGCACCCCACAACCAAGCAACCGAGGCGACCCGGAGGGTCAGCTGCCAGTTGCCGATCCCCGAGGGACCCGCCTCGGAGGCCGCCAACTGGGAACTGGCCCCGGCGCCTCCAGACCGGCCCCGATGGGCCGACAAGGAGACACACCATGGCGGAAGCCATCACCGTGTCGGCGCCGATCAGCGGCACCGACAAGACCCTCACCTTCGAGACCGGCAAGCTCGCCTTCCAGAGCCAGGGCGCCGTCGTCGCTCGTCTCGCCGGGACCGAGGCCCTCGTCACCGCCAACGCCGCCAAGGGCGTGCGCGAGGGCATCGACTTCTTCCCCCTCACCGTCGACGTCGAGGAGCGGATGTACGCCGCCGGGCGCATCCCGGGCAGCTTCTTCCGTCGGGAGGGCCGCCCCACCGACGCCGCCATCCTCGCCTGCCGCCTCATCGACCGGCCGCTGCGCCCGTCGTTCGCGGACGGCTTCCGCAACGAGACCCAGATCGTCGTCACCGTCATGGGCTCGGACCGGGAGAACCCCTACGACGTGCTGGCCATCAACGGCGCCTCGGCGTCGCTCATGATCTCCGGCATCCCGTTCCAGGGTCCGATCGGCGCCGTGCGCATCGCGTTCAGCCAGGACGGCACCTGGGTCCCGCACCCCACCTTCGAGGAGATCGAGGACAGCACCTTCGAGCTCATCGTGGCCGGTCGGGCTGTGGGCGACGACGTCGCCATCATGATGGTCGAGGCCGGCGGCACCGAGAAGGCGTGGAGCCACTACGAGGCCGGCGCCCCCAAGGTCACCGAAGAGGTAATCGCCGACGGCCTCGAGACCTGCAAGGTCTGGATCAAGGAGTCCATCGAGCTGCAGAGGGAGCTCGTGGCCAAGGTCGAGGCGGGCCGGGGCATCACCCCGCTCGAGTTCACCCCGGTCCTCGACTATCGGGACGACGTGTACGCCAAGGTCGAGGCCATCGCCGGCGACGACCTGGGCCAGGCCGGCACCATCGCCGGCAAGGCCGAGCGCAACGCCGCGACCGATGCCGCCATCGCCAAGGCCATCGAGGAGATGGGCGAGGAGTTCGCCGGCCGCGAGAAGGAGATCAAGGAGGCGGCCCGCAGCATCCAGAAGCAGCGGATCCGGGCCCGCGTCGTCAACGAGGGCGTGCGCATCGACGGCCGCGGCCCCAAGGACCTGCGCCCCGTCACCTCCGAGGTCGGGGTGCTGTCCGCCGCCCACGGCAGCGGCCTGTTCCAGCGAGGCGAGACCCAGGTGCTCTCCGCTCTCACCCTCGGCATGCCGAAGATGGACCAGCTCCTCGACAACCTGGGCGACAAGCCCAAGAAGCGCTACATGCACCACTACAACATGCCGCCCCACGCCAACGGCGAGACCGGCCGGGTGGGCAGCCCGAAGCGCCGGGAGATCGGCCATGGCCTCCTCGCCGAGCGGGCCTTGCTCCCCGTCGTGCCCTCCCTCGAGGAGTGGGCCTACACGCTGCGGGTCGTGTCCGAGGTGCTCAGCTCGAACGGCTCCACCTCGATGGGCTCGGTCTGCGGCTCCACCCTGGCCCTCATGGACGGTGGCGTGCCGATCAAGGCACCAGTGGGCGGCATCGCCATGGGCCTCATCTACGAGGACGGCAAGTACACCACCCTCACCGACATCCTCGGCACCGAGGACGCCTTCGGCGACATGGACTTCAAGGTCGCCGGCACCCGGGACTTCGTGACGGCGCTGCAGCTCGACACCAAGATCGACGGCCTTCCCGCCGACGTCCTCGGCCAGGCCCTCGAGCAGGCCAAGGAGGCTCGTCTCGCCATCCTCGACAACATGGCCGAGGCCATCGCCGAGCCCCGCGCCGAGGTGGGCGAGACCGCGCCGAAGGTCGTCAGCTTCGAGATCCCGATCGACAAGATCGGGGAGGTCATCGGCCCGAAGGGCAAGGTCATCAACGCCATCCAGGCCGAGACCGGCGCCGACATCTCCGTGGACGACGACGGCATCGTCGGCACCGTGACCATCGGCAGCGTGGACAAGGGCGCCATCGACGAGGCCGAGCGCCAGATCAAGCTCATCCTCAACCCGCCCACCGCCGAGGTCGGCCAGACCTACCAGGGTCGGGTCGTGAACATCACCAAGTTCGGTGCGTTCGTGAACATCCTCCCCGGGCGCGACGGCCTCCTCCACATCAGCAAGATCGGTCAGGGCAAGCGCATCGACAAGGTCGAGGACGTGTTCTCGCTCGGCGACGAGGTCGAGGTGAAGGTCGACGACGTCGACCCGAACGGCAAGGTCAGCCTCAGCCTGGCCAGCGCCGTGGAGATCCCCGACACCTCGGGCAGCGGCGGCTCCGACGGGGGCGAGCAGGGCTCCGGCAACGGCAGCGGTCGCGAGACCGTGTCGTTCGAGGACGCCTTCGACGCCGAGGTCCGTCAGGAGTTCGGTGACCTCGGTCCGGCCTCCACCGGCGATGCCGCCGGCGGCGGTCGGGGCGGCGAGCGCCGCGAGCGCGGACGCCGCGGCGGCGGCCGCGGACGCCGCTGACCCGGCCCCGGACGGGGTCCGCCCCCCGGTGGGCCCGACCATGACCGCACCGGACCCGGGCGTCGAGCAGACCGAGCTGCCCAACGGCCTCCGCATCGTCACCGAGACGATGCCGGAGGCCCGCTCGGTGTCGCTCGGCGCCTGGGTGCGCGTCGGCGGACGAGACGAGCCGGCCGCCCTCTCCGGCGCCTCGCACTTCCTCGAGCACCTCCTCTTCAAGGGCACTGAGGAGCGGAGTGCCCGGCAGATCGCCGAGGCGATCGACGCGGTGGGTGGGGAGATGAACGCCTTCACCTCCCGGGAGCACACCGCCTACTACGCCCGGCTCCCGCATGCGCACGTCGCGCTCGGCGTCGAGATCCTGGGCGACGTCCTGACCTCCCCGGCACTGCGCCCAGCGGAGGTGGAGGCGGAGCGGCAGGTCATCGTCGAGGAGATCCTCATGAACCTCGACGCTCCGGACGACCGCGTCCACACGCTGCTGGCCGAATCGCTCTTCCCCGGCCACCCGCTCGGTCGCGACGTCCTCGGCGACCGGGAGTCGGTGGAGGCCATCACCCGGGAAGACATCGCCGGCTTCTTCGGTGACTGGTACCGCCCGGCCACGATGGTGGTGGCCGCGGCCGGGCGACTCGACCACGACGCCGTGGTCGAGTCCGTGGCGGGCGCCTTCGGCGACCGCCGCGGTGGGAGCCGCCCATTCCGGGAGGCGCCGGGCCCGCTCGAGCCCACCACGGTCCTGGAGCACGACGACACGGAGCAGTCCAACCTCTGCCTCGGATGGCGGTGCCTCCCCGTTGACCACGAGGATCGCTGGACCCTCGCAGTGGCCAACCAGATCCTGGGTGGCGGCATGGCGAGCCGGCTGTTCCAAGAGGTCCGGGAGGCGCGAGGCCTGGCCTACGCCGTGTACTCCCACGCCAGCGGGTACGCCGACTCCGGCTACCTGTCGATCTACTGCGGCACCGCGCCGTCGCGTGCCGCGGAGGCCCTCACGGTGATCGACGGCGTCGTCGAGGACCTGCTGGCCGGCGGGGTGACCGAGCGCGAGCGCGAGGTGGCGGTCGGGTACCTCGAGGGCTCGATGCTCCTCGGCCTCGAGGACACCGGCGGTCGCATGGGCCGCCTCGGGCGCAGCCTCGTCCAGCGCGACGCGATCACCACGGTCGACGAGCACGTGGCCCGGCTGCGAGCTGTGACCGTGGACGACGTCAGCAGGGTGCTGCACGACGTCCTCGCCGGGCCTCGCGTGCTCGCCGGCGTCGGGCCCTTCGAAGGCGGGTTCCCCGCCGGCTGAGCCGAGGGAGGGGGCCCACTAGGCTCCCGCCGTCATCGACGACCGGCAGGCACGGGGAGAGGACGGCACATGGGCTTCCTGGACAAGGCCAAGGAGACGCTCAGCGAGGCCACCAAGGCGGCTCAGGAGGGCGTGGCCGACCTGGCAGCCAAGCGCCGGGCCGACGGCCTCCTGCGCGAGCTCGGTGCCTGGACCTACGCCGAGCACAAGGGCGGCTTCCCCGACGCCCAGGCCAACATCGCCCGTGTGATCGGCGAGCTCGAGGCCCACGAGGCCGAGCACGGGGAGCTCGGTGCCAGGGAAGAGCCAGCCCCGCCTGACGCCACCGTCCCCACCCCGCCACCGGTGCCCACCCCGCCGCCCGTGCCCTCGCCGCCGCCGGTGCCCACCCCGCCGCCGGTGCCCACCCCGCCGCCCGCACCCGAGCCGCCGGACCCACCCGCCCCACCCGCGCCGGAGCCCCCGCCCTCGCCCACCCCGCTGCCCGAGCCCCCGGCCCCGCCGCCCCCGCCGGCCGGCCCGACCCCCCCGCCACCGCCGCCGACATGACCACCTCCATCCGGGTGGGCGTCGTCGGCGCAGCCGGGCGCATGGGGCGCACCGTGTGCGCCGCCGTGGTCAACGAGCCCGACCTCGACCTCGTGGCCGCCATCGACCCCCAGCACGCAGGGCTCGACCTGCGCACGGTGGCCAAGGTCGACAGCGACCTGCGGGTGTCCGCCACGCTGGAGGAGCTGGTGGAGGCGAACGCACAGGTGGTGGTCGACTTCACCGTCCTCGAGGTGTCGCGGGGCACCCTGGCCTTCGCCGCCGCCCAGGGCATCCACGCCGTGGTGGGCACGACGGGGTTCACCGACGAGGACCTCGACCGCTTCCGTCGCGCCTTCACCCGCAGCTCGTGCTTCATCGCTCCGAACTTCGCCATCGGCGCCGTGCTCATGATGCGCTTCGCCGAGCTCGCCGCCCCCTGGTTCGAGACGGCCGAGGTCATCGAGCTCCACCACGACCAGAAGGTCGACGCCCCCTCCGGCACCGCCATGCTGACGGTGGAGCGCATGGCGGCTGCCTCCGCCGAGTGGGCCGAGGACCCGACCCGCACCGAGGTGCTCCCGGGCGCCCGCGGCGCCACGGGCCCGGCCGACATCCCCGTCCACTCCGTGCGCCTCCGCGGCATGGTGGCCCACCAGGAGGTCTTGCTGGGCACCACCGGGCAGACCCTCACCATCCGTCACGACAGCTACGACCGCACCAGCTTCATGCCCGGCGTCGTCCTCGCCGTGAAGCGGGTCCACGAGCGCCCCGGCCTCACCATCGGCCTGGACACGCTTCTGGACCTGTAGTCGAGCCCGAAGCGGAGCTTCGGGCTCGAGCTGGCCCATGCTCGCCTACGGCTCGCGCTGAGCGCTCGGCGGCTCCGGGCGGCGGAGCCGCCCTGCGCCGGTGTGGGGGGCTCCGGCGGGAGCCTCCGCCCCCCACGCCCCCGCCGGTGCTCGGTGCCGACCGGTCTCGCGCGAGATCCCCGCGCTCGGCTGACCCGGGAGGCGCGCCGGCTACATCCTCGTGGTGGGGCTGGTGCCGTGGAGGGCGCACAGGGTGCGCTTGAGGCCGGCGATGCCGGCGAGGGACTGGGCCCGGTGGCCGCTGATGAGCTCGCGCTGGCAGGCGCCGTCGCCGGCCCAGGCCCGCGCGCAGCCATCGGGGTCGACGTTGGCGAGAGCGAGGATGGCGCCGGCGCAGCCGATCGAGCCGGCCAGGCTGATGAGCGCGGGGTGCCCGGTGTAGAGGCCGTCGGAGATCTCGTCGGCCTCGAGGATGAGCCGCTCGGCGTCGCCGGAGGAGTCCTTGATGCCGGCGACCGGCAGCTCCCGCAGCACGTCGACCGGTACGCCCGGGGCCGAGACCGTCGGGTAGTGGTAGGCGAGGACCGGGATGTCGACCGCATCGACCACGCGCTCGTAGTACGGGCGGGGGTCGGCGCTCCCCGGCGGGGACAGCACGAGGAGCGCATCGGCCCCGTCGGCCTCGGCCCGCTTGGAGAGCACCACGGCCTGACGGGACGACGGGGCGCCGGTGCCGGCCAGGACCGGGACCCTGCCGTCCACCGCGGACGAGACCGCGATGAGCAGGTCGCTGCGCTCGTCCGGGTCGAGGGCCGCAGCCTCGCCGGTGGAACCGGCCACGAGCACTGCGGCGACGCCCGCATCCACGAGTCGGACGGCGTGGTCGGCGGTGGCGGGGGCGTCGATCTCGCCCTCGTCGTCGAACAGGGTCACGAGGGCCACGCCGACCCCACGGAACGGTGCGCTGCGGCTGATCATCGTCGCCGACAGTACCGAGCCTGGTCCGCTGCGGGACCGACCGACGCCGGTCCGGCGGTGCCGTCCCGCCCGCCCGGCGGTTGGTTAGGGTCCGAGAGGTGCAGCCGCCGCTCGTGTACGTCCGCCACGCCATGGCGGTCCAGGCCGACGGCGTGCACCCCACCGCCTGGGAGCTCGACGATGTCGGCCGCGCTTCGGCGCGAGCCCTGGCCGAGCGGCTGGAGGTGGGGGAGGGGATCGGGGCGCTGGTCACCAGCACCGAGCCCAAGTCGATGGGGACCGCCGCGGAGATCGGAGCCGTGTGGGGCGCCTCCCCGGTGGCCGACGATCGCCTGCGGGAGGCGATGCGCCCATGGATCGGCCCGGGCTACCGGGCCGTGGTGCACCGCTACCTGCGCGGTGAGCTGCCGGAGGGCTGGGAGCCGCACGGAGACGTGGCCCGTCGCGTGGGGGGCGCAGTGCGCGACGCCCTCGAGCAGGCCGCGGGGCAGACCGTCGTGGTGGTCTCCCACGGCCTGGCCCTCGCCCTGCACCTCGGGGAGCGCCTCGGGTCGGAGTTCGACCGCGAGGGGTTCTGGAGCAGCCTGGCGTTCCCCGACGCCTGGGCGCTCGACGAGCAGGGCTTCCTGCACCGCTGCGATCGAGCGCGCCAGCCCTAGCGAGCCTCGGGCCCGTCCTCGGGCTCTAGGTCGTCGTCGAGGTGCAGCACCGCCTCGAGCTCGCCCTCACCCCGGCGGACCTCGAACAGGCTCGTGGCCAGGACCAGCGCCACCGAGATGACGAGGAGCGGGATCCGGTAGTCGGCCAGGAAGCCGAGGAGGTCGTCGATGGGCGCCTCGAAGGCCTCGCCGACCCGCCGGATCAGGTAGAGCCGGAGCAGCGTGCCGGCCAGGTTGGTGATCATGAACCCGGCCACGCTCATCCCCGCCGCGCCGGCCATCAGGCAGATGAGGTTGTTGGGGGCGATGAACACGAGCGGGTACGCGGCCTTGCCGAACCAGCGCTCGATCTGGCGCATCGTGGAGCCCCACGTCCGCGTCCGCTTCTCCATCCAGGTCACGGCCGCGTCGCCGTACCAGTAGCCGAGCAGGAAGAACAGGGGATCGCTGATCAGCAGCCGAGCGGTGGCCACCGCGTAGTAGCTCACGGCGTCGAGCTCGTTGGTCACGAGCACGAGGTTGCGGCTCCGGGCGTTGAGCGCGACGAGAGCCAGCGGGTTGGTGGTGGCCAGTGTGGTGGCGAGGGCGTCGCCCACGTTGGCGGCGACGATGAGCGCCACGATCGGGGTGATCAGCAGCACGAGGCGCCGGCGGCCGACCGGGCGACGAGGCGGGTGGTCCAGAGGCGGGGGATGGGGGTGGCCACCCGCGCGGGCCGGTGGATCGAGGGGCGCCGGTGGCTCGGGCGCAGCGTCCGGGGTGAGCTCGGGGTCCTGCGCCACCTCGGGAGTCTGGCATCTCCTAGCCTGCGGGCTCACGACGACACACGGGGGACCCACGCCATGCAGGGCTTGATGCAGGACGTTCCGCTCACGCTGCCGCACCTGTTCGAACGGGCCGAGAAGCTCTACTTCGACAAGCACGTCACCACGGTCACCGCCACCGGCAAGGAGAAGATCTCCTACGGGGAGTGGGCCGATCGCACCCGTCGGCTGGGCGGCGTCTTCGACGACCTCGGCGTCAGCGCCGACGGCCGGGTGGCCACCTTCGGCTGGAACACGGCCCGGCACCTCGAGCTGTACTTCGCCGCCCCCTGCACCAACCGGGTGCTCCACACCCTCAACATCCGGCTCTTCCCCGAGCAGATCACCTACATCGTCAACCACGCCGAGGACGAGGTCATCTTCGTCGACCGCTCGCTCATCGCCCTGCTGTGGCCGCTCGTCCCCACCTTCGAGACGGTCCGCCACATCGTGGTCATGGACGACGGCCGCGGCGACGTGCCCGAGGCCACCGACGGCGGTCCGGCCGTGCACGACTACGAGGCGCTCCTGGCCGCCGCGTCGCCGGTGGCCTTCCGGGTGGACGACGAGGACCAGGCCGCCGCCATGGCCTACAC
Source organism: Acidimicrobiia bacterium (assembly GCA_046565645.1). GTDB lineage: Bacteria > Actinomycetota > Acidimicrobiia > Acidimicrobiales > VFJN01 > VFJN01. The sequence goes on along the minus strand of JBKHYD010000019.1, from coordinate 37,391 downwards.
GAGCGGCACCACCGGCAACCCGAAGGGCGTCGTCTACTCCCACCGCTCCACCTTCCTGCACACGATGGGGGCGATGCTGGCCGGCAGCGTGGGGGTGCAGGAGACCGACGTCATCCTCCCCGTCGTACCCATGTTCCACGCCAACGCCTGGGGCCTGGCCCACGCCGCGGTGGCCTCCGGGGCCGACCTCGTCATGCCGGGCCCGGACCTGTCCCCGCCGTCGCTGGCCGCCCTCATCGAGGAGGAGAGGGTCACGGTGGCGGCCGGCGTGCCCACCATCTGGATGGGGGTGCTGCCGGAGCTGAAGGGCCGCGACCTCTCCGCCCTGCGGGCCATCCCCTGCGGCGGCTCCGCCGTGCCGCGGGCGCTCTCGGAGGGCTACCGGCAGCAGACCGGGCTTCCGATCATGCAGGCCTGGGGCATGACCGAGACCAGCCCCATCGCCTCGGTCGGGCGCATCAAGTCCACCCTCGACGCGGTGCTCGACGACGACGGCCGAGCCGACCTGCGCACCACCGTCGGCCCGCCGGCGCTGTGCGTCGAGGCCCGCATCGTCCGGCCCGGCAGCACCGAGGCGCTCCCGTGGGACGGCGAGAGCTCCGGGGAGCTGCAGGTGCGCGGGCCGTGGATCGCGTCGAGCTACTACGACGACCCGCGCTCGCCCGAGAGCTTCACCGAGGACGGCTGGCTGAAGACCGGCGACGTCGCCGTGATCGACGGCCACGGCTACATCCGGCTCGTCGACCGCACCAAGGACGTCATCAAGTCCGGCGGCGAGTGGATCTCCTCGGTCGACCTCGAGAACGAGATCATGGGTCACCCCGCCGTGGCCGAGGCGGCCGTCATCGGCGTGCCCCACCCGAAGTGGGCCGAGCGCCCCCTCGCCTGCGTGGTGGTCCGCGAGGGCCAGTCGCTCACCAAGGAGGAGCTGCTCGCCTACCTCGAGGACAAGGTGGCCAAGTGGTGGCTGCCCGACGACGTCGCCTTCGTGGACGAGATCCCCAAGACGAGCGTGGGCAAGTTCTCCAAGAAGGACCTCCGCGACCGGTTCGAGGGCTACGAGCTGCCGACCGCCTGACCAGGGGGTCCTCGGTTTGGGGCGACGCGCGGGGCGGCCCGTAGCCTCGGTGCCGTGAGCTGGCGCTTCGCTCGGACGCCGAAGTGGATCGTGCGCCACGTCCTCGTGGCCGTGCTCGTGTTCGTGATGGTCCAGGCCGGGTTCTGGCAGCTGCGCCGGCTCGACGAGAAGCAGGCGTTCGCGGCGCTGGTCGAGGAGCGGCAGGCGCAGCCGGCGGTGCCGGTGGAGGACCTGCTGCCGCTCGATGCCCCGGTGGGCAGCGACGCCGTCGAGGCCGTCGAGCAGCGGCGGGTGACCGCCGTCGGCACCTACCGCCACGAGGACTCCGTGGTCGTCGAGAACCGCACCTACAACAGCACCTCGGGCGGCTGGGTCCTCACCCCGCTCATCCTCGACGACGGCTCCGCCGTGCTCGTCCTGCGCGGCTTCATCGGCTTCGACTCCGAGGGACGCATCCTCGCCCCGCCTCCCCCGGCGGGGGAGGTGGTCGTCGAGGGGCTCCTGCAGCCCAGCCAGGAGCGGGGCCGCCTCGGCGCCACCGACCCGGAGGGCAAGCTCGACGTGCTGGCCCGGGCCGACGTGGGGCGCTTCGCCGAGCAGGTGGGCTACCCGGTCCGCCCCGCGTACCTCCAGCTGGAGACGAGCGACCCGCCCGAGCCGGCGCGGGCCGAGGGCGAGCCGGTGGTCGTCGCCCTCGGCGCACCGACCCCGGACGAGGGCCCGCACCTCTCCTACGCGGTGCAGTGGTTCATCTTCACGACGATCGCCGCGGTCGGCTACGGGCTGCTGCTGCGCAAGGTGGCGGTCGACGAGGCCAAGGCCGAGCGGGCGGCCGCCCGGGCCGAGGCCCGCGCCGGAGCGGACCCGCCCGTGCCCGCCTGATGGCCGAGAGCACCCGGGAGCGGATCCTCGAGGCGACGCTCGCCTGCGTGGGCCGCCACGGGATGGCGAGGACCACCATGGAGGACATCGCCCGGGAGGCCGACCTCGCCCGGGCCACGCTCTACCGGGCCTTCCCGGGTGGGCGCGACGAGGTGCTCGACGCCGTGGTGACCTGGGAGGTGGCCCGGTTCTTCCAGCGGCTGCGCACCGCCATCGAGCCCGACGGCCTGGCGCTGGCCGAGGTGCTCGAACGTGGGCTGCTGGCCGCCCGCGACTCGATGGAGCACCACGAGCTGCTGCAGCGGCTCCTGCGGGAGGAGGCCGACCAGCTCGTGCCGTCGCTGGCCGTCGTCATGCCGCTGGTCGTCCAGGCCCTGGCCGACTGGCTGCGCCCCCGCCTCGAGGCCGAGCCGCTCCGCCACGGCGTCGAACCCGCCGAGGGGGCCGAGCTCCTCGCCCGCCTGACGCTGAGCTACCTGTCCACCCCCGGGCGCTGGGACCTGGCCGACCCAGCCGAGGTCCACCGCCTCGTCCACGACCACCTCCTCCCCACCGTCCGCTGACCGACACAGCTCTGTCGCGGTGACCGACGTCACGGCCGTTGCCGTTGACGGTGAGACAGGATCCTTCTTAGTGTCTCATCTCGATGGGGGAGATCGTCACCTTCGAGCGGTTCGCGCCCGCGTTGCTCGACGAAGCCGAGGACCGGATCGTGGACGCCGTGCTCGACTGCGTGCGCCGCTGGGGGCTGGCCAAGACCACCGCGGACGACATCGCCCGCGCCGCCGGCGTCTCGCGGGCCACGCTCTACCGGGCCTTCCCGGGCGGCAAGGACGTGCTCTTCGATGCCGCCGTGCGGCGGGAGGCGGCCCGCTTCTTCCTCACCATCACCGACGAGCTCGAGGCGGCCGAGGACCTCGAGGCGCTCCTCGTCGTCGGCATCACCAGCGCGGCCAGGTTCCTCTCCGGCCACGAGGCGCTGCGCTACGTCCTCGAGCACGAGCCGGAGCGGGTGCTGCCGGCGTTCACCTTCGACCGCCTGGCCCGCACCCTCGAGGTGGCCACCGCCTTCGCCGCCCCGCACCTCGAGCGCTTCCTCGGTGACCCGGGACGGGCCGCCGACGGCGCCGAGCTGGTGGTCCGGGTGCTGCTGTCCTACGCCGTGAACCCCACTGGCGCGGTCCTCCTCACCGACATCGCCGCGGTGCGCCGCTTCGTCCGGACCCACCTCGCGCCGGCCCTGCAGGCGCCCATCGACTCCGACGCCGCGCCTGGGCCGACCCGTCGGCACCTCGCCGGTGCCCCAGTGAGCCGCGCGCCCGGTTCCCGGTCCGCCGGTACCCCCGCCCCCGACCGTCCGTCTTCCCCCTGACCACCCCGGTCCACCGTCCCTGAAGGAGAAGCCCATGGCCACCAACGAAGAGCTGATCGGCCGAGCCGACGTCAACGACCTCGAGGCGATCCTCGGCGTCACCAACACGGACGTGGACGAGGCCGTCCACGCGGTGAAGGACAACGCCGAGGCCATCTTCACCTGGGACTACGAGAAGGGGCAGCGCCCGGCCCTCAACCGCCTCTACGAGAAGGCGAAGACGAGCATGTGGAACGGCGAGACCGACCTGCCGTGGGAGATCGAGGTCGACCAGGAGCAGGTGGTGGCCAACAACGCCATGGCCAACGGCACCCTCGGCGGCGACATCGACGTCGCCGGCACCCCGATGGAGCGGTGGGACGAGTCCGACTGGCTCCGGTTCGGGGTCGAGAGCCAGAACTGGATGCTCAGCCAGTTCATGCACGGCGAGCAGGGCGCCCTCGTGTGCACGGCGAAGATCGTGGAGACGGTCCCGTGGATCGACGCCAAGTACTACGCCTCCACCCAGGTGATGGACGAGGCCCGCCACGTCGAGGTGTTCGCCAAGTACCTCGACACGAAGCTCTCCGGCCACTACCCGATCAACGCCCACCTGCGGATGCTCCTCGACGACATCGTGGAGGACTCCCGGTGGGACATGACCTACCTGGGCATGCAGATCATGGTGGAGGGCCTCGCCCTCGCCGCCTTCGGGTTCATGCACCAGATGACGACCGAGCCGCTGCTCAAGCAGCTCCTTCGCTACGTGATGAGCGACGAGGCCCGCCACGTGGCCTTCGGGGTGCTCTCGCTGAAGGAGTACTACGCCGAGCTCACCGACGCCGAGATGCTCGAGCGCCAGGAGTTCGCCTTCGAGGCGGCGGTGCGGATGCGGGACCGGTTCCTCCAGCAGGAGGTCTGGGACCGCATGGGGATCGACCCGAAGGTCGCCGCCAAGCTCGTCCTCCAGGCGCCGCAGCGCCAGCTCTTCCAGAGCATGCTCTTCTCGAAGATCGTGCCCAACTGCAAGAAGCTCGGGCTGCTCGACCGCAACGACGCCTGGCTGCGAGGCAAGTTCACCGAGCTCGGGGTCATCCAGTTCGAGGACTGGGCCGACACCGGCGAGGAGTACGAGATGTTCCAGCTGGCCGAGGGCGAGGTCCAGCCGGCCCCGGCGTCCTGACGCTCCACGCAGCCCACCGCTCGGATCAGCGGTGGAGGCAGGCCCGGCCGGCCGGTCCCACCGCCCGGGCCGCGGTCGCGCCTGCGGCCCCGGGAGGGCCGGGGAGTAGGGTCCGGAGCCGATGGCCGCCCCGTCCGAACCCCGAACACTCGTGATGCACGGGCTGCGCCTCAAGGGCTTCGCCGAGCCGCCGGCGGTGGTCGAGTCCGTCGGCGTCGACGAGCAGACGGTCAAGTCGGTCCTCGACGACCTCGTCGTCGAAGGCCTGGCGTCGTACCGCGAAGGGCGCATGTCCGGCTTCACCCTCACGCCGGTCGGACGGGCCGCCCACGCCCGCCTGCTCAGCGAGGAGCTCGACCGCCACGGCGTGCGGAAGGCGATCACGGCCGCCTACCGCCGCTTCCTCACCCGCAACCAGGACCTCCTCGGCGTGTGCACCGCCTGGCAGCTCCGAGAGGACGATCCGAGCGGGGACCCGGTGGTCAACGACCACTCCGACCCCGCCTACGACGCCGGCGTCATCGAGCGCCTCGGCGAGATCGACGAGTGGATCCAGCCGGTGTGCGCCGAGTTGGCCTCCTCGCTGGACCGCTACGGCCGCTACGGGCCCCGGCTCGCCCACGCCCTCGAGCGGCTGCGGGCCGGCGACACCGACTGGTTCACCAAGCCCATGATCCCCAGCTACCACACCATCTGGTTCGAGCTGCACGAGGACCTGCTGGCCACCCTGGGCATCGAGCGGGGCCAGGAGGAGATCCTCTGATGCCCGGCGCCGCCCGCTTCGGCCGGGTCCTCACGGCCATGGTCACCCCCTTCGCGGAGGACGGCTCCTTCGACCCGGACGGCGCCGCCGAGCTGGCCCGGTGGCTGGTGGCCCACGGCAACGACGGCCTCGTCGTCGCCGGCACCACCGGCGAGGCGCCCACCCTCCTCGACGACGAGCAGGTGCGCCTGTGGGAGGTCGTGCGAGACGCGGTCGACGTGCCGCTGGTGGCCGGTACCGGCAGCAACGACACCCGGCACGCCTGCGTGATGAGCGAGAAGGCAGCCGACGTCGGCATGGACGGCCTGCTCGTGGTCACCCCGTACTACAACCGCCCGTCCCAGGCCGGCCTCGAGGCGCACTTCCGGGAGGTCTGCTCGGCCACCGACCGGCCCGTCGTCATCTACGACATCCCGGGCCGCACCGGGCGCAAGATCGAAACCGACGTGCTCGTCCGGATGGCCAACGAGATACCGACGGTCGCCGGTCTCAAGGACGCGGCGGGCAACCCGGGGGAGACGGCGAGGGTGATCGCCAGCGCACCCGACGGCTTCGACGTCTACAGCGGCGACGACGCCATGACCCTGCCCCTCCTCGCCGTCGGCGCGGTCGGGGTGATCGGCACCTCCACCCACTGGTGCGGGCCCCAGACGGCCGAGATGATCGCGGCCTTCCACGCGGGCGACCACGCGCGGGCCCAGGCCATCAACGCGTCGCTCCTCGAGTCCTTCTGGTACGAGAGCCGCGAGACGGCCCAGTACGCGCTGGCCGTGAAGGTCGCCCTGCGGGTCCTCGGCCTGCCGTCCGGGCCGGTCCGCCCACCGCTCGGGCCCGAGCCGGCCGAGCTCGAAGCCGAGGCCCGAGCCATGCTCGAGCGCCTCGGCGTGTCGGCCTGAGCGCCGCATCCCATCCGAACAACCCAACCCACGGAGCCCTCATGGCTGCCCCTGTCACCATCACCTTCCTCGGCGGACTCGGCGAGATCGGCCGCAACTGCATGGTCTTCGAGTGCGAGGACCAGCTCCTCCTCCTGGACTGCGGTCTCATGTTCCCCGAGCTCGAGCACCTCGGCGTCGACCTCATCCTCCCGGACTTCACCTGGCTGCGCGAGAACGCCGACCGCATCGTCGGGTGCATCGCCACCCACGGCCACGAGGACCACGTCGGGGGGCTGAGCTACCTGCTGCGCGAGATGTCGTTCCCGATCTACGGCTCGGCCCTCACCCTCGGCCTGGCCCGCAACCGCATCGAGGAGGCCGGCCTCCTCTCCAAGACCGAGCTGATCCCCGTCGAGGACGGCGAGCGCCGCCAGATCGGCCCCTTCGACATCGAGTTCATCCCGGTCACCCACTCGGTGCCCAACGGCTTCGCCACCGCGTGGCACACCCCGCAGGGCGTGATCATGCACACGGGCGACTGGAAGCTGGACCTCACCCCGGTCGACGGCCGGCTGACCGACCTCGCCCGCATCGGCTCGATCGCCGTCGAGTCGGGGATCCGGCTGCTGCTCGGCGACTCCACCAACGCGGACTCCAACGGCCACTCCCGCTCCGAGCGCAGCGTCGGTGCGGTCCTCTACGACCTCTTCCACGAGCACGAGGGCCGGCGGATCGTCATCGCCTGCTTCGCCAGCCACATCCACCGCGTCCAGCAGATCGCCGACGCCGCCATCGCCCAGGGACGCAAGGTGGCCACGCTCGGGCTCTCGATGAAGAAGAACATGCGCCTGGCCCGGGAGATGGGGTACCTCCACATCCCCGAGGCGTCGATCGTCGACATCGAGGACATCGACGACCTCCCCGACGGTCAGATCTGCGTCATCTCCACGGGGAGCCAAGGTGAGCCGATGTCCGCCCTGACCCGCATGGCCAACAGCCAGAACAAGTGGATCCGGATCGGAGAGGGCGACACCGTGATCCTCTCGTCGCACCCGATCCCGGGGAACGAGATGAGCGTCACGAAGGTGATCGACGGGCTCGTGCGGCTGGGCGCCGAGGTGGTCCACTCGGGCATCGAGGACGTCCATGCGACGGGCCACGCCAAGCAGGAGGAGATCAAGACCCTCCTGTCCATCGTCGAGCCCCAGTGGTTCGTGCCCGTGCACGGCGAGTACCGCCACCTGGTGAGCCACGCCCGGCTCGCCCAGACCATGGGGGTTCCCCCCGAGCGCGTGCTCATCTGCGAGGACGGCGACCAGATCACCCTGGACGACACCGGGATCCACAAGACCGGCACGGTGCCGGCCGGGTACCTCTACGTGGACGGGATCATCGGCGACGTCGGCCAGGGGGTCCTGCGCGACCGCAAGGTCCTCGCCGAGGAGGGCGTGGTCGTGGTGGTCGTCACCGTGGCCCTCGAGGACGGCGCCATCCTGACCGGCCCGGAGGTCATCACCCGGGGCTGGGTCTACGCCCCCGAGGCCGAGGCCCTCCTCGACGAGTGCGCCGACGTGGTGCGCCAGGCCGTCAAGGAGCTCTTCGCCGAGGCCGGTGAGCCCGACATCGAGGCCCTCCAGCGCACGGTGCGCCGCGCCGCCGGCCGGTTCGTCAACGACCGCACCAAGCGCAAGCCCATGATCGTCCCCGTCGTCATGGAGGCCTAGGGCCTCGGTGCCCGAGCTGCCTGAGGTCGAGACCGTCCGGCGGGGGCTCGCGTCGCTGGTCGTCGGGCGGCACGTCGTGGAGGCATGGGGGCACCCGTCGGCCAAGTTCTCCTCGGCCTCGTCGGTGGTCGGGCCGCAGATCGAGGCGGTGGGGCGGCGGGGCAAGTACCTCCTCGTCGACCTCGACGACGGACGGCAGCTGATCGTCCACCTCGGCATGACCGGGCAGCTGCGCCTGCGGCCCGGCGGTGACGTCGACCCCTACGTCCGGGCGTGGTGGGTGCTCGACGACGGGCGCATCCTCGAGCTGCGGGACGTGCGGCGCTTCGGGCGGGTGGCCGTGGTGCCGGCGGGGGAGTGGGGCTCGCTGCCCACCCTCGCCGCCCAAGGACCGGAGCCGTGGGATCCGGTCCTCGACGACGGGGGGCTCTGGCGGACCCTGCGTCGCAGCCGGGCCCACGTGAAGACCCAGCTCCTGTCCCAGCGCCCGATCGCAGGGGTGGGCAACATCTACGCCGACGAGGCCCTCTGGCGGGCCGGCGTGCACCCGGCCCGACGCACGGTGACACGGGCGCAGTCGGAGCGGCTCCTCGTCGAGATACGCGCCGTGCTCGAGCAGGGCATCGCGAACGGCGGCACCACCCTGCGGGACTACCGCACCGTCGAGGGCGGGGAGGGCCGCAACCAGCTCGAGCTGGGCTGCTACGGCCGAGCCGGGGAGCCGTGCCTGCGGTGCGGGACGGACCTGCGACGCGAGGTCCTGGACGGCCGCAGCACCACCTACTGCCCGGCCTGCCAGGCCCGCCGCTGATCGAGGCGCCGTGGCTGGCACCGAAGGTTCGGCGGAGGTTCGAGTGCGGTTCACGTGGTCGCTCCGGTGCCGTCGCTGAGGGCTCCTACCGTCGGATCCGGGTCACGCCGGCTCGGCCCGCCCACCTCCCCGAGGCCGACGCCGGCGAATCCGCCGGGGCAGGTCAGGGTCCCCGGTGCCACGTGAGCGAGCCGGTCCGGTCACGGGACCGGCTCGCTCGCGCTCCCCGGGGGCGCAGCCCAGGCGGGGGCCGAGCCCGTCGCCGACCCTGACCCAGCGCAGGGGGGAGGTCGCGGTGTTGCTGGTGGGGCTCCTGGTAGCGTTGTGGCCACTGTGGCCACCACCCAGCGACCCCGCTCCGGGGGCAAGCGCGCGCCGGCCAAGAAGCGGGGCGCGCCGCCGCCGTCCACCTTCGACCGCATGCTGCGCGGGATCGCCACCGCGCTCGACGGGCACGCCGGCGACGTGGTCGGCCTGCTGCTCGTCGCCCTCGGCCTCGTCGCCGGGCTCGGGGTCTACGCGGATGCCGCCGGACCGGCCGGCCGCTGGCTCGACGACGCCGCGGGCACCCTCGTCGGCTGGGGTCGGCTGCTCGCCCCGCTCGCGCTCCTCGCCGCGGGCGTGCTGCTCGTCCGCGGCGAGCCCGACGAGGACGACCCCGGCGCCCGATCCCACGTCTGGGTGGGCGGGCTCCTGCTCGCGGTGGCCGGCTGCGGCCTCCTGCACCTCGCCGGCGGGCGCCCGGGCCTCGACGCCCCGACCGAGGACCTCGCCGCCGCCGGCGGGCTCCTCGGCATCGCCGCCGCCGCACCGCTGATCGCGGCCATCGCCCCCTGGGGCGCGGGGCTGCTGCTGGGCGCACTGGCCCTCGCCGGCCTCGTCGTCCTCACCCGCGTCCCGGTGCGGGTGGTGGCCGAGACCACCGCCACCACCGTCGGCCCGGCCGGTTCGGCGCTGGGTGGCTACCTCCGCCGCAGCTTCGGCGGTCTCTTCGACCTCCGTGGTCGTGACGCTCTCGACGACGTCGGGATCCAGCTCTTCGACCAGGACGCCGAGGGGCCCGGCGACGAGGCGCCGCCCGCCCCGAAGCGGACACGGGTCCGCAAGCCCAAGGTGGCGGTGCCCGACGAGCCGATCACGGAAGCCGAGCAGCTCGACCTCGAGCTCGGACCGGCGGTCAAGGGCTCACCGTGGAAGCTGCCGCCGCCTTCGCTCCTCGGCCGCACCGGCAGCCAGGAGGTCGACAGGGCCGCCGTCGAGGCGGCCGGCCGGATCCTGGAGGAGGCCCTGGCCAGCCACGGCGTGGAGACCCGCCTCGTCGGCATGGTGGTGGGCCCATCGGTCACCCGCTACGAGCTCGAGCTCGGACCTGGCGTGAAGGTGGCCCGCGTCACCAGCCTCCACAAGGACATCGCGTACGCGATGGCGTCACCGGACGTCCGGATCCTCGCTCCCATCCCGGGGCGGCAGGCGATCGGCGTGGAGGTGCCCAACCGGGACCGGCAGATCGTGGCGCTCGGCGACATCCTCGCCTCGCCCGAGGCGAAGCGGGCCGCCCACCCCCTGGAGGTGGCGGTGGGCCGGGACATCAACGGCAAGGCCGTGATGATGAACCTCGCCACCATGCCGCACATCCTGATCGCGGGCGCCACCGGGGCCGGCAAGTCGAGCTGCCTGAACTCGATCATCACCTCCGTGCTCATGCGCTCCACCCCGGACCAGGTGCGCATGATCCTCATCGACCCCAAGCGGGTCGAGATGGGGCAGTACGACCGGCTGCCCCACCTGCTCACCCAGGTGGTGACCAACCCCAAGAAGGCGGCCAACGCCCTCGCGTGGGCGGTCCGGGAGATGGAGCGCCGCTACGACCTGCTGGCCGAGGTCGGCTTCCGCGACATCACCGGCTACAACGCCGCCTACGACCGCGGCGACCTGCCGAGCGAGGTCGGAGCCGACGGCGAGGTCACCCGCGAGTTCCCTCGCCTCCCGTTCATCATGGTGGTCATCGACGAGCTGGCCGACCTCATGATGGTGGCGGCCCGCGACGTCGAGGAGTCGATCTGCCGCCTCGCCCAGATGGCGCGCGCCGTCGGCATCCACCTCGTGATCGCCACCCAGCGGCCCTCGGTCAACGTCATCACGGGCGTCATCAAGGCCAACGTGCCGGCCCGCCTCGCCTTCGCCGTGTCCTCCGCCACCGACAGCCGGGTCATCCTCGACCAGCAGGGGGCCGAGCGGCTCATCGGGAAGGGCGACATGCTCCTCTTGGGACCCACCTCCTCCGCCCCGGCCCGCATCCAGGGCTCGTGGGTGAGCGAGGAGGAGGTCCGCAAGGTGGCCGGGGTGTGGAAGCGCCAGGCGCCCGACATCGCCTATGACAAGGAGGTCCAGGGCATCGACGACGGCCCCGGCTCTTCGGGTGGCGCCTCGTCGGCCGGCGCCGGCGACGACGACGACGACCTCCTCGTCCACGCCATGGAGCTCGTGGTCCGCAGCCAGCTCGGCTCGACGTCCATGCTCCAGCGCAAGCTGAAGGTCGGCTTCGCCCGCGCCGGGCGCCTCATGGACCTGCTCGAGCAGCGCGGCGTGGTGGGCCCGTCGGAGGGCTCCAAGGCTCGGGCCGTCCTCATGACCGTCGAGGAGCTCGAGAACGGCCTGGAGTCCGGCGAGCTCTGAGGGCGGACCGGCAGCCAGAGGCCCGCGGGAGGACAAGGCGGGCGACCCGGCGAAAAGGGGCCGTACGGCCCGGTCGGACGAACGGGTCGACCACGTAGGGTGTGGGCCTCAGCCAGCGCGGGTGGCCTCGGCTGGGCGCGGGCACGAGCTGGAACAAGGGATCTGATGCGACGGAACAACGTCGGTCGGGCCGCCGCTGGGGCGCTCGGCCTCGGGCTGCTGCTCACGACCGCCACCGCGAGCCCCGCCGCCCCGTGGGGCCAGCGTGAGCTCACCCGACCCCTCGATCGGGCCCGCCACGCCCGCACGGCGGCCGAGGCCGCCGCTCCCGCCGTCGTGGCCGACCTCCGCACCGACGAGCCCGGGCTCGCCCTCGAGCGCCCCGCCACCACCACGACGACCGCGCCCCCGACCACCACCACGACGCCGCCCCCGCGGTTCACCCTCGAGCCCTACCGCGGCCTGGGTGCGTGGATGGACGTCTACGACTGGTCGGCCACCTTCGCCCAGCACGCCCCGGCGCTCGGCCCGGAGGCGGTCGACGCTCTGGCCGCCCAGGGCGTCCAGACCCTGTTCATCCAGGCCAGCAAGTGGGACGCCCCCACCGACGTCCTCGAACCCGAGCGGCTCCTGGCCTTCGTCGAGCGGGCCCACCACCACGGCATCGACGTCGTCGGGTGGTACCTGCCCACCTTGGAGGACCCGGCGCGCGACCTCCAGCGCCTCCTCGCCATCGCCGCGCTGCCCGTCGACGGGCTCGCCGTCGACATCGAGGGGCGGAACGTGGGCGACGTGGCCGAGCGGAACCGCCGGCTCGTGGAGCTCTCGGCCCAGCTGCGGGCAGCGCTGCCGGGCCTCACGATCGGGGCCATCCCGCTCGAACCGGTGCTGATGGAGGACGTGAACCCGGCGTACTGGCCCGGGTTCCCGTGGGCCGAGCTGGCGCCCCACTACGACGTGTGGCTCCCGATGGCCTACTGGACCAACCGGCGAGGAGGCTGGCGCGACGCCTACCTCTACACGGCCACCAACATCGACCGGGTGCGGGAGCGGATCGGTCGGCCCGACGCTCCCGTCCACGCGCTGGGCGGGATCGGCGACACCACGAGCCCCCTCGACCTCGTCGGGTTCCGCACCGCGGCGGCCGAGCGGGGCGCCATCGGAGGCAGCATCTACGACTTCCGCACCACCCAGGGTCCGCACTGGCCGGAGCTGCACCCGCTGCGAGCCCTGAGAGGCTGACCGACCGTCGGCCGCGGGCCGCTGCGGCGCCCCCAGGGTCGTCGCGGCGCTCGGAGGCCGTGCCGGGTACCGTCCCGGCGATGTTCGACCTCGCCACCGCGGCCGTGGACGCCGCGCTCGCGGCCGGTGCCCGCTACGCCGACGCCCGCCTGATGATCGTGCGCTACGAGTCGATGTCGGCCAAGAACCGGGCCGTCGAGGACCTCACCCAGACCGAGACGGCCGGCATCGGCGTGCGGGCCCTCATCGGCTCGTCCTGGGGCTTCCACGCCACCCCCGACCTGACAGACGGCGCAGCGCGCGCCGCCGGACGGCAGGCGGTGGCGGTGGCCCGGGCCAGCGCCCGGGTGGCCGGCCCGCCGCTGGCGCTGGCCCCCGCCCCGGTGGTCGAGGCCTCCTGGCAGAGCAGCTGGGAGGAGCACCCGCTCGACGACGTGGGGCTGGGGGAGCGGGCCGACCTCCTCGTGGAGGTCACCGGGCTCATGGCCGAGGGGGGCGTCCCCCTGGCCCAGGCCAGCCACCAGATCTGGGACACGCAGAAGTGGTTCGTGTCCAGCGAGGGCAGCCGCATCGACCAGCGCCTCGTCGAGTGCGGCGCCGTCATCGACGCCACCGCCATCGGCGACGGCGAGACCCAGCGCCGGAGCTACCCGGGCGTGCGAGGCCAGTACGGCACCCGCGGCTGGGAGCTGGTGCGGGAGCTCGACCTCCCGGGCCACGCGCCCCGGGTCGCCGAGGAGGCCCGTGCCCTCCTCGCTGCCCCCCAGTGCCCTGCCGGCACCACCACGCTCATCCTCGGCAGCGAGCAGATGGCGCTGCAGATCCACGAGTCGATCGGCCACGCCATCGAGCTCGACCGCATCCTCGGCTGGGAGGCCGCCTTCGCCGGCACCTCCTGGCTCGACCCGGCCCGGCTCGGCTCCCTTCGCTACGGGTCCGACCTCATGAACGTCACCGCCGACGCCACCCTCCCCGGGGCCCTCGGCTCGTTCGGGTACGACGACGAGGGCGTCCCCGCCCAGCGGGTCGACGTCGTGAAGGACGGCACGTGGGTGGGCGTGCTGTCCGGGCGCGACTCGGCCCCGCTCATCGGCCGGGAGTCCGGCGGGATGGTGCGGGCCGACGGGGCCGCCCGGCTCCCGATGGTGCGGATGACCAACGTCGGGCTCCTGCCGGGCGACTCCTCGCTCGAGGAGATGATCGCCGCCACCGACGACGGCATCTACATGGACACCAACCGGTCCTGGTCCATCGACGACAAGCGGCTCAACTTCCAGTTCGGCTGCGAGATCGCGTGGGAGGTCAAGGGCGGCGAGCTCGGCCGCATGCTGCGCAACCCCACCTACACGGGCATCGGGCCGCAGTTCTGGGCCTCCATGGACATGGTCGGTGGCCCCGACGAGTGGGTGTTCTGGGGCACCGCCAACTGCGGCAAGGGCCAGCCGATCCAGGTGGGCCACACCGGGCACCCCTCGGTCCCGGCGCGCTTCACCGACGTCCGGGTGGGCGTGCGCTGATGGTCTGGGATCCGGCGACCGACGCCGCCGCCCGCGCTGGCCTCGGTGCCGCCGAGGAGGTGCTCCGGCTCGTCGGCGGCCGGTCCGCGGCCCTGGTGACCGTGGGCACCGGGGCGAGCGCCCTCACCCGGTTCGCCAACAGCCGGATCCACCAGAACGTGGCGTCCGATGAGCAGCAGGTGCGCCTGCAGGTCCTCCTGGACGGGGGCCGCAGCGCCCAGGGCACCACCACCCGCACCGACCCTCAGGGCCTGGGCCGCCTCGTCGAGGGGTGCCTGGCCGCCGCTGCCCTCCGCCCGCCGGACCCTGACCACCCGGGGCTGGCCGAACCGGCCGCCCTGGCCGACGTGGACCACTGGGACGATGCCACCGCCGGGGCCTCACCCGACGCCCGGGCCGAGGTGGTGGCGGGCTTCGTGGCCGCCGGCCCCGGGCTCGAGGCGGCGGGCTACTGCTCCACCGAGGCCACCGTCCACGTGCTGGCCACCACCACCGGCATCCGGTTCGCCAGCCGAGCCACGATGGCCCAGGTGGACGGCATCCACCGGGCGGCGGCGTCCGACGGCCCACCCACCGACGGGTGCGGGCAGGCCACCTCCGTCCGCGTCGGAGACCTCGATGGCACCCGGGTGGGCGCGGTGGCGGCCGCCAAGGCCCAGGCGGGCCGCGACCCGATCGACCTCGCGCCCGGCACCTACGAGGTGGTGCTGGAGCCCCGGGCCGTGGCCGCCCTGCTGCTCTTCCCCGCCTGGCTCGGCTTCAACGGCAAGGCCCACGCCGAGGGCACCTCGTTCGTCCACCTCGGGGACCAGCAGATGGACGAGCAGATCGACCTCTGGGACGACGCCACCGACCCCCGGGCGCTGGGCCGGGCCTACGACGCCGAGGGCACCCCGAAGCAGCGCCTCGACCTGGTGCGGGCCGGCGTGTCGGTGGGGCTGGCCCACGATCGGCGGTCGGCTCACCTGGCGGGGGTGGCGCCCACCGGCTCCTCGATCGGCTCCGAGGCCTTCGGCGGCTACCCGGCCGACCTGTTCCTCGGCGCCGGAGACCGGTCGCGGGACGAGCTCGTCGCCGGCGTCGAGCGGGGCCTGCTCGTCACCGACCTCTGGTACAACCGGATCCTCGACCCGAAGAGCCAGGTGGTCACCGGGCTCACCCGCAACGGGCTGTTCCTCATCGAGCACGGCGAGGTCACCCGCCCGGTCCAGAACCTCCGGTACACCCAGTCCGTCGTGGCCGCGCTGGGGCCCGGGCACGTGCTCGGCGTGGGAGACGACGCCGAGCTGGTCGCCAACGAGGGCGGCGTAGTGCACGTCCCGTCGCTGCGCCTGTCGTCGTTCGCGTTCACCGGCGGCGCCCGCGGCTAGGTCGCGAGGCCACCGGGGCCCGGGGCCGTACGATCGCGCGATGCAGCAGTCGCCTCGCATCGGGGTCCTCGTGGTGGCCTACAACGCCTCCACCACGCTGCGGTCGGTGCTGGAGCGGATCGACCCGGCGTTCCGACCCCGGATCAGCGCCGTCCTGGTCAGCGACGACCACTCGGTGGACGACACCTACGCGGTCGGCGTCGAGGTCCAGCGCGAGATGGCCGGGCTGCCGATCACGGTGGTGCGCCAGCCCCGCAACCTCGGCTACGGGGGCAACCAGAAGTTCGGCTACCGGTGGGCGGTCGAGCACGACCTCGACGTGGTCGTGATGCTGCACGGGGACGGCCAGTACGCGCCGGAGCTGCTCGACGAGGTGGTCGCCCCGATCGAGCGGGACGAGGCCGACGTCGTCCTGGGCTCGCGGATGCTCAGCCCCGGCGGGGCCCGTCAGGGCGGCATGCCGCTGTACAAGTACCTCGGCAACAAGGTGCTCACGAGGTTCCAGAACGCCGTCAGCGGCCTCGAGCTGTCCGAGTGGCACTCGGGCTACCGGGCGTTCCGGGTCTCGGCGCTCGCCCGGATCCCGTTCGAGCAGAACTCCGACGGCTTCGACTTCGACACCGAGGTCCTCCTGCAGCTCCACGATGCCGGGGCGCGGGTGGCCGAGGTCCCGATCCCCACCTACTACGGCGACGAGATCTGCTACGTGGACGGAGTCGCCTACGCCCGGGCGGTCGTGGCGGACGTCGTCCGATACCGGCTGCAGCGCCTGGGCTTCGGCGACGACAGCCTGGCGGTGGCCACCGACGCCTACGAGCTGAAGCCCGATGAGGGGTCGAGCCACGCCGTCCTCGCCGACTGGGCCGGGACGGCCACCGATGGCCGGGTGCTCGACCTCGGCTGCGCGGAGGGGTTCCTCGCCTCGGAGCTCGCGGACCGGGGCTGGCACGTCACCGGCGTGGACCTCAGCGCACGACCCGGTGCGAAGGAGCGGGTGCACCGCTTCGTGGCCGGCGACCTCGACCGCGGGCTCCCGCCCGAGGTCCTCGAGGACGAGCCCTACGACCTGATCGTGGCCGCCGACGTGCTCGAGCACGTGCGAGACCCGGAGCAGCTGCTGCGGGAGCTCCACCGCGTGCTGCGGCCGGGAGGGCGCCTCCTCGTGTCGGTGCCCAACTTCGGTCACTGGTACCCGCGCCTGCGCGTGGTGTCCGGTCGGTTCGACTACGACCGCCGCGGGATCCTCGATCGGGGCCACGTCCGCTTCTTCACCCGCCGCAGCTTCGGTCGGGTGCTGCACCGCAGCGGCTGGCATGCGCTGCGTTCGGAGGTCACCGGCCTCCCGTTCGACGTCGCCGACCGGGGCGGCCGGGGCGGCCTGGGCGCCCGGCTGCGCAGCACGGTGGGCCGGGTGGACGCCCTCGGGACCCGTCTGCGACCCACCCTGTTCGGCTACCAGCTCCTCTACGAGCTCGAGCCGGCGCTGGGTCGCGTCTAGCCCTTCCGGTCAGCGCCGGAGGCGCCGGGCCAGGTCGTCGCAGAAGGGGGTGGGCAGGGGCCCGGCAGCCCGAGGGCCCGCTCCCTCGGCCGGGCCCGTCAGATCGACCAGCCACGCCTCGAGCAGCGGCCCATCGTTCCCGCGCACGGTCAGCTCGGCGTTCACTCGATCGAGCCAGACGGCCAGCTCGCCCTCGACCTCGCCTCGCTCGTGCCAGCCTCCGGTCCGCTCCACGAGCCCCTCGTAGCGAAGCCGCGCCCTGGCTCCCTCGACCTCCGCCACGAGCGACCATGCCGGGGCGCGGAGCAGGGTCGTGCGCCCCTGCTGGAGGGGGCCGCCGTCGATCGCCCAGCCGTCCTCGCGGCCCAGCTCGAGGGGCCACCACCGTCGGCCGTCGGACCAGTGGAGGCTGCGGCAGCGCCCGGCGACGACCACGGAGCCTCGAGGGCCCGGCTCGTTCGGGACCTCCGCGGCGGGGGTGACCGACGGCGGGCCCCCGCCCACCAGCCGCTCGTGGAGGGCGTACTGGAGCTGGACGAAGCCCGCCCTGGCACCGTCGCGAGGCAGGATGAACAGGCGCTGGGCCTGGACGGCGAGCGCGAGGGAAACCACCGTCCCGGCCAGCGTCAGGCCTGCGAGGCCCCCCACGGCCAGCCGGCGGCGCCGGATCCCTTCGCCCCGCAGCCGGTCGGCCACCGTCCAGGTCCCCAGCGCCGCGGACGGGACGAGCGCCGGCACGGCGTCGGCCAGGTACCGGTTGGCGATGAACGCGATCGTGACGGTCGACACCGTCCCGGCCAGTGCCCCGACCACCACCGCCAGCCAGGGATCCCGCCAGCCGCGGCCCAGGAGCGCCACGATGCCGATGGCAGCCAGCAGCGTGAGGGAGGGTGCCACGGCCGGGATCGACGCCGACCGGTCGACGGTGTCGAAGGTGGGCGAGCCGATCACCGCGGTGCCCTCCCGGAACGTGATCCAGGGGAACAGGCGCTGGATGTCGACGCCGTCGGGTCGCAGGTAGGCGACGACGGCGGTGGGGGCGAACTCAGGCCCGAAGAGGGATCCCCCGGTCGCCTCGAGGGTGGCCTGGCGCGCCGGGTCGAACGAGCTGAGGACCTGGTCGGCGAAGGGGATGCCCACGGGGTGGTCGAAGCGGGCCTGGTTCACCGCCACGTAGGGGAGGAGGGGGGCGACGACCGCCAGGGCGAGGAGGGGCGCGCGCCGCCACGGCACCCGGCGGGTGACGAGCCCGAGGCCGACCGTGAGGGCCAGGGCCGCCACCGCGCCGCTGCCGACCGACCCGCGGGTGCTGAGCGCCACCGTCGCGGCGGCCGAGGCCCAGGCCAGCGAGCGGGCGTCCGACCGCTCCCACCACCGCAGCGCCGCCTCGGCCGCCACCAGGGCGAGGGCTGCGCCCCAGAGCTCGGTCTCGTGGTACACGACCGGCCGGCTGGCGAGGAACAGGAGGGGCGAGGCGAGCCCGACCGCGAGGGTGAGAGCGCCGACGATCCAGGGCTCCGCTGCGTCGAGCGGCCCGTCCCCCCGTCGCCAGCGCCGAGCCCGCCACGCCAGCCGGGTCGTCGCCCAGCAGGCCACCGCAAGCGCCAGCAGCATCGAGAGCTGGGTCAGGCGCCCGTCGAAGCGCTGCGTGATCGCCACCACCGGCAGCCTGAGGATGGAGGGGACGAGCCCGAAGTAGAGGTGCGTGCGGCCGTCGTGGACGAACCCCTCCAGCCCGGCCACCTCCGGATCCACGTCGAGTCGACCGTCGAGCAGGGCCGCCGCCTGCTCGTCGAAGAAGTCGCTCGTGAACGGCCCCCGGCGCACGAGCCCCCCGGGGCTGCCCTCGCTCACGAGGACGGCGAAGACGACCACCACCAAGGCGGTCGCCACCCAGCCCGCGCGCCGCACCGGCCCGGGCACGGCCGGCGTGAACGGCTCCTCGACGGCCATCCGGGCGAGCCTGCCACACCGTCGCCACCGCCCCGGCCAGGTGCTAGCAATCCCGGTCATGGAGATCACCGAGCTGGCCACCGGGCTGCGGTTCCCTGAGGGGCCGATCGCGATGGACGACGGGAGCATCGTCCTCGTGGAGATGTTCGGGGGAACGCTGACCCGGGTGACGCCCGACGGCACGGTGGAGGTGGTGGCGGAGCTCGGCGGTGGCCCCAACGGCGCCGCGCTGGGGCCCGACGGCGCCGTCTACGTGGCCAACAACGGAGGCTGCTTCGAGAACGTCGACGTGATGGGCCTGTCGGTGCCCGGCCCGGTGCCCGAGGGCTGGACGGGCGGCAGCATCCAGCGGGTGGACCTCGACACCGGCGAGGTGACCACCCTCTACACGGAGTCCTCGGGCCGGCCGCTTCGGGCCCCGAACGACCTCGTCTTCGACGGGCACGGCGGCTTCTGGTTCACGGACCACGGCGTGCGCTTGGACCGCTCCAGCGACCGCACCGGCCTGCACCACGCCAGCCCCGACGGCACGCGCTGCGAGGAGGTGGTCCACCCTCTTGACGCGCCCAACGGCATCGGCCTGTCACCCGACGGGACGGTGCTCTACGCCGCCGAGACCCACACCGGGCGGGTGTGGTGGTGGGAGGTGACGGGACCGGGCGAGGTCGCGTCCACGGAGGGCCTCCACGCCGGTGGCCAGCTCCTGGCCGGGCTGCCCGGGCTGCAGATGCTGGACAGCCTGGCCGTCGACGGCGAGGGCTGGGTCTGCGTGGCCACGCTCGGCAACGGCGGCATCACCGCCATCTCCCCGGACGGCAGCCAGGTCGACCACGTCCCGCTGCCCGACCCGCTCGTGACCAACCTCTGCTTCGGCGGCCCCGACCTGCGCACCGCCTACGTCACGCTCTCGGGCACCGGCAGGCTCGTGGCGATCGACTGGCCCCGCCCGGGGCTTCGCCTCCACCACGCCCGCTGACGGGCCCTCGGCCCGTCCCCCGGTTCCAGACCCCGGACGGGGCGGCGGTAGCCTGAGCCCCACCATGGCCGGGGCGCGCACCTTCTTCATCGAGACCCTCGGCTGCCCGAAGAACCAGGTCGACTCCGACAAGCTCGTCGGGACCCTCCTCGCCGACGGGCTGACCGCCGCCGCCGACCCCGAGTCGGCCGACCTCGTGGTCGTGAACACGTGCGCGTTCATCGACGACGCCCGTCAGGAGTCCGTCGACACGGTGCTCGGCCTGGCCGACCGCAAGCGCTCCGACGCCGAGCTGGTCGTCACCGGCTGCATGGCCGAGCGCTACGGCGCCGAGCTGGCCGAGGCCATCCCCGAGGCGTCCGCGGTGGCCGGCTTCGGCGTGCCGGTGACGCTCGGCCGCAAGCCGGACCGCTCGGCCACCGGGCCGGAGGTGCCGTCGTTCGACCTGCTCAACCTGCCCCGGCCGGCGCCGAGCGCCCCGTGGGCCTACGTGAAGGTCGCCGAGGGCTGCGACAAGGCCTGCGGGTTCTGTGCCATCCCGTCGTTCCGCGGGCCGCAGCGGTCCCGCACCCTGGACCAGGTCGTCGCCGAGGTGGAGGGGCTGGTGGACGACGGCGTGCGCGAGGTGGTGCTGGTCGCCCAGGACCTCGCCTCCTACGGGCGGGACCAGGGTCGGGGGAGCAAGGCCATCGTGCCGCTCGTGGAGGCGGTCGCGGCACGGGTCGACCGGGTCCGCCTGCTCTACCTCTACCCGTCAGACCTCGACGACCGGCTCGTCGAGGCCATCCTCGCCACCGGCGTCCCCTACTTCGACCTGTCGCTCCAGCACGTCTCGGCGCCGCTCGTCCGTCGCATGCGCCGGTGGGGGAGCGGCCCCCGGTTCCTGGAGCGCATCGAGCGCATCCGGGCGCTGGCGCCTGACGCCGCGTTCCGGTCCAGCTTCATCGTCGGGTACCCCGGTGAGAACGAGGCCGACCACGACCAGCTCCTCGCCTTCGTCGAGGAGGCCCAGCTGGACTGGTGCGGCTTCTTCGCCTACTCCCTCGAGGACGGCACGTACGCCGCGGGCCTGGACGGCCAGGTCCCGGCCGGGCTCGTGGCCGAGCGCCGGTCCGAGCTGACCGAGCTCCAGGACCGCATCACGGCCGCCCGGCGAGACGCCCTCGTGGGCGAGGTGCTGGAGGTGCTGGTGGACGCCCCCGGGGTGGCCCGCAGCCACCGCGAGGCGCCCGAGATCGACGGGATCGTCGTCGTCCCCGAGGACCTGGCGGTGGGCGGCATCGTGCCCGTCCGCGTCACCGGCGCCGAGGGCCCCGACCTCGCCGGCGAGCCGATCGGGGTGGTCGCCCGGTGACCACCCAGTTCGGGCCCTCTGCCCTCGCCACGCCGGCCAACCTCCTGACCGTCGCCCGGCTGGTGCTCACGCTGCCCCTCCTCGCCATGATCCTGGCCGACGGAGCCTCGTGGCCGGCCGTCGTGCTCTGGATCGTGCTCTGCGTCACCGACGGCATCGACGGCCACCTGGCCCGGCGACACGGCACCACCCGCTCCGGTGCGTTCCTCGACCCCCTGGCCGACAAGGTCCTGGTGCTCGGAGCCATGGTCTGCCTCGTCACGATCGACGGCCTGCCCTGGCTGCCGGTGGCGCTCGTCGCCGTCCGCGAGCTGGGCATCCAGGCGCTGCGGTCCTTCTGGGGGAAGCGGGGCCTGGCCATCCCGGCCACCGCGCTCGCCAAGGCCAAGACGGTCGTGCAGGAGGTGGCGGTGGGCTTCGCGCTGCTGCCGCTCACGGCCACCGACGCCACCTGGCTCGTCGAGGCGGTGCTGTGGGCCGCCGTCGCCCTCACCGTGGTGAGCGGCCTCCAGTACGTCCACGCCGGCAGCCGCCTGGCCACCACGATGGGGACCCGCAGAGCCTGATCGGCCTCCCGCAGCCGCGGATGACTGCACCGGCGGCCGGTCGGGCAGACTCGGCGGCCATGGAGTGCGAGATCCTGGCCGTGGGCACCGAGCTGCTGCTCGGGCAGATCGTCAACAGCAACGCCTCGTGGATGGGCGAGCAGCTCGCCCTGCGCGGGATCGACCACCACCGCCAGACGGTGGTCGGCGACAACCACGCCCGCATCGTCGCCGCCCTCCGGGAGGCACTCGAGCGGGCCGACGCCGTCATCGTGTGCGGGGGCCTCGGCCCGACCCAGGACGACATCACCCGGGAGGCCATCGCCGAGGTGATGGGCGTCGAGCTGGTGCGCGACGACTCGCTGGTGGCGGCGATGCGGGAGGTCTTCGGCCGCCGCGGGCGGCCCATGCCCGAGAGCAACCTCCGCCAGGCCGACGTGCCCCAGGGCGCCACGCCCATCGAGCAGCGGATCGGCACCGCCCCCGGACTGATCTGCCCGGTGGGGGACAGGGTCGTCTACGCCGTGCCCGGAGTGCCCTACGAGATGCGGGAGATGCTCGAGCGCGCGGTCCTGCCCGACCTCGAGGCCCGCGCCGGGACCCGGCGGGTTCTGGTGAGCCGCACGCTGCGCACCTGGGGCGAGAGCGAGTCCCGACTGGCCGAGCTGCTGGCCCCCCGTCTGGAGGCGCTCGACGTCGCCGGCAACCCCACCCTCGCCTTCCTGGCCAGCGGCATCGAGGGCATCAAGGTCCGGCTGACCGCCAGCGCGCCGACTGCGCCCGAGGCGGCCACGCTGCTCGACGCGGAGGAGACCCACGTGCGGGCGATCCTGGGCGACCTCGTGTTCTCCGGCGCCGACGAGCCGATGGAGGCCGTGGTGGGGCGGCTGCTCGAGCGCCGCGGCCTCACCCTGGCGGTGGCCGAGTCCCTCACCGGGGGGTTGGTGGCGTCCCGGCTCGTGACCGTCGCCGGGGCGAGCGCCTGGTTCACGGGCGGCGTCGTGGCCTACGACAGCCGGGTCAAGCACGACGTGCTGGGTGTGCCAGACGGGCCGGTCGTGGGCGAAGCCTCGGCCGAGGCGATGGCCGACGGCGTCCGCCGCCGCCTGGGGGCCGACGTCGGCCTCGCCACCACCGGCGTGGCCGGCCCGGTCGAGCAGGAGGGCCAGCCCGTCGGCACGGTCTGGCTCGGCATGGCCATCGGCGACGAGGTCGGCGCCGTCCGGGTCCGGCTCCCCGGGGACCGGGACCACATCCGGCAGATGGCCGTCATCTCGCTCCTCGACCGCCTCCGCCGCCGCCTCCTCCACGACGGCGACCAGCTCGTGCCGCCCCGCGCCAGCTGAGCGGCGAGCCCTCGACCGTCCCCGGCTCGAGGGTGCTTGATCGAACGACTGTTCGTAACTACAGTCGTGTCGTTCGCCAGCCCGCCCATCGCATGGCGAGACCCGCTGTCACACCCCGTTCGTAGGGTCGACGACATCCCAGACCGCACGTCCCGTCGCTCCTCCGAGCCGGCGGACCGGACCGGCCGAGGCCGGAGCACAAGGAGACCCTGGTGGAACGAGACAAGGACAAGCTGAAGGCGCTGGACCTGGCCCTGGCCGGGATCGAGAAGGCCCACGGCAAGGGCGCCGTCATGAAGATGGGCGAGAAGGGCACGATGGCCATCGAGACGGTGCCCACCGGGGCCCTCGCGCTGGACCTGGCCCTCGGCGTCGGCGGCCTGCCCCGGGGTCGGGTCACGGAGATCTACGGCCCCGAGTCCTCCGGCAAGTCCACCCTCGCCATGCACGTGGTGGCCGAGGCCCAGCGCATGGGCGGCATCTGCGCCTACGTCGACGCCGAGCACGCGATGGACCCGATCTACGCCCGGGCCATCGGCGTCGACGTCGACGAGCTGCTCATCTCCCAGCCCGACACCGGCGAGCAGGCCCTCGAGATCACCGACATGCTCGTGCGCTCCGGCGCCATCGACGTCGTCGTGATCGACTCGGTGGCCGCCCTCACCCCCCGAGCCGAGATCGAGGGCGACATGGGCGACAGCCACGTGGGCCTCCAGGCCCGGCTCATGTCCCAGGCCCTGCGCAAGCTCACCGCCAACCTCAACAAGACCCACACCATCTGCGTCTTCATCAACCAGCTGCGGGAGAAGATCGGCGTGATGTTCGGGTCGCCCGAGACCACCCCCGGCGGCCGGGCCCTCAAGTTCTACAGCTCGGTCCGGCTCGACATCCGCCGCATCGAGTCCATCAAGGACGGCGTCGAGGTGGTGGGCAACCGCACCCGGGTCAAGGTGGTGAAGAACAAGGTGGCCCCGCCGTTCCGGCAGGCCGAGTTCGACATCATGTACGGCAAGGGCATCAGCCGGGAGGGCGGCGTGCTCGACATCGCCGTCGAGCAGGAGATCGTGAAGAAGTCGGGAGCCTGGTACACCTACGAGGGCGAGCAGCTCGGCCAGGGTCGCGAGAACGCCAAGCAGCTCCTGGCCGACAACCCCGAGCTGATGATCGAGATCTCCGAGCGGATCCGCCAGAAGATGGGCCTCGGGGAGGTCGAGGAGGTCCCGTCGGGGATCGATGCCAACGGCGAGATCGACCCCGACGACCTGCCCATCACCCTCGGGGACTGAACCGGCGCGAAACCGGACAAAACGGACGATCCGGGGGGAGGGATCGCCCTCCCCCCCGTCGAACCTCTCGGCGATGGAGCAGCTCAAGGTCTCGACGAGGTCGAACCCGAACTCCGTGGCGGGAGCGATGGCCGGCGTGCTGCGCCAGGTCGGCTCCGTCGAGGTGCAGGTGGTCGGGGCCGGTGCGCTCAACCAGGCCATCAAGGCCATGGCGATCGCGCGCGGCTACGTCGCCGCCAGCGGGATCGACCTCGTGTGCATCCCCACCTTCGCCGACATCGAGATCGACGGCGAGCGCCGCACGGCCATCCGCCTCGTGATCGAGGATCGGGAGCGCCGCACCCTGGACGGACGGGGGAGCGAGGTCGACCTCACCCAGCTCGAGGGGTTCATCGAGCACCCGGCACCCTCGGGCAACGGCCACCGGCTCAACTGAGCGGCGTCGGGCTGGGAGGAGGCGGCGGCACCTCGTAGCCTGGGCGTCGTGACCGAGCCCCGGCGGTACTTCGTGCGCACCTTCGGGTGCCAGATGAACGAGCACGACTCCGAGCGCATCGCGGGGATGCTCGAGGCCGACGGCCTGGCCGAGGCGACCAGCGTGGAGGAGGCCGATGTGGTCGTGCTCAACACGTGCTGCATCCGGGAGAACGCGGACAACAAGCTCTACGGCACCCTCGGCCACCTCAAGTCCCTGAAGGACCGCCGACCGGGGATGCGCATCATGGTGGGTGGGTGCCTGGCCCAGAAGGACCGGGACGGCTTGGTCGAGCGCGCCGGGCACGTCGACGTGGTCTTCGGCACCCACAACGTGCACCGGGCGGTCGAGCTCCTCCACGAGGCCGATGGGTCGGGCCGCACCGTCGTGGAGATCCTCGAGGAGACCGTCGCCGAGGACCACGAGGCCTTTCCCTCGGCGCTGCCGGTGCGACGCGAGGTGCCCTGGGCGGGGTGGGTCACGATCCAGATCGGCTGCGACAACGCCTGCGCGTTCTGCATCGTGCCGGCGGTCCGGGGCAGGGAGATCAGCCGGCCCCTCGCCGAGGTGGTGGCGGAGGTCCAGGCCGCGGCGGCCGACGGCGTGTCCGAGGTGACGCTCCTGGGGCAGAACGTCAACAGCTACGGCCGGGACCTCGCGCTGGCGGCCCGCCGGGCGGACGAGCGCGTCCGCGTGCGCCCGATGTTCGCCGAGCTGCTCCGAGCCGTCAGCGGGGTCGAGGGCATCCGGCGGGTCCGCTACACGAGCCCCCATCCGAAGGATCTGCGGCCGGAGACGATCGCGGCGATGGCGGAGACCCCGGAGGTGTGCGAGCACCTCCACCTGCCCCTGCAGTCGGGCAGCGACCGGGTGCTGGCCGCCATGCACCGGGGCTACACCGCAAAGCGCTACCTGGCGCGCCTGGCCGCGGCGCGCGCCGCCATCGACGACCTGGCTGTCACCACCGACATCATCGTCGGCTTCCCCGGGGAGACCGAGGACGACTTCGAGCGCACCTTGGAGGTCGCCGCCGAGGCCGCCTACGACAGCGCCTACACCTTCGTCTACAGCCCCCGTCCCGGAACCGAGGCGGCCGAGCGGGTCGACGACTTCATCCCGGCCGAGGTGGTGGCTGAGCGCTTCGAGCGGCTTCGCATCGTGGTCGAGCGATCGGGTCTGGCTCGCCACGAGGCCCGCGTCGGGCGCGTGGAGGAGGTGCTGGTGGAAGGACCGTCCCGCAAGGACCCAGCCGTGCTCACCGGCCGCACCCGTCAGAGCAAGCTGGTGCACTTCGTCGGCGACCGCCCCATCAAGGCCGGCAGCTACGCGCAGGTGCGGGTCACGAGCGCGGCGCCGCACCACCTGCGGGGCGAGCTGCTCGAGGTCACGGTGCCGGCCGCCCACCGGACCCGCCTCCCCCTCCTGGTCGGGTGATCGAGCTCCGAGAGGTCGCCTACGACGACCCGGTGGCCCAGGAGCTCGTGGCGGCCCTCCACGCCGAGATCGACCTCCGCTACGCCTACGCCCTCTCGGCGATGACCCCGGAGGAGCAGGCACTCGACGCAGCCGACTACCTCGCCGAGGTGCAGCCCGAGCACGTCCGGGCCCCGTTCGGCACCTTCCTGGTGGCCTGGCTCGACGGCCGGCCGGTGGGCTGCGGGGCGGTGAAGCCGCTCGATCGGGCGCTCGGCGTGGGCGAGATCAAGCGGATGTACACCGTCCCGGTGGCGCGCCGTCGGGGCGTGAGCCGAGCCCTGTTGGCGGCCCTCGAGGCCCGCGCCCGTGAGCTCGGGTACCGGGGCCTGCAGCTCGAGACCGGCACGGCCCAGCCCGAGGCGCTCGCCCTCTACGAAGCAGCCGGGTGGCAGCGGATCCCGCCCTACGGCCGCTACAAGGACGCGCCGGACTCGGTCTGCTGCGCCAAGGTCCTCGATCCGGCGGACCCGCCGCCGGTGATCGGAACCGGACCCGACCACGCTCACCACTCGTGACCGCCGCCACCCGCCACGCGGTGCTGGTCGGGGCCACCGCCACCGGCAAGTCCGCCCTCGCCCTCGCCCTCGCTCGCGCCGACCCCGCCTGGGAGATCCTGTCCGTGGACTCCATGCAGGTGTACCGCGGCATGGACATCGGCACCGCCAAGCCCACCCCCGCCGAGCAGGCCGAGGTCCCGCACCACCTGATCGACGTCCTCGATCCCTGGGAGGACGCCACGGTCGCGTGGTACCAGACGCAGGCCAGAGCGGTGCTCGCCGACCTGGAGGCTCGCGGAAAGCGGGGTCTGCTCGTCGGTGGCACCGGCCTCTACGTGCAGGCCGTGGTCGACGACCTCGACATCCCCGGCCAGCACCCCGAGGTGCGAGCGGCGCTGGAGGCCGAGCCGGACACCGCGGCGCTCCACGCCCGGCTGAGGGCCCTCGATCCGGTGGCCGCGGCGCGGATGGAGCCCGGGAACCGGCGCCGTGTCGTCCGTGCGCTCGAGGTGACGCTCGGCAGCGGCCGTCCCTTCTCGAGCTTCGGTCCCGGGGTCCACGCCCACCCCCGCACGCCCTTCACGCTGCTGGGCCTCGCGCTGGACCAGGCGGCGCTGTCCGAGCGCATCCTCGCTCGATACGAGGAGCAGCTGGCCGCCGGGTTCCTGGACGAGGTGCGCCGGCTGGTCGAGCACCCGCGTGGGCTGTCGCGCACCGCCCGACAGGCGCTCGGCTACAAGGAGCTGATCGAGCACCTCGAGGGCATCCTCACCCTCGAGGAGGCGCTCGACCTCGCCGTGCGCCGCACCCGCCGCTTCGCCCGGCGCCAACGAGCCTGGTTCCGGCGGGACCCCCGCATCACCTGGCTCGACGGCGCCCGCCCGGCGGAGGAGCTCGTCACCGCTCTCGCCGCCCTCACCACCTGACAGCCTCCGCCCGGACCCGAACCGGTCGAGCGCCCGGAGCCATGCCCCTTGGGCAGCGAGCTCGACCGCGGAACCGGGTCTCGCTCCCGGGGGGCGGCCCGTAGGCTGGACCAGGCATGCGACTCACGAAGCACCACGGCTTGGGCAACGACTTCCTCGTGCTGCTCGACCTCGACGGCGCCCAGGCGGTCACCGGCGACGACGCCGTCGCGCTCTGCCACCGGCACACCGGGATCGGCGCCGACGGGCTGCTCGTGGCCGGGCCCCCCGTGGGCCAGGTCGAGCTGTCGATGGTGCTCTACAACGCCGACGGCTCCCGCGCCGAGATGTCGGGCAACGGCATCCGCTGCCTCGTGCAGGCCGCGCTCCACGCCGGCGTCGTCGACGGCCCCGAGGTGCGGGTGGCCACGGATGCCGGTGTCCGCACCGTCACCGTCGTCGACCGGAAGGGCCGCTTCACCCACCGGCTGAGCGTCGACATGGGCCCCGCCAAGGTGGGCGAGGAGCGGCCCGCCTGGGAGGGCCACGGGGTCGTCCGGTCCCTGGAGGTGGACCTCGGCAACCCGCACGTCGTCCTCCTCTGGGGGGAGCCGGAGCTGCCCGCGCGCGACGAGCTGATCGCCATCGGGAGCCGCATCGACGCCGCCACCCCCGGCGGGGCCAACGTCGAGATCGTGCGCGAGGCGGCCGACGGCGCCTTCCTCGACATGGTGGTCTTCGAGCGGGGCGTCGGCCCCACCCTCGCCTGCGGCACCGGTGCCTGCGCCACCGCGGTGGCCGCCCACCGCTGGGGGCTCGCCGGACGCCGAGCCGTGGTGCACATGCCGGGCGGCTCGGTCGAGGTGGTCGTGGACGACCCGGTGCTTCTGATCGGCGACGCCACCTCGGTGGCGGCCGTCGACGTTCCGTGGCCCGACGAGGGGAGGTGAGCCGGTGAGCCTCATCGAGCGCTCGTTCAGGGAGAAGATCGTCCTCGTCGGCGTCACCCTCCCGCCCGAGACGGCCGAGGAGACCGAGGCCAGCCTGGACGAGCTGTCGCTCCTCGTCGACACCGCGGGGGCCGACGAGGTGGCCCGGGTCGTGCAGAAGCGCCGAGCCCCGGATCCGCCCACCTTCGTGGGCAAGGGCAAGGCCGAGGAGCTGAAGGAGGTGGCGCTGGCCACCGACTGCGACACCGTCGTCTTCGACAACGAGCTCACCCCGGCCCAGCAGCGCAACCTGGAGAAGCTCCTCGGACGGACGGCGATCGACCGCACCGCGGTGATCCTCGACATCTTCGCCCAGAACGCCCACAGCCAGGAGGGCAAGGCGCAGGTCGAGCTGGCGCTGCTCAAGTACCGCCTGCCCCGCATCCGCGGCAAGGGGACCGCGCTGTCCCAGCAGGCCGGCGGCATGTCGGCCGGCGGCGGAGCACGCATCGGCACCCGCGGCCCGGGCGAGACCCAGCTCGAGGTCGACCGCCGGCGCATCACCCGCCGGATACACAGGCTGGAGGCCGAGCTGCGGGAGCTGGCGAAGCACCGGGCCACCCAGCGCAAGGCCCAGCTCCGCAGCCGGGTCCAGCGGGTGGCCATCGTCGGGTACACCAACGCAGGGAAGTCCACGCTGCTCAACCAGCTCACCGACGCCGGCGTGCTGGTCGAGGACCGGCTCTTCGCCACTCTCGACGCCACCACCCGCCGGCTCGAGCTGCCCGGCGGCGAGGGCGTGCTGCTCTCCGACACCGTCGGGTTCATCCGCAAGCTGCCCCACGACCTCGTCGAGGCGTTCAAGTCCACGCTGTCGGTGGCGGCCGACGCCGACCTCCTCGTCCACGTGGTCGACAGCTCGGCCGTGGACGTGGAGGGGAACATCCGGGCCGTGCGCACCGTCCTCGAGGAGATCGAGGCCGACGCCGTGCCCGAGCTGCTCGCGTTCAACAAGTCGGACCTGGCACCCGACGACGCGAAGCGGCTCGCCCACGCCCACGAGGGCGCCGTCGCCTTCAGCGCCGTCACCGGCGAGGGGGTCGACGTGCTGCTCCAGACGATCGCCGACCGGCTCCGGTCCCTCACCAACGTGGTCGAGCTGGCCATCCCGTACGACCGGGGCGACGTGCTGGCCGCCGTGCACCGGGAGGGCGAGGTGCTGGTGGAGAGCGCCGACCACGAGTCCATGCGGCTCCGGGTCCGCCTCGACGACGCCGCCCTCGGCCAGTTCGTCGAGTACGTCGTGGCGTGACAGCCTGACCGTCGTGGCCGACCACCCCGCCCCGTTCGTCCCCCCGCCGTACCCCTACGACCGGCTCGACGAGCTGAAGGCGGCGGCCGACGAGCACCCCGGCGGCCTCGTCGACCTGTCGATCGGCACCCCCGTCGACCCGCCGCCCGACGTGGTGGTGCGGGCCCTCGTCGAGGCCAGCGGCGCGCGCGGGTACCCACCGTCGGTCGGCTCGCCGGCCTACCGGGAGGCGGCCTGTGGCTGGATGGAGCGCCGGCTCGGCGTGACCGTCTCGCCGAGCACGGTCGCAGCCTGCATCGGGACCAAGGAGCTGGTGGCCGGCATCCCGCAGTGGCTGCGGCTGCGACGGCCGGACCGGGACACGGTGCTCTACCCGGCCATCAGCTACCCCACCTACGCCATGGGCGCCACCCTGGCCGGCTGTCGGGCCGTGCCCTACACGGACCTGACCGCCATCGCCGCCGACGACGCCGCCCGCGCCCTGTGCCTCTGGACCAACGCGCCCGCCAACCCCACGGGCGAGCTGGCCGACCTCGGGGCGGCTGCCGCCTGGGGCAGGGCCCGGGGCGTCCCCGTCCTCTCCGACGAGTGCTACGTCGAGTTCAGGTGGGACGGCCCGCCCCGCACGATCCTCGAGCACGGTGCCGACGGCGTCCTCGCCGTCCACTCGCTCTCGAAGCGCTCGAACCTGGCCGGCGCTCGGGCCGGCTTCTACGCCGGCGACGCCGACCTCGTCCGCTACCTCTCCGAGGTCCGCAAGCACGCCGGGTTCATGGTCCCCGGGCCGGTGCAGGCGGCCGCCGTCGCCGCCTGGGGCGACGACGCCCACGTGGAGGAGCAGCGGGTCCGCTACCGGTCCCGGCTCGAGGCCATGCGAGCCGCGCTGGCCGAGGCCGGCATCCACGCCCCGATGCCCTCGGGGGCCTTCTACCTCTGGGTGCCCGCCCCCGACGGCGACGCCTGGGCCCTCACCCGGCGCCTCGCCCACGAGGCCGGCGCCCTCGTCTCACCGGGCGAGTTCTACGGCCCCGCCGGCGCCGGCCACGTCCGCGTCGCCGTCGTCCAGCCCGACGCCCGCATCCAGCTCGTCGCCGACCGCCTCCGCACGACGTCTGTGCGCGATCTCACGCCGTAGCGGCGCAAGAACCCACACAGACGTCGTTCAGCCGGGGCCGAGGCCCTTCGGTGGGGGGCCGCTCCCGCCGCTGCGGCGGAGGCGGCGGTGCTCGCGGGCGGCCTGGACCGCCTCCCTGACCGACGAGGCCGTCTTGCGGAGCTGCTCGCCGGTGACGACGGGCCGGTTGGCGGCCGCCTCGGCGGCGACGAGGGCCTGCTCGATGCGCCGGTCCATCTCGACGAGCTGGTGGCCGAGCTGGTCGAACTCGTGGTCGAGGCGCTGCTCGAGCCGGCTCCAGGCAGCCTGGACGGCCCCCATCACGGCGCCGGCCTCGAAGCCCATGCCGGCGGTGGGCGGGGGAGCGGTGAGGGGGACGATGGCGCTGCGGAGGCCCTGGAAGCGCTCGTCGAGCAGGCGCAGCGTCCCGGCCAGCGCCACGTCGGTGTGCTGTCGCAGGTCCTCGGCCAGGTTCTCCGCGGTCACCTGCAGGGGCCCGGCGAGGTCGAGGCCCTCGACCTGGGCGCGGAGGGTGGCCAGCTCCTCGGCCAGCTCGGGCAGCTGCCAGGACAGCGACCGGACGCTGTTGCGGAGCTCCTCCACGTGGGTGTCGAAGGCGGCCAGCGCCTCGTCGCCGGCCGATGTCGTCGCTGAGCCGGCGGGACGCTCCAGGAGCGCCGCCAGGCCCTCCTCGAGGCGGTCGAGCGCCTCGGCCACGCTGGCGAGGGGGGCGGCGCCCGGGTCCCCTTCGTCATCAGCCGCCGGGGGCGGGGCCCCGGTGCGGCCGACCGCCGCCTCCACCCGTTCGAAGAGCGCCTGCAGCTGGGCGTCGGTGCGCTCGGTGCGGGCGGTGAGGAGCGCGTGGAGGTCCGCCACCGGGACCGCAGCCGCATCACGGATGGCGGCGAGGCGGTCGTCGGTGCGGGTGGCGGAGCGCTCGAGGGCCTCGGTGACGCCGGCCAGGGCCTCCAGCGCGAGGGCGAGGTCGGCCCGCTGGCTGGCGGCCGACTCGCCGACCTGCTGGAGGACCTGCCGGCCCAGCTCGAGCAGGTCGGTCTGGGTGGTGGCCACCGCCGCCATGGCCCCGGCGACGGTGTCGACCTTGCGGTCGAGGTCGTCGAGGCGCCGGTGGAGGTCCTGGTCGGCTGCGGGGGGCGAGGCAGGCGCCTGCTCGGGGCCAGCCGGCGGCTCGAGGTCGTCGCTCATGCGGTCCGTCCCGCCCCCCGGGTCATCGGGGGCTGAGGGTAGCCCTGCCCGGCTTCCGGGCCGAGCACCTGCCTCCGGCGGGCCGGCCGATCAGTTGGCGTGCAGCGCCGCGTTGAGCTCGACGGTGCCGCCGGCCCGCGGCCGCACCTCGACCACGCCCGTGGTGCTGTTGCGGATGAACAGCAGGTTCGACTGCCCCGAGAGCTGCGCCGCCTTCACGACCTGGCCGTCGGGGAGCGTCACCCGGGTGCCGGCGGTGACGTAGAGGCCGGCCTCGACGACACAGTCGTCGCCCAGCGAGATGCCGATCCCGGCGTTGGCCCCGACGAGGCAGCGCTCGCCCACGGAGAGCTTCTCCTTGCCGCCCCCGGAGAGCGTGCCCTGCGTGGACGACCCGCCCCCGAGGTCGGATCCCTCGCCCACCACCACGCCCTGGCTGATGCGGCCCTCCACCATCGACGTGCCGAGCGTCCCGGCGTTGAAGTTCACGAAGCCCTCGTGCATGACGACGGTGCCCTCGGCGAGGTGGGCGCCGAGGCGCACCCGGCTGGCATCGGCGATGCGGACGCCCTTGGGGACGACGTAGTCGGTGAGACGGGGGAACTTGTCGACGCCGAGCACGTTGAGCGGCGTGCCGGCAGCCCGGGCCCGCATGCGGGCGTCGGTCAGCTCGTCGGCGGCCACCGGGCCCAGCTGGGTCCACGCCACGTTGGTGAGGAGCCCGAAGAGGCCGTCGAGGCTGATCGAGTTGGGTCGCACCAGGCAGTGGGACAGCAGCTGCAGGCGCAGCCAGGCGTCGTAGGCGTCCGTCGGCGGCTCGGCGAGGTCCGCGATCTGGGTGCGGACGGCGACGACCTCGACGCCCCGCACCGGGTCCGCACCCAGCGCCCCCGAGGCCGCCGCGCCCAGCGCCTCCTCGGCGGGCACCGGGTCGAGTCGGATCGTCCCGGCCTCACCGGGGCCGGCGCCGAGGGCGGGGGATGGGTACCAGGCGTCGAGGACCCGCCCGTCGGTGGCGAGCGTGGCGAGGCCGGCGGCGTGGGCGGTGGAGGGGGAGGTCGCGGCGGTCACGGGTGGCAACCGTAGGCTGCGTCGGTGGCCCTCGACCTCCTCGCCTCCACCGCGGCCCTCGTCGACATCCCCTCGGTCAGCCACCACGAGGCGGCCCTGACCGAGCACCTCGAGGCCCGCCTCCGTCGCCTGCCCCACCTGGCTGTGGAGCGGGTGGGCCCGAACCTCGTGGCCCGCACCGACCTCGGCCGGCCCGTCCGGGTGGTGCTGGCCGGCCACACCGACACCGTGCCGCCGAACGGCAACGAGCGGCCCCGGATCGAGGGCGACGTGCTGTGGGGGCTCGGCAGCGCGGACATGAAGGGCGGGCTGGCGGTGATGGCGGCCCTGGCCGAGACGGTGCCCGAGCCCGCGGTCGACGTCACGTGGGTCTTTTACGCCGCCGAGGAGGTGGCCGCCGAGCACAACGGCCTACGCGCCCTGGCCGAGGACCGGCCCGAGCTCCTGGCCGGCGACGTTGCCATCCTCGGCGAGCCCACCGGCGGCGAGCTCGAGGCCGGTTGCCAGGGCACCCTGCGCGCCGAGGTCGTGGTCCGCGGCGCTCGGGCCCACACCGCCCGGCCCTGGATGGGCCGCAACGCCATCCACCGCCTCGGGGAGGTGCTCCGCCTCGTCGCCGGCTTCGAGGAGCGACGCCCGGTCATCGAGGGCTGCGAGTACCGGGAGGCCCTGCAGGCGGTGGCGGTGACCGGGGGCGTGGCCGGCAACGTCGTCCCCGACGAGGCCCGGGTCACGGTCAACCGCCGCTTCGCCCCGGACCGCACGGTGGCCGAGGCCGAGGCCGAGCTGCGGGCGCTGCTCGCCCCCGCCCTCCAGGACGGCGACGAGGTCGCGGTCGTCGACGCGGCGCCGTCCGCGCCGCCGGGCCTGTCCAACCCGATGCTGCGCCGGCTGGTCGAGGACCACGCGCTCCCGGTCCGGGCCAAGCTGGGTTGGACCGACGTCGCCCGCTTCGCCGAGCTCGGCATCCCCGCCTGCAACCTCGGCCCCGGTGACCCCACCGTCGCCCACACGGCCGACGAGCACGTCGACCGGGCCTCCCTGGAGCGCAGCTACCAGGTGCTGCGGGCGGTGCTCACCACGCCCCCGCCGCCGTCCCCCCGCTGACCCGCCGTCCCCGCCGTCATCCGCCCCGGAAGGTGCGCCAGGCGGCAGCGCTGGTGCCGAGGGCGGTGGCGGCGATGGCGGCCATCGCCACGGCGACCAGCGAGCCGGGCACCGGCTCGGCGGGGCTCGGCGCCGTGGCCGGCGGAGCGGGGGAGAACGGGGCCGCCTGCTGGGGCTCCGGGGTGACGACCTCGGGGCTGAGCGTGGTCGGGACCTCGCCGGCGTCCATGGGGGTCGGCACCGCCGTGGTGGGCGAGGTCGCCGTGGTGGGGGGCGACGAGGTGCCGGCGCCCGGTCCGCCGCTCGAGGCCGCGGTCAGCCGGTCGAGGGCCCGGGCCAGGTCGATCCGTCCCCAGCCGTAGGTGCTGTCCCGTCCCGGCGGGCCGAGGTCGGTGGCGGTGGCCAGCAGGCGGTCGATGCTCTTCTGGGGGTCCAGCCCTGCGCTGCGGAGCAGCGCGAGCGCTCCGCTCACGTGGGGGGCGGCCATCGAGGTGCCGGCCAGGCAGGCGTAGCCGCCGGGCCCGTCGTCGAGGTAGGTGGACACGATGCCTCGGGGGTCGCGGCCGGTGCCGCAGTCGTCCGGGTCGGCCTCCGGCTCGCCGCCGGGTGCCGCCACCGGCCAGCGGGCGCCCTCGAGGATGCTGTCGTTGCGGTTCGAGTAGCTGGCTCTGGCGTCGTCCCGGGTGGTGGCGGTCACCACCACCGCCGGGGTGCTCCCGAAGCCCGCCGGGAGGATGGCGTCGTTGCCGGCCGCCACGACCGAGATCACCCCCGCGGCCCAGGCCTCCTCGATGGCATCGCAGAACGCGCAGCCAAGGGCCGACTGGATGGCCCCGCCCCCGAGGGACAGGTTGATGACGTCGGCGCCGTTGGCGGTGGCCCACCGGATCCCGGCCGCGACGTCGGCCGCAGTGCCCTCGGGCTGGCACCCGTCTCCGCCGCAGCTGTCCGCCAGGACCCGGACGGCGAGGATCCGGGCGTCGGGCGCCACCGCCGCCACCCCCTTGCCGTTGCCGGTGGCGGCCGCCGCGATGCCGGCCACGTGGGTGCCGTGCCCGTTGTCGTCCTGCCCCGAGCCCCGGCACCGCCTCGGGTCGCCGTCGGCGCCGATGCAGCTCACGTGGCCGACGACCTGGCCGACGAGGTCCTCGTGGTCGAGGTCCACCCCGGAGTCCACCACGGCGATGGTGATGCCCTCGCCGCGCGCCCGCTCCCACGCCGCCTCGGCGCCGATCCGCTCGAGCGCCCACTGCAGCCCCTGGGCTCGGACCGGGTCGTCGCCGCTCTGCGCGCCCGCCGGCCCGGTGCCGGGGGCGAGCGCGACGGCCGCCCCGAGCACGAGGACTGCCATGCCGCGCCGGATGTGGACCATGCCCCATTGTCGACCATCTGAGCGTTCCGCGGTAAGCGGGCCGCTCAGATCGCCCGACGGAGGATCACCCGACGGAGGATCAGAGGCGGCGCAGGACGGTGACGACCTTGCCGAACACGCTGACCTCGGAGGCCGGCAGCTCCATCGGGGCGAGGCGGGCGTTGGCCGGGAGCAGGGTGATCGTGTCGCCCTGGCGGCGGTAGGTCTTCACGGTGGCCTCGTCGCCCGGGATGCCGGCCACCACGATGTCGCCGTTGTCGGCCGTCTGCTGGGAGCGGCAGACCACGTAGTCGCCGTCCACGATGGCGGCCTCGACCATCGAGTCGCCCCGCACCCGCAGCATGAACAGGTCACCGTCGCCGGTGAAGTCCTGCGGGAGGGGGAGGGTCTCCTCGATGTTCTCCTGCGCCAGCACGTCGGTGCCGGCGGCGACGTCGCCCACGAGGGGCACGTGGCGCACGGGCCGCCGCTCGACGGCTCCGCCGGAGGTGGTGTCGAACCGCACCTCGATGGCCCGGGGCTTGGTGGGGTCGCGTCGCAGGAAGCCCAGCTTCTCCAGGGAGGCGAGGTGGGCGTGGACGGTGGACGGCGACGTGAGGCCCACGGCAGCACCGATCTCGCGCACTGACGGGGGGAAGCCGCGATCGCGCTGGTGCTGGTCGATGACCTCGAGGATCTCTCGCTGCCGGGGGGTCAGGGTGACATCAGCCATGGGGCCTCCAGGAGCCATACAGGTGTTCGGACCGTACCCCAGCCCCTGCCCGATGGCAAACACCCGTTCGACGCACGCGCGTTCGAGTAGGGCTTGACGGCGAACGGGCGTTCGACGGTAGAGTGCTCGATACGAACAGGCG
Organism: Acidimicrobiia bacterium; assembly: GCA_046565645.1. Taxonomy (GTDB): domain Bacteria; phylum Actinomycetota; class Acidimicrobiia; order Acidimicrobiales; family VFJN01; genus VFJN01. The sequence goes on along the minus strand of JBKHYD010000019.1, from coordinate 640 downwards.
TTCCCGGAACACCGGTTCGGGAACGGGCAGCGCCCCGGCGGCGTTGTCACACCCCCTGAGGAGACTCCCCGCCATGACCTCCGCCGCTCTCGACCTCCGCTCAGCCCCTCGCCTCCGGCCCACCACGGTCCCGCCCGGGCCCCGGCCGCCCTCTCGCCCCGCCCTGCGGGTCATCGAGGGGGGCCGGGCGCCCGGCGCGGAGGCCCGGCGGGCCCGGTACCGCCGTCGCCGCCTCGTGGCCGTGGTGCTGCTCGTCGCCGTCGTCACGACGGTCCTCCTCCTGGCCAACGCTGTCCTGGCCGGGCCCGCCGGCGGCGGCACCCCCACCTCCGCCGCCGGCACCGCTCCCACCGCCCTCCACGTCGTCCAGCCCGGGGACACCCTCTGGTCGATCGCCCGGGGCCTCGACGAGGGGGGCGACGTGCGCCTCACCGTGGACCGGCTCGTGGCGCTGAACGGCGGCGCCCCCCTCCAGGTCGGTCAGCAGCTGGTGCTGCCCTGACCTGACCCCAGGGGTAGCGTGCGCACGTGCGCCGCCCGGCCTGCGGTTCCGACGACGACAAGGTCGTGGACTCGCGCCAGGCGGACGACGGGGGCTCGATCCGCCGCCGGCGAGCCTGCATCGCCTGCGGCCGCCGCT
>JBKHYD010000018.1:0-46944 GCA_046565645.1 Acidimicrobiia bacterium | reverse complement strand
GCCGAGGAGGGTGTCGACGTCACCGCCGTGTACCGGGCCGAGGACGGTCGCATCCTGGCCGCCGAGTCGACCACGCTGGCCTCAGTGCCCCCGAACGCCGACAGCCCTGGACAGATCCGCCTCCTCTCACCCATCCCGTCGCTCGCCGCCACCGAGGTCTTCGTCGGTCGCGGCATCGCCGCCCAGACCGCCGGCTGAGCCGGCCCCACCCCCCAAGGACCCTTCCGTGCTTCGCCGCTCCCTCATCCTCCTGCTCGCTCCCCTCCTCGCTCTGGCCGCCTGCGGCGACGACGCCGAGCCCTCCGATGACGCCGTCGAGACGGGCGACGAGCGCACCCCCGATCCAGCCGATGCGTCGGCGCTCGACGAGGTCGAGGTGGAGGCCGGCGCTGAGGGTGCGGCACCGACGCTCACCTTCGAGCAGCCGTTCGCCGTGTCCACCACCGTGCGCCGGGTGCTCGAACCCGGCTCCGGTGAAGCCGCCGACGAGGGTTCGACCGTCGTCTTCGACTTCGTGTTCATCAACGGGCGAGACGGCTCCGAGGTGAGCAGCTCCTACGGGATCGAGCCGGCCACCGTGACCGTCGACGCGAACCTCCTCGAGGGTGTGCGCATCGGCCTCACGGGCGCCCAGGCCGGCGAGCAGGCGCTGGTGGCGATCGCCCCGGCCGACGGCTTCGCCGGGCAGGGGGACGACGAGGAGACCGGGGTCCGCGAGGACGACACGCTGCTCCTGTACGTCGACGTACTGGAGATCCGCACCCCGCTCCAGCGGGCGGAGGGGGAGCCGGTCGAGCCCGTCGAGGGCCTGCCGACGGTGGAGCTCGACGATGACGGCAAGCCGACCATCACCGTCCCCTCCGGGGAGCCGCCCGCCGAGCTGGTGGTCCAGCCCCTCATCGAGGGCGCCGGCGCGGTGGTCGAGGCCGGCCAGCAGCTGACCGTCCACTACACGGGCGTGCTCTGGGACGGCGGCGAGCAGTTCGACTCCTCCTGGGATCGGGGCTCGCCGGCCACCTTCCCCATCGGCACCGGCGGCGTCATCGACGGCTGGGATGAGGGGCTCGTCGGTCGCACCATCGGCTCCCAGATCCTCCTCGTCATCCCCTCTGACAAGGCCTACGGCGACGCCGGCCAGGGCACCATCCCGGGCGGCGCCACCCTCGTCTTCGTCGTCGACATCCTGGACGCCCGCTGACGCGAGACAGCGGCCCGAACGAGGGCCGCTGACCTGGGCGTATGTGGTGGGCGCGAAGGGACTCGAACCCCTGGCCTCTGCCGTGTGAAGGCAGCGCTCTAACCAGCTGAGCTACGCGCCCGTGATGGGAGCGGTCACGCTACCAGACGGCCCCTGGCGCTCGGCCAGCCGGAGCGCCCGCCGGGTGGTCAGGCGATGGGCGCCAGCGCATCGATCGCCAAGAGGTCCTCGAGGAGCGTGAGGAGCCGCAGCACCGCCACGTCGGCGTGCTGGGGACCGACCACCTGGAGGCCGACCGGCATCCCGTCGGCGGTGAAGCCGGCGCACACCGTCCCGGCCGGCGAGCGGGTCATGTTGAAGGGGTAGGTGAACGACACCCACATCGGCGTGTCCTCGCCGTCGACGGTGCCGTTGCCCCCGGCGGGGCCGGTCTGGCCGGCCACCGTCGGGGTGAGCAGCAGCGCCACGTCGTGGAAGAGCTCGACGAGCGCCAGGTTGAGCGTGTGGCAGGCGTCCTGGGCGGCGAGGAGCTCCACACCCGACACCTCCCGGCCGAGCTGGTCGAGGAGCTTGGCGTGGACCGGGTCGACGAGGTCCCACTGGGGCGTGCCTCGGAGGTGGCCGAGGCTGCGCTCGTCGCCCACCATCGCGATGCGGATCCAGTCCATCACCGGGTCGACGTCGAACACGCGGTCGACCTCGACGACCTCGGTCCCCTCGTCGGCGAGCCGCTGCACGGCCGCCTCGCAGACCGCCAGCACCTCCGGGTCGACCTGTGCGTAGCCGAGGGTGGGCGACCAGCCGACCTTGCGGGGTGGGCGGACCTCGGCCAGCGAGCGGGTCCAGCTGGCGTCGGGCATCGGCAGCGATCGCAGGTCGGTGGGCTCGGGGCCCACCACGGCGTCCAGCGCCAGGGTGATGTCGCGCACCCGGCGAGCCATCGGCCCCTTCGTGGAAAGGTCGGCCCAGCCCGGCGGCTGGGGGCCGCCACCGGGCACCCGCCCTTGTGAGGGCTTCATGCCGGTGAGCCCGCACACCGCGGAGGGGATGCGGATCGACCCGCCGCCGTCCGAGCCGGTGCAGAGGGGGACCAGCCCGGCGGCGATGGCGGCCGCCGACCCGCCGCTGGAGCCGCCGGCGCTGCGGCTGAGGTCCCACGGGTTCCGGGTGGACCCGAACAGCGCGTTGGTGGTGTCGGCCTTGTGCCCGAGCTCGGGGGTGTTGGTCTTGCCCACGACGATGCACCCAGCCGCCCGCAGCCGTTCGACGAGCACGGAGTCCGCGGCGGCGGGCCGGGCGTCGGCGTACACGGCCGAGCCGTGCGTGGTGGGGAGGCCGGCGGCGTCCTCGAGGTCCTTGACCCCGATCGGGATGCCCGTGAGCGGGCCCACCTCCTCGCCTGCGGCCAGCCGCTCGTCGAGCCGGGCCGCCTGCTCGAGCGCGCCCTCCGGGTCGACGGCCACGAAGGCGTTGACCGACGGATCGTGCTCCTCGATCCGGTCGAGCGCCGCTCGGACGAGCTCCCGGGCCGAGGTGCGGCGAGCAGCCACGTCCTCGGCGAGCGCGGCCACCGTCGTCTCCCGGAAGTCCATTCGCGGAACCTACCGCCTCCCGCCCGGCCCGCTCCGGCTGCGAGCTGTGGAACCCCGCCCGCCGGGCGCTAGGTTCTTCAAGCACTGGGCCTGCTGCCGCCACGCCGCCGGCGCCCTCATCTGGCTCCGCCAGCCTCTCGTCCCCCTCCTTCGCGCGCTCCCAGGACACCTCCGATGCCCGACATCCCCCTCGACCCGACCCTGTTCGCCTCGGCCTTCGTCACGGTGCTCGTGATCATGGACCCGATCGGCAACATCCCGATCTTCCTCGCCCTCACCAAGGGACAGGACGTGGCGGCGCGGCACCGGGCGGCCGCGCTGTCCTCGGCGGTGGCGGGGCTGGTGATCCTCGCCTTCGCCCTCGGCGGGGATCAGGTCCTGCACCTGCTCGGCATCTCGCTCGAGGCGCTCCAGGTGGCCGGCGGCCTGCTGCTGCTCGTCATCGCGCTCGAGCTCCTGCACCCGAGCGGCGACGGGGGAACCTCCAGCCTGGCCTCCGGGGACACGAACATCGCGCTCGTCCCGCTGGGAACCCCGCTGCTCGCCGGCCCGGGTGCCATCGCGGCCACCATGCTCTACACCCGCCAGGCCGACGACCTCGGCGGCAGCCTCTCGGTGGTGGCCGCGCTGGTGGCGGTCCTCACGGTCATCTACCTGTCGATGCGCTACGCCACGTTCTTCGCACGGGTGATGCGCGAGAACGGCATCGAGCTGCTGAGCCGGGTGATGGGCCTGCTCGTGGCCGCCATCGCGGTGCAGCTGGTCGCCGAGGCGATCGAGTCCTGGATCACCAACGGCGTGGTCTGACGGCCGGCTCGCCCGAGCCGGGACGAGGATGGGATGCTCAGCGACCCATGGCTGGCACGTCCCCACCTGCTCCCCGTCCGCGGCGCGCCGGACGGGACGAGGGAGCGGTCGAGGAGGCCGTCGACGCCTACGAGGAGGGTGATCGACCGATCCGCGGCGGGACCGCCCGCGCCGCGCTCGCCAACCCGGTGTTCAAGCGCGTCTTCGTCGGGGCCTTCCTCTCCAACATCGGCTCCTGGATGCAGAACGTCGTCCTCGGCGCCCTGGCCTACGACCTCACCCGGTCCCCGACCTTCGTGGGTGTGCTCCTCTTCGCCCAGCTCGGCCCCCTGCTCCTGTTCTCGATGGTCGGAGGCCTGCTGGCGGACGCGTTCGATCGCCGCCGCCTGCTCGTCACCGTCTCGGTGACGCAGGGCATCCTGTCGCTGGCCCTGGCGTGGGTGGCGCGCGGCGCCGACCCCTCGAAGGCTGCCCTGGTCGGGATCGTCTTCCTGATCGGGGTGGGCCAGGCCGTGTTCGGGCCCACCTACGGCGCGCTGCTCCCCCAGCTCGTCGGGCGGGGCAACCTCGCCGGTGCGATCTCGCTCAACTCGGCCCAGATGAACGGGTCGAGGGTCATCGGCCCCGCCATCGGCTCGGCGATCTTCGCCGAGTGGGGACCGGACGTCGTCTTCGTCATCAACGCCCTGTCGTACCTGCTCGTCATCTGGTCGTTGCTCAGCGTCCGCCTGCCGGCACCGGCGCCCGACCGCAGCGGGCTGCGCGGCATCCGCCGCCTCCTCGGCGGACTGCAGGTGGCCCGCCACGACCGGGTGGTGGCCCGCTGCCTGATCGTCATCGTGGTGTTCTCCCTGCTGTCCCTGCCGTTCATCGGCCAGCTCCCGACGCTCGCCGACGTCAACCTCGGCATCGAGGCCCGGAGCACCGAGTACGGCTTCCTCTACGCCGCCTTCGGCACCGGCGCGCTCGTGGGCGCGCTCTCCATCGGGACGGTCCTCTCGGAGCGCCGCCTCGAGGGCGTGGTGCGGGCCGGGCTCGTGGTGTTCGCCGGGTTCCTCGCCGTCTTCGCCCTGCTGCGCGCCCCGGTGCCGGCGTACGCCCTCGTGTTCCTCGTCGGCCTCGCCTACTTCGCCGTCATCACGTCGCTGTCCACGGTGCTCCAGCAGCGCCTCGACGACTCCAACCGCGGCCGGGTGATGGCGCTGTGGGTGATGGGCTTCGGCGGCACGGTTCCGGTCGGCAACCTGCTGGCGGGGCCGGTCATCGAGGCCACCAGCATCACCGCGGTGGTGCTCTTCGGCGCCGCCGTGTCGGCCGTGCTGGCCTGGTTCGCGGACCTCTACCCTCCGCCGGGCGAGGTCGAGGGCCCGGGCACCGAGCCCTAAGGGCGCGGCTCGCCGAGCAGGAGCTCGGCCAGCCGCTCCAACCCCGCCACCCGGCTGCCCTTCACGAGCACGGCGTCACCCGGGCCCAGGGGCTCGAGCAGGTCGAGGGCCTCCTCTGCGGAGCCGACCTGCTCCCCGCCGTAGGCGGGGGCGTCGACCGCCACCAGCCGGATCCCGAGCTTCTCGGCCAGCGTGCCGATGGCGGCGTGGTCGGCGTCGCTGGTGGGGCCGAGCTCGGCCATCACCCCGAGGACCGCGATGCGCCGCTCGGCCGGCAGGGCCACCAGCGCCTCGAGGGCGGCCGCCACCGAGGTGGGGTTCGCGTTGTAGGCATCGTTGAGCACCACGGCCCCGCCCGGGGCGGTCGCGAGCTCCATCCGCCACGGCGACAGCAGCGCCTCGGACAGCCCGGCGGCCACGTCCTCGAGCCCCACCCCGCACACGAGCGCGGCCGACGCGGCCGCCAGCGCGTTGTCGACCTGGTGCCGGCCCCGGGAGCCGAGCGCCACGTCCACGTCGCCCCATGGGGACCGGAGCCGGAACCGGGCCCGGAGCTGCGCGTCCAGCGCCACGTCGTCAGCCCGCACGTCGCCGCCTTCGCCGAAGGTGACGACGGCAGCCGGGGTGACCGACGCCATGGCCGCCACCCGGCCGTCGGCCGCGTTGAGCACCGCGGTGCCGTGGGCCGGCAGGGCTCGGACCAGCTCGGACTTCGCCCGGGCCACGTCGTCGATGCTGCCGAAGATCTCGGTGTGCACGGCCGCCACGCGGGTCACGATCCCGACGGTGGGCTCGGCGATGCCGCACAGCTCGGCGATGTGGCCGACGTCGCGGGCGCCCATCTCCACCACCACGGCCTCGGTGCGGTCGGGAGCGCCCAGCAAGGTGAGCGGCACCCCCATCTCGTTGTTGAACGACCTCTGGCTGGCGGTGGTCCGCAGGGTGCGGCTCAGGGCGGCCGCCAGCAGGTCCTTGACGGACGTCTTCCCGACGGACCCGGTGATGCCCACCACCGGCGGCGAGAGTCGGGCGCGGGCGAGGCGGCCGGCGTCCTGCAGGGCGCGCCGCGTGTCGGCCACCAGCACCGCGCTCCCGCCGTGGACGGCGATGACCTCCCGGTCGCTGGCCAGGTAGGCGGCGGCGCCCCGGGCCAGCGCCGCTCCGATGTACTCGTGCCCGTCGCGGTCGGCGACGATCGGGACGAACAGCTGCCCGGACCGGATCTCCCGGGAGTCGATCGAGGCCCCGTCGATCTCGACGTCGGGGCCCAGCAGCTCGCCGAGGGCGGCCACGGCCAGGTCCGAGGTGCGCAGGCGCATCCCGGGAGTCTCGCAGGGGCCGGCGGGGCCGCTCGTACACTGCGCCGATGGCCCGACCCGACCGCATCCGGCTCGTCGTCCTCTTCGGCGGGCAGTCGGCCGAGCACGAGGTCTCCTGCGTGTCGGCGTTCCACGTGCTGAGGGCCGTCGATCCCGAGCGCTACGTCGTGGAGGCGGTCGGGATCACCCGTGACGGGCAGTGGGTCCGGGCCGACGAGGCGGCCGCTGCGCTGACCGCCGGCGCCCGAGCGCTCCCCTCCGGCGCCGAGCAGCTCGAGGCAGCCGGGCCGGCGACGGACCCGTTGCCGGCCGTGCTCCCCCGAGCCGACGAGGACCTCCCCGTGGTGGTGCTCCCGATCCTGCACGGCACCCGGGGCGAGGACGGCACCGTCCAGGGGATGCTCGAGCTGGCCGGGGTGCCCTTCGTCGGCTCGGGAGTGCTCGGCTCGGCGCTGTGCATGGACAAGCTCAAGGCCAAGGACGTGCTGGCCACCCACGACGTGCCGCAGGTCCCTTGGTTGGGCCTGCGCGACACCGAGCTCGATCGCGCCGCCGAGGCGGTGGAGCAGGGGGGTCTCGCGTACCCGGTCTTCGTGAAGCCGGCCAACCTCGGTTCGTCGGTGGGCATCACCCGGGTCGGCGCGACGGCGGACCTCCCGGTCGCCTGTGCCACGGCCGCGCAGTACGACGAGTGGATCGTCGTCGAGCAGGGCGTCACCGCCCGCGAGATCGAGGTGGCGGTGCTCGGCAACGCCGAGCCGAAGGCGTCGGTCCCCGGCGAGATCGTGCCCACCCACGACTTCTACGACTACGAGGACAAGTACCTCGACGGCGCCGCCGAGGCCGTGATCCCGGCCGACCTGCCCCAGGAGGTGGCCGACGAGATCCGCCGCCTCGCCGTCGACGCCTTCACGATCCTGCGCTGCGAGGGCCTGGCCCGGGTCGACTTCTTCTACGATGACGCCGCCAGCCAGGTCTTCCTCAACGAGGTGAACACGATCCCGGGCTTCACCCCGATCTCGATGTACCCGAAGCTCTGGGCGGCGTCAGGCCTCGACTACCCCGCCCTCATCGACGAGCTCGTCCGCCTCGCGCTCGAGCGCCACGACCACCGCACCCGCCTCAGCACCAAGCGCTGACGACCCGACACGACGTCTGTGTGGGGTTTCACGCCGTAGCGGCGCAGAACCGCGCACAGACGTCGTTCAGGTGGGGTCGAGGGAGGCGCGGAGGAGGGCGAGGAGCTCGTCGCGGCGGCGCAGGAGCGACGGCAGGGTGGGGGCCTCGCCGAAGGCGCGGAGGACCTCGACCTCGGTGGCCAGGCCGGTGACCATCGAGTAGGCGGCCAGGAGGAGGAGGCGGGGGTCGTGGCGTCGCATGCGCCCGGCGTCCATCTCGGCCTCGAGGTAGCCGGAGGCGCGGTCGACGAGCGGTTGGAGCCGGTCGAGGAGGCGGGTCGACGCCGGCGGGCCGAGCCTCGTGACCTCTCGCAGGAACCCGAGCATCGTGGGGTGCCGGGCGGCCAAGCGGAACATGACCCGAACCATCGCCTCGACCCGGTCGAAGCCCTCGCCGGCGCCGGCCAGACCCCGTTCCAGGCGTGACGTGACCTCGTCCGCGCAGTGGTCGACCACCGCTTCGAGCAGCGCCTCCTTGGAGGGGAACCAGTAGAGGATCGTCTGCTTGCGGATCCCGAGGCCACGGGCCAGGTCGTCGAGCGAGGTCGCCTCATAGCCGCGGGTGCCGAACTCGGCCATGGCCGCGACCAGGATCCGGTCCGCCGTCTGCTGCCCTCGCCGCTCGGCCACCCCGCCGATGCTAGAGCCTCTCTACCAGTTGGTAGAGACCTTGCTAGGGTCGCGTCCCGTGATCCCCGAGGTCCTCGACGGCAAGCGCATCGCGATCACGGGCGGCACCGGGTTCCTCGGCACCGCCCTCATCGAGCGCCTGCTGCGCTCGGTGCCCGGCTGCTCGCTCGTGCTCCTCATCCGACCCGGCAAGCGGTCCTCGGTGGCCCAGCGCTCGAAGCGAGAGATCTTCGGCAACAACGCCTTCGACCGGCTCCGCGAGGAGCTCGGCAAGGAGGCCTTCGAAGCGATGGTGGCCGATCGGGTCACGCCGATCGCCGGCGACGTCGGCACCAACGGCCTGGCCCTCGACGACGACGGCCGGGCGGTCCTGGCGTCCTGCGACGTCGTCATCCACTCGGCCGCCACCGTGTCGTTCGACTCACCGCTCGACAGCGCCGTCGAGGTGAACCTCCTCGGCCCCACCCGCATCGTCGGGGCGCTGCACGACCTCGGCGTGACCCCGCACCTCGTCTCCGTGTCGACCTGCTACGTGGCCGGCAACCGGCGGGGCAGCGCCCCCGAGATCCCGGTCCACGAGAGCCCGTTCTTCATCGACGTGGACTGGCGCCGCGAGGTGGAGGGCGCCCGCCGCGCCCGCCGCGACGCCGAGGCCGACAGCCGCCGCCCCGATGCCCTGGAGCGGTTCCGCAAGGAGGCCCGCACCGAGCTCGGGGCCGCCGGCGTCCCGGCCCTCGCCGCCAAGACCGAGCAGCGCCGGGCCGCCTGGGTGAAGGACCAGATGGTCGAGGCGGGTCGGGCTCGGGCCGCCTCCCTGGGCTGGCCCGATGCGTACGCCTACACGAAGGCGCTCGGAGAGCGGGCCCTCCTCCAGAGCCGCGGCGACGTGCCGGTGTCGATCGTGCGGCCGTCGATCATCGAGTCGTCGATCGCTGAGCCCTACCCGGGCTGGATCCGCGGCTTCCGGATGGCCGAGCCGGTGATCATCTCCTACGCCCGGGGCCTGCTGAAGGAGTTCCCCGGCGTGCCCGAGGGGACGATCGACGTCATCCCGGTCGACCTCGTGGTGGCCGCCATCATCGACGCCGCCGCCGGCGACCCCCCCGAGGAGCCGGCCATCACCCAGGTCGCCTCCGGCTCGGTCAATCCCCTGCGGTACCGGCACCTCGTGGACATGGTCCGGGAGTTCTTCACCGAGCACCCGATCTACGACGCCGAGGGCCAGCCGATCATCGTCCCCGAGTGGTCCTTCCCCGGTCGGGGGCGCGTCCAGCGCCAGCTGGAGCGGGCCAAGGCCGCCATCGAGAAGGCCGAGTCCACCCTCCAGTCGCTCCCCCTGCGGGGCAAGCAGGCCGATTGGGCGGCCACCCTCGAGAGCAAGCGGGAGGACGTAGAGCGGGCCCTCGCCTACGTCGAGCTCTACGGCGCCTACGCCGAGTGCGAGGCCATCTACGGCGTGGAGCGGCTGCTCGAGCGCTGGGAGCGCCTCGACCCCGAGGACCAGGCCACCTTCTGCTTCGACCCCCGGGTCATCGACTGGTCGTACTACGCCCCGAAGATCCACCTCCCCTCGGTCGTCGAGCACGCCCGCGTGCGGACCACCCCAGGCGGCCGCACCGGGGAGAAGCGCGAGGAGCGCCTGCGCCGCCAGGTGCTGGACCCGGCCCGGCACTTCGCCGCCTTCGACCTCGAGAACACCCTCATCGCGTCGAACGTGGTGGCGTCGTACTCGTGGCTGGCCACCCGCCGCCTGCCCGTGGAGGACCGGGTCCGCTACGTCCTCAAGACCTTGAAGGAGGCGCCCGGGCTCCTGGCCCTCGACAAGCGGGACCGCAGCGACTTCCTCCGGCAGTTCTACCGCCGCTACGACGGCGCCAGCGTGGCCGAGCTCGAGGCAGACGCGGTCGAGATGTTCAGCCACCTCATCCTCACCAAGTCGTTCCCGGCCGCCATCCGCCGGGTGCGCGAGCACCGGCAGGCCGGCCACCGCACCGTGCTCATCACCGGTGCCCTCCACCTCGCCATCGAGCCCCTGCGGCCGCTCTTCGACGACATCGTCGCCCCGTCGCTGGCCGTACGGCCCGACGGCACCTACCGGGGCGAGCTCACCGACGTGCCCCCCACGGGCGAGGCCCGTGCCTCGGCGCTCTGGGACTGGGCCGAGGGCCACGGCTTCGACCCGGCGGAGGGGGTGGCCTACGCCGACTCGACGAGCGACCTCCCGATGCTCGAGGCCGTCGGCTTCCCAGTGGCCGTCAACCCCGAGACCCGCCTCGCCGCCCTGGCCCGCAAGCGGGGCTGGCTGGTCGAGCACTTCGAGAAGGCCGCCGGCAGCCCCAACCCGCTCCTTCCCATCGGCCCCGCCTGGGGCCGCCCCCGACCGAGGCGCGTCGGCAAGGTCAATACGGTCAAGGTGGAGGGGCGCGCTCGATGACGCGAAGTCGGTGCAGACAGCACGAGGCGCGGTCGCGAACGGAGTCCCGGCGGGGGGCGTGGGGGGCAGAGGCTCCGCCGGAGCCCCCCACCGGGCGGAACGGCGGCTCCGCCGCCCCCGGAGCGACGAGCCCTCAGCGCGAGCCGAGGGCGAGCACGAGACCGCTCCGAGCCGAACCTCTGGTTCGGGGAGGAAGCCGATGAAGGCCCTTGTCTTCAAGCGGAGGCCGGCCAAGTTCGCGGCCGCCATGGTGGCGGGGCGCATCGCCCCCGGCGCCGGCGCCAAGGTCGGCCCGCTGTCGCTGCGAGACCTCGACCCGCCCGAGCTGCCCGGCCCCGGCTGGGTGCGGGTGCGGCCGCGCCTCTCGGGCATCTGCGGGTCGGACCTCGCCACGATCGACGGCACCTCGTCGCGCTGGTTCGAGCCGATCGTGTCGTTCCCCTTCACCCCCGGCCACGAGCTGGTGGGAGAGCTCGACGACGGCTCGCGGGTCGTCGTCGTCCCCGTGCTGAGCTGCACGCCCCGCGGCATCGACCCCGTCTGCCCGGCCTGCGCCGAGGGGCGCATCAACCACTGCGAGCGCATCGGGTTCGGACAGCTCGAGCCGGGCCTGCAGTGCGGCTTCTGCGAGTCTTCCGGCGGGGGCTGGTCCACCCTCATGGTCGCCCACGAGAGCCAGCTCGTCCCCGTTCCCGATCACCTCACCGACGAGGCCGCCGTGCTGGTCGAGCCGCTGGCCTGCGCCGTCCACGCGGCGTCGCTGGTGACCAGCAACCGGGTGGCGGTGATCGGCGCCGGCACCCTGGGGCTGCTCACCGTCGCCGCCCTCCGCCACGCCCACCCCGACCTCGAGGTCCTGGCCACCGCCAAGCACCCCCACCAGCGGGCGCTGGCCAGGGAGCTCGGCGCCGACCGCGTCGTCGCCCCCGGTGAGCTCGACCGCGCCGTGCGGACCGCCACCGGCACGATGCGGTACGACAACGGGCAGCTGGGCGGCGGCATCGAGGGGGTCGTGGACTGCGTTGGCTCGCCCGAGAGCCTCGCCCAGGCGCTGCGCATCGCGGCGCCCGGCAGCACGGTCCTCGCCGTGGGCATGCCCGGCGTCACCACCGTCGACCTCACCCCCCTCTGGCAGCGGGAGGTCGCCCTGAAGGGCGCCTACGCCTACCAGCGGGGCGACTTCGATGCCGCCGTCGACCTCGCCGCCCGCCTCGACCTCGGCCGCCTCGTGAGCGCCACCTATCCGCTGCGGGCCTACGAGGACGCCATCGCCCACGCCGCCCACGCCGGCGCCCGCGGCGCCGTGAAGATCGCCTTCGACCTCCGCTCGGAGAAGGAACGGGAGACCATCTGATGCCCCGCCCCGGGTTCGTCCTCGACGTCGACAAGTCGACCCCACCGATCCTCTTCCACCACGGCGAGTCGCTGCGCCTGGAGAGGCTGCCGGCCGGTCGGAGCCGGGTGCTCTACCCCGGCGAGCCGCTCGAGCCGCTGGAAGACGTCGACGCCTCGATCCGCCACGCCCTCGACAACCCGCTCGGCGACAGCGAGCCCCTGCGGGCGCTCCTGAAGCCGGGCATGAAGCTGACGATCGCGTTCGACGACATCAGCCTGCCTCTGCCCCCGATGCGCCGGCCCGACGTGCGCCAGCGGGTCATCGAGGCCGTGCTCGACCTGGCTGCGGCGGCCGGCGTCGACGACGTGCACCTCATCGCGGCCCTGGCCCTGCACCGCCGCATGACCGAGGCCGAGCTCCGCCACGCAGTTGGTGACCGCGTCTACGACGCCTTCGCCCCTCACGGCCTGCTCTACAACCACGACGCCGAGGACCCGGACAACCTCGCCTTCCTCGGGACCACGAAGCACGGCGAGGAGGTGGAGATCAACAAGCGGGCCGCCACGTCGGACCTCATCGTCTACGTGAACATCAACCTGGTGTCGATGGACGGCGGGTGGAAGTCCACCGCCACCGGCCTCGCCTCGTACCGGTCGCTGCGCCACCACCACAACGTGAAGACGATGCAGCACAGCCGCTCGTTCATGGACCGCCACCGCAGCGAGCTGCACTCGAGCAACTGGCGCATGGGCGAGGTGCTGAAGAGCAGCGGCGTGAAGGTCTTCCAGATCGAGACCACCCTCAACAACGACACCTTCGGCACCTCGGGGCCGATGTCGGTGCTGCAGAAGCGGGAGTGGGCGTGGTCGGCGCGGGACCGGGCCACCTTCATCGCCATGAAGGCGGGCCTCGACCGGATGCCGCTCAAGGCCCGCCGCAAGATCTTCAACTCGTGGCTGGCTCCCTACGGCGTCACCTCGGTGCAGGCCGGCGAGGTCGAGGCGGTGCACGAGGTCACCACGGCCAACACGTTCGCCCAGCAGCTCGTCCCCATCGAGGGCCAGACCGACATCCTCACCATGGGGCTCCCCTACATCTGCCCGTACAACGTGAACTCGGTGATGAACCCGATCCTCGTCATGTGCCTGGGCCTCGGCTACTTCTTCAACATGTACCGCGGCCAGCCCCTCGTGCGCGAGGACGGCGTGGTCATCCTGAGCCACCCCACACCCTGGGAGTTCCACCCGGTCCACCACCCGAGCTACATCGACTTCTTCGAGCAGTGCCTCGCCGAGACGACGGACCCGGTCGAGCTCGAGGCCCGCTACGAGAAGAGCTTTGCCGAGGACGAGTGGTACCGGCACCTCTACCGGACGAGCTACGCCTACCACGGCGTCCACCCCTTCTACATGTGGTACTGGGGCACGCACGGCATGCAGCACGTCGGCAAGGTGATCATCGTGGGCGGCGACACCCGGGCCGTCCGACGCCTCGGCTTCTCCCCTGCCTCCACGCTGCAGGACGCGCTCGAGATGGCGAGCGACGTGGTCGGCCGCGACGCCACGATCACCCACCTCCACAACCCGCCGCTGGTCATGGCGGATGTCTCGTGAGCGGAGCAGAGCTTCGCTCACGAGCTGTCTCGGCCGTCAGTGCTCGGTCGGTGCCTCGTGCGCGCTAGGTCGTCGCTGCTGCGCGCGGTTCGGCGCGCCCCCTCCTTGCCGTTCCCCTACTCGGCCCCGACCGCGCCGGGTGGGGTGGAGCCGCTGCCGCCGGCGAAGAAGCTCGGAGCGGACTACGACACCGCCTGGGCTCGCCGGTTCCCGGCCCGGATGGCCCGGCTGGCCCTGCTGGAGGGCGTGCTGAGGCCGGCGGTGGCCGCGCTCGGCGCACCGGAGCGAGCCGGCCTCGACCGACTGACCGGCCTCACCGACGGTCCGGTGGTCTTCGCCGCCAACCACCACAGCCACCTCGACACCCCCGTCGTGCTCACCTCGATCCCGGAGCCCTGGCGCCACCAGGTGTTCGTGGGGGCGGCGGCCGACTACTTCTTCCGCAACCGGCTGACCTCGGCGGCCAGCGCCCTCGTGATCGGCGCCATCCCGATCGAGCGCTCGAAGGTCACTCGCCGCTCCGCCGACCAGGCGGCCCGCCTCATCGACCGCGGCTGGTCGATGCTCATCTTCCCGGAGGGGGGCCGCTCCCCCGACGGCTGGGGGCAGCCGTTCCGAGGTGGGGCCGCCTACCTGTCCAGCCGCTGCGGCGTGCCCGTCGTCCCGATCCACATCGAGGGCACCGACAAGATCCTCCGCAAGGGCAAGAAGCTCCCCAACCCCGCCAACGTGCGGGTCACCTACGGCACCCCGCTGCGCCCGGTCCAGGGCGAGAGCGCCGCCCGCTACGCCGAGCGCATCGAGGCGGCGGTGGCCGAGCTGGCGGACGAGGCGACGAGCGACTGGTGGCAGGCCCGCCGCCGCGCCGCCGAGGGCGCCACCCCTCCGCTCACCGGGCCGAACGCGCCCGCCTGGCGCCGGGCGTGGGCGCTGGGGGACCGCAGCCGCAAGCGCCGCCGCCAGACCCGGGCGTGGCCGAAGCTCTGAGGTCGCGGCGCCGCACGTCGCGCTGAGCGATCAGCGAACGACCCCCCTGCCCAGCCCGCCGGCCGGGCTGGCGTCCGCGGCCCCGCCGCTCTCGTCCACCAAGCGGGGCAGCCAGACGTGGACGGCGGTACCACCGTCGATGCCGTCCTCGAGCCAGATGCGGCCGCCGTGGTGCTCCACCACCCGCGCGCAGGTGGCGAGCCCGACACCGGACCCGGGGTAGGCGTCGCTGGGGTTGAGCCGGGTGAAGACGGTGAAGACGTCCTCTCGACGGTCGGCCGGCACCCCGATCCCGTTGTCCGCCACGACGAGGAGGTCGCCTCCGTCCCGTTCGCTCGCCGTGACCCGCACCACCGGGGGCCGGTCGTCGCGAGCGAACTTCAACGCGTTGCCGACCAGGTTCTGGAGGAGCTGACCGAGCAGCGCGCGGTGACCGACCACCGTGGGCAGCGGCGCGCGGTCGACGGTGATCCCGGACGCCTCCACCAGGGGGTCGAGGTCGGCCAGCACCTCGTCCAGGACCTCGTCGAGCTCGACCGAGCACGCCTCGCCGGCTCGCTGCCCCACGGCGGCGAAGGCGAGCAAGTCCTCGATCAGCTGGCGCATCCGCGTGGCGCCCCGACGGGCGACGTCGAGGGGCTCGGTGACCGGGCCGCTGGCCGGAGCGGCGGCCAGGGCCATCTCCATCCGGGCCAGCGGAGCCTTGAGGTCGTGTGCGGCGGCGAACGCAAAGCGCTCCAGCTCCTCGTTGGACCGCTCCAGCGCCTCGTTGCGGTTGTGCAGCTCCTGCTGCGCCTCGGTCAGCGCCAGCTGGTCCTCGCAGCTCGTGAGCGCCATCAGGAAGCTCTCCCCGGCCAGGCGCAGGAGCGCCACCTGGGCCGCCGGCACCGCGACGGCGCGCCCGATCGAAGACAGGGTGAGGAACCCCCAGCGACGTCGGTGGGACGGAAGCGAGATGTGGACGAGTGAGCGAACGCCGTCCTCCTGCAGCGCGTCCACGACCTGGGCAGCTTCTGCTCGGAGCTCCTCCACGTCGTCGAGCACGAGATCCCGACCGTCGCGCAGGGTCCGCAGCCACCACCGCTGGACCTCGCGATCCGGGTGGGGTACGTGGGCGGGCTGCGGCGTGTCGGGGTTGTACCACTCGAGGTAGGTGACGTCGTCGGGGTACCGGACGCCGCGGAGGAAGTGCGCTCGGTCCATCCCGAGCGTGCGGCCCAGCGTCTCGAGGGACCGCTCGATGGCCGAGATCGCGCCGGCAGGGTCGATGCCGATGAGGCGGGTGGCGATGGTGGCCACCGTCTCCTCCAGCCGGAGCTGCGCCTCGAGCGCCGCGTCGAGCGCCTTGCGCTCCTCGATGTCGACGACGGTGAGCACGATCGTCCCGGTGGCCGGGTCGCCCACGACCCCACCCTTCATCCAGCGGTACCCACCCGCCTTGGTGCGCATCCGGGCCTCGATGCCGCTGACCGCCAGGCCGGCCGCCACCGACGGGATCTCGGGGGCGATGGCGGCTCGGTCCTCCGGGTGGAGGAGGTCCACGAAGGGCGTGGCGAAGAGCTCGTCCCGGGACCAGCCGAGGACCCCCCACGACCGGCTCAGCTCGAGAGGACGGGTGGACGCGTCGAGCACGGCGATGAGATCGACTGAGACCTCGAGCAGTCGGTCGAGCATGCGGCCCCGGTCCGCCTGCGGCGATTGACCCTGCCCTGGCCTGCCCACCGGTCCTCCCCTACGCCGGCGTCGACTCAGTGGGCGACGGCGCCGCTCCCAGAGCGTAGACCGAGCCGGGCGAGCCGCCGGGGAAGCAGGGTCACTCGACGAGGCGGAGGCCGGTGACCGCCATGCTCGGCTGCGCCACGGGCAGGTCGACGACGAACTCGGTGCGGTGCGCCGGGTACAGGTGCTCGGAGAGCAGGACGGCCTGGCCGTCCGGGGTGGAGGTGATGCGCTCGACGTGCAGGATGGGCGATCCCACCGGGATGCCCAGGACCTCCGCCGCAGCCGGTTCCGCCGCTGCTGCGCCGATCGTCTGGACCGCTCCGCCCAGCGGGACGTCGAGGAGCTCGTAGAACGGCGACCGCTCGACGTCGTCGCGCGACAGGCGGGCGCCGAGGTCCTCCGGGCACCACACGGTGACGAGGGCGAAGGGGTCGTCGTCGGCCAGGTTGACCCGCCGCACCTCGAGCACCACGTCGGCGGCGAGCACCTCCCTCGCCCTCGGCGGAGCGGGCACGAAGCCGAACGACACGATCCGTCGCTCGGAGCGCACCCCCGAGGCCTCCAGCTGCGCCTCGATCGTCCCGAGCCGGCCGAGGGTCTGACGGACGGGGTCGCTGGGCACGAACCAGCCGAAGCCCTGCCGGGCGTCGACCAGTCCGTCGTGGCGGAGCAGCTCGAGCGCCTTGCGGACCGTGACCCGGGACGCCGCATAGGATCCCGACAGCTCCGACTCGCTCGGGAGGAGCCGCCCGGCCGAGAACTCTCCGGCCCGCAGGCGCCGGCGCAGGTCATCGGCGATCGCCCGGTAGCGGATCTCCCTCACTTGTCCTATACTTGTATGTCATCAGGGGGAGCGCAAGCGATCCCCCGGCCCGGTCCGCCCCGTTCCGCCCACCACCACGAGGTCCGTCCCGATGAGCAGCGACAGCTCCGCCACCACCCCCATCGAGCTCGTCCGGGAGGTGTACGACCGGCTCGCCGAGCGGGCCGACGCCGGCCGGCGCCGCTTCGGGCGCGGCCTCACGCTGGTCGAGAAGATCCTGCTGAACCACCTGCGCGACGCCGGGCAGGACGTGGAGCGGGCCCGCACGTACAACGACTTCGAACCCGACCGGGTCGCCATGCAGGACGCGACCGCCCAGATGGCGCTGCTCCAGTTCATGACGGCCGGGCTGCCCGAGGTGGCCGTGCCGAGCACCGTCCACTGCGACCACCTCATCCTGGCCAAGGAGGGCGCCGCGCTCGACCTCGCCTTCGCCCTCGACACCAACAGCGAGGTCTACGAGTTCCTCCGCACCGTGTCGGCCAAGTACGGCATCGGGTTCTGGAAGCCGGGCAGCGGGATCATCCACCAGGTCGTGCTCGAGAACTACGCCTTCCCCGGCGGGATGATGATCGGCACCGACAGCCACACCCCCAACGCCGGCGGCCTCGGCATGGTGGCCATCGGAGTGGGCGGCGCCGACGCCGTCGACGTGATGACGGGCTTCCCGTTCAACGTGCGCTGGCCCAAGCTCATCGGCGTCCACCTCACCGGCACGCTCTCGGGCTGGTCGAGCCCCAAGGACATCATCCTGAAGGTGGCCGAGATCCTCACGGTGAAGGGCGGCACCGGCGCCGTCGTCGAGTACTTCGGGCCCGGGGCTGACTCGATCACGGCCACCGGCAAGGCCACCGTCTGCAACATGGGGGCCGAGATCGGCGCCACCACCTCGATCTTCCCGTACGACGACAACATGGCTGCCTACCTGCGGGCCACGGGGCGCCAGGCGATCGCCGACGCCGCCGACGCCGTCCGGGGGGACCTGCGGGCCGACGACGAGGTCCTCGCCGACCCCACCGCCCACTTCGACCAGGTCATCGAGATCGACCTCGACCAGCTCGGCCCGATGATCAACGGCCCCCACTCCCCCGACCGTGCCCACCAGCTGGCCGACGTGGGCGACGCCGCCCGCCGGGAGGGCTGGCCGCTGGACATCTCCTCGGCGCTGATCGGCTCCTGCACCAACTCCTCCTACGAGGACATCACCCGGGCGGCGTCGATCGCCCGCCAGGCCAAGGCCAAGGGCCTGCGAGCCAGGACCCAGCTGATGATCACCCCCGGGTCGGAGCAGACCCGGGCCACGATCGAGCGAGACGGGCTCCTCGCCGACCTCGAGGCGATCGGCGGCACGGTGCTGGCCAACGCCTGCGGGCCCTGCATCGGGCAGTGGGACCGGCCCGACCTCGACCCGTCGAAGCTGAACACGATCGTCAACAGCTACAACCGCAACTTCCCCAAGCGCAACGACGGCAACGCCAACACCCTCAGCTTCGTGACCAGCCCCGACACCGTCATCGCGCTCGCGCTGGCCGGCACGCTCGACTTCGACCCGCGGACCGACACCCTCACCAACGACGCCGGCGAGGAGGTGCGCCTCGACCCGCCGGTGGGCGAGGCCCTCCCGCAGGGCGGCTTCGCGGCCGGGGAGGACACGTTCCAGGCCCCGCCCGAGGACCGCAGCGGCGTGGCCGTCGTGGTCGACCCGCAGAGCGACCGGCTCCAGCTGCTCGAGCCCTTCGAGCCCTGGGACGGACGGGACTACACCGAGCTCCCCATCCTGCTGAAGGCGCAGGGCAAGTGCACCACGGACCACATCTCGGCCGCAGGTCCGTGGCTGAAGTACCGGGGTCACCTGGAGAACATCTCGGGCAACCTCTACCTGGGCGCCGTGAACGCCTACACGGGCGAGGTGGGCATCGGCAAGGACCCGCTCGATGGGCAGACCCGCCCCTTCCCGGAGATCGCCAAGCGCCTCCACGAGGCGGGCCAGGGCTGGGTGGCCATCGGCGACGAGAACATGGGCGAGGGCAGCTCCCGGGAGCACGCTGCGATGGAGCCCCGGTTCCGCAACGCGAAGGTCATCTTCGCCCGCAGCTTCGCCCGCATCCACGAGACGAACCTCAAGAAGCAGGGCCTCCTGCCCCTCACCTTCGCCGACCCGGCCACCTACGACCAGATCGGGGAGGACGACCGCATCAGCGTCCACGACCTCGCCGCCCTCGCTCCCGACACGCCGGTGCGGGCCACCATCCACAAGCCCGACGGCACCACGATCGAGTTCCAGGCCCACCACACCTTCAGCGACGAGCAGATCGGCTGGTTCCGGGCCGGCGGTGCGCTGAACATCATCCGCCAGAAGCAGACCGGCTGACCGCTCGCCCCGGCATCCACGGCGGCGCCCGGCGGGTGCCGGAGCGCGACCCCGGCGAAGTAGCCTCGCCCCCGGGAGGCTGGTCATGGGGGACAACCACGGCGTCGCTGACGAGGGCTCGCCTCGCGCGCCCGCGCGCCCAGCGAACGGCGACAGCATCGGGACCGACGAGCAGGTCCGCGTCGTGGACACCGCCGTCAACCCGTTCTGCCTCATCGATCTGGCCGGCACGATCCTCTGGGCGGGAGACTCGATCCGGGAGCTCCTGGGATGGACCCCCGAGGAGCTCGTCGGCTCCTCCATGCTGGACCTGGTGGCGCCGGACTCGATGGAGGTGGCCCTCGAGTCGATGGCGGCGGCGATGGACTACATCGCCACCCGCGACGGCGCGGCCCGCACCTGGGAGGGCGTCGGCCCCAACATCGAGCTCCGTCGGGCAGACGGCTCGACGGTCCACTGCGCGGTGGCGGTGGCGACCCCGGTGCGGACGCAGCTCCCGGGCATCGTCCTGCAGCTCCGGCGAGCCGACTCCGCCAGCGCCCTCGAGCGGGCGCTGGTGGCCATGGGTCGCGGCGACGCCATCGAAGACGTCCTCACCCACATCGTCGCGATGATCGAGGGCGAGCTCCCCGAGGTCGAGGTGGCGGTAGCCCACCGGTGCACCCCCGACGACCAGCTGCAGGTGGTCGGGTCCCCACCCGGGCTGGGCCGCATCTTCCGGCCCGGGGCCGTGACGGGCACCCCTTGGCAGGCCACCGCCGAGGACCCGAGCGCCATCGTCGAGGACAGCGTCGACGCGCTCCCGGAGCCGCTTCGCACGCGGGCTAGAGACGAGGGCTTCCGGTGGCTGTCCACCGTCGGCGTCCGCGCCCCCGGTCCCGGCCAGCACCGGGCCTTCGTGGCCGTCTGGAGCCGCCACCCCTACGAGGCGCACGTGTTCAACCACGATCGCCTCCGCCGGGCCGCTGACCTCGTCGGGCTCGTGATCCAGTGGGCCGAAGGCCGCCGAGCGCTGGAGTGGGCCGTCACCCACGACGGCCTCACCGGGCTCGCCAACCGCTCGGCGTTCGTGGGCGCGCTCGAGTCACGGTCCCCCGCCGACGAGCTGACCGCCGTCCTCTACCTCGACCTCGACGACTTCAAGCCGGTCAACGACACCCACGGCCACGCCCTCGGCGACCGCGTGCTCGCGGAGGTGGCGGCCCGACTGCGCCATGGAGTGCGCCCCACCGATGTGGTGGCCCGGCTCGGCGGGGACGAGTTCGCCGTGCTGTGCCCCGCCATCGGGGACCTCGACGCCGCACAGGCCCTGGCCGACCGCCTCGTGGAGGCGGTGGCTCAGCCCATCGAGATCGGCGGCGTCTCGGTCCGCATCGGCCTCAGCGTGGGGATCGCCGCGCTGGTGGACGGCGACGACGCCGACCTGGTCCTCGAACGGGCCGACGCGGCCCTGCGAGGCGCCAAGGGCGCTGGCAAGCGGCGGTGGGCCATCCGCTGACGGCACCCCTGAGGCGGTCCGGCCGGTCCTCGGGTGGGGGCCACCCCGCCGGCGAGGGGAGCGGCGTCAGTCCTGCCCTGGGCGACGGGCCTTCTCTTCCGTTCGCCCGTCGGCCCGGCCGCCGGGGTAGGTGCGAGCCAGCTCCTCGGGCGTGGGGTCGTGGCGCCGGCGGGCCTCCGCCGGGAGGAGGGCGGTGATGGCCTTCATGATCCGCTTCGTGTCGGCGTCGGCCGAGCGGCCCTTCAGGTCCGGCACCGGCGGACCCACCCGGATGCGCACCGTCGGAGGGTTCAGGACGTTGAGGACGTTGGGCAGCTTGTCGCTGCGCGGCCACACCTTCTCGGTGCCCCACAGCCCGACCGGGATCACCGGCGCTCCGGTCATCGCGGCCAGCCGGGCGGCGCCCCAGCGGCCCTTCAGCACGGGGTCGAAGAACGCCATCCCGCGCGGGATCGTCCCCTGGGGCATGAGCGCCACCAGCTCCCCCATCTCGAGCGCGGCCGCCGCTGCGGCCAGCGGTTCGTCCGAGCCCGTGCCCCGCTCGACCCGGATGCCGCCGAGCGCCTTGGCCAGCTGGCCGACGATCGGTGCGTCGAACACCTCCTTCTTGCCGAGGAAGCGAACCGGCCGACCCCGGCGGGTGAAGAGCACGCCCATCGCCAGGGGATCGAAGTAGCTGCGGTGGTTCCCCACGATGATCGCAGGGCCCTCGGCGGGGATGTGCTCCTCCCCGGCGATGTCGAAGCGGGCGAACGGGATCGGGGTGAAGCGCCCCATGGCGAGCATCACCCTCTGGGGCTCGACGTTGAGGACGGGCAGCTTGGGCACCCCCTCGGGCACGTCGAGGTGGACGATGGGCCACCGGCGGAGGAGCGCCACCGCCAGCATGCGCGGGTCCGGGTTCACCACCACGGGGTGGCCCACCGCGCCGAGCATCGGCACGTCGTAGAAGCTGTCCGAGTAGGCCCAGCTCTCGGCGAGGTCCACGTCGTGCTCGGCCGCCCACCGCTCGATGGCCCGGAGCTTGCCGGCCCCCCACACGAACTCGCCGTCGAGGGTGCCGTCGTAGCGGCCGTCGGTGGCGTGGTAGCGGGTGGCGACGACGTCGTCGAACCCCAGGGCCTCAGCCAGCGGCGCCACCAGGTCGTACGGGGTCGTGGTGGCCAGCACCATCGGGCGTCGGGACCGGCGGTGCTCCTCGAAGATGGGCCGGGCGAAGGGCTGGATCGTGGGCGCCAGCGCCTCGGCCGCGATCCGGCCTGCCTCCTGGACCTGCTGGCGCGCCCAGCCGGTGGCGAAGCGGACGGCCCGGCGGGTGACCTCCATGCTGGGCCGGTTCTCCCCGAAGAGGTCGTAGAGCCGGTAGATCACCTGCTCACCCGGGATCCGGCGGTCCGTCACCCCGGCCCGGGCCAGGGCCTCGCTGATCACGGGGCCCGACGCCCCGCGCAGCAGCGTCCGGTCCAGGTCGAAGAACGCTGCGCCACGAGCCATGGGCCGAACCTAGTGGAGGAACGATCGCAGCGACGCCCGGGACGTGGGCGAAAACGGCGGAGACGCCGACCCGGGGGGAGGATCGGCGTTCCGCTTGGTGCGGCGGGCTCGGAGGGGGGATCCAAGCCTCTGCTCGCTTGCTGAGGGCACCGAGGGGGGATCGGTGCTTCCTCTTGTGAGCACGACGATAAGCACGAGCAAGCAATCCGTCAAACAGTTGTTTCCGATAGGTGCCATCATGGGAAGCGATGGACGTCCGCCAGCTCTCCGCCCTCGTCGCGGTGGCCGAGGGAGGCAGCTTCTCCGCTGCCGCCCGCCGCCTCCACACGGTCCAGTCGAACATCTCCACCCACATCGCCCGCCTGGAGCGGGAGCTGCGAGCCACCCTCGTGGACCGCTCCACGGGCGACCTCACCGAGGAGGGTCAGGTCGTGCTCGAGCGGGCACGGCGCATCCAGGTCGAGCTGGCCGCCATCGCCGCCGACGTGGCTGCCATCCGTGACCAGGTGACGGGCCACGTGCGCCTGGGCTGCATCGGCACGGTGGGTCGCTGGTTGGTGCCGCTCGTGTTCGAACGGATGCGGGTCGACTACCCCTCGGTCGACCTCGTCGTGGTGGATGCCACCACCAGCTCCCTCGTCCCCCAGCTGCTGAGCGACTCGCTCGACCTCGCCGTCGTCAACCTGCCGCTGGCAGCAGACGAGCTCGTCACCGAGCGGCTCTTCGAGGAGGACCACCTCCTCGTCGCACCGGAGGGCCACCCCCTCGCGCACCGCGAGTCGGTCCACCTGACCGAGCTGGCCGACCACGAGCTGCTCCTCGAGCCGGTCGGGACGTCGTTCCGAGGCGAGCTCGACGCCGCCGCCGCCGCCGTGGGCGTGACGCTTCGGGCCCAGTCCGAGGTGGACGGCCTGCGACTCATCGCCACCCTCGCCCTCCAGGGCTTCGGGGCCGCACTCGTGCCGGTCACCGCGGTGCCGCCGTACTTCGTGGGTCCCTTCCCCATCTCGCGCATCCCCGTCGAGGGCCTGGCCCGCAGGACGGTGGGGCTGGCCTCCCGCCGCCGGGCGCTCCCTTCGGCGCCGGTCCGCGCCCTGCGCGAGGTGATCGCCGAGGTGGTGGCCGACGGCACGCTCACCTTGGACGGCATCCACCCGCTCCCGGCCCCGGGCTGAAGCACCCTGCCCGGCAGGCGCCGCCCGGCTGCGTAACGAAGGCGGGGATCGAGCGGTCGCACCGCCGCATGCCCCCTCCCTCGCCGCTGGTCCCCATCGCCGCCGACCACCCGGGTTCGCTCTCCGCCGAGCTCACCACCCTGTCGGGCCGACGGGTGGTCCTCGTGGAGGTGGGCGGTGGCGAGCACCGCGGGGCGCTCTCCGAGGCGGACGGCCACACGTTGGCCGAAGCCGCGGAGCACGCGCTGGCCGCCGGGCTCCCGCTCGTCGGGTTGATCGCATCGAGCGGGGCCGACGTCCACGCCGGGGTGCCGGCCCTGCACGGCTGGGGACGGGCCGCGGCCGTCCTGGCCCGCTGCTCGGGCCGGGTGCCGGTCCTCTTCGCCGCCACGGGCCCGGTGCTGTCCGGCCCCGCCCTCCTCCTCGGCCTCGCCGATCACGTGGTGCTGACCGAGGCGGCCTACGCGTTCGTCAGCGGCCCCCGCATGGTGGAGACCTACACGGGCGAGGCGCTGGCGCCCACCGAGCTCGGCGGTGCCGGCGTCCACGCCGCCGGCACCGGGGTGGCCTCGCTGGTGGTGCCCGATCGCGACGGCGCACTGGCCGCGCTCGGCGACCTGCTCGCCTACCTGCCGTCGCACGTCGACGAGGAGCCGCCCACCTGGTGGACCGACGACCCCGTCGACCGGCCCACCCCGGAAGCCGGCGCGCTCATCCCCGCCTCCCCTACCGGCGGCTACGACGTGCGCGACGTCGCCCGCTCGATCGTGGACGACGGAGAGCTCCTCGAGCTGCGTGGGCAGTGGGCGCCGAACCTCGTGACCGCCCTGGCCACCGTCGGCGGCCGGCCCGTGGGGGTGGTGGCCAACCAGCCCGTCTCGATCGCCGGCACCCTCGACATCCCGGCCTCCCAGAAGGGAGCGCGCTTCGTGAGCTTCTGCGACGCGTTCGGGATCCCGCTGCTGACCCTCATCGACACGCCGGGGTTCTACCCGGGCAAGGACCTCGAGTGGCGGGGCATGATCCGCCACGGCGCCCAGCTGGCCTTCGCGTACGCACGGGCCACGGTGCCCCGGGTGGCTGTGGTCCTCCGCAAGGCCTACGGCGGCGCCTACATCGTGATGGACTGCCGGACGATGGGCAGCGACCTCTACCTGGCCTGGCCCTCGGCGGAGATCGCGGTCATGGGCGCCAAGGGGGCGGTGGAGATCCTGCACCGGCGGGAAGCGCCCGAGCGGCGGGCCGAGCTGGAGAAGGACTACGAGGAGCGCTTCCTCAACCCCTACGTGGCCGCTGACCGGGGCAGCGTGGACATGGTCATCGATCCGGCCGACACCCGGCGCGAGGTGGCCGCCGGCCTGGCGATGCTGGCCACCAAGCAGGAGCGCCTCGTCGCCCGGAAGCACGACAACTCGCCGCTGTAGCGGACCCTCGGGGCGCCGGATCGGCGACGGCGGGCGGACCGATAGTCTCGGTTCCCGTGGCCGACAGCATCACGATCACCGACAACCGCACCGGCGAGAGCGTCGAGGTGCCGATCGTCAACGGCGGGGTCGACGCCGCAGCCTGGCGCAAGCTCATGCCGGGGACGTGGTTCTTCGACCCTGCGCTGATGACCACCGCGTCCACGTCCAGCTCCATCACGGACCTGGACGGCGAGAACGGGATCCTGCGCTACCGCGGCTACCCGATCGAGCAGCTGGCGGAGCAGTCGAACTACCTCGAGGTGGCATACCTGCTCATCCACGGCGAGCTGCCCGACGAGGCGCAGTACGACGCCTGGCGGCACGACATCACCTACCACACGTTCATCCACGAGAACGTGCGCAAGCGCTTCCTGGAGGGCTTCCACCACGACGCCCACCCGATGGGGATGCTCGTGTCCGCGATCGCGGCGCTGTCGACCTTCTACCCCGAGGCGAACGAGATCTTCGACGCCGAGAACCGCCACAAGCAGATCGTCCGGCTGATCGCCAAGATGCCCACGCTCGCCGCCGCCTGCCACCGCTTCAGCGTCGGGATGCCGTTCGTGTACCCCGACAACTCGCTCAGCTTCACGGAGAACTTCCTGTCGATGCTCTGGAAGGTGGCCGAGCCCCGCTACGACGCCAACCCGGCGCTGGCTCGGGCGCTCGACGTGCTGTTCATCCTCCACGCCGACCACGAGCAGAACTGCGGCACCACGGCCATGCGCACCGTCGGGTCCTCCCATGCCGACCCCTACGTGAGCACGGCGGCGGCCGCCGCCGCGCTCTACGGCCCTCGCCACGGCGGCGCCAACGAGGCGGTGATCCACATGCTCGAGTCGATCGGCTCGGTGGACCAGGTGCCGGGCTTCATCGAGGCGGTGAAGGACGGCAAGGGCCGGCTCCAGGGCTTCGGGCACCGCGTGTACAAGAGCTACGACCCACGGGCGAAGATCATCAAGCAGACCGCGGACGAGGTGTTCGCCGTCACCGGGAAGAACCCGCTCCTCGACATCGCGCTCAAGCTCGAGGAGGTGGCGTTGTCGGACGACTACTTCACCTCCCGGAAGCTCTACCCCAACGTGGACTTCTACTCGGGGCTGATCTACCAGGCCATGGGCTTCCCCACGGCGATGTTCACGGTGCTCTTCGCCATCCCTCGGACCGCGGGCTGGCTGGCCCACTGGGTCGAGCTGTTGGAGCAGGACCAGAAGATCGTGCGCCCCCGACAGCTCTACACCGGCGTCGACAAGCGGGACTACGTCCCCATGGGCGCCCGCTGACCGGACCTGGTCGACCGCGGGCCGACCGGCCGTCCAGCCCGACCCTGGGGCTAGCGGCGGTGTCTGGCCCGTTCAGCGGGTGAGGACGATCTTGCCGAGCTTCCCGCCCGCCGCGAAGGCGCCGTAGGCGTCGGCCGCACGAGCCATGTCATAGGTGGCGTGCACCGGCACCTCGAGCACGCCGGAGGACACGAGCGGGAGCACGTGGCGCTCCACCCGTCTGGCCGCCTCGGCCTTGTCCTCCAGGGAGCGGGCCCGCAGCGTGGAGCCGTGGATCCGGGCCCGCTTCGCCATGAGGGCGAGCAGGTCGAGCTCAGCCCTCGCGCCGGCACCGACGCCGATGACCGAGATGCGGCCTCCCATGGCCAGGGCGGCGAGGTCGTCGCTCAGGTTCGGCGCGCCGACGAGCTCGAGCACGACGTCGTAGGGGCCGCCGGCCCCGACGTCGTCGGGCGCGACGACGGTGAGCGGAGCACCCTTGCGGACGAGCGCGGCCAGGTCGGAGCGGCGGCGCTCGTCCCGCACGCTGGCGGTCACCGCCGCCCCGGCCGCGAGGGCGAGCTGCACCGCCGCGGTCCCGACCCCGCCGGCGGCACCGGTGACGAGCACCCGCTCGCCCATCTGGAGCCCGCACTGGGAGAACAGGGCGTCGTGGGCGGTGGTGAACACCTCGGGGAAGGCTCCCGCCTGCTCCCAGGGCACGTCGGCGGGGACGGGGAGGAGATGGCGCTCGTGGACGACTGCCCGCTCCGCCTGCCCGCCGCCGGCCACCACCGCCATCACCCGGTCACCGACCGCGAAGCGTGTGCTCCCCGCCCCCAGCGCGAGCACCTCGCCGGCCAGCTCGAGGCCGGGGATGTCGGCCGGCGCTCCGGGCGGAGCCGGGTAGCGGCCGGCCACCTGCAGCCGGTCGGCTCCGTTCAGCCCGGCGGCCCGCACCTCGACGAGCACCTCGCCCGTGCCCGGCGCCGGGTCGTCGTGCTCCCGCCACTCGAGCTGCCCATCCACGATCGTCACGGCGTGCATGCTCCCGAGTCTGCCGCGCCCTCCCCCACCCCTCGGTCCCGGCCCGGCACCCGACCGGAGCCGGGCGATCGGCCGCAGCACGATGGAGAGACGGTGGAGGGGTGGTTCGAACCGGCGGCACGGCGACCGGTAGGTTCCGAGCCGATGGACTTCGAGCTCTCCCCCGACCTGCTGGCCCTGCGCGACGAGGCCCTCGAGGTCGGTCGGGCGGCTGCCGCCCGGCACGAGCGGACGGAGGACTCGTGGATCGCGGTGCCGGACCGGGCCTTCTCGTTGGAGCTGGCCGAGCGGGGCTGGATCGGGATGACCTGGCCGACCGAGGTCGGAGGGGGTGGCCGGTCCCCGCTCGAGCGGTTCGTGGTCTACGAGGCGCTCTTGAGCGTGGGCGCTCCGATGGCCACCTCCTGGTTCGCCGATCGCCAGATGGGGCCCACGCTCCTCCAGTTCGGGACCCCCGAGCAGCAGGCCCGCTACCTCCCGCAGATCCTCGACGGCACGTCGGCGTGGAGCATCGGCATGTCCGAGCCCGACGCCGGCTCCGACGTCGCCTCGATCCGCACCCGGGCCGTGCGAGACGGCGACCACTTCGTCGTGAACGGCCAGAAGATCTGGAACTCCGGTGCCGCCGAGGCCGACCTCATCTACCTCATCTGCCGGACCGACCCCGACGCCAAGCCCCACCAGGGCCTGTCGGAGCTCATCGTCGACATGCACGCCCCCGGCATCTCGATCGTGCCCATCAAGGACATGACCGGCAGCGAGCACTTCTGCGAGGTGTGGTTCGAGGACGTGCGGGTCCCGGCCGAGAACCTCGTCGGCGAGCTGAACGGCAGCTTCCGCCAGGTGATGCGCCAGATGGAGCACGAACGGGGCGGCCCGGATCGGCTCCTCTCCAACCGCCGGCTCTACGAGGACTGCCGGGCCCTCGCCGACACCACCGACCCTCGGGTCCGCCAGGAGATCGCGGCCATCGAGACCGGCTACCACGTGGGCCGGCTCATGGTGCTGCGGGAGATCATGGGGCAGGCCCCGAAGCAGTTCTCGGCCGCCACGAAGACGTTCTGCACAGAGCTCGAGCAGCGCATCACGGACTTCTGCGCCGCCACGTTGGGTCCGCACGCCCTGCTCGCCGAACCGGGCCTCTCTCGTCGGACCAGCACCAACGTGGCCTACGCGCCCGCCTACACGATCATGGGCGGCACCACGCAGATCCTCCGCAACATCCTGGGCGAGCGCGTCCTCGGACTGCCCCGCTAGCGAGCCGGGCTAGCCCTCCTCGACCCGGCGCAGGGGCGGCAGCGGAGTGCGGTCGAGCGCGGCCACCTCGACGGACACGTCGGTGAGGCGCGCTCCTTCGGGCCCGACGATGACGGGGTTGGCCCGCAGCGAGGTGATCTCGGGCACCTCCTCCACGAGCGCGCTGACGCGCAGGATGACCGAGCGGAGATGGGCGCGGGTCGCCTCGTCGAGCATCGGCGCGAGCCGCGACCGCTCCACGAGCCGCTCTGCGTCGAGGTCGGTGACCGGCAGGACCCGGAGGTCCACCGCAGGGTCCAGCGCCGCAGACGCGCCGCCGGGGCCCAACGACAGGACCGGCCCAACCTCGGGGTGGTCCTCCACCGCGATGGCGACGTCGGACCCTCCGTTCACCATGGGCTGCACGACGGCCGGCAGCGCAGCTGGCCCCAGGCTCTCGCACATCCGCTGCCAGGCCGAGCGCAGCCCCGCCTCGTCCGCCAGGTCGAGCGCCAGGCCGAGGGCGACGGTCTTGGCCATGGGGCTACGACGGACGGCCTTCAGGACCACCGGATAGCCGATGTCGGACGCGGCCTCCACGGCTTCGTCCTCGGTGGTCACGTCTCGGGTGGCCACGCGGTCGAGACCGACCGCCGAGAGCAGGCTGCCGAGCTCTTCCCCGGACAGCGGGCCGGCCCCCCGGGCGACGGCGTTGCGCACCACCTCGGCAGCTGCGCCGACCACCTCGGGCGCCAGGGCGAGGGGCTCCCCTTCGGGCTCGGCCCGCCAGGCGGCGTAGTCGGCCAACCGGCCCAGCGCCTGCGCCGCGGCGTCGACGGCGTCGTAGACCGGCACCCGGCCGGGGGGTTCGTCGGCCCCGCTGGCCAGATCGGGTCCGTAGAAGCAGGCCGCGATCGGGACGTCGGGGACGCGGGCTCGAGCAGCGTCCAGCGCCGCGCGCACCTCCTGCGGGGAGCCTCCGAGCGAAGGGGCGTACAGCACCAGGATGGCGTCCACCTCCTCCTCGGCGGCCAGCGCGGCGGCGGCCGCCTCGAAGTCCGCGCCGGTGGCCCTGATGCCGAGGTCCATGGGGTTGGCGAGGTCCTCGCCGCGGACCTCGGCCAGCTCGAGGTCCGCCCAGCGCGCCGCGTCGGCCGCGATCACGTGGGAGCCGCCGGCGTTGCCGAGCACCGCCACCCGGCGCCCGACCGGCAGGGGCTGGTGGACCAGGAGGCGGGTCGCCTCCAGCAGGGCCCGGAGGGTCGGGACCTGGATCACCCCGGTCTGGCGGAGCAGGGCCCGGCCGGTGGGGTCGCTCGAGATCCCCGACTTCACCGCCACGACCGGCTTGGCCCGGCTGAGCCGCCGGGCCGCCCGGCTGAAGTGGCGGGCGTTGCCGAAGGACTCGATGTACAGGCAGACGACGTCGGTGTGGTCGTCGCTCTCCCAGTAGCGGAGCAGGTCGTTGACCGACACGTCGGCGCGGTTGCCGAGGGCCACGAAGCTCGACAGACCGATGCCCACCTGGTCCGCCTGGGCGGCGATGGCCGCGCCCACCATCCCGGACTCCGACAGGAGCGCCACCCGACCCGGGCGGCGGGGCACCCGGGCGAAGGTGGCGTGCAGGCGCACCTCGGGGTCGTTGTTGACGATGCCGAGGCAGTTGGGCCCGACCAGCCGGATGCCCCAGGAGCGGGCGACGTGGAGGACCTCGGCCTCGAGCGCCTCTCCCTCGGGGCCGGCCTCGGCGAACCCGGCCGAGAGGACGACCACGCCGTAGACCTGCTTTCGGGCGCACTCTTCGACCACAGCGGGGACGTGCTCAGCCGGCACCACCACCACGGCCAGGTCGACCGGCTCCTGGATGTCGAGGATGCTGCCCACCGCCGGGGTGGTGCCCACGTGCTCCACGTTCGGGTTGACCGGCCACACCGGCCCCTGGAACCGGCTCCGCTGCAGGTTCGTGAAGAGCTGCTCGCCGAGGCTGGCCGGTCGGTTGCTGGCCCCGATCACCGCCACCGCCCGGGGCGACAGCAGGCGACGGACGGCCTCCGCAGCCGCTCGGCTGGCTCGCTCTTCGATGGCGGCGAGGCCCTCGGGGGTGGGCACGATGCCGAGGCGCACCTCGACGAGGCCGTCCGCGAAGCGCGTGCTGGCCTCGAACCCGGCCGCGGTGAACACGCCGATCATCTTGCGGTTCTCGGGCAGCACCGTTGCCGTGAACCCGGTGATGCCGACCTCGCGAGCGCGGACCGCGAGGTGCTCGAGCAGCACCGTGGCAAGGCCCCGGCCGTGGTTGGCGTCGTCCACGAAGAACGCCACCTCGGCCTCGGACAGGTGCCGCCACCGGTCGTACCGGGCGACGCCGATCATCTCGTCGCCCCGGAGAGCGATGAGGGCCATGCGGTCCTGGAAGTCGACGGTGGTGAGCCGCTCGACCTCCTTGTCCGACAGGCGCGGCCGGGGGCTGAAGTAGCGGTAGTAGATGCTCTGCGGGGACTGGCGGGCGTGGAACGCCACCAGCCGCTCCGCGTCGTCGGGTCGGATCGGGCGCACGTGGGCGGTGGCCCCATCTGACAGCACCACGTCGACCTCGTACCCGGACGGGTAGCCCTCCGGCAGGACGATCGGTGCCTCGGCCGGGTCCATGCGCGCAACCTACCAGTGGGCCCTCGACGGCCACGGGGGCCCGAGGGGCGGTGGCGGCTGCGAGCGGCCGCCGGTCAGCCCGACGGGGGTGAGCCGGCCTTGGCGCTCCGGACCTGGCGGCTGAGGCGCCACGCGCCGAACCCCACCGCCCCGACGATCAGGCCGAGGACCAGGAGCTGCAGGGCCCCGCCACGGTCGCCGGCGTCCTCGGGCGGGCGGCCCGAGTTGGGCTTGGGGACGATGTCCTGCGTGGGGACCTCGTTGGTGGGCTCCGTCTCTTGGGCACCCGCTGGCGCGGCTGGGCCCGCCAACCCGACGGCGACCGCCAGCACGAGCGCGACGAGCAGGCGGCGCACTAGCGGCCCTTGCGGCGCCGCGAGCCGTTGCGGCCGCTGCCGGTGGCGGCCTGGGCCTCGGCGGCCTCGATGGTGGTGGTCCCCTCGAGGTCCCAGAGCCAGCGACCCTCCTCGTTGCGGAGCCGGCCCAGCGCGACCCCGGGGATGGCGCGCGCCGTGAACGCCACCACCTCGTACCCGTCGTGACGAGCCCGCTCAGCCGCCCGCTCCATGAACCCAGCGGTGCCATCGAAGGCGCCCGCAGGAGCGCACACGACCGCCCCGGCCACGATGTCGGCGTCGAAGCCCTTCTGCTCGGCCGCCCCGAGATCCCACTTCATCGACGGATCAGCCACCACGGCCACCCGAACCGTGGGGTGCTGCCGGTGGAGGTGGACGAGCGCCTGGTGGAGCTGGGCCAGCGACAGCGACGACCGGCGGTAGCCGGCCACCATGCCGGCGTCTACGAGCGCGAGGGTCGACGTCATGGGTGCTCGACGCTAGTGGCCGACCGCCACCCGAGCGCGCTGCCCGGTCCCCACGTCGGTCCGGTGGCGCCGTCTACCGTCGAGGGCGTGAGCCCCACCGCCGTGATCCTCGTCGTGCTGCTGGCCAGCGTGGCCATCTCCCTCGGCCTCGCCGCGCTCATCGTCCGGCGCGGCCGCACCCAGGCCGACCGGGCCCTCGAGCCCGTCGGGGCCCGGGAGCGCACCACCGCCGCGACCGCGCTGGGTCGCACCGACCCCGTGGACGGGAACCTCACCAGCACCGGCACGCTCGTGCTCACCGCCGGCGAGGTCGCCTTCGCCCAGTGGCGACCGATGCGCCTCCTCCGGGTCGCCCGCCGCGACCTGGTGCGGGTGGACACCACCCGCGAGCACCTCGGGAAGGTGATGCGCTCCGACGTGCTTCGCCTCACCTGGCGCGAGGGCGACGAGGAGCAGCAGGTCGCCTTCTTCGTCCGCGACCTCGATCCGTGGCTGGCCGACCTCGGCGGCCGCCGGTCCGACCCGCCGTCCGACTGACCGGCGCGCGCCCTGGTCCCGCGACGCGGCACCCTCTCCGGCGACGCGCCGGACCGAGGTGGGAGGCCGGCCAGGCCGGGACCTAACGTTGGACGGGTGCTGCCCGACCGGACGCACCTCGATCCGACCCGCGGCCGGGTCGACGCGCTCGATGGCATGCGCGGGCTCGCCGTGCTCGCGGTGCTCGCGTTCCACCTCGACCTCGACTGGGCCCGCGGGGGCTACCTCGGCGTCTCGGTCTTCTTCACCCTCTCGGGCTACCTGATCACCTCGCTGCTGGTCGCGGAGCACCGGCGCACGGGCGGGGTGTCGCTGGCGAGGTTCTGGGGCCGGCGGACCCGGCGCCTCCTCCCCCTCGGTCTCCTCGGCATCCTCCTGGCGGCCTTCGTGGCCGACGGGATCGGCGTCACCAGCGCAACCCGGGGCGATCTCCTCTGGGCCCTCGGGAACCTCGTGAACTGGCGGTTCCTGCTCGACGGGCACTCCTACGGTGACCTCTTCACGGCGCCCAGCCCGGTCCTGCACTACTGGAGCCTCGCCGTGGAGTGGCAGCTCTACCTCGTCATGCCCGTGCTCGCCCTCATCGCCCTGGCGCGCGGCGTGCGGACGCTCCAGCACGCTCTGCTGATCGGTTGTGCCATCTCGTGGGCGGCGCTCGTCGCGCTCGTGGCGGCGGGCGAGGGCGACGCGGCGTACTACGCCACGGTGACCCGGGCCGGCGAGCTCTTCGCCGGCGGGGTCCTGGCCGTCGCCGCACGCCGAGCCCGTCATGTCGCCGTCCCCCCGGCCGGCCTCCGCCGCTCGGACCTGGCCGGCGTCGCCGCTCTGGCCGCGCTGGCGATCGCCGTCGTCGGGGTGGGGACCCGACCTGACGGCGGGCACGTGCTGGTGCTCCCCGTGGTGGCGATCGCGAGCACCGTGCTGATCTGGGCTGCCAGCCGACCCGGCCCGCTCGCTCGCGCGCTCAGCCTCCCGCCGCTGGTGCGCCTGGGCGCCTGGTCCTACGCGCTCTACGTGGTCCACTGGCCCGTCTTCCTCTGGCTGAGCCCCGCTCGCACAGGCCTCGGACCAGGACCGCTGCTCCTGGCCCGGCTCATCGTCACCTTCGGGCTCGCGGTCGCCCTCCACGTCGCCGTGGAGCAGCCGGTCCTTCGAGCTCCGACCCGCCCCGGCCGGGCACGGCGGTTCGCGGCCGCGGTGGCGGCCTCCGGGGCGACCGCGGTGGCGGTGCTCGGCCTCGTGGCCGGTGGACCGACCACCCAGGACATCGAGGCCGAAGCCAGGGCCTTTGAGGTGGCCGCCTCCGCCGCCGAGCCCGCCCAGGCCCTCGAGGACGGCACCCGGGTCCCGTCGGTGGCGTTCTTCGGGGACTCGACCGCGGTGATGACCGGCATCGGCGTGAAGATGTGGAGCGAGGCGGGGGCACCGATCGCGGTCGTGCCCGGAGCCGTCGAGCTCGGGTGCGGCATCGAGCTCCCCGGCCGGCGACGGGTCGGGCCGGACCTGCAGGTGACCGAGAAGCCCGAGCTGTGCGCGCGCCACCTCGCCAGCTGGGCTCCGATCGTGGCCGAGCACCGCCCCGACGCCGCCGTGATCCAGGTGGGGGTCTGGGAGGCGGCCGACCAGCAGGTCGCCGGAGGCCAGGGCTGGCAGCACCTCGGGCAGCCAGGCTTCGACGCCCTCGTCCTCGAGCTCATCGGGGCGACGTCTGACGAGCTCCTGGCGGCGGGAGCCGAGCAGGTCGTGTGGCTCACGGCGCCGCCGATCGATGCCGCGCTCAACCCCAACCACCCGGGGTCGGTCGGCCCGGAGGGCGACCCGGCCCGGTTCGTCCGCCTCAACGAGCTGATCGTCGAGATGGCCGCCGCCCGACCCCGGGTGCACGTCGTCGACCTCGCCGGCCACCTCGGGGAGCTCCCGGCGGGCGAGCTGGCCCGCATCCGCCCCGATGGGACCCACCTCACCCGAGAGGCGGCGGGCGACCTCGCCGCCCGGTGGCTGGGGCCCGAGCTGCTCGACCTGCTCCGCTGAACAGGGCGCCCCCGGCGCGCCCGATCGCACCTGCCGGGCGACTGCCTCGCGGCCAGCTCGCCGTGGCAGCCTGTCGCCTCGTGACCGCCTGGACGTTCCTCGCCCTCGCCGGTGGGCTCGTGTGCCTCGTCGCCGGCGCCGAGCTGCTCGTACGGGGCGCGGCGTCAATCGCGACGCGCCTCGGGATCGCTCCCATCATCATCGGCCTGACCGTGGTGGCCTTCGGGACGAGCGCCCCCGAGCTCGCCGTCAGCGTGAGCGCCGGCCTCGCGGGCAGCGGGGATGTCGCCTTCGGCAACGTGGTCGGCTCCAACATCGTGAACATCCTCCTCATCCTCGGTGGATCAGCGGTGATCGCGTCGCTGGTGGTGTCCCAGCGGATCATCCGCCTCGACATCCCCCTCCTCATCGGAGCGTCGGTCGTAGCGCTGCTCCTGTCGCTCGACAACGAGATCGGTCGGCTCGACGGGGTCGTCCTCTTCGCCGGGATCGTCGCCTACACGGGGTGGCTGATCCGAGCCGCCCAGAACGAGCGCAAGGACGTCATCGCCGAGTACGACGAAGCCGTCGAGGAGCTCGAGGTCGAGGTCATCGACAGGCCCCTCCCGGTCCAGGCGGCCCTCGTCGCCGCCGGGCTGGCGATCCTCGTGCTCGGCTCGCAGCTCCTGGTGGGGTCGGCCACCGACATCGCCGAGTCCCTCGGGGTCAGCGACCTCGTCATCGGGCTCACGGTCGTGGCCGTCGGCACCTCCCTGCCCGAGCTGGCGACCTCGCTCCTCGCCGCGCACCGCGGCCAGCGGGACATCGCCGTCGGCAACGTCGTGGGATCGAACCTGTTCAACCTGATGTGCGTGCTGGGCCTCACCGGCATCGTGTCGCCGGATCCGATCCCGGTGGCCGACAGCTCGCTGCGCGTCGACTACCCCGTGATGCTGGCGGCGACGATCGTGCTGGTCCCGATCATCTGGAAGGGGTTCACGATCCGGCGCTGGGAGGGGCTCGTGCTCCTGGCCGCCTACGCCGCGTACGTGACCTTCCTCATCCTCGACTCGGGTGACAGCGACGCGGTCCACGTCGTGGGACCGGCGGCGCTGGTGGTCGCCCCGCTGGTGCTCCTCGGCTTCACGCTCGCCGCGGTCCAAGCCCGGCGCCAGGGCCACCCGGAAGCGGAGGCGGCTCGACGATGACCGCCCTCGCCTCGACCGGCTCTTCGAGCTCGATGACCTGACGGCCGCCCCGAGCGATGAGCGCGGGCCGAGTCTGCTGCTCGAAGGGGTGGGCCGTGAGGGAGTCGAACCCCCGACCCCCTGCGCGTCATGCGCTTTCGGCGTCTTCGTGGACGTCCGCTGAGGTGCAAAGGTCCAGGTCACAGCGCTGCGGCGTCCGTGGCCGTTCGCCAGTGATCGCCTCCGTTGGCTCCCCTCTTGGCTCCCCTCGACCGTTCACGCGGCTCAGCGTGCGGTTCCCGACAGCTCCACCGAGATCGTCAGGTCGAGGGCCGAGGCGACCTTCTGCAGGGTGGTGAGGGTGGCGCCGACCCCGCCGGCCTCGAGCCGAGCCACAGCGGCCTGTGAGGTTCCCATGCGGGCGGCGAGATCCCGCTGGCTGAGCCCGGCCGCCTCTCGAGCGTCGCGAACCTTCTCGCCCACCTCGATGGCGAGGCGGCTCGCCTCGTAGGCCTCGTCGAACTCGGCGCGCTCCTCATCTGACATCGCAGCCAGTCGTCGGTTCTTCAGCTCGTCGATCGTGACTCTGCTCACGGCTCCCCTCCGGCTCCAGCTCGACCGGCCACATGACATCAGAGATGCCACGACGGGGCGAGGCGCCGACCGCAGGTGCCGCCGGGCGGCACCTGCAAGGGTGTGTTTACGGGAGGGGTGGTCATGCGCATCGGAGTCGGCGACGCGGATGACGTGGTTGGTCGAGGCTGCAGTGCTCGTGATGTCTGGTGAGCCTTTGGGTGAGCGGTCGATCCGTGTCGAGCAGCGGTCGGTGCCGCGAGCGAGGCTCGGCCACAGAGGGTGCGGCGGCCACCACACTGGACGTAGGACGCGCTTGCGCGATCGCTTGCGATTGCTCTGTCACCAGCCGAGAAGGAGAGGTTCTGCTCTGTCACGGGACCTAGTAGGGCATGAACCACCCCCAGCAGACTGCGCTCGCGTTCGATCCCGTCGATGTCGACGACACCGCCCGGATAGCAGCGACGAGGGCCCGGCCCGCCGTCGACCACTCGGACACCTCACGCCGCCCCGACCACAGCGGGCGACCCATCGAGCCTCGCCGGGATGCCCCGACTCGAGGTCGCCGAACCCACCCCTCCCGTGAACACACCCTTGCAGCTTTCCCTCACGGGACAGCTGCCGCCGTCGGCGACGAGCCTGCGGACCCGAGACCCGCTCCCCTCCTGCTGACGATCCCCGAGGCTGGTCGGCTGCTCGGGCTCGGTCGGTCGACGATGTACGAGCTCATCGGCTCCGGCGAGGTCGAGGTCATCCACATCGGACGGGCCGCCCGCATCCCGGTCGACTCCGTCGAGCGGCTCATCGCTCGGCTCCGCTCGGCGTCACACCCTCGTCGGTAGTCTTGCGTCATCCACGCCGCGGCGTGCCTCGCAGCTCTCGCTGCCCTCTAACACCACTGGGCATGCTGGAGATCTGCGATGGGCCGTCGTGGCCACGGCGAAGGAGCACTCTTCTACGAGGAGGACCGCGACCGCTGGGTCGGTCTCCTGGAGCTGCCGCCGGACGGCAGCGGACGTCGACGACGCCGCAAGGTGACCGGACGGACGAAGACGGACGCTCGCCGCAAGATGCGGCAGCTCCAGCGCCGACTCGAGGACGGCCGGCCCACCGGCGACGGATCGATGACCCTTGGCGACCTCCTCGAGCGCTGGCTCGTCGACGTCCTCCCCGCCCGCAGCCGAGTGCAGGCGAAGTCCACGATCACCAACTACCGCTGGGCGGCCGGGCACGCCATCCGCGGCCTCGGCCGACGCCGGCTCAACGAGCTGACGCCAGAGAACGTCGAGGCGCTCCTCCGGCACCTCGCCGAGGAAGGCATGGCCCGCAACAGCGTCATGCGGGTCCGCTCGGTGCTCGTGATGGCGCTCAAGCACGCGCAGCGCCGCGAGATCGTCGCCCGGAACGTAGCCGAGCTCTCGGAGATGCCGACGTCCGCCAGGGATCCCCGGTCCGGGCGATCGCTGACACTCGAGCAGGCGCACCACCTCATCGACGTTGCCAAGGAAGATCGGCTCGGCGGGCTCGTCACCGTCGGGCTCATGCTCGGCCTCCGCCCCGGCGAGCTGTGTGGACTGCGGTGGGAGGACATCGACCTCGACGCCGGGGTGCTCTGCGTCAACCAAGCCCGGAAGCGCACCACCGACGACGTCGGCCGAGAGACGCTCGTGCTCGGCCCGCCGAAGACGTCCAAGTCGAGGCGGGCTCTCGTCCTCCCGCAGCCCGTTCTCGCAGCCCTACGAGAGCACGCAGGGCTGCAGCAGCGTGAGCGACGCGCGGCCGGCGAGCGGTGGCAGGACCTCGACCTCGTGTTCGCGACCAAGGTCGGTACGCCGATGAGTCCGAGCAACCTCCGGCGCGACCTGGCCCGTCTGACCATTACGGCCGGGCTCGGGCGCTGGTCGCCAAACGAGCTGCGGCACTCGGCTGCGTCGCTGCTCTCAGCCTCCGCGGTACCGCTCGAGCAGATCGCCGACGTGCTCGGCCACACCGACACGCGGATGCTCCTCAAGCACTACCGGCACCCCATCTCGCGGACGATCGACGCCGCGGCGGCGCCGATGGAGCGGATGTTCGGCGACCAGGAAGTCGAGCCGTGAAGCAGCGCTTCATCCGCTCCGGCGACGTGCTCGAGGACGACGACGAGCTGATCCTCCGAGGCGGCGAGCTCGAGCCCTCCGTGATCCGACGCGACGCCCAGCGCATGTTCGACGTGTACGGGACCTACGGCATCTCGGTGTTCGCTCTGCGGGGGGCCACAATCGACGAGCTCGCCCAAGAGTCGCCGCTCGTCAGGTTCTCGCACTTCACCGTGATGACCGTCCGGACCATCCGATCACTCGGTCTGCCGCTCGAGCCGACCGGCCGGAACCCTCGCCACTTCACCGTCACGCTCCGATCGCTCCACGACGACATCACTGCACTCGTGTCAGCGGACCACCAGGTGTGGATCAACCCGTACCATGAACCGTGAGCCAGACAGTCCCCGGAGGCTCCCCATGACCGCTGCAATCGACATCACCGCCGACCTGAACGCTCAGGACGACGACGGCCTTGGCTGGTCGACCCTCGCCGATGCCCTCGACCCGAACCGCGTCGTTCCCGGAGCGATGCTGCTCGCCGGCAACGAGGCGGCCACCGCCGTCGTACGCGTCGTCGCCGTCGACGAAGACGGCCAAGTCCACTTCACGGTCCTGCCGGGATCAGTCGACAAGAACCGCCACCTCCTCGGTCCCGCCTCCGCCTGACATCCGCCCGTCCTGCACCAGGAGGCACCGCCGCTGCGTGCACGCCTAGCGACGGAGCCACGACGGGTTGGCCGCATCTGGCAGGTCGGGGCGGGCTACCCGTAGAGCCCGATGGGCCCGAAGGCGGCGTTCCCGAGTGAGAGCCACAGCAGCACTGCCGACCGTGCCTCGTCGCTACCCGCCTCCGATGCCCGCAGGAGCTCCTCCAGAATCCACCACGTCCATGCCACGATCTGTCGGGACACCTCGTCGGACTCGGCCAGGGCCACTGAGAGTGCGTCGCCGACCGTCGCCAGGTCGTCCACGAAGGTCGGAGTCGGAGGAAACTCTGACCCATTCCGCACCAGCACCAGATCCCGAGCCAACTGCATGAGCTCATCCCGAAGCGGATACCCGGACAGGTCTGCCATCACGCCAGCCTGCCCGAGATCATCGGCTGCCGCGTCGCGCGACGGTCAGGTGCACCCTCCGGGAGTCCGCCCCTCGCCCACACCCTCAGCAGTCCATCGGCCGTCAAAGCAGCGAATCGAACCTGTCATGACCGGCCGTCCGAGCACCGAGTAGACGCAGCGCACGTGCAGCTCGTCTGGCGATGCAGTGCCTTTGATCGAGGCCACACGTGCGAATGGCCCGACGTCGCATACCTCTGCGGCCGCCTGCCCCGCGCCGCCGGTCACTCCAGCGGGCGGGCGGGCATCGGGCCTGAGAGCGTTCGGAAGGACCAGGGCAGAACCAACCAAGCAAGCCCCCACGAGGGCGATGCCCAGCCGGGATAGACCGAACTGCCCGTCGACGACCACCGCCACACTTTGCCTGTTCCGTGGCTCTCCTGCGGCCCGACGTCGATCCCACGGCCATAGCAAACGGGCTTGAACAGCGATCTCGCGCGAGTAGGGACCTCGGTGCCACACGGAGCAGCGCCTTGGGCGATTTGGCTCCCCTTTAGGCTCCCCTCGGCGCCGCCGAGCCCGTACGCGACAAGCTCCCAGGCCAACGACCTGGGGATTCCCGGTGGGCCGTGAGGGACTCGAACCCCCGACCCCCTGCGCGTCATGCAGGTGCTCTAACCAACTGAGCTAACGGCCCTGGAGGCGGAGACTGTAGCAGGGGCCTCCGGAGGGGCCGAACCCGGCTCAGGGGTCGCTGGGGTCGTCCACCCCGGTGCGGTCGCGCTCTGCCATGCGGGCCTCCTCCTCGTCGGCGGCGTCGTCGGCGAGCTCCTCGAGCTCCTGGTCGACCTCGTCGCGGATCTCCTCGGGGGAACGGCCGGCGTCGGTGTCATCAGGCGTCGTCATGCCGCTCTGCCTTCCCGCTCACCACGCTCCTGAGACGGCCGATGCCCTCGACCTCCAGGACCACCTCGTCGCCTGGGCGGAGGTAGGGGTAGCGGTCTCGACCGTGGACGAGGCCGAGCTCGAGGATGCATCCGGTCCCCACGGTGCCCGAGCCGATCACGTCCCCGGCTCGCAGCCGGGTGCCCCGGGAGGCGTGGGCGACGAGCGCGCCCCAGCCGTGGTGGAGGTCCCCGAGATCGCCGCGGCTCCACTCCTCGCCGTTCACCGTCGCCGTCATGCGGCCGCGAGGGGCGGTACCCCCGTGCAGGAGCTCGCTCGTGGTCACGAGGACCGGACCGAGCGTCGTGGCGAAGTCCTTGCCCTTGGCCGGCCCGAGGCCGAGCGCCATCTCGCGGCGCTGGAGGTCCCGGGCGGACCAGTCGTTCATGATCGTGAAGCCGGCCACCACCTCCGGCCACTCCCCCGGCCGCACGTCGGCGCAGTCCACACCGACCACCGCTGCCACCTCGAGCTCGTAGTCGAGCTCCTGGGTGCCGGGCGGGATCGGCACCGGGGCGTCGGGGCCGAGCACGGCCGCCGGGTTGGTGAAGTAGAAGACGGGGAGGTCGTACCAGTCGGGGTCCATGTCGAGGCCGCGGGCCCGTCGAGCGGTGGCCACGTGGGCCTCGAAGGCGTAGAAGTCCCGGATCGACGGCGGCTCCGGGACGGGCGCCAGGAGCTGGACCGCCGCCAACGGCTCCGGGTCCTCGAGCGGGGCGGGAGGTCGGCGGGCCATGGCGGTGGCGAGGAGCAGGGCCTGGCCCACGCCGTCCTGGCCGGGCCCCACCGAGCTCACGGCGGCGCCTTCCACGACACCGACGTGCTCGGCGCCGTCACGTCCCGACCGGTACCGCGCCAGCCTCACGCGTCAGGGCGCCACGACATCGTGTACCCCTCGACGTCGAGGTCCTTGGCCGCCTCGGCGGGGACGAGGGGGTGCCGGGTGTCGATCATGACCGCCACCTCGTCGGCCACCCGCCGACCCGCCGTGGGATCGGCCGCCGCCTCCGCGTCCCGGGCCCTCGCCCCGGGCTGGGGACCATGGTGGAGGCCGAAGGGGTGCCAGGTCAGCATCCCCTCCTCGATCCCGGCCCGGGAGAAGAACTGGCCCCGGTGGTAGAAGATCACCTCGTCGTAGTCGATGTTGCGGTGGAAGAACGGGAGGCGGAGCGCCTCGGGGTCCTCCTCGAGGGGCCGTGGCGCGAAGGTGCACACGACGAACCCGTCGGCCACGAAGGTGGTGTGGGCCGACGGCGGCAGGTGGTAGCGGGCCGAGGTGACGGGACGGAAGTCCTCCACGTTGATCCGCATGGGGGCGACGTCGCCCTTCCAGCCGACGACGTCGCAGGGATGGAACCCGTAGGTGAGGCGGGTGTCCTGGCCACCCCGCTTCACCACGACGGTGAACTCGCCCTTCTCGTC
The DNA here is from genome assembly GCA_046565645.1 of Acidimicrobiia bacterium. GTDB lineage: Bacteria > Actinomycetota > Acidimicrobiia > Acidimicrobiales > VFJN01 > VFJN01. The sequence continues at coordinate 5,089 of JBKHYD010000018.1, read as the reverse complement.
GAGTGCTTCGGCCTCCGGGACCTCGAGCATGGCCGGGTCGAAGAGCGCATGGCGGCCGAGGAGCCCCCGGTCGGGCAGGTCGAAGCGAGACTCGTGCGCCTCCACGACGAGCAGCTCGGACGGCGCGCTCGGCTCCACCCGGTACGTGGTGCCGCGGGGGATCACAAGGTAGTCGCCCACCCGGTAGTCGAGCGGGCCGTACTCGGTGCGGAGGCGACCCGAGCCGCGGTGGACGAAGAACAGCTGGTCGCCGTCCGCGTCGCGCAGGAGCTCGGGGCGCCCGCGGGCGATCCGGTGCCAACCGATGGTGACCTGCGCGTTGGCCAGGATCGGGGTGGGCCAGAGCTCCTCGTCGCCGGTGAGGCGGCGGGTGTCGTAGGCGTGGTGGGCGGCAGGGCCCTCCACGGCGAGCCAGTCCGTCGGGGCGTGGCGGCGGTAGAGGTGGCTGGCCGGCCCGAAGAACCCCGACCGACCGTGCTCCTCCTCCACGGTGCCGGGCGGGAGGCCCACGTGGGCCTGCCGGCTCGTCTCCCCCCGCACCCACTGCGGCACGCCGTCCATGCGCTCCCCCCTCGCTCTCGTCCTGGCTAGAGGTTGCCGCGCCGGGCCTGGGCTCGCTCGATGGACTCGAAGAGCGCCTTGAAGTTCCCCTCACCGAACCCGCGGGCGCCCTCGCGCTGGATGATCTCGAAGAACACCGTCGGCCGGTCGGTCACCGTCTCGGTGAAGATCTGCAGCAGGTGGCCCTCGTGGTCGCGGTCCACGAGGATGCCGAGGGCCTGGAGGGCGTCCCAGTCGAGGTCGACGCCTGCCAGCCGCTCCCGAGCCTCGTCGTAGTACTCGGGCGGGACGTCCATGAAGCGCACGCCCCGGCTCTGGAGCGAGACGACGGTGGCCACGATGTCGGACGTGGCGAGCGCGATGTGCTGGACGCCCGGGCAGCCGTAGAAGTCCAGGTACTCCTCGATCTGGCTCTTCTTGCGGCCCTCGGCCGGCTCGTTGATGGGCAGGACGACCGTCTCGTGGTTCCACACGACGGTGGACATCAGCGCGGAGTACTCGGTGGAGATCTGGTCCTCGTCGAAGTGGGTGAGCTGGTCGAACCCGAGCACCTGCTCGTAGAAGGCCACCCAGTCGTCGAGGTGCCCCTGCTCCACGTTGGCGACCACGTGGTCGATCTTGGTGAGGCCGACGCTCGGACCGATCGGCGGCGCCAGGTCCGACACCTGGAACTGGGGGGCGAACGGGCCTGCGTAGCCGTTGCGGTCCAAGAACGTGTGCACGGTCTCGCCGTAGGCCCGGATGGCGGCGTGGTGCACCGAGCCGTGCTCGTCGTGGTCCGTGGCGGGCGGGCGCTCCGGCTCGGCGCCCCGGGCGAGGGCCGCCTCGTAGGCGGCCTGCGCGTCGTCCACGAGGAAGCAGACGTCCCGGATGCCGTCTCCGTGGAGGCGGACGTGCTCGGCGATCGGGCTGTCCGGGCTCAGCGCACCGGAGACGAGGAACCGCACCCGGCCCTGCTGGAGGAGGTAGCTCACGCGATCTCGTCGGCCGGTCTCGGGACCGGCGTAGGCGACCACGTCGAACCCGAACGCCGCCTCCAGGAAGCCGGCGAAGGCGCGGGCGTTGCCCACCCACCACTCGAGGTGGTCGATCCCGCCCAGCACCGGCGGCGGCGGCAGCGCGGCGGCCGCACCCTCCACCGGTCGGACCTCGGTGGCGCTCATCGCTCCACCCCCGCCTCGTGATCCGCCCACAGCCCCTCCCAGAAGGCGTGCACGCCGTCCAGCATCCGGGTGGCTCCCTTCAGGAACCGCTCCTCGTCGAACCAGGGCTGGGTGAACGCTTCGGCGAGCTCGTCCGCCGTGTGGGCGGCGTGCTGGTCCTCGACCCGGTCGTGCCAGGTCCAGAAGGCCAGCGGCAGCTCCGGGCACTCGCGGACCTTGAACGCCTCGAGCCCGGCGATGAGCTCCTTCCAGAACCCGGCCGCGGCCCAGTGCTCCACGGCGTAGCTGGCCCCCTCCGCGGTGGCCGCGTCCTCGGCGCCGTACACCTCCAGGAGCTCGTCGCAGAAGAAGACCGTGGACGGCGTGCCGTGGCGCCGCTTGCCGATGTCGTCGAAGCCGAGTCCGAGCGGGGCGGCGAAGCGCAGGAGCCACTCGAAGTGGGCGGCGCCGAACCGGAACCGGCCGCCGTCGACGGTCCCCTCCGTCGCCACCAGCTCGGGATCGGTGTCGGCCGGCACCTCACCCGCGCGCCGGCCCGGGTTGAACACCACGCCCAGCTCGTTCAGGAGGATCTCCTTGCCGGCCCGGTAGGACTCGAGGTCCGCCGCGTTGATCACCTTGCGCAGCTGGGCCTCGACGAAGAGGTGGCTGAACACCGAGAACTGCACGGCGAGGTGGCGGACCTCGCCCCGCGTGGCCTGCCCCTCGGAGAACCATCGCGTGTAGCGGTTGGACCGCACCACGGGGTGCTGGGCGACGAGGGCGTCGGCCCGCCGCCGGAAGTCGTCGAGCTCGGCGCTCGGCCGCATCTCGGTCATTGCCATGGTCGTTCCCCCCTGGAACTGGGCGTCCTGCACTGGCTAGTGGAAGACATTCCCCACAGATCGTCAAGCAACCCTGAGGATGGAAGACAATCTGCCCAGCGGTCAACGCGATCTGCTAGACAGCCTGCTCATGCTGCCCAGCGGGATCGACGCGCTCGACGCGAAGCTCATCCAAGCCATGTGCGAGACCCCCCGCGCGGGGGTCATGGAGCTGGCCCGTCAGCTCGGGGTGGCGCGAGGCACGGTACAGGCCCGCCTCGAGAAGCTCCAGGAGCGCGGGATCATCTCGGGCTTCGACCCCGACCTCGACCTGCGGGCGATGGGCTACGAGGTGCTGGCGTTCGTCACGCTCGAGATCGCGCAGGGGCACCTGGACGACGTGATCAGCCACCTGCGCAGCATCCCCGAGGTGCTCGAGGCCCACACCACCACGGGTCCCGGGGACCTGCACTGCCGGATCGTGGCTCGCACCAACGCCCACCTGCAGGTGGTCCTCGGGCGGGTGCTGGAGGTGCCCGGCATCATGCGGACCGCCACGCAGATCGCGCTCACCGAGCAGGTGCGCCACCGGGTCCTGCCGCTGGTGGCCCAGGTCATCGACGACGAGGATCGCGCGGCCCGCCCCGCGGCGGCCCGCCGTCGTCGGTAACGGGGCCAGAGACCGGGCCGCGCCCCCCTATCGTCGGCGCCATGGCCCGTCCGCCCGCCCCCGAGGCTCCATCTGACGACGCCTCGCCGGAGGTCGCACCGCCGCTGCGCCAGCTGTGGCGCCATGCTCGGCGCCACCGTCCCCGGATCGTGCTGGCAACGGTCCTCTCGGTGCTCAACAAGGTGGCCGACGTTGCCCCGGAGATCCTCATCGGCGCCGCCGTCGACGTGGTGGCCAACGAGGGGCAGTCCTTCGTGGGCCGGGTCTTCGGCGTCGACGACCGGTTCCAGCAGCTCACGATCCTCGCCGCCATCACCGTCGTGGTCTGGATCTTCGAGTCCATCACCGACTACCTGGCCGACCTGACGTGGCGGAACCTGGCGCAAGCCGTCGAGCACGACACCCGCATGGAGGCCTACGCCCACGTGCAGCAGCTCGAGCTGGCCTACTTCGAGGACCAGAGCTCTGGCGGCCTCATGGCGGTCCTCAACGACGACGTGAACCAGCTCGAGCGGTTCCTCGACTTCGGGGCCAACGAGCTCATCCTCACCATCGCCAACGTGGTGCTGGTGGGCATCACCTTCTACGTGATCTCCCCCACGCTCACGCTGCTCGCCTTCCTGCCCATCCCGGTGATCGTGCTCGGCTCGCTGCGCTACCAGCGCAAGCTGGAGAAGCGCTACGACGCCGTGCGGGCCGCGGCCGGGCGCATCGCCGGCACGCTCACCAACAACCTGGGCGGGATCGCCACCATCAAGGCGTTCAACGCCGAGGACCGCGAGGTCGAGCGGGTGGCGGTGGACAGCCGGGCCTACGCCGACGCCAACGCGGACGCGATCCGGTACTCGAGCGCCTTTATCCCGCTGATCCGGATGGCGATCCTGGCCGGCTTCACGATGACCCTCGTGGTCGGCGGTCGGGCCGCCATCCGCGGCGACCTCGAGATCGGGCTGTTCTCGGTCCTCGTGTACATGACCCAGCGGCTTCTGTGGCCCCTCACCCGCCTGGGCGAGGTGCTCGACCTCTACCAGCGGGCGATGGCGTCGTCCCGGCGGATCTTCGGCCTCCTCGACGTGAAGCCCACGATCCAGCCCGGCGCCCGTGAGCTGCCGGAGCCCGTCAGCGGTGCCGTCCGCTTCGAGGGGGTGCGCTTCGCCTACGGGGACGGGACCGGCCCGGAGGTGCTCAAGGGCCTCGACCTCGACATCCCGGCGGGCGAGACCCACGCCATCGTGGGCGCCACCGGCGCCGGCAAGAGCACGGTCGTGAAGCTGCTCCTGCGCCTCTACGAGCCCACCGCCGGGCGGATCACCCTCGACGGGATCCCGATCGACGAGCTCACGTTCGCGTCGCTGCGCGGCGCGATGGGCTTCGTGGCCCAGGACGTCTTCCTCTTCCAAGGGACCGTCCGCGAGAACCTCACCTACGGCCGGCCCGACGCCACCGAGGAGGAGGTGGTCCGGGCGGCGCAGCTGGCCGAGGCCGACACGTTCATCCGGGCCCTCCCCCAGGGGTTCGACACGATCGTCGGCGAGCGGGGCCAGAAGCTCTCCGGCGGCCAGCGCCAGCGCCTGACGATCGCCCGGGCCATCGTGCGCGACCCGGCCGTGCTGGTGCTCGACGAGGCGACCTCGGCGGTCGACAACGAGACCGAGGCCGCCATCCAGCGGTCGCTCGACCACGTGGCCGCCGATCGCACCACGATCGTGATCGCCCACCGCCTCTCCACGGTCCGCCACGCCCACCGCATCCACGTCCTGGAGGCGGGCGAGGTGATCGAAGCCGGCACCCACGACGAGCTGGTGGCCGCCGGTGGCCTGTACGCCGCGCTGTGGCGCGTCCAGACCGGCGAAGCCACCCAGCAGGACGCCGAGACCCTCCACGACTGACCC